>NZ_CP081485.1:1311947-1951395 GCF_023617305.1 Methanobrevibacter sp. TLL-48-HuF1
TTACTGATGATATATTCAACATGTTTGTATTCTTTGAGATACTTGCATTAGTCCAAGTGGGTATTGTAATTGCATCTCCTATGGATTACAGTTATGAAATGGCTCTTAAATACATGATTTTAGGATCTATTGGAAGCCCAATAATGCTTTTAGGAATTGGATTTTTACTTGCAAGTACTGGTAATATTAATATATCTGATATAGTTGTAGCTCTTCACAATGGAACTTTAAGCTTCACATCTCCAGTATTATTGATGTCATTTGCTTTAATATTCTTCGGATGGTTATATGCTTCAGGTTTACCTCCGTTCCATATCATAAAATCAGGAATGTACAGTAAAGCAGAACCTCACGGAGCAGCTTTGCTTCAGACATTTACAGTTATCTCAATGATTTCTATTGTATTAATAATGTTTAGAATATTCCATGAATTGCCAATATTTGAATTGTTATTAGTATTGTTTTCAGTATTAGCTATGATTCTAGGTGTTTCACTGGCTTTAACTCAAACTGACTTCAGAAGAATGATTGGTTATTTGGCAGTTGGTGAACTTGGTTTTATCGGATTGGGTATTGGTCTTGGAACTCAGTTTGCAATTACTGCAGGTCTTTTCCAGGCACTTAATGAAATAATCACTACAGCATTATTATTTATAGGATTCGGACTTATTGCTTATGTAACTAAAGAGGAAGACACTCGTAAATTGGGAGGATTGCTTGCTTATCATCCAAAAGTTGGTTTAATGCTTTTATTTGGTGGTTTGGCAATGGCTGGAGTTCCTCCATTTAGCGGATTCCAAAGTAAATTAATGCTTGTTCAGGCTTCATTAAGTTGCGGATATCCAGAATTATCAATTCTTGCAGTTGTAGTAAGTATAGCTACATTTGTTGTATTTGTTAAAACGTTCTATGGAATGTTTTTAAGACCAAAGCCAAAAGGTTTGGAAGTTCCTGATAATGAGGTTCCTAAATCAGCAGTCTTTGCAATGGTTGTTTTATTAGCTTTAATTATTATATTAGGTCTTTTCCCAGGTCTTGTTACAACTGGGATTTCTGAGTTTGTAGGAGGTATTTTATGAAACTTTATGATCAAATCTTCAATGTTGTAAAAGATTTTAGAAAATTCTTTTCTCCAGGTCCTGTAACTAATGCAGATGTTTCTGGAAGTATTACCTCTGAAATATTGTTGATTGTTTCATTAGTGTTGGCCTGTTTATTATTAAGACATGTTCATATATTGCTTGCAGGTCTTGTTACTCTAATTATCCTTGTTGTTTTAATAAAGAATATGCCGTTAATTCCTAAATTTAAAATTGAACAGGATGATTCTCTAGATAAAATGATATTTTATGCAGTGATGGTGCTTGGAATAATTGTTGTATTTGTTTACTGGGGTGGTAACCTTGTCTAGTAGTATTAGAACATTAGTTGCATCAGTAGTAACAGTGTTATTTTCCATATCTTTATTTGATGCATTATTTAACTTAAATAAAGTCATTGTTCCTGGTGTAAGTAATATTTACAATGCTTTAGGTACCAGCATATCTCCAAACTTGATTACTGTTGTAATTTTTGATTTTAGAGGTTATGATACCTTAGGTGAGTCTATTATATTATTAACTGCAGGTTTAGTTGTTTTACTTGTATTTGGTAGAGGAAGATTAGGAGGTAAAGAAGAATGAGCCAAAATAGTGTGATTTTAAAGTTGATAGCTTTACCTATTGCAATTTTTGTATCATGTATGGGAATAATGACTATTTTAGGAGGACATATAACTCCTGGTGGGGGTTTTCAAGGTGGAGCCATGATTACTGCAGGTGTTATTATGTGTCTTTTAGTGTATGGATTGGATAAATCTCCAATAAATTTTTCTCATGATTTTGTAGATATTGTAGAAAGTTTCGGAGTCTTGGTTTATATTGGACTTGGTCTTGTAGGTTTATTCTTTGCAGGTGCTTTCCTATACAATGTAGGAACAGATCTTTCAGGAGTGGTTCCGGAGTTTGTAAGAACAATTTTCCATTATCCTGATATAACAAATGCAGGAATAGTCCCATATTTAAATATAGTAGTTGGGTTAAAAGTGTTTGTTGGTTTAAGTGCAATTGTTATAGCTTTTATGGGATTTAAGAAATTTGAAGAGGAAAACTGAGGTGAACATATGTTAAATTTAGGAGCAATAATATTCGGATTTTTATTTGGTGTTCTTATAGGTTCTCAAATCAAAACTAAAGCTATGGATACACAGTTCACTTTAGCATCATTCATAATAATTTTTATTGTAGGAGTAATTTCTGCATGGCAATTGGGCCCATTTCCATTTTATACAGACATGCCAATAGCTTCAGGATTTTTCTTCGGATTAATTGGTATTTTTGTAGGTAAATTATTATTTGACAGAGGAGATTGAGGGGTTTATAATGTTTGTATCGACTAATACATGTGATGGAAAAGGGGAATGTATTAAACAATGCCCCACAAAAGCTATTCGTTTAATTAATGGAAAAGCTTTAAGTTGCCTTACCTGTGGATTATGTTATAAGAACTGTCCAAGTAATGCAATATTCATTAATAGCTATGGAGGTTATGTTGTAGACAGAGCTAAATGCAGTGGCTGTGGAATGTGCATGTATAACTGCCCTATAAATAATATTAAAATTGAAGAGGGGGTTGTTTATGGTATTTGTTCACGTTGTGGAGTTTGTGAAGAAGCTTGCCCGACACATTCCAGAATTGATAGCTTCAAATTAACTGAAGAAAAACAGCTGGAATTTATAAAATCTTTAAGCAATGCATTACCTACATATAAGGGAGTACCTCATAAGCCTAGTGAAACGACAGAGGTAAGCAGAAGCTATTTTACAACAGATTATAATAATTGTATTTATTGTGGAAGATGTGAAAAGTACTGTCCGACCGGTACGATTCAGGTAACTTTAGATAGGGATGAAGGAATTTGCAGTGACTGCGGACTTTGTAGTGATGTTTGTCCTAATGGGGCAATGAATAAAAGTCATGTTGTTAATAAAAGCACTTGTACACTTTGTTTAAACTGTTTGAAAGCATGCCCTCATAATGCAATATCTATTGAGAAGTTTAAAATAAATGTAAATCATATTAATCAAAAACCGGAAGGTTCTATTGTCTCTTGTATTAATTGCGGATTATGTGCGGAATTATCTGAAAATGACTCTTTAAGATATGAGGATTCAAAATTAAGATATGATCCAACAGAAGATGTTGGAGAAAATATTTCAAAAGCACATAAAATAGCTATTGATTCATGTCCGGCAGCTACATTAAAAGAAGATGATGAAATGCTTCTTGTTAATGAAATAACTGGGGAAGAACAAAACACACTTTCAGGATTTTGTGTATCCTGTGGAAACTGTGTTAAAGTCTGTGAAAATGATGCAAGATTGTTTAAAGTAGCTACATGGGATGGATCAATAACTGATGATTGTATTTCCTGCGGAATATGTTGTGAAGTATGTCCTGAGGAAGCTATTACTTTACATAGAGGAACAATTTCCGTTGATTTAGATAAGTGTATTTTATGTGAAAATTGTAGTGTTCATTGTCCGGTTGATGCAATTCCAAGAACTACGATGCATAAAAAAGAAATCATTGACGGATTCTGTTTCATTGAACAGCAGTTATGTATGCACTGCGGTTTATGTTATGATATTTGTCCATATGATGCAATTAATAAAAATGACGGCAAATTTGAAGTAGATGAAGATAAATGTAAATATTGTGGAGCATGTAAAAATGCCTGTCCTGCAAATGCATTTATGTTTGAGAGAAATTTTAAAGATTCTATAGAGGAGATCTAAATGAGAAACATGCTTAAAATAGCACTGGAAGGAGCATTTACTAACTTTAAAAGAATATTTTTCGCAGCAGATAGAGTTACTGACATGGAAATGCGAAAACAGATAAGTACACTTTCTGTCAAACCAGAAAAAAAAGTAGATGAAGATGCCTGTATTGGCTGTGGAGGCTGTGCCAATGTTTGTCCGACTAATGCTATTGAAATGAAGAAATTAGCATCTCCAGTAAAATTAACTGACAGCTGGACAAAAACAGAAGTTCCTGAGTTAAATTCACTAAAATGTGTTGTATGTTATTATTGTCATGATTTCTGTCCAGTATTTTTATTATACGGTGAAAAAGGAACTATTCATCCGAATACTGTTGGAAATCAGGAAGTAGATGTTTCAGAACTTATTAATCAGCCAGTTAAAATATCTGATGATAAATTAAAAGTTATTTCACAATATCTTTCAGATAAAACAATATTAAAAAATAGAGAGGACTAAGGGGGATTATATGGGAATTAAATCATTTTCAAGAGCAAGAGCAATACATCTGATGTTAGTTTATACTGGCGGATGTAATGGGTGCGATATTGAGATTGTTAACTCTGTATTATCACCTAGATTTGATGCTGAACAATATAAGGTTTTCCTAACATGGAATCCTCGTGAAGCTGATGTTTTAGTGGTTACTGGTCCTGTAACCAAATTAAACAGAAAACCATTAGAGGAAATTTATAAAGCTATACCTGAACCTAAACTGGTAGTAGCTGCAGGAAGCTGTGCTTTAATGGGTGGAGTTTATAAGAATATTCATGGAGATATTCCTTCTGAAGAAATTGATGGACCTGTTGAAAACATAATACCTGTAGATGCAAAAGTTCCGGGATGTGCTGTAAGGCCTCAGGATGTTTTGTCTGGTGTTGTATCAATTTTACCAAAATTATTAGATGCAGATTAAAAGGGGAGTTTAAAAAATGGATGAAAAAATACCAAATAGTAAAATTATAGAAACAGAAATTCCTATGGGTACAGTTCACCCAGCTGCATTAGAGCCATATAGAGTAAGGCTTTTTGTAGAGGATGAAATTGTACAGGAAGCTGAAATAACTATTGGCGTTAACCATAGGGGTGTAGAAAGAATTATGGAAGGGCTCCCTGTTGAAAAAGCCAATGCATTAACTGAAAAAATATGTGGAATTTGTTCTAATGCTCATGTTTGGAATTCTGTAAGAACTGCAGAATTGGGTTTGGATATTGAAATTCCGGAAAGGGCAAGTTATATTAGGATAATTGTTGGAGAATTGGAAAGGTTACATAGTCATTTTCTCTATTTAGCTCATGGTTGTGAAGTTTTATCTCATGAAACTTTTTCAATGAGGGTTTTCTACCTTAGAGAAATAGTAATGGAACTTCTAAATATGATTGGAGGTAATAGAGTTCAGTATGGATGTTCTGTTATTGGTGGTGTTAGGCCAAGATGTGAATTGGATTCTAAAAGAATTGAAAGATTAAATAATGATATGGATGCACTGGAAGAAGGCTTAACAGACTTTGTAAACAGATTCACTGCAGATTCAATATTAATGTCAAGGATTACCGGAATAGGTGTGCTTCCTCAAAAACAAGCTATTAAATTAGATGTTACCGGTCCATCTTTAAGAGCTACTGGGGTATTGCAGGATTTAAGAACAACTATGAAAGAATATGATCCATTTGATTTTAACATTATAACTCAGGAAGATGGTGATGTTAAATCTAATTTGATGATGAGGGCATTGGAATCATTGGAATCCATTAAAATCATTCGTCAGGCGGTTAAAAACTTACCAGAAGGTCAGGTTGTAACTCATGACTGGGAAATGAAAGATACTGATATTATTGAAAGCCGTATTGAAGTTCCAAGAGGAACACTGTATCATTCATATGCTTTAGAAAGTGGAAGAGTCAGGCATTCTATTATCAGAACACCTTCTATGGCAAATATTGGTGCAATGCAGTATGCCTGTATTGGTGACCAAATAACTGATGCACAATTATGTATTGTACAATGTGATCCATGTTTTACTTGTACTGATAGAGCAATTGAGGTAATTAGGAGATAAAATCATGATGCAAAATATTATTATCTTTTCTATTTTGGCAGTAGTTGTTACAGTAGTTGTTTGTTTTATTGTAAGTACATTTTTGCCAGGTATTGAGCGAAAATATGTTCATGCTAGAATTCAGCAAAGAATAGGACCTCCAGTAACTTCTCCCGGAATAATGGCTCCCATTAAATTTGCATTTAAGGAAAATGTTGATGCAGTCTCACCGCTTCCAAAATTGTATAAAGCATTGCCAATCATATGTTTTATTGCTGTATTATGTATATTGATTGCTTTAACTCCTCAGGCATTCCATATTCCTGCATTAGCTAGTTTAATAGCTATTGTTGGATTGTTAAAAGTTGAAGAAATATGTTATGTGTTGATGGGTGCATTATCCAAATCTGTAATGTCTGTCAGGATGCCGTTTCCGGATTTGGCTAAAGGAGCAGCACATACAAATACTACAAGGTCTTTCATGGAAGATATAAGTGCAAGAAGATCCTTAAGAATGATTACTTATGGTTCATTCCCATTATATTTAGCATTATTTGCACCTATAACATACTGCGGAAGTATTTTCCTTCAGGATATAGTTCAATATCAGCAGGCTAACGGCCCATTTTTATTTACTGTATCCGGTGCTATTGCAGCAATCGTATTTTTCATAGGATACATGATACTGTTAAATGAATATCCATTTTCAATTATTAAAGCGAAATCTGATGTAATTGAAGGTCCATATATGGAATATGCAGCTAAGTACAGGTCTGTTGTATTTATCACCAGAGGCTTTCTAATGTTTGTACTTGGCGCTCTATTTTCAGTACTGTTTATTGGAATACCTCCAAATGTATTTTCATGGGGAATTTTAGTTAATATTGTTGTAGTTTTAATATTTGTATTTATGATGGGTATTTTTTCAGCATTCACTCCAGTATTTACAAACAGACAATTATTGCCAACTATTGTTGGAACATCTTTACTTGGAGTATTAGCTATTGTAATTGGAGTATTATGAGGTGATTATTTGAAATTTGTAATGCAGCCAAAACACATGGTAAGTCTTGGTGGATATATTGTAGAAACACAGTTTCCTTATAGGAATCTTATAGTTATAAATAAAACCTCTGAACCTATTAAAATTGAAATTCCAGTTTTTGATGAAAGCTGGATTGAAGAACACAGAGAGTTAGGACTGGAAGTAATTCCTGTATCAAAAGAAGATAATTATTTAAAAATGTGGAAAAGGGCACATGCAGAATTAGATAAAATAAGGAATTAAAATGGAAAATTATAGTTTAACTATTAAATCTGACGAAAAAAAAGGAGTTTTAGATGATATTACTTCAATTATAGTTGCTCATGAAGTTAATATTAGCTATACTCATCTTTTCATTGAAAAAAATAATGTAGGTACAATAGATTTAGAGCTTGAAAATGTAGAAGATATTGATTCATTAATAGCTGATTTGGAATTGCTTAAAGAAGTCAAGTCTGTAGAAATTCATTCTTCCCAATCAAATATTTATGGAAAACGGATTATTATTGTTGGTGGGGGAGCGCAAGTATCTCAAGTAGCTTTAGGAGCAATTACTGAAGCTGATAGGCATAATATTCGTGGAGAACGTATTAGTGTAGATACTCTTCCGATTGTTGGTGAAGAAAATATAGCTGAAGCTACTGATGCTGTATCCAGACTTCCAAGAGCACATGTTTTAGTATTGGCAGGTTCTTTAATGGGCGGAGAAATATCTGAGGCTGTCAAAAAAATAAAAAAAGAAAAAGGTGTAATTGTAATTTCCTTAAATATGCCTGGAAGTGTTACAGAGTATGCAGATTTAATTATAACTGATCCTGTACAGGCAGGGGTACTTGCTGTAATGGCAATAGCTGATACTGCAGTCTTTGATATTAAAAAACTTCATGGAAATATTAAATATTAATCTTTTGTACAAATTGCATAATATTCGCAGTTTCTACACTTTTTTTCATTTATTTTTACTTTTGGGATTTTTTTATTAATTATAATCTCTTTAACTTCATTCAATACACTAAATAGTCCTTTTCTAAGATTCATATCCATAATTACAGGTCGTTTATCATCTATTTTTGAATATTTTACAAATCCTACAAAAACTTCTGTGTCAAATTCTTCTTCAATTAAAATGGCATTTGCAGCTAGTTCTATTGCATCGGAGTCCCATATGCCTTTAAGTGGTGGTTTTGAACTTTTAAAACTTATTGGATAATATTTTCCATCAATAATTTCTATTTTATCACATATTCCAACTAAATCAAGTTGTTTATCTTTCATTAGGTAGGAATACATGCAATTTGGGAAAAACATCTCAACAATTTCCATTCCGTTTTTGTCCAGTATATTCATTGCTTTTTTAGCTTTGAGGGATAATATTTTTATGTTGAAATAAGTTTCATCTGTTATTTCACCTATCTGTTCTTGCGTAATGTCTAATTTTAAATTCTTTATGGTATCTATGTTATTTTCTGTGTATGCAGCTATATTTTGACCTAAAGCAGTTTCTATTTCATTTAAATCCATACTTTTCTTTAGTTTACGCATATTTTTCTGCAATAAATCCTGAATATCTATTTTAAGATTTTTAATTTCATTATACAACTGATATTCATTATTTTGAGAGATGTCTACATGTGTTTTTAGATATAATTTCATTGGGCAGTACATATGCATTTTTATTGATGATATATTTATCATTTTTTAACCTCTTTAAAATCGATATTATTGATTAGAATTCAGTAATATAAATAATAAGAGGTTATAAACTGTCTAAATTCTTTAAAATTAAGTAAAAAAAGAGAATAGCTAATAATATTTAGCTATTAAAACAATTTTATCATGCCGGACTTTCTTTGAGTTTGACATATTCGTCCATGGATTCTCTGGTGGTTCCAACAACAAGTCTGTAGGAATCGTTTTTACCTTCACTAATGACTTTTTCGACTTTTCCTTTAGCTATGACATGTTCTTTGTCAATAACTTCGCCGGCATATGTATGGGTAAATGAAACAACTTCAGATATTGGCGCTTCAACTCCATCAAGTATTTTTAAGTTTTCAATAGTGTATAATGAAGGATTATCAAATGCACCAAGTGCACTTGCAATATCACATTCGATTTGAGCTATTCCTAATGGTTCATAAACAGTATCTCCCCATTTGCCGCTGATTTCATCATAATTTTTAGTGCATAAAATATCAAATAGGGTTCCGTCTATAGTTCCTCTGTTTCCTTTTCTGTTTTCATACCATTTGAATTCGTCCATAGTCAAACTGGAATCTTTCATACGTTTGTTGTAGACTTTTTCCCAGAATTCATCTACAATTCCTTTTACAGTGATATCTTTGTCAATTTCATCAATATGGACATTTTTACCTTTATTTTCTCTAAATGCTTTCATAGCTTTTCTATGATTTTCCAGTCCGAAGATTACAAAGTCAATATCAGAAACATCTTCCTTGTGAAGTCCTGGAAGGATGGATCCGGAAATTCCTAAGTTTTCATAAGGTATGTCTGCAACATAATGGAAAAAGTCACTTACATCCATTAATTTAGCCATTATTTCAGGATTTTTTAACTCTTCTCCTTTATTGAAAGCATCTCTAAGTTCAGCTAGTCTTTCTTCAGGTTTAATAATTTTAGCTACTTTGTCTTTAGGAACACCCATCATTTCAACATTTGTCACATCACAGAAGTATAAATAGTCTGGATGATTTTCTCTTAAGTAACTGTAAGCTTCATCAGATGTAACTTTTCTGTATCTTTTACCTTCTTTTTCCCTGTCTCCATTTGGGTCAGGTATATATCTTAAAAATGAGATAAATCTATCGTCAGGATGGACATAGTTTGTAGAAGCAAAAAACAGTCCATCAGTTGAATAAATAAAATCTCTTGTTCTAACTTGTTTCATAAAAATAACTTCCTTGTTTTATTATTATGAAATTAATGTTAAACTTAATTTTCTATTTAATTTTCACTTCTTATTTTTCAGCACTTCACAATATTTTTATATAAAAATAGTATCTAACATTAAATCATGACTATTATTCACAGACATATTGATGATATTTTCGAGTATGATGGAAGTCAGATTAATCCTTCCTGGGCTTTTAATGAATTTGGAATTTACGGATCATCTGTTATTACTTGGGTAGGTCCTGTAAATATCACTCCTGATAATTTAAAGGATTTTGCAGATGTTGGACTTGAAATTAAATCTAATTATATGATTAATTTTATTTGTGAATTTTTTGACTGCCAACCTGCAAACATGAGAATAGCTTACCTTCGCCAAAGACTGCTTGTTATGATTTTTAGAGAAGTTCTATTTGAAAAAGGAATTGTTTCTAAAAGGGAAGGTGATGATATCTTTGTGGAAAATAGAAAATTAAGTATTTCGATAGCTAGTGCATCTTTAAGTTCCATGAAAATACATTTTGCTCTAAATTTAGAGGATAAGGGAACTCCAGATGATGTTGAAACTATTGGTCTTTTCGATATTAAAGATGAAGCAGGTAATCAGATATTTAACAAAGATAACTTAACTGACTTAGTTAATGATGTTGCCGGCAGATATATTGATGAATTAGAAACAATTGAAAAAGATATTAGTAAAACTAACTTATTATAAGATGGTGATTTTATGAAAATTATGATTAATGGTATACAATCTAATTTAAGGTTCTCTTCAGCTCATGTTATTCCAGGTCATGAATCTTGCGGTTATATCCATGGACATTCTTATTTTGTCGATGTGGAAATTGAAGGGGAACGTGCAGGAGAATTTGAATTTGTAGTGGATTTTAAAGATGTTAAATCATATACTAAAGCAATCTGTAATGAATTGGATCACAGATTATTAATTCCTGTTTACAATAATTTAATAGATATTAAAGATTTTGATAAAAAAACAGATTCCATTTTTGATTTAAAAGAAGAAAAAACAGTTTATTTCAAAATAGCTGGAAAAGGATATTCAATTCCTAGTGAAGATTGTGTTTTCTTACCTCTTCCTTATTCTTCTGCTGAAGAGTTATCTAAATTCTTTGCTGAAACATTAGCTAAAAAATTAGCTGAAAAATATGATAATCTGGAATATGTTGCAGTTGGAGTTAATGAGGGAATCGGACAGGGTGCAGTTTATAAAAAAGTGCTTGATGATTAATTATGAAAGCTCCAATAATTGAAATTTTTTCAAGTTTTCAAGGGGAAGGCCTTTTCATAGGTCAAAGACAGATTTTTGTTAGATTTGCAGGTTGTAACTTAAATTGCAACTATTGTGATACTAATGACAGTAAATCTGAAAAATCAGGAAAATTAATGACAGTTGAAGAAGTTTTAGCAGCTATTGAAAATATCAGAACTCCTGACTGCCATGTAATTTCTTTTACTGGTGGTGAACCTAGTTTATATCCTGAATTTATTAATGAAATTGCTAGCAGGACTGATTTGAAAATTCTTCTGGAAACAAACGGTACTTTACCTGAAAAAATTAATTCTATTGAAAAATTAGACATTGTATCATTAGATATTAAATTACCTGAACATTTTAACAATGATTTTGATAAAGATATTTTTATCAACGAAATCAAATCAGTAAATTTATTAATGGCAAAGTCTATAATGTTATATTGTAAAGTAGTTGTATTGCCTTCAACAAAAACAAAATTAATTCAAGAGGTAATGGAAAAATTATCTAATAATATTTCAAGCAAAAACAATCTTCAAATAATTATCCAGCCATCCAGTCCTTTAGATGATTGGGGTAATTCTAATTCTAATTCTAAATTATTTGAATTTTCAGAAATTGTTGGGCAATATTTTGAAGTATCCACCATTCCACAAGTACACAAGATATTGAATATTGAGTGAATGTGGAAATATTTTTTGTTTTGAATTTTTATTGAATTGTTTTTTGTTAGGCGTACACTTAGAACTACTAGAGGTGTGATAAAATGAAAGATAAATCATCCATTTTAAGAAAATCTATAAAGATGGGCTCAGTCGAGCATGAAACAAAAGTTTCTAATAAAGAAGGAGAAATCATGGCTATTGCAACCAAAGACGTGATTTCTATACCTCCAACTAAAAGTATCAAAGATACTGCTAAAGTAATGATGGAACATGAGTTTAGGAGGTTACCAATAGCTGATCCGGGTTCTGGTAAGGTTTTAGGTATTGTTACAGTAATGGATATTTTGGATTTCTTTGGTGGAGGAAAGAAATTTAACATTATTGAGAAAAAATACGAAGACAACTTTTTAGCAGCTATTAATGAACCTATTAGAGAAATTATGACTCGTGATGTAATTTGCCTTTCTAATAAATCTTCTATTAAGGATACTATTGAAACAATGTTATCTAATCAAATTGGTGCTATTCCTCTTGTAGATGCTGATGATAAACTTGCAGGTATTGTAACTGAAAGGGATATTGCATTATCATTAGCTGGTGTATTAACTGAAGATGTTGCACAAGATTACATGTCTACTAAAGTATTTACAACCACTCCTGGAACTCCAATTGAAAGTGCTTGTAAGATAATGGTTAGAAACGGATTAAGAAGAATACCTATTGTTGGAGGTGAAGCTGACATATCTAATGCAAGTAAAAAATTATTAGGTATAGTAACTTCTACTGATATTATTAGGTATCTCAATGCAAAAGAATTATTTGATAACTTAAATTCTAATGCTGCTTCAGAAGTATTGAAAAACATAGTTTCTAATATTATGGCAGAAGATCCAATTACTGTATCTCAAACAGAAAGAATTGGAGATATTTGTGCATTATTTGCTGAGAAAAATATTGGTGGTGTACCTGTAACTAAAGATGATGAAATTATAGGTATCATTACTGAAAAAGATATATTAAATGCAATTAAAACATTATAAACTTTAAAAAATAGGAGTATTTTCCTTTTATTCCTATTTTTCGATGATGTAATTTATTCGTAACTGAAAAGGAGATGATAATATGCAAATAAAAAACTTGATGTCTGAAGATTTAATCACTGTTGATAAGGATCAAAAACTTTCTGATGGTTTAAAATTATTGGCTAAAAATGATATTTCACGTTTGCCGGTAATTAATACCAATAAAGACCATCAAAGAGAATTGGTGGGAATTATTTCAGAAAGAGATGTAGCTGATAAATTAGGTTCTTCAAGATATGAAAATATGCCTGCATCAAGACTTCATATTTCATCTGTTATGGTTAAAGATGTAATCTCTGTTGTTGAAACAATGGATTTGGCAGATGTTGCAAATTTAATGCTGGAAAATGGTATTGGTTCTGTACCTATAGTATCTGATGATGATATGATGGTTGGAATAGTTTCAAAAGCTGATTTTGTAACTCTTGCAGTTGGCAGGGCATTTGATAAAATAACTGTTAAGGAAGTTATGTCTGATAGTATTAAAGCAGTATCTTCACAGGAAAGGTTAGTTCATGCAAGAAGAATCATGATTGATTCCCGTGTAGGCAGATTGCCTGTTATTGATGGAGATGAGCTTGTTGGTATGATGACTTCAAAAGATGTTATGAAAGCATTTATCAATTTCAGAAAAAATGTTCCTGAAAAATATCAGAAAACTCAAATTAAAGAAATTTTAGTTGAAGAAGTCATGTCTGATAATCCGTTGTCTATTTCAAAAGATGCATCTATTTCCGAAGTGGCTAACACAATGATGGATACTGGTTATAATGGATTACCTGTTGTTGAAGACGATAATGTAATTGGTATTATAACCCAAACAGATATTTTAAGACTTATAGCTAAATTGGAGTCTTAATTCAAAATTTAATAGCTAATATTTTAGCTATTTTTTCTTTTTTTATTTTTCACAATAAACTTTTTAACTGTTAAATAATATAACACAAAGTATTATGTGTATTAATATTTCATTTTTAGGTCCAAAAGGAACTTTTACTCATGAAGCGGCCCACATGCTTGGGAAAAATTTAGTTCCGTACTGCACTATTCCTGCAGTGATGGAAAGTGTTTCAGGGGGGGAGTGTCAGTTTGGAGTGGTACCAATTGAAAACTCTATTGAAGGTCCTGTGGGACTTACTTTAGATTCTCTAGCTCATAAATTTGATTTAAAAATATTTAAAGAAATAGTAATTCCAATTAATCAAAATTTAATTGTTAATCCTGAAACGACTATGGATGATATAACTGATGTATACTCTCATTCTCAAGCAATAGCTCAATGTCAGGAGTTTATTCAGAGTAATAAAATAAGTCCTCATTATGCTGTAAGTACGGCAAGTGCAGCTAAAAGTATTTTGGGAGATAAAACAAAAGCAGCTATTGGAAATTCTAAAGCTGCTGAGATTTATGATTTGGTAATCCTTAAACCAAATATTCAGGATATTGATAATAATGAAACACGTTTTGTTGTTTTATCGAAAAATGATCATGAACCTACTGATAGAGATAAAACTTCAATAATATTTTCTATTTATGAAGATAAACCAGGAATGCTTTATAAGATATTGGGAGTTTTTGAAAAAGAACATGTTAACTTAACAAAAATTGAATCAAGACCCTCTAAAAAAGGTTTAGGCAAATATTTATTCTTTGTTGATTTTTATGGTCATAGAACTGATAAAACAGTTCAGAATATTTTAAATGAACTGGGTGGGCTTACTTACTTTTTAAAAGTTTTAGGTTCTTATCCGGAGTTTTAGAAAAAACTTTAAATTAGTGATTTAATAAAATAGTATTATGATAAAATTCATGGATGGTATACATGCCAAATGATAAAGAGAAACTTCTAAGAGTTATGCGTAGTTTGGATGCAGACTATGCTCATGGTAAGATTTCTGAAGAAAAATACAGATATTTTCGCTCTAAATATGAAGATAAACTCAATACATTAGATGCTCGTGATGCTACTAATAGAATTAGGTCTATGCAGGGTAAACCATCTGGTAAAAGAAAAACTAACCCTAAACCTCCTAAGCTTAATAGAAAGAAAAAAGAGGAGCAAGATTTGGTTCAAAAATATATTATTAATCCAAAAAAAGGTGATAAATCTTTAAATAAAGAGAAAAAACAACCTATGGATAATAGTACTTTTAGATTAGTTGCAGTTTTAGTTTTAGTAATTGGATTTACTGCAGGCATCGGTTACGGAGTTTTAACTTTTGACTTTGGAAATATTTCAGTAACTGATGCACAAGCTATTGTTGAGGATACAGCATTTCCTGAAGTTGAGGAAGTTAAAGTAAATGATACGAGTAATGATTCTGTTCAAGTTGGAGATACTTACACTTCAGATAATTCATATGATAGTGGAGATACATACTCTAGTCAAGGTTCTGAAAATTATGATTCTGGGTGGAGTGAGGATTCTGGGTCAGGAAGTGGTTCTGACACAGGAAGTTATGAATCTTCAGGTGCTGGATCTGAAGGTGGATAGAAGTTAATTATGGTGAATTTATGAAGAAAAATATTATATGTGGAGTTATAATAATTGTAGCAATTATTTGTGTGTTTGGATACTTGATTATGAATAATGTATCTACTTCTGACATTACTGGAGGTAGTGGTGATAACACTACCAAAATGTTAAGTTCTTCCAAAGGAGGGGTTATGGTTCAATATCCTTCTGACTGGGTACTTTCTGAATCGACTTCAAATGATTCTGTAATTGCTCTTGCAAAATCCGACTCTATAGATTCATCTAAAGTAGGGCAAGTTACCATCAATGTTGAAAAACAGCCTATTGAGGGAAGTTTTGATTCATTTATAAATCAAACTTACACTGCAATGCAGCATGATTCCTCTTTTAATTTGACATCTTCTGGTCAGGTTTTAATTGGAGATAAGAATGCTACTGAATATGTTTATACATCTAATATTAATGGAGTAGTTAAAGAACACAAAGCTCTATGGTTTGATAAGGGCGACCAAGCTTATGTTGTATTGTATAGTGCACCAATTGATAAATTTGATGAAAATCTAAATTCATTTAATTATATTTTAGAAAATATGCAAATTGGTGCATAATTCTTTTTATTTTTTTAGAGGTATTTTTTATGATTATATTATGTGTTACGGGTAGTATTGCAGCTACTGAATCTATTAAATTAGCTAGAGAACTTAAAAGAAATGATGTGGAAGTTAAATGTTTTATGAGCGAAGCTGCTTGTGACATTATAACTCCAAATGCTATGGAATTTGCAACGGGTAATGAAGTAGTGACTGAGTTGACTGGTAAGATTGAGCATGTTAAATATTCTCAAGAGGATTTGATATTAGTTGCTCCAGCTACTGCAAATACTATAAGCAAATTTGCATATAAGATAGCTGATAATCCAATTTCTACACTTTTGATTACTGCATATGGGCATGACACTCCAATTTTGTTTGTTCCGTCAATGCATGATTCAATGTTTAAGGCTATTAAAGGCAGCATTGATAAAATTAAAAAAGAGGGCTCTGCTTCATTTATCAAACCTAAAATGGATGAAGGTAAAGCAAAATTCCCAGATAAAGAAGATATAGTTTTAGAAGCATTAAGAACAATTAATTTAAATAAATGAGGTGGTTTTATCCACGAAAAAGTTTTAATAAGTATGGGTGGAACTTATGAACCGATTGATCCAATAAGAGGAATAACTAACAAGTCCTCTGGAAAAATGGGTTTGGAATTAGCTAAACAGGCTTATATTCGTGGATTTGATGTTACATTAATTGTAGCTAATGTTAGTGTAAAAATTCCTTCTGTATTTGATGTTATTAAAGTTGAAACAGCTGGAGAAATGAATGATGTGATTAAAGAATTAATTCCTACACAGGATATTTTTATTTCAACAGCTGCTGTTTCTGATTTTAAATTTGAAGATAAGGAAATTCATAAAATAGATTCTTCAAAAGCATTGTCTATAAATTTAAAGCCAACTATTAAAATCATTCGCCAAATTAAAGAACTGAATCCCAATATCTTTTTAGTTGGATTTAAGGCCGAAGTTAATATTTCTAAGAAAGATATAATAGCCAGTGCAAAGCAGCAAATTAAAGATGCCGGAACTGATTTGGTAATAGCCAATGATGTTAGTGACGAGAACTGTCATTTCGGTTCAGACAATAATAAGGTGTGGATTGTAGATGATGATATTGTAAGTGTTCCGCTATCTTCAAAAAAAGAAGTAGCCAATATAATCTTTGATGTTATTTTGGAAAAATTTTAGTGATGTTTTCACTGTTTGAACCTTAAAAAGTAATACTTTTTTAGTTAAAATAGCTTTTTTTAAATATTTATTAAAATTTTGATAAAAATAAGTATTTTTTAAAAATAAGTTCATTCCTTTAGGAATTACCAATTTGAGTGATTAATAGAGTGATTTTTTCCCTAAAGGCATTTAAAATGAACTTTTTTTTATTTGCATTAGCATATTGTATATTTCATTTTATGTTATAAATAGCTATCGAAGTAATACTTTTTTCAGTATTTTGACTTATTTTTTTAATTTTCTCTTTGTCCTTTTTTTAAGCTTTTACAAGTGTAGTCGGGATATTTTTTATTAAAAATTTTTCTCTACTACAAATGCAATATGGTCTTTTTCGTAGGGTTCCAGTTTTACTTTTTCAATAATTTTAAAACCATTTTCTCTTAATTTCTTCTCTTCTTCTTTAAAAATCTTTTTAGGCTTTTGTACAACATCAATACTTCTAGCTTTAATCATTAATATTCCTATGGCATTATCTTTCCCTATTAAGTTCATATTTTTCATAAACAATTGACTTTGTGTTGGTTGAGCTACATCGCAGTATACAATGTCTGCTTTTTCAGTTATATTCAAATAATTTTTAGGTTTGGTAGCATCTCCTAAAATCGGAGCAATATTAGTCCTTTGTCTGGCTAGTCTGACTAATTTTTTAGCTGTTGTTGGTGAAAATTCAACTGCATATATTTTTCCGTCAGTTACTATGTCTGAAATGTGTGAAACTGTTGTTCCAGTTGATGCACCTAAGTATAGGACTTTTGCATTTTCAGGAATCTCTAGTTTTTCTAATCCATTTAATAGAGCTGCAGCTAATTTTGACCTTCTGGGATTCCATATTCTGTATTCTTCATTTTCCTGAATTAATTCTTCCCCATAAACTGAAATTCCAGGTGTTAAATTTTTGGTAGCTATTTGTCCGTCCTTTAAATAAACTTTCATAGCTTATTTCCTCCTTTTATTTTTTCTTCTTTTTTTAGATTTCTGGTGTTTATTTTTAGATTTTGAGCGCTCTTCTTTTCGTTTTTTAGTAGTCTTTGTTGGAAATGGATTTTCTTTTTCTATCTGTTCTGCTTTTCTGATAAATTCTTCGTAAATATTCGGATCAAAATCTTTAGTGAAAATATCTTTTCTGCATGCCAGTGATATTTTAGATGCAAGCATTCTAGCTATTTTTCCACGATTCCACCAGTTAGCTCCTCTAATTTGTGGATGCTGGTAAATTAAACCGTATTTTGGAGGTCTGTCACCACTTTTCAAATGTCTGAACAATGCTTTTTCAGCACCCATTATCTGAACAGTACTTGAAGGATAAGTAGCTAATCTTTTAAGTCCTCCTGCATGGGATATTAATTTAGCACCAAGTGAAGCTCCAACTAACAGTTTCAAATTCGGTGCTAAGGATTCCATTTTATCTTCAATGTAATTTTCAATAGCTTTCCTGCTTTTTTGCAATTCATAAATGGAATTTGCATAATTATTCATTATGTCTAAATCCTTCTGATTAATTTCCTCATCATAATCAGGGTCTATTAAAAATACATCGGGTTTGGCTTGGATGATTTTTTCTTTAGTTTTGTTTTCAGCTATTAAACGGACATATGTTTCATTATTTTTAATTACATCCATTTCAGGGAAATACAAAGCATACCATTCTCTAATGCGTTCAATTAATTTGCTGATAGATTCATCAATTTCGTCAATGGAGTTTATAGCTTGAATAAGATGTTTATCTTCTGATTTTGATGCTTCTTTCATTTTAGCAATAGCTAACTGCTGATAAACTTCCAGGCAGTTTTCATCAACAAATTTTTCTAAATTGCTTCTTAAATAATCTCCACCTGCATTAGGTGTTTTAATTTCTAATTTATCAAATGAATTTAAGCTGGAATAATCAGAGATTCTTTTATTTGATTCAATAATGATTTTATCATAGTCTTTTGAAACTTCTTCAATAATCTCTTTTTCCTGTGAATCTATTTTTTTATTTTCAATTTCCATCAGTGCAGTTACAATACTTTCTTTTGGAAATAATTTTTTTGCTATTAATTCAAAATCCTCATTAAAAGCTAAAAATCCCTTAATGCAATAGGTTATATAACATTCCATATTTTTCCACTCAAAATGACTTTGTTAATTTAATACTAAATTTATTGTAACTGATATATTAATATAGAGAATTGCAAATATTTAATTGATTTAAAAGATATAGTTTAATTGAATATTTTGTGGAATTGGAAATCATGACTAAAGCGAATTATAATAAAAAGAAATTTCAGGACCTTAAAGAAACAATTGAGCTAAGAAATGCAGAAATTGATGAGCTTAATATGCAGTTAGCTACTAAGGATAAGGAAATTAACAAGTTTAAAAATTACATCACTAAACAAAAATATGAACTTAAAACACTGGAACTTAAAGTGGATAGTGAGATTAACAATGAAAAAGCTAAAATTAAAGAGTTGGATAATCTTCAACAGAAACTTAAAGAAAAACAAGATATAATTGATGATAAACAGGATCAGATAAAATATTTAAGAACTTTAATTGATGACTATAAATTGCAGATGCATAATAATACTGAAAATCTTGAAATTCAGTTAAGAAAAATTTCAAAAACTTATGATGGACTTTTAGCACAAAAAGATTTAATAATTGAAAAACAGGATGAAAACATCAAATCTTTATTAAAAGATAAAGAAGAAATTATTAAATCTAATAAAACCAATGTAATAAGTTTAAAATTACAAAATGACAAATATCGTGAATTAATTAAGAAATATGAAGAAAAACTTGATTAAGAATGTATAAATGTTTTATAATACATAATTAATTTTATATAAAAAATTTTGGTGTAATCATGTTGAGGACAAACGTTTGCGGAGTTGAATTTAGAAATCCTTTAATGTTAGCTGCAGGAGTTATGGGGAGTAATGCTTCTTCTATGAATTGGATTTTAAAATCTGGTGCAGCAGGTGTTGTTTCTAAATCTTTTTCTTTAGAACCTAATCCAGGTTATGTAAATCCTACAACTGTAGGTGTTGAATGTGGTATTATTAATGCTATTGGCCTTTCAAATCCTGGTGTAGAAAACTTTAAGGAAGAACTTAAAAGAATTGATAGAAAAGGAAATGTTTCAATAGCTTCAATTTATGGAGCAACTCCTGAGGAATTTAGTAAGTTAGTTTTGGAAATTGGAGATTATGTTGATATGATTGAATTAAATATTTCATGTCCTCATGCTATGGAAGGTTATGGTGCATCTATTGGTCAGGATGCTAATTTAACTCATAAAATTGTTAGTGCTGCTAAGGATAGTGCAAATAAACCAATAATAGCTAAATTAACTCCGAATGTTACTGACATTGTTGAAATAGCTATGGCGGCTCAGGATGCAGGTGCAGACGCCTTGACTTTAATCAATTCATTAGGTCCTGGAATGAAAATCAATATTGATGTTGCAAAACCTGTTTTGTCAAATAAGTTCGGTGGAATGAGTGGTAAGGCTATAAAACCAATAGCTCTTCGTAATGTCTATACAGTTTATGATAATGTGGACATTCCAATTATTGGTGTTGGAGGAATTTCAAACTTTGAAGATGTTGTTGAATTTTTATTTGCTGGAGCCAGGGCAGTTCAGATTGGTACTGTTATTATGGTTGAAGGTGTAGAAGTATTTAGCAAAATTAACAAAGGTTTAGAAGAATTTATGAATAAAAAAGGTTACGGATCTATTGATGAAATGATTGGCCTTGCACATGAGGAGTTGTAATTTATGAATGATGTTCCACAAATTGTTGAAATTAATGAAATAATTGAAGAGACTCCGACTATTAAAACTTTTATCTTTGATTGGGATATGGATAAGTTTGGTGTTCCTTCTCCGGGGGAATTTGTAATGGTTTGGAACTTCCATAATGAAAAACCAATGTCTATTTCTTTAATTGACAAAGAAAATTCAAGATTAGCTATCAGTGTTAAAAATGTTGGTGAATTTTCATCACAGCTTCATGATTTGAAAGTTGGAGATAAAATAGGTATTCGAGGCAGCTATGGAAACGGATTTTCAAATGGTTTAACTAATAAAAAAATTTTAGCTATTGGTGGTGGGGTTGGAATGGCTCCGATTAATGCAATAGCTAGTGATTTACTTAAGAAAGGCAATTCTGTCGATGTCGTTCCGGCAGCTGTTACAAAAGATGAATTATTGTTTATGGATTCATTAGAAAAATCCGGTGCTGATATTTATCCATGTACTGATGATGGAAGTTTTGGCTTTGAAGGATTTGCAACAGATTGTACTGTAAGTTTACTTGAAGATAAGTCTTATGATTTTGCATTTGTTTGCGGTCCTGAGATAATGATGAAAGGGATCTATGAAATACTTGAAGATGCTGAAATAACTGCAGAATATTCTCTAGAGAGATACATGAAATGTGCCTTAGGTATATGTGGTCAGTGTTGTGTTGATAATACTGGGTGGAGAATTTGTGTAGAGGGTCCGGTTTTTAAAAATGAGAAAATAGAAGAAATTTCAGAGTTTGGAAAATACAGAAGAAATGCTGCAGGAATAAAACAGTAATTAAATGTGATTCTAATGGAAAAAGACTTAAAAGAATATATAACTCCTCCAGTACTGTTAGTATTGTTCCTGCTTGGAATATCAGTAATGATTGTATCTCCAGTTTTGAATATGGTTATACTGGGGGCTATATTAGCTTATGCTATTCGCCCATTAGCTAGAAAAATAACTTCTAAAATAAAAATCAAATCAATTTCTATTTTTCTGGCTGTAATTTTAGTTATGATTCCATTGGTTATTTTAATTGCATATGTCATTTCAGTAATATCTGGTGTTTTATCTGAGGTATTGATAGTTAATCCAACTGGATTTAACTTAAATTTGGATACTATAATTAATCAGATGATTAATAACTTACCTGCTGATGTAAGTTCAAGTATTGATGCTGCAACAATTAAATCATCTTTATCTACTTTCATAACTGATATAGGAAATGTTATATTGGATTATATTGTAAGTTTAGCTAGTAAACTTCTTTCAATTTCTGTAGATCTATTTATATTATTTGCATCAATATATTACTTTATTCGAGATGGGGACAAATGTTATAATTTTGTTGAATCATTTATACCTCGGGAAAGTAAGGATTTCTTTACAAGAACCGTAAATTCTGTTAAAGATGTTTTAAAAAGTATATTTTATGGACATTTTTTAACTTCTTTAATTATTGGTATTATTGCAGCTATAGGGTATTCATTGCTTGGATATTCTCAGGGTGTATTTTTAGGTGTGATTACAGGTATTTTCCAGTTAATTCCAGTATTCGGGCCTTGGCCGATTTATTGGACATTAGCTATTGTAGATTTACTTTCTGGAAATTATGTAAGGGTTGTAATAGTACTTTTATTTGGATTTTTCCTTAGTTTAAGTGATATGTATATTCGACCGGCTTTGTCCAGCCATTATGCAGATATTCATCCTTTAATTTTACTTATAGGGTTTTTAGCAGGTCCATTAGTTTACGGAATTGTTGGATTTATTTTAGGCCCGTTAATATTAGGTATAACTTATGCTGTTTTGGATAACTTCAGAATAGAACTTAATAAAAGCAAAGGGGAATAAACAATGGAAAAAAATGTTGTTATTTTAGATATTGACTATGTTACTTATGAAAATAAGCCTGTAATTCGTTTATTTTCAAAAGATAAAGATAAAAATATAGTTTTATTGGATGATAGCTTTGAGCCTTATTTGTATGTCGCTCCTAAAGATAATGTTAAAAAGTGTCAGGAACAGATTCTGGATACTTTAGATGGTATACATATTGAAGAGGTTATTAAAAAGGATTTTCAGGTGGAAAAAACATTTTTAAAAGTGACTTTTTTAAATCCTCAGGAATTAGCTAAAAACAGGGATGCTTTACGTGATTTGGATCAGGTGGACCATATAAGAGAACATGATATTCCTTTTTATAGAAGATATTTAATTGACCGTGATGTTATTCCAATGACTGAAGTTAAAGCCTGCGGGGAAAAAATCGATTCTTTTTTAAATTTGGATTCTAAAAAACACGATTTGGAAATTATTAAACTTACCAAACCTCTTGAAAGAGTGGGGGATGATTTACAGGATTTCAGAATCTTAAGTTTTGATTTGGAAGTTAGGAATCCTCATGGAATGCCGAATTCTGAAGTTGATGAAATAATTATGATTGGAGTTGCCAGTAATTTTGGAATAAATCAGGTTATTTCAACTAAAACAAATTCCGAAGACAGAGATGACTTTGTTAATCAGGTAGCATCTGAAAAAGAAATGATTGAAACATTTATTGACATAGTTAAAAAAAGCAATGTTGATATTATTGTAGGATATAATTCTGATAATTTTGACTTTCCATATCTTAAGGATAGAGCTAAAAGTCATGGTATTGACCTGGATTTGGGAATGGATGATTCTAATATTAAATTTATTAGAAGGGGTTTTGCAAATGCAGCATCTTTTAAAGGTTTAATCCATGTTGATTTGTATCTTGTTATGAGAAGATACATGACTCTGGAAAGATATACTTTAGAAAGAGTTTATTATGAATTATTCGGGGAAGAAAAGGTCGATGTTCCTGGAGAGCATATTTGGGAGTATTGGGATAGTGATTCAACACAATTGGACGATTTATTTGATTATTCTTTAGATGATGTTGTCTCCACTTTAAAAATTGCTCAGCAGACACTTCCGCTTAATCTGGAACTTACCCGTATTGTAGGTCAGCCTCTTTTTGACTTAAGTCGTATGGCTACTGGTCAGCAAGCTGAATGGTTTTTAGTTAAGGAAGCATATTTTGACAATGAGGTTGTACCAAACAAGCCTGGAGGGTCAAACTTTGCAATTAGGGCAGCTGAAGAAGATAATGAAGGGGGATATGTTAAAGAACCTGAAATTGGATTACATGAAAATTTAGTGCAGTTCGATTTTAGAAGTCTGTATCCAAGTATAATTATTTCAAAAAACATTTCTCCAGACATGCTGGTTGTTGGAGATGTTGAAAATAGGGAAGATTACAATATTTCTCCTGAACATGATTTAAAATTTAAAAAGAATCCGAAAGGTTTTATTCCATCAGTTATATCTAAAATTCTCAATGAAAGATTTAAAATTAAAAAAGCTATGAAAGCATCTGTTGATCCTACTGAAAAAAAGACGTTGGATGTGCAGCAACATGCTATAAAAAGATTAGCTAATACTATGTATGGTATTTATGGTTTTCCCCGCTTCAGATGGTATTCTTATGAATGTGCAAAAGCTATTACTTCATGGGGCAGGCAATATATTAAAAGAGCAATGAAAAAAGCAGAAGATTATGGTTTTTATGCAATATATGCAGATACTGATGGTTTTTATGCTAAATATAAAAAATAGTGAAGAATAAATTTATTCTTCTAAGTAGGAATCAAAGTCGATATCTAAATCGTCACAGATTTCTTTTAATTGTTCATATAATTTTTCATCTATTTCCATTCCATTAGCTTCAGCATTAGCTATTTTTTTAACTTCTAAATCTCCTGGAATTGAAACATTTTCTCCTGCAGCTCTTGCCTGATTACAGAAATCTGTAGTTTTTGCTTTGAAATCTTCCATTGAACCGAATTTACTTGGATCAATAGCTATGTATAAATCTCCTTTTGTACAGTTTTTAGTTGGTGAAGCTGTACCAGTTACTCCTTTTCCATATTCAGCATTTACTAAAGGTCCGGTTAAAATTTCAATCATAAATGCTAATGCATATCCTTTAAATCCACCAAATGCTAAAATTGAACCTTCAAGGGCAGCTTCTGGATCAGTTGTTGGGTTTCCGTCTTTATCAAGTGCCCAACCTTCAGGTAATTCTAATCCTTTTCTTTTTGATTCTAATATTTTTCCACGTGCAGTAACTGATGTAGCCATATCTACTGCAATGTATGAATCACTTGGAATACCGATAGCGATTGGGTTTGTTCCAATAAGTGCTTCACTTGCACCAAATGGAGCAATTGCAGGATCAGTATTTGCAAGTACAGTTCCAATAACTCCTTCTTTAACTGCAATATCTGAGTAAAATCCAGTTACTCCGAAATGGTTTGAATTGTGTACACCTACACATCCGATACCTACTTCTTTAGCTTTTTTTACAGCTAATTTCATAGCTTTATATGCAACAGCTTGTCCAAATCCGCTGTTACCATTTATTAAAGCAATAGCAGGAGTTTCTTTTTCAATAGTTATGTTATCTTTTAAGTTTATAGTTCCTGATTCAATACTAATCAAGTATTGTGGGAATCTGCCAAGTCCGTGTGAAGTAAATCCTTTTAAATCTGCATCAATTGTAGCTTCTGCTACCAATTCGCTGTCTTCTTCGCTAGCTCCTAATTTTTTTAATATTTCTTTTACAAGAGCTATTTCATTATCTTTCATTATTTTCATGTTTTCACTCTCCTTATAGTTATTGAATCAGTATGTAACTTCGCTGCCTTCAAAAGTTTTAACGGTAATTTTTTCATCATCAGTTACTTTACCGATAATTTGGCAGTTACAGTATTCTTTTAAAGTTTTCATTATTTTTTCAGCTTCATTTTCACTGGTAATTACAACAAAACCGACACCCATATTGAAAACTTTGTACATTTCTTCAAGAGGGACATTTTGTTGGTATATGAGTTTAAATATTTCTGGAGCCTCTGGAAGGTCATAAATATTATATCCCACACCTTTTTTCAAGCGTCTAAGGTTAGTAAAACCTCCACCAGTTATATGTGCTAATCCATGAATTTCGTATTCTTCTTTAAATAAAGCAACTATTGGTTTGACATATAATTCAGTTGGTCTTATTAATTCTTCTCCGATAGTTGTATCACAATTAGGCATTTTGTCATCGATTGAAAAGCCGCCATCATCAAATAATGCTTTTCTAGCTAAACTATATCCGTTTGAATGGATACCATTACTTTCAATGCCTATTAAAACGTCTCCAGCTTCAATATCTTCTCCAGTAATAATTTTATCCACATCTACAAAACCTATTCCGGTTCCAGCTAAATCAAAGTCTTTTATTATTCCCGGAAGTGATGCAGTTTCCCCACCAATTATTGAAATTCTGGATTCTTTTGCTCCTGTTACAAGACCTTCAGCTATTTCTTCGGCTCTTTCAGGATCAGGTTGTTCTACTGCAAGATAATCTACTAGTGCTATTGGTTCTGCACCGACACAAAGAATATCATTTACAACCATAGCTATGCAATCTATACCTACAGTATTGTATTTGTTCATCATTTCAGCAATTAAAATTTTACTGCCTACTCCGTCAGTACTCATTGCAATAGCTTTATCGCCTAATCTAACTAAAGCAGCATAATGTCCGCTATCAGTTATTATATCTCTATATTCCAATGTTGATTTAAGTTTTGATGCAAGTTTTGAAACAGTAACTGCTTCAAGGTCAATATCAACACCGGATTCTGAATAAGTAACCATTTTTTTAACACCTAGTGGTATTTTTATTTTTTAAAATTAATAAAAATTTAAATTATATTATTATATTTATCTCAATTAGTATTTATTTATTAGTGTATTCTTACACTGTCTAAATTCACAGGACTTTTGGTTTCAATTTTATAACTTCTATGTATTGATGAAGCCAAGTCTGTTGTTTTATAAGGGTCTCCATGACAGGTAATGACTTTATCCGGTCTTGGATTAAGTCTTTTTACATAATCCATTAATTGACGCCTATTGGAGTGTCCACTAAATCCGTTGATAGTTTTGATTTCCATTTTAACATTGAATACTTTTGTTTTATTGTCTTCTTCAAGAGGCACTTCTTTCCATCCTTTTTGGATTCTTCTACCTAATGAACCTTCAGATTGATATCCTACAAATATTAATGTGTTTCTGTCATCTTCACATAACCATTTAAAGTATTCAACTGAATTACCTCCAGTTAACATACCTGAAGTGGATAAAATAATTGCTGGACTGTTGCTTTCAACAATATCTTTTCTTTGGTCAAGATTTTGAACTTTATTAAACATATCTGAGATAAATGGATTTCTGCCCATGTGGAATATTTGATCTCTTAAATCTTTACTTAAATATTCTGGTCTTGCAGTATGGATGGCTGTAGCTTCCCAGATCATACCGTCGATGTAAATAGGAACTTCATCAATCATTCCATGTCTCATGTATTCTTCAAGCACTACCATAAGCTCTTGTGCTCTTCCTACAGCAAATACTGGAACTAAAACTTTTCCTCCTCGTTTTAAAGTTTTGTAGATAGTTTTCATCATTTCTTTTTCTGCAGAGTTTCTTGAAGGTTGTATGTCTTCACGACCACCGTATGTACTTTCCATGATTACAGTTTCAGCACGTGGGAATCTGAATGTTGCAGGTTCAAGTAATCTGCTTCTTTCATATTTGAAATCTCCAGTATAAACTAAATTATGAGCTCCGTCACCAATATGCATATGTGAAATAGCTGAACCTAAAATATGTCCTGCATTATGGAGGGTTAATCTAATATCTGGTGAGATATCAGTTACTTCACCATAATCTAAGGTTATTGTATGTTTAATAGCTTTTTGCACATGTTTTACATTGAATGGTAAAGGATTACCTTCTCTGTGAGCAATATCTAAGTGATCAAGCTGTAAAAGTGTTGTTAAATCTCTTGTTGGAGTTGTACAGTAAATTGGTCCTTCATATCCATAATGATAAAGATATGGTACAAATCCGCAGTGGTCTAAGTGAGCGTGTGAAATAATGACTGCATCTAACTCTTCAATTGAAAATTCAGGAACATTTAAGTATGGAAATGCGTTTTTATTATCTGATGCAGCTACATTGACACCACAATCTAATAATACTCTACTGTTCGGGGTTTGTAAAAGCATTGATGAACGTCCAACTTCTTTAAAACCACCCATTGAGGTTACTCTAGCCCAATCATTAGGATGTTTGGTACCTTGATGTATTTGTCTACCAAGACGCTGCAACATTTTTTTCCTGTCTTTACTGCTACTTTTTAAGGTAGTTCTGATTTTTCCAATAACATCGGAACTTATTGGAGGTGTTCTTAAAATCTTAGGTGCCCATCCGGTATTTTTAACAATTGTTCTTGAGGTTACACCATATTTTCCAATAACAAGTCCCGGTTTTTTTGCAGTGATAACTACTTCGCAAGTAACTGTATCAAAGTAAATGTCTGTAATTTCTGCTCCTTCAGGAACTATTTCATGAACTTTTTTAATTGTTTCTTCAGGACCTAATAATGCACTTTTATCAGATCTGATAATGATTCTTTTTCTAAGTTCTTTAGCTAATGATCGTATAAGATCGCCATTGTCAGTTATAATTTCTGGGTTTTTAGTGTAAAGTACCACTTCAGGACCTTCAAATTCTACTTTTGAAACCTGAGCATTTTTTGGTAACTTGTCCATTATTTCTTTTTTGATATCTTCTAAAATCTCTGAAGTCATATAATCCCTTCAAAAAAAAGTATTGTGTAAATATAGTCCATGAAAAAGCTTGTTTGCTATAATTAGTTAAAAACTTCATAAACTATTTACACATTTATATAAAAAGTAGTTAGTTATGAAAAATAGTCTTATATTTTCGCTACAATATCATTAACCTTTTCCTTATCTAACATTTCAAAGCCGTCTTTAGTTACTTTAGCTACTAAATATCCATTTCCTGAAAATGTGTCACGTTCGCTAGCAGCTTTGATAGCTCTTATAGCTATTTCTAATCCTTCGTCAGTTGTAATTTCTTCATGGTATCTGTCTTCGAGAACACCATATGCTACAATAGAACCTGATCCGGTGGATATGTATGTGTCTTTAATCATGCCTCCTGCAGGGTCAAGAGAGTATAATGAAGGTTTATCTCCATCCATTCCTCCAAGTAATGTTTGCACATACATTGGGCCGGAACGTAAAATGTTTGCTGTTACTGATGCAGCAGCTTTTACACTCATGTGGTCGTTATTTCTCATTTGATAAAGAGAAACTTCTGCTTCAATTATTTTCATTAAATTTTGAGCATCTCCAACACTACCAGCAATGGTTGTTACGATATGATCATTTATTTTAAATATTTTTTCTGCGACTTTATGAGCTACAAGGTTTCCCATACTAGCTCTTCTTTCGCTAGCAAATACAACACCATCTTTACAGGTTATTCCTACAGTTGTTGTACCTTCTAATATTTTATCATCCATGTTAAACACCTCATGTAAGTATTTAAAATATTTGTATTTTTCAACTATATTGTAGGTTATACATAAATTTTATATAAACACGTAATTTTTAATTATTAATATTTATAAAATCAGAATCAATTAATTAGTATAAACTAACTAATATTACATTATGTATTTACATATATAAAGTTTTCTTTTTAAGATGCTTTAATGGAGTTTTGTTAATGAAATGGAAAAAAATAGGCGATATTTTAATATTAGACAATAAATTCACTGTACAATCAGATACACAATTAAAAGAACTTTCAGATAAACATAATGTAAAAACCATTATGAAAGTTGACCATATTTATGGGACTAAAAGAGAACCTGTTATAAAATTATTATATGGTAATGATACTGAAACAATCAACAAAGAAAATGGATGTCTTTTTAAATTGGATTTAAAAAAAGTAATGTGGTCAAAAGGAAATAACAATGAGAGAATAAGAATAGCTAAACTTGTTGAGGATAATGAAACAGTAATTGATATGTTTGCAGGAATAGGTTACTTTTCAATTCCAATAGGAGTTCACAGTAATGCAAAACAGATTTATTCGATAGAAATTAATCCTAATTCATTTCATTATTTAAAGGAAAATATTAAATTAAATAAAATAAGCAATATTACTCCTTTACTTGGAGACTGTATAAACATAACTCCGGATTATAAAGCAGACAGGATTATAATGGGATATGTAAAAACAACTCACCATTATTTAAAAGTAGCTATTGATAGCTTAAATAAAGGTGGAGTTATTCATTATCATGAAACAGTTCCTGAAAAATTAATGGATATCCGTCCGATAAATAGAATTAAAGAACTGGCTGGAGACAGGCAGGTGGAATTTTTAAAATTAAATAAAGTTAAGAAATACTCTCCGGGAGTATTTCATGTAGTATGTGATGCTAGGATAAATTAGCTATTTTTTCAAGTAAAGTTTTATTTAGCCATTTATCATTAACGTATTTTTCATAAACACACAATCTTTCGATTAATTCAAATCCGGCATCTTGTGTCAGTCTGTTTAATTCATTTAGAGTTGGCCAGGGAGAGGTCGGATTTACATAATCATGACTTACTGGAGAAACACCGCCCCAATCATCTGCACCGCAAAGTAAAAATATTTGGGCAGTGTCATGGTTTAAATTAGGTGGGACCTGAATGCTCACGTCTGTATCCTTAAATAACAGTTTTCCAGCCATTACTGTTCTTACCATATCTAAAAAAGTAGGTTCTTCCCAATTTTCCATTTCAATTCCTGGGCTGGTGGTGAAATTTTGGATAATTACTTCTTGAATGTGCCCGTATTTATCATACAGGTCTCTGATAGCTAATAATGACTCAGCTATTTCTTCTTTTGTTTCACCAATTCCAATTAAAATTCCGGTAGTGTAAGGTATTTTAAGTTTTCCTGCATTGGCTATTGTTTCTAATCTGATTTCCGGGTTTTTACCCGGACTTTTATTATGTGCTATTGTTTTCATTAATCGTTTAGATGTACTTTCAAGCATCATACCCATAGAAGCATTAACTTCTTTTAGCTTTTTTAGATTTTCATAGCTAAAATTACCACCATTTGTGTGAGGTAGTAAGGTAGTTTCATTTAAAGTCATTTTACAAATATCAAAAACATAATCTACAATATTTTCATACCCGAATTCAGCTAATTTCTGTTTTACTGATTCTTCTTCATCAGCATCTTCCCCAAATGTAAATAAAGCTTCACTGCACCCATATTTTTCAGCTTCTTTTAAACTAGCCAATACTTCATCTTTTGTTTTTAGAATAATTGCAGTAGGATCATCAGGAGTTTTTTTAAAATTACAGTAACCGCAATCATTTTTACAGATTTCAGTTAAGGGAATGAAAATATTTTTAGAGTATGTAATAAGGTTATTCTCCCGATATTCTGAAGCTTTGTTCATGAAATCAATAATCTGACTGTCAGTTGATTCCAATATCTGGAGAATTTTTTCTTTTCTTTGCATGTTTTATTCTTCTTTTTCTGAAACTGTTACTTCAACATATAATGGGGGGTATCCATGTTTATCCTGCCATATTGCAATTACAGCATAACAGCATGGTAATTCGAAAGCTTTATACTCAACTATAAGACCCATAGCTTCAAGTTCTTCCTGCATTCTTTCTAGGCCATGTTTGTCTATATTTGTTGTCTGACCTTCGCTTTCCTGTATGCTTTTATCACCGCTTTCTAAAAGTTTGGTGATTTTTTTAGAATCGGATTCAATTTCTTTACCGTTTATTATGCTTCCAATTTCATTAAGCTTTGAGTTAAAGTCATTAACATCTAATGTTTTTCTTGATCTTCCTCTAACGATTAGGATTTTGTCATTGTCAATTGCAGGTCTTGATCCTTTAAATGCATCAAAAAACCCCATTACTTCTCCTGCTACTTCATAAAACTTTTGCATTTAATCAGATCCTTAATTCTTCTTTTAATTCACCCATTGTCGTTACTTTTTCTGCAAAAGCATTGTGTCTGTGGATACTTTCATGATTTTCCTGACGTGATGTGATTAGAGTGTCTTTCGGAAAATCAGCATATTTTTTAGCTATTTTTTCCATCATATTTCTTACACAGTCTTCGACAAAAACAGGTTTTTTATGAGCATTTAAAACTGTAGCATTTTCATCCGGTCTTTTTAATAATTCGCAGACTGGGGAGCTCATGGATTCTTCTATTATTTCTATTATGTCTTCACCTTTAACTTCTTTGCCTTCTGGAACTTCAATTAATAAAGTTCCAACACCTCTTTGATTGTGGGAAGCAAAAGTCACAGTATCTAATACTTTTTGTGTAGTTTCTTCATCTAAAAATTCCAATAATTTATTTTTGTCTGATTCTTTTACAGATTCCTGAGCACATGGGCAAACAGTCATTCCAATAACTTCAGCTCCAATGCTTTTTCTAATTTTAATTTCACCATCTTCTCTGTAACCAATAGCTTTAGCTTTAAGTTTAGCCATTTCTTGTGTTTTATTTTTAGTTACTGGTGATTCTCTCATAAACATATAATCAGTAGTCATTGATATTTCAACACGTTTTGCATATTCGTGTTTTGACATCATTTTACTCACGATTTTTGCGCATAATGTTTCTACTTCCACTGAACTGTCATTAGCTACTTCATCTAATACTTCACTAATTGCTTCAGGGTTTCTAGACATATGCACTCCTTTTTGATCGTTTGGTAAGTCTACAAATGCATCAAATGTAGGTACTAAAATTATAGGTCTTTTGTTATTTCTTTCGAGTTGCAATAATTTTTTAACTCCAGTTACACCTACTCTTGTTAATTTAATAGGTATGCTGGGAGTATCATCTTGGGTGTCAGGTAAACAAACTGCCATTTAATAACCTCTATTATATAATTGATTTTTAATGTTATGTTTTTTGAAACTTATATATTTTAAGCTTATTTTTGGCAATTTTTTACAAGTAAAAATAAGTTATTTGGTGTAATATTGTTTAAAGGAATGTTGTGATGGTTTGGTTTAATAAATTATAATTTAAGTTATAATATGTTTGAAGAACCCATATCTTCTTTTATAACGTCTAATACAGTTTGAGTATATGTTCTTTCTATATTAGGGTCTTTAACTAAATCTTTAATAAATGTGTTTAATTCATTGGTATCTTTGAATTTAGCTATTAAAAAAGCATCATACTCCCCAGTTACATCATAGATTCCAACTACATTTTTATTAAAGTAAGTTTTTTCTTCCCAGTTTTTGAGTTTTCCACCTTTAACCCTTACTCCAATTATGGTTGTGAGGACATATCCTAATATTTCATGGTCAATTACTGGTGAAAACTTTTTGATTACTCCGCTTTTAACCATTTTATCGATACGATTGTGAACAGTTCCAACAGATACATCTAAACTACGTGATATTTGTCTATAAGATGTTCTGACGTCTTCATTTATTATTTTCAAAATGTTAACATCAATATCATCTAATTTGATAAATTCTTTATTTTCATTAGCCATATTCATAACCTCTCTAAATGACTATATTAATTGCTTATCTGAATAAACAAATAATATAGGCATATTAATGTTTTATGTTTATATTATATAAATTATTCGTACATTTTTTAATTTTTTTAATATTATTTTAAATGGCATTCGGAAAATAATGGGTTTTGTTGTAAATCATTAGTTACATATTTTTGAATATAATTAGAATATTAATCATGTCTTTTTGTTTTTATTAAATTAATATACAATTGGCAGTATATTGTAAATTATCTATTTTTTTAAGTATTTTTTTAAATGATTATATTATAAGAAAAGTTATTATTGTATCAGCATATATTTTATTTTATTTTTATTAAAAAAAGGGATAGAGGTAAAACTATGGTTTATTTAGTGTTCGTAAATAATTCATAGGCTATATCTAGTTTTTTCACTATTTGTGTATTTTGAATATTTGTTTAATTTGATGATGACAAAGTTTTTATTATTTCCTTAATTTTTTTTAGTGGAGCGTTTGTTTTTATTCCAAGAGGGTTGAAATGTGTTTTAACAGCTTCAAATCCTTCTTTTTCAAGGTTGTCAAATACCAGATCTAATTTTGGTGCACTGATTTTTAGGAGTTTACAGATTTTGTGCACGTCATAGAATGTAGCAGGGCTTTTCGCTTCTACACGGCAACTTTCCAGTAGTTTTAAAACATCTTCTTTTGTATTCAATTTTTTATTTTCAGATTCTTCAATCATTTTTGAAATAAATTCTGCATTCTGAATATCTCCAAGCCATAAAGGTCCTGCCTGAATTAATTTTTCACCACATTCAGGACAGATATCTGGTGTAGATGTAGCTAATCCTTTATTCTGTTCTCTATATAGGCAATGTTTACAGTGACTGATGTATCCTATATTTTTTAAACATTCATCACTTTTTTTGGAACCTTTCTTAACTTCTATATATAATCTCATATAATGTTCAGTACTGTGGGATAATTTAACTTCTATGGATTTACTATATTTGGCCAGTGTAAGGGCTACAAATCCTGCCAATATACGGATTCCGGTTTCATGACAATATTCGCTTTTATAAGGTTTTGCATTGTATTTGCGAATACACGGTTCTTTGTAGGTTCCACATAATGCAGAAGTATCAGTAGCTGTAACACATAACAGTGAATTTCTACGTGAACAGTATCCTGCAGAGTCTAAAAATGGGGAAGGAGTTCCAAATGGATCAATGTCTATAACATCAAATTCTCCTCTGTGCATTCTTAAAAACATACTTGCATCATGTTGAAATATTTCAATGTCTTCCAAATTATTTAATTTAACATTATGTCTTTCATATTCATTTGCAGTTTCACTAATGTCATTTATAAAAACATGGTCCACTCCATTAATTTCATTTTTATAACGAACACCACGTATTCCACTACCTCCAAACAAATCACAAATGTTTATGTCTTGATTTTCTTGTTTTTGAAAAGTTTGAAGAGCTAAAATAGAAATGTCTCTATTTAATTCCATATGTGGATTGTAAAAAACAGGTGCCTCAGATGAAATTTTATCGAATTCGGGAAATTGAATTTTTGTTAATCCCTCTTCAACTGTTTTAATGTTATATTCGTCCATAGTTTATCACTTTTTTAAATAATCAAGTAATATTTTAAATATTATTAGATTTAAATATTATTGTAAGTTTAGATTAATCTATTTTTAAGATTTGGTGATATAAATGGCGGATATTAAAGTTCCAATTGCAAAACCAATAATTGGAGAAGAAGAAATTAAAAATGTTGTAGAAGTTTTAAAATCAGGAATGATTGCTCAAGGTCCTAAGGTAGCTGAATTTGAAGAAAAATTTGCTGCTTGGATTGGAACAAAATATGCAATTGCAACTAATTCAGGAACATCTGCTCTACATGTAGCGCTACTTGCCGCAGGAATAGGTAAAGGTGATGAAGTAATAACAACTCCATTTACATTTATAGCTACTGGAAATTCAATTGTTTACACTGGAGCAACTCCTGTTTTTGCAGACATTGATTTAAAAACATACACTATTGATCCGGATAGTATTGAAGCATTGATTAGTGATAAAACAAAAGCTATTTTACCAGTTCAATTATATGGACAATCTGCAGATATGGATAGAATTAATGAAATTGCTGATAAACACGGCTTAAAAGTTATTGAAGATGCAGCACAGGCTCATGGTGCAATGTACAAAGGTAAAAATGTAGGTGCACTTGGGGATGCAGGTTGTTTCAGTTTTTATCCTACTAAAAACATGACTACCAGTGAAGGCGGAATTATAACTACTGATGATGAGGAATTAGCTAAAAGAGCACGTATGTTCAGAGCTCACGGTTCCAGCATAAAGTATACTCATGATGAAATTGGTTATAATTTTAGAATGACTGATATTTCTGCAGCTATTGGCCTTGCACAATTAAATTCAATTGATGAATTCAATGATAAAAGAATAGCTAATGCAGAATATTTAAACGAAGGTTTAAAAGATGTTGATGGGGTTCTAACTCCTTATTCAAATGATGATTTAAAACACGTTTACCACCAATATACAATTTTCATTGAAAAAGGAAAAAGAGATGACTGGGTTAATTTCTTAACTGAAAAAGGTATTGGAACTGGTGTTCATTATCCTATTCCATTATATAATCAGCCAATTTATAAAAAATTAGGTATTGAAGGCAATGCACAGAATGCAGAACTTGCTGCAAATCATGTAATTTCTTTACCTGTGCATCCTTCATTAACACATAAAGATTTGGATTTAGTTATTGATGCTGTTAAACAAGCTAGTGACAGCTTTAACTAATTTTCTTTCTTTTTTTTATTTTAACATTTTATTTACTGTGTCAACTTTGGCATCTAAAGTTCTGTTTTCCAAATCACGTCTGTCATCAACTTTGATTACTGTATAAACTCTGCCAATTCCAGTTTTAAATACTGTTTCCTGAGCATTGGCTATTGCTTCATATAATTCTTTAAGGTTTTCAGCTTCTATTTGAGTTCCCATACCTGTTAACTGATAGTTAAGTCCTGAATCTTTAATAGCTTGAACAGCAGCAGTTACATATTCTTTACATTCAGTATCTTTAGTTCCAACAGGCAATATTGCGAAATCTGCACTTATCATTTTTAATTCACCTAGTAAAATTATTTATTTATCTTATTATAAATTTATTTAGTAATGGTTCAATTAAACAAAAATGAATTTAATGAAAAAATATTTACAAGAATTAATAATTTAATTCATGATTATAATTTAATAAATGAACATGAAATGATAGCTGTTGCATTGTCTGGAGGTAAAGACAGTGTTTTAACTTTATATGCTTTAAAAAATTATCAAAATTATTTGGATTTTGATTTAGTGGCTATTAGTGTTGATGAAGGTATTGAAGGATACCGTCAGCATGGTATTGATTCAGCTATTGATAATGCAGAAAAGTTAGATGTTGAATTAATTCAAAAATCATTTAAAACAGAAGAGGGATTTACACTGGATGATATTTACTCAGGATTTAAAAGTGCATGTATTCCCTGTGGCGTTTTTAGAAGAAATATTTTAAATAAAACTGCATATGAACTTGGGGCAGATAAAATAGCTACTGGTCATAATCTTGATGATGAAATTCAGTCTTTTTTAATGAGTTTTGCCCGTGGTGATTTAATTAAATTCTCAAAATTCGGCCCTCAACTTGATGTTATTCATCCAAAGTTGATTCCACGTATTAAACCATTGTGGAACACTCCTGAAAAAGAAGTTGGAACCTGGGCAATTTTAAATGATATTAATATTCATTTAGATGAATGTCCATATTCTCATTTATCTTTAAGAGCTAAAATTAAGGATTTTTTAAATAATAATGAGGATAAATATCCTGGAATAAAAAATAATATTATGGAATCCTTCCAGAAGATTTTAACCTTTGAAAGTGATATTCCATCTAATTTAAATGAATGCAGGTTATGTGGTGAACCTACATCTTCTGATATTTGTAAGGCCTGTGAGCTAAAGAAATTAATTTCTGAGAATCACGAATGCCATATATAATATGAATAATCCTAATAAGATTATTCCTTCTTTTCTATCAAATTTGTTATGTGTTTTACCAAATATAAAACATAAAATTGTAACAAATATCATTAAACCTAAGTCTATAATCATATTTGAACTTACTGAAATTGGAGTTATGGCACTGCTTAAACCCAGTACAAATAAAATATTGAATATATTTGATCCGATCACATTTCCTATAACCAGTTGGTTTTCATCTCTTTTTAGAGCTGTTAGGGAAGTTACAAGTTCCGGTAAAGATGTACCAATAGCTACAATTGTTAAACCAACTAATGTTTCACTCATTCCACAGGCCATTGCAATATATGATGAGGAGTTTACAACAAGTTGTGCACCAAGAATAATTGCAACAAGACCTATAATTACATAAACAATACTTTTTGGAAGGCCAAATTTTGGTTTTTCAACAAAATCCGCTCCTTTTGATTTTTTAGATGTATATACTAAATGAGCAGTGTATCCAATTATAAGGAGCAGTAATATAATTCCTTCAATTCTTGTTATATTCCAGCTAAGCAATATAAATCCGACAACAAGCAAAGTAACAATTAAAAGGAATGGGATGTCTTTGTCAAGTACATTTTCTCCAAGCTTTAACTCTTTAAGTAGGGCACAAATACCAATAATTCCTAAAATATTGAAGATATTACTTCCAACAATATTACTTACAGCTAGTGCATTACTTCCTTGAATGGACGCAGATATGGATACTGCAGCTTCAGGAGCACTTGTACCAAAAGCTACAATAGTTAATCCTACTACAAGTGTCGGAATTTTTAGAATAGTAGCTATATTACTTGATCCGCTTACAAAAATGTCAGATCCTTTTATTAAAATTGCAAATCCGACAACAAGCAATATGATTTGTATTAATAATTCAATCATTTTCCACATCTTCTGCTGTTTCTTCTTCTTGAGGACCTAAATCAGTTACAAGAATTTTATCAATTTGATGTCCGTCAATATCTATAATTTCAAAGCGGAATCTGTCCCATTCGTATACTTCATTTTCATTAGGAATTTTACCACTTAAACTTAAGATAAATCCTGCTATTGTAGTGTATTGATCTTCTTTTTCATCAGGGAACTCTTTTTCATAATCAAAAAGTTCTTTAAATTTGTCAATTTGGAATCTTCCATCAATTAACCATGTACCATCTATTCTTTGAGTAGCCATCGGGTCATCAGTTTCATCAATACCTGGAATATCTCCAACAATTCCTTCAAGTAAATCGTTTAATGTTATCAAACCTTCAACACTACCAAATTCATCAACAGCAAGAGCCATATGGACATATTCTTTGTTTTCTTTAAATTCTTTTAACAATTCTAATGTTTCAAGATTTTCAGAAACAACTAAAGGTTTTTTAATAATTGAATTGATATCAAATTTTTCTTCACTAAATAAAAGTGCCAAAATATCTTTTGCTTGAACAACACCGATGAAATCATCTAATTCTCCACTAGCTATTGGAAAAATGGATCTTTTACTTTCCATGATTTTGATTTCATTTACTCTTTTGTCATCTTCCAGATTAACCCAGATAATTTCATTTCTAGGAGTCATTATGGATTCAACTTTTTTATCATCCAATTTAAAGACTCTTTTAATGATATCTTCTTCTTCTTTTTCAATAGTTCCGTCTTCTCTTCCTTCTTCAATTAATAACTCGATTTCTTCTTCTGTAACTATTGATTCAGATGTACTTTTCATACCTACTGTCCATAAAACGAAATCAGTTGATTTAGCAAGAACTACACTAATTGGTCTACAGACTTTTGAAAGTATGGCCATACTTTTAGCTAATTTTAAAGAAACTTTTTCAGGGTTATTTAGAGCAATAACTTTTGGTACAATTTCTCCAATTACTAAAGTTAGATAAGTTGTAACAATAACAACTACTAAAATACTTATTGTTCCACTATAGGGGATATATGGTCCAATTAATTGGGATAATGGTTCAGCTAAAGTAGCTCCACCGTATGCACCAGTTAATATACCAATAAGTGTAATTCCTATTTGTACAGTAGATAAAAATTGATTTGGATCTTCTGCAAAGTCAATGATTATTTGGGCACTTTTATGTCCTTCATTCAATAATTTTTCTAATTTTGCTTTCTTTGTCGAAACAACAGCTAATTCAGCCATTGATAAAATCCCGGTAAGGATAATTAAAATTATTATTAATACTATTTCAAATATTACGTTAGCCATTTTTAAACAGACCTTTGTTAAAATTATAGATTATAAATCACTGGCTCTTTGAAAGTCAGTGTTTCCATATATTTCATCCTGCATTTCCTGAACTGCTAATGAAGCTTCTTCACGAGTTTCTACTTTTTTAAATATTCTGCGCTGTTTTACTTTGAGGGTTTTTCCACAAACACACTTGCGGGTAGCTACCCCTTCTTTTGCATACAATACTCTTCCGCAGTCACATCGAAATATGAAATACATAGTAATTAAATTCCATTAAAATTTTTTATTTAATAATTATGTAAGTATACTTTATAAAAATTATTATTTTTTATCCGCCAAATATTTTCATAAATAATGGTATAAAGACTTGTGAAGGCAATATAACAAGTGTAGCTAAACTGACTCCCAGATTAGTTCCAACTACAACAAGTAAAATTCTTACTATATTATTGTGCCATAAATCTTTTAAGCTTTCAACTTTAGTAAGATTGCCAATGTCTCTTTTTCTAACTTTCCTATATTTAGCTTCAACCAGTCCTGAAAACCATCCTGCTGCAAGTAATGGGTGAATAATAGTTAAAGGAGCCACTATTCCACCAACAACAGCGGACTGAATTTTTGATCCGGAAAGAATGGAACCGACAAATCCCATTATCATACTTATGACTATGAACTCATAAATGTTCCAGGTTATATTAATCCCGCTAATGTAGGCCAGAAAAAATATCACAATAAATAATATTGGAATTAAAGCTAAAATAACTTTAAACCATGGAATTCCTTTTTTTTCTTTAATAATTTCTAATTGACTTAAAGGAGGAATAGTTTCAGGATTGTCCAGATATCTGTTAATTCCTGGTTTATGTCCTGCACCTACAACAGCTATCACATGGTCTTGAGGGATTCTTAAAAGATTTCCTGCAAGATAAGCATCTCTTTCCTGTACAAGAACTTCATATACTTTTGGAGATTCATCTTTAAAGAATTCCATTAACTCATCAAGATTATCAGGATTTTTTAGCTCTTCAATATCAATTTCATCTTCTTCATCATCTGAAAAAATTGAAGTAAGTAAACTAAATGCAAATTTGAATTTTTCTACAAATCCCATCTTATTAAGAGCTCTTTGTAATGTTGTATTTATTTCTCTGTCAATTAATGCTATTGGAATTTCCAAATCTTGGGCAGCTTCAATAGCTCCAATCATTTCTGATCCGGGTTTTACATCAACATCTTCTCCGATTTTAGACTGGAAATATGAAAGAATTGTTGTAGCTAAAAATAGTCCGACTTTTTCTTCTTTAATAATTTTTGAAACAGAAATAGTGTCATCCTCTTTAATACCCATCATTTCATTTTTCAATCGAGTATATCTTCCTTTGTCTAATTCAATAGCTACTATTTCTGGATGTTGCTCATAAATTGCATTTTTAACTTCATCTACACTGTTTGCAGATACATGAGCAGTTCCTATTATGGTTAAACATTCTCTTTTCAAAAAAAACACATCTGTTAATATTAATGTTATAATATATATTTTACAATTTGTATATAAATCTAATCTTTAATTAATTTTAATATATTGTTTTCATAGACTGCCACATTTTCACTTATATTTTTTAACACGCAGCAATCAATATCTTTTTTAGATTTAAGTCTTGTTAGTTTTTTCCCGGAATTGCAAGTATAAAATCCTTCTTTCAGAGCATTATAATCTCTACTGGCCAGTATAGCTGCTTTTGCATAATCGCTTATTTCACAGTTATTATTTAGCTTATTACAAATCCAGTAAAGAATTTCACCAGCTGCTAAAAAGTCTTCCAGAGCAAAATTTCCTTTATAGCCTGCCATCACAACATCAATTTCATTTTCAGCTATTTTCACGCTTTTATAAGCTGCTGCTTTTGCATTTACCATAGATCCTACAAGAACAGTTGATTCCATATCCTTGAGAATTCGGGTTCCATTGCTGGTAGTTAATATAAGTGTTTCAATATCAGTCTTATAATTTTCAACATCTCTTGGCGAATTTCCAATATCAAAGCCTTCAACACGTTTTCCACTTCTTTCACCAGCTATCACTCCATTAACTTCTTTTTTTAACTCAAATGCTTCTTCTGGTGTGAAACAGGGGATGATTTTATTGAAGTTATTCAAAGCAAGTGTAATTGTGGTACTTGCCCTAAGTGCATCGACCATTATTGATGTATCTTTTGTTTGTGTTTTTTCAAAGCTTAATGTAATTTTCATGGTTCATATTTATAAAAATTAATTAATTTTAAATTTTACTTTTTATAATAATTATTAGTATGAAAATTGTCACAACACCTATGTGTGAAGAGCTTGTAAAATTGGTTGGAATAAAAAATTACAATGTTAATAAACACCCCACTAAGGATGATGGTAATCTGGCTATTTTATTGTCTGAAAGTAAGGTTGAAATAGACTCCATTCCAGTCAAAGTCAATTCATCAGCCCAAATTTTTGAAAGTATTAAAAAAATAGATTTTGACAGCCGGTTAACTGATGAGGAAATACTTTCATTTTTTGATGATTATCCGTTAGCTAAAAAATATCTTAATAATGATATCAAAAACAGCATTCACGTTAAAGTTTATTCTAACTTTTTAAAGGACACTGCTGAAAGTATGGGATTTGTTATTGATGATAAAAACTATGATTATGTAATATATCCCGATTATTTGGCTAATGAAGTTCAAAATGAAACTAAACCATTAATTGAGATTTCTTCACACAGTTTTGTATCTAAAAATCCATTTGCAAGACTTGAAAAAAGATATGAAATTTTGGAAAAGTTAATATAGAAATAATGTAAAAAACTTACTTAATAAAATTATATGAGGGATTTTTTAGCATGTATGAAACATTAACATATACTGGTGGAGTTCATAAAAGTGAAGAAGTCAAGGAGCTTATTGAAGATTTAGGTGGTTTCATTCTTCAAGAAAACATTTTACAAATGGAATTGGTTTTAAATTTAGCTATTCCTTTGGAAGATGTGGATATTATTAAAAACAAGGCTAAAGAATTGTTGGCTAAGGTAACAGTAGCTCCAATGGCAGGTTCTGAAATAGCTATTGTATCTCCAACACTTGCAAGGCATCATTTGCCTCATGCAGCATGTGATATTTCTGAATATTTGCGTGAATTCGGTGCTAAAGACAATATGATTGGTCTGGCCAGAGGAGACGGAAAAGGAACTTCTGGAATTACTGAAGAAGAAAAAAGCTTAATTGAAGAACATGATGTGGCTGTTTTCGCATTAGGCAGTTTTAAAAATTGTATTCAAGAAAAATCCTTTTTATATGATGATATTAATGTTCCAGTTATTGTAACTGGTGCTCCTGAAATCCCAATTGAAGAACTTCCAGGTGCTGATGCATATGTTGGCGGACTTGGCAGGATTCCAAGAAGGCTTAAAAGAGGTCCTGATATAAGAGCTCTTAATGATTTAGTGGATACTATTGAAATAATTTTAAATAATAAAAAAAGAGAAATGGCATTGGATCCACCACTTGTTCCTTCTATTGTAGTTAAAAATGCTATTGAAAATCAGGTTCCGGCTATTGAAGATGTTATATCTCCTGCACCGATTACTGTTCAACTTGACGGAGTTAGAGTAAAATTAAATTATGATAAATATCATGAATTAATTGAAAATGTAGTTATAGAAGGTAAAAAATTATCTGATTTGGCTGAAATTAAAAAATCTTTCATGTATGATTATATTTTAGTAAAAATCCATACTGAAAGTTCTATTATTGATGATTCTTAAATCATCTGCTTTTTTTATATTTTCATTCCAAAGAAGTTAATAGCATCTACCAAATCATTAAATTGAGTTAATTCTTCTTCAATAACATTTTCATCGGTTTTATCAAAACTAAGCTCTCCATCTATTGTTAAAGTATCTGGTCCACGCCCAACAATACGTTCTATACCGTCAGCACTTAAAATTCTCTCAGCATCTAATTGATGAACAAAAGCACGTCCTGGAATGATAACTGCCTGTTTTACTTCACTTAAATCAATCTGTTCCAAATCTTCTTTTGTAATTAAACAGGCTATCTCTTTTGGAACAGCTATTACATTTACATCCTCTGCATCTATTTTATCAAATATTTTACTTATGAATGGTGCAGCTATTTTAGATGTAATTATGGTAGCTTCTCCAGTTACTTTTTTAATAAACTGTAAAAATATTTCATTTTCATCTTTAGCTATTGCAAATGGCCCTCCTGTTTCAGGATCACATAATGGTGTTCCTGTTACTCTGAAGTTATATTCTTTATTGATTTCTTCGACTAAATGCCCAAATTCTTCAACAGGTTGCGATTCAATTCCTTTAAGAATAGGTTCGTTTCCTAAAATCAGTCCTTCATTAAATGTATTTGCAAATCGCATTAGGATAAATCCTTTAGCTCCCCATTCTTCTAAGGTATTGCATGTTTGTCTAAGTACATCACCATCATTAACTCCGGGAATTATTACTCCTGCTCCTGTTAAATCAACATTTTCACAAAAAATTTTACATGCTTTCAGAGCTTCTTCAGGTTTTTGATCTTTTACCCATTCTTTTCTGAGTTTGGGGTCTGTTGAAAAAACAGTAAATGTAACTTCATCAACACCGTTATTAATCAATCTGGAAGCTATTGCGCTGTCAGTAATGCCTTTTCCACATGTATATCCTAAGTGGGAATTAAGTGAAAACTGATTTAAATTAGCAGTTAAATTTTCAAGATAAGGATAGCAGCTAACATCTCCTCCTCCGCTGATATTTGCTTTAATAGTTTTTTCTCTAAAATTAGGTTGCATCATCAAAGCATTTTGAACTTCTGTAATTACTTCAAAGGGAGATTTAAATTCACTTTGTGAGTCGGTTATTCCTTTACTACATCTGTCACAGCCAATTTTATTAGGTAAACAGTGAGCACAGCCAAATGCTTTAACTTCTTTTACCTTTCTAAAGTAACAATATTTACAAAAACCATTACAATCTTTTCCAGGAATTCCTCCAACATCTGCTACAACTTGCATAATATTTTTATTATGTTTTTAGTATTATATAAAGTAATTTAGTATTACTTTGCCTATTTTTTATAATAATTTTGTTTTTCCTAAATCTTGATTATTTTACAGTATTTTTAATTAATAATAGTTTTTTGTTTAAAAAATTTATCATTTATTGTATTAATTTTATTCATTTTTGTATTATTGTAAATTTTGTTGGATATATTTTAGTAAATATTAATTTAACTGGTTTTTTAAAATAATAATTGTCTAATAATTGTTATATGATAATTTTAGATAGTAATTAATATCTTATTTTTCTAAATATTATTTTTAATTTTATTATCTCTGAAATAAATATGGGATATGTTATTTTTAAAGTATTACTTTTGACTTCATTTTTCCTAAGTTTTTAGGAACGCTTATTGTTAATAAAGTTTTCTAAATTATCCCATTGGTAATGTTTATATTATATCTTAATTAAAATAAGACTTGTATACCATATGGTTAGCTATCTTACAATTAATTATTGTGTATAGCTTTATCCAAATTTGTGTGAAAAATTTCACTCAAATGCAGGTGGTATATTAAATACTCTATTTAATTAGGAGGGAAAAAATGGCAAAGTTTGATGATAAAGTCGATTTATACGACGATAGAGGCTCATTAGTTGTATCTGATGTCCCAATCGAAGCTTTAAGTCCACTCAGGAACACTGCTATTCAAAACATTGTTAAAGGTGTAAAAAGAACTGTTGCAGTAAACTTAGAAGGACTTGAAAAATCTGTCAAAACCGGTTCAGTCGGTGGAGACAAATCCAAAATATTAGGAAGGGAATTGGATATTGATATTGTAGCAAATGCAGGTGCAATTGCAGAAAAAATGAAAGAAATGATACAAATTTCTGAAGATGATGATACTAAAGTTGAACCTATTTCCGGAGGTAAAAGATTATTAGTACAAGTTCCATCTAAAAGAATTGATGTTGCTGCAGAATACTCTGTTGCTCCATTATCTACTGCAACTTCATTAGTACAAGCTATTATTGATGTATGTGACGTAAGTATCTATGATGCAAACTTCGTAAAAGCTGCAGTATTAGGTAGATACCCACAATCCGTAGATTACAAAGGATCCAACATTGCTACTATGTTAGACATTCCACAAAAACTCGAAGGTGCAGGTTATGCATTAAGAGGTGTTAAAGCAAATGATTTTGCTGCTGCTACCTTAAAAAACACTTTCCAAGCTACTGCTTTAGCATCTATTTTCGAACAAACTGCTATGTTTGAAATGGGTGATGCTATTGGTGCATACGAAAGATTACACTTATTAGGTTTAGCTTACCAAGGTATGAATGCTGACAATATGGTTTTAGATTTAGTAAAAGATAATGCAAAAGAAGGTACTGTTGGTAGTGTTGTAAACGGAACTATCGCTAGAGCTGAAGCTGACGGAGTTATTGCTCCTCAAAAAGACTTAACCGATTTCTCAATTTATAACACTGATGACGCAGCTTTATGGAACGCATATGCTGCTGCTGGTGCTACTGCTGCTGTTATGGTAAACATTGGTGCTGCTCGTGCTGCTCAAGGTATTCCATCCACTTTATTATACTTCAATGATAACATTGAATTTGCTACTGGTTTACCAAGTATTGACTACGGTAGAGCAGAAGGTGTAGCTGTAGGATTCTCTTTCTTCAGTCACTCTATCTACGGTGGAGGAGGCCCTGGTCTCTTTAACGGTAACCACGTTGTAACCAGACACAGTAAAGGATTCTGTATCCCTTGTGTAGCTGCTGCTATGTCCTTAGATGCAGGAACACAACTCTTTTCACCAGAAGCAACTTCTGGTTTAATTAAAGAAGTATACAGTCAAGTTGATGAATTTAGAGAACCTCTCAAATATGTTGCTTTAGCAGCTGATGATATTAAAGGTGACATCTAATTAATTTAATATTTAAATCTAATTTTTCATGGACGGCAAAAAAATGGATATTGAAATATTCCCATATAGAGTGCTTGGAAGTGACACAACAGAAAAGTTGTTAAATGACATTGAATCACTTGAAGATGTTAAAAGGACTGTAATTCATGGTCCGAGATTTCCAAAAACTGAAGAAACTTTACCTCCACAATATAGGGAACGTAGAGTGATTAACATTAATGGCGAAGATGTTGTTCTTAAAGTTAAAACTGGCAGAATTTTTGTTGAACTGACAATGGAGTCTACAGTTAAAAAAATTGAAGAAATCTGCAAAAAGCATATTCCTTTTGGATTTGATATCAATCAGGACAAAACAAATTACATCAGAAAGGAAAGAACAGTTTCTGATAGAATTAAATATGGGGATGCAGATTTACCTGATGAATTAATTGGAATGACTGATCAATATTCAAGTTTTGAAGATCACGTAAATATTGTTAGAAAGGATGACTTTTAAAATGATTGGAAGATGTACTCACGTAGTTGATTGCAGAGCAACAGGTGGTATGGGTAAAGGCGGAGGTCTTGCACAAAGAGGCACATTTGCTGAATGTGGAGCTGAAGTTTTAGCTGTTGCTATGTCTCCAGGACGTAGACATATTACTAAACCTGTTTGTGAAATCACTTTCGGATTACGTGAATCCAATGTTTTAACTAGTACAATGGTATTAAATGCAGGTGCAGGTGTTCCTCATGATGCTCCGGCTTCTGGTGGTACCTTATTTGGTCTCACTGATAAGGAAGTGGAACAAATGAGTAATTTTAAATTACTTGTTATTCATTTAGGCGGAGTCAAAAATCATTTAATCTACAAAGCTAGATTGATTTTAAGGAATGTAAACAAGCCTTGTATTATCATTTGTGAATCTCCAGTTGACTGTGAAGATTTCGCCAAAATTGGTGTAAAAACTTCTAAAGTCATGCCATCTGAAGAGGATGTTAAAACAGAAGGACACATTGTTGATATTGTTAGTGGAGTTATTCGTGGAGAAACAATCTCACAGGAAAAATTAGATGAAATTATTAGAAAAGTTAAATTAGCATTAGGAGATGCATAATTATGGCACAAATTTATCCAGGTACTTCTCAGGTTGCTCAAAACAGAAGAAACTTTTGTAATCCAGATTACGAGTTAGAAAAGTTAAGAGAAATCTCTGATGAAGACGTAGTAAAAATATTAGGTCACAGAGCTCCAGGTGAAGAATACAAAAGTGTTCACCCACCATTAGATGAAATGGATGAGCCTGATGACATTGTAAGAGAATTAGTTACCCCTATTGCAGGTGCAAAAGCAGGGGACAGGATTAGATACATCCAATTTGTAGACTCAATGTACTTCGCACCAGCTCAACCTTACTTAAGAGCAAGGTCTTATTTAAACAGATTCAGAGGAATTGATACTGGTACTTTATCCGGAAGACAAGTTATCGAAGCTAGGGAAAGAGATATTGAACGTATTTCCAAATACCTCTTAGAAACCGAATACTTCGATACTGCAAGAACTGGTATTAGAGGTGCAGGTGTACACGGTCACTCTTTAAGGTTAGACGAAAATGGTTTAATGTTTGATATGCTTAGAAGACAAGTATTCAACAAAGAAACTGGTAATGTTGAAATGGTAAGAGACCAAATCGGTGTAGACTTAGACGAACCAGTAGTATTAGGTGAACCATTAGATGAAGAAACCTTAAAATCAAAAACCACAATTTACAGAATTGATGGTGAAGCATACAAAGATGATACTGAAGCTGTTGAAGTGTTAAAAAACATTCACGTATCCAGATCATTTGGTGCATTCAATCCAGTTGAAGGATGGGATTAAGTATGGCAGATAAAAAATTCTTAGATGCAATGAAAAACAAATTCAGTGAAGATCCAACTGATAAAAGAACCACTTTCTATAACATGGGCGGTTGGAAACAATCTGAAAGAAAAAGCGCATTCGTAAAAGAAGGTAAAGAAATCGCTGAAAAAAGAGGAATTCCAATGTACAACCCAGACATTGGTACTCCTTTAGGTCAAAGGGCTTTAATGTCTTACCAATTATCTACTACTGATACTTATGTAGAAGGTGATGATTTACACTTCATTAACAACGCAGCTATCCAACAAGCTTGGGACGATATTAGAAGAACTGTAATTGTAGGTTTAAACACTGCTCACAACGTTCTTGAAAAAAGGTTAGGTATTGAAGTAACTCCTGAAACTATTACTGAATACTTAGAAACTGTAAACCACGCAATGCCTGGTGCAGCAGTAGTTCAAGAACACATGGTAGAAACTGACCCATTAGTAGTACAAGACAGTTATGTTAAAGTATTTACTGGTGACGATGAATTAGCTGATGAAATTGATTCAGCATTCGTTTTAGACATCAACAAAGAGTTCAATGATGAACAAGCAGCAGCTTTAAAAGAAGAAGTTGGTGGAAGTGTATGGCAAGCTGTAAGAATTCCTGCTATCGTAGGAAGAGTTTGTGACGGAGGTACTACCTCAAGATGGTCTGCAATGCAAATTGGTATGTCAATGATTTCTGCATACAACCAATGTGCTGGTGAAGGAGCTACTGGTGACTTCGCATACGCATCCAAACACGCAGAAGTTATTCACATGGGTACTTACTTACCTGTAAGAAGAGCAAGAGCAGAAAACGAGTTAGGTGGAGTTCCATTTGGTTTCATGGCAGATATCTGTCAAGGTTCCAGAGTTTACCCTGATGACCCTGTACGTTCCACTTTAGAAGTAGTAGCATTAGGTGCTGCACTTTACGACCAAATCTGGTTAGGTTCTTACATGTCTGGTGGTGTAGGATTCACCCAATATGCTACTGCAGCATATACTGATGATGTATTAGATGACTTTACTTACTATGGTAAAGACTATGTAGAAGACAAATATGGTGGATTAACTGAAGCACCTAACAACATGGACACTGTTCTTGATGTAGGTTCTGAAGTTGCATTCTACGCATTAGAACAATACGAAGAATACCCAGCATTACTTGAAACTCACTTCGGTGGATCTCAAAGAGCTTCCGTAATTTCCGCAGCAGCTGGTGCATCTACTGCATTCGCTACTGGTAATGCTCAAACTGGTTTAAGCGCATGGTACTTAGCTATGTACTTACACAAAGAACAACATTCCAGATTAGGATTCTACGGTTACGATTTACAAGATCAATGTGGTGCAGCTAACGTATTCTCCATCAGAAATGATGAAGGTTTACCACTCGAAATGAGAGGACCAAACTATCCTAACTACGCAATGAACGTAGGTCACCAAGGTGAATACGCTGGTATCGCTCAAGCTCCTCACGCAGCTCGTGGAGATGCATGGGCTTTCAACCCATTAATTAAAATCGCATTTGCTGATAAAAACTTAGTATTTGACTTCTCAAAAGTTCGTGAAGAATTTGCTAAAGGTGCATTAAGAGAGTTCGAACCATCTGGTGAAAGAACTGTCATCACCCCAGCAAAATAAATTTAAACAAATAGGTTAAATAGGTGATTTTTCACCTATTTATTCCTTAAATTTAAGTATACCTTAAAATTTTTTAGTAAAACATTTATATTAATATTGAAAGAAAGTTAAGTATCAATAGAAAAAAATTCTGTTGGTATCATTTAATTGATTTTTATATGGAATAAAAATCATAATTTACCACATATATTCATTATGGGATATATATCACGTTTATTAAATGATCAATTTAATAAAAAATATGGAGGAAAAAATTATGGACCCTATAACATTAGGTGTTGTCGCATTAATGGGTGCAGTTGCAACTATTGGTGGTGCTGCTGAGGATATTGAGTCTGATATTGGTTCTCAAAGTAACCCTAACTCTCAAGTTCAACTTGCTCCTCAAATGGGACATTTACATCGTATGATAAACAAAGCGGCTTCTGGTGAACCAGTCGCTTATGGTGTTTGGTGTGGTGTTGCTGGATCTATTGCATATGTATTAATGACTTTAGGAATTACTAATGATTTATTTGCTATTGCAGCAGGTTCTTGTGTCGCTGCTTTTGTTCACAGTATTTATACTATTACTGCTCACATGGGTAGGATTGTTGGTCAATCTCAATTTGAACAACCATTATTTATGGATGTATTGACTCAATCTTTAGGACCTATTGCTGGACATGGATTTATAACTACATTTTGTCTTGTTGGAGTTTCATATTTAATGACTATTCCATTAAATGGTACTCCGTTACACGCATTCCCATTACCACTTTTAGCAGTGCTTTGGGGTATTACTCTTGGAGCTATCGGTTCTTCAACTGGGGATGTTCACTACGGTGCTGAAAGTGAATATCAAAAATTCGAATTTGGTGGAGGAACTCCTGTAGCTATTCAAGGAGATATAGTTACTAAAGCACCAATGGGAGCAAAAAATTCCCTTGATGTAGGTAATTTCTGTGTTAAATTTGGTGGACCTTTAACAGGTTTATGTTTCGGTCTTGTAGTATTCTTTAGTTTCTGGAATTCAGTTGTATTTGGATTATACGGCGGATTAGTTGTTGGTTTCATTATTGTTCTTATTTTAATATTAATGAACGACAAATTAGAAAGATTCGCAAGAAAACAATACGGACCATATGAGGAAGAATAAGGAGGTTTCGATTATGGATCCAATTTCAATTATTTTATTTGTCGCTATAGGCGGTGTTATGATTGGTGCAGGTGTGCACTTTATTCCTGTAGGAGGAGCTCCTGCAGCTATGGCAACAGCTACTGGTGTAGGTACTGGTACTGCTATGTTAGCTGCTGGTGCAGGTTTAACAGGTCTTATTGGTGCAGCTACTATGACAGGTCAACCTTGGATTATAGTTGGTATTGGTGGTGCAGTAGGTGCTATGATTATGTTAGCTATCACCATGCTTATTGCTAATTATATTTATGTATATGGTGTAGGTATTGTACCTGCAGCATCTAAAACCGTAGTTGACCCTATTACTAAACGTAATCAAGAGAAATATAAAACTCCGGGTACTGAAGGACACGGTGTTCCATGTGTATGTTTCATTAGTGGTCTTATAGGTGCTGCTTTCGGTGGTTTTGGAGGAGGTTTAATCTACTATGCTATTTATGATGCTGTACAATCTGCTTCTTATTTCTCTAGTGCTGCTGTAAGTATTGGTTTAGCTGCTATGTTAGGTACTGGTGTTTTCTTTATTAACTCTGTTGTTGCTTCTTATAATATTGGTGGTACCATTGAAGGTATGCATGATCCTAAATTTAAAAGGATTGGTACTGGAGCATTAGCTTGTGCTATAGCATCAGTTGTAGTCGGAATATTCTGTGTATTATTAACTGGAGGTATTTAAAATGTCTGCTGGTGGAAGTGCTGATGGTGCACATAGTTCAATTAATGGTAATCATTTATTACTTTTAGGTATTATTGGTGGATTAGTAGGTATTTACTTATGTAATATTAATGGTATTATAGGCCCTGTTCTTGCAGGTCTTGGTACTGTATGTGCTACTGTATGGGGAGCAAATGCTATTCGTAGTGTAGCAAGTTATGGTTTAGGTACTGGTGTTCCTTCTATTGGTTACATGTGTTTATCCATTAGTATTATTGGTGTTTTAGCTGGTCTTGCTTTAGGTTTCATATTCCCAGATATCCCTATGATGAGTACTTTAGGACCTGTTATAGGTTTAATATTTGCTATGATTATTGCAACTATTGTAGGTTTAATTGCTACTAAAATTGTTGGAATGAAAATCCCAATTATGGTAAGATGTACTGCTGAAATTGCAGGTGCAGGTGCTTTAGCTGTTTTAGGTTTATCTGCTGCTGTAACTGGATCTTACGATGCTACTGATATTTTCAACCATGTTGTAGCTAACGGGTTCATTGCATTATTCTTTATAATGTGTACTATGGCAATTCAACATCCTTTCAATGCATGTTTAGGTCCAAATGAAGATCAATCCAGGACTCTTAAATGTGCTACTTCAACTGCATTTTTATCTATGATGATTACTGGTTTAGTATCATCTGTTGCAGGTGACGTATTCGGTTGGTTAGCTGTATTCATTGTTGGTTTAATAGGATGGATTATCTCTTTCAGAGCATTTGTTAAAGCTTCATATGATGCTGCAGCTTCAGTTAAATGGGCTGGTTTATGGCCAAAAGTAGAGGAATGATAGGAGGTTTTATATATGGCTCAAATGTTACCTATGATTCAAATTGTACCTGATATGAATCTTGCTTTAGATCCAGTTTCAGGTGTTATTGGTGCATCTTTAGGTGGGGGAGTTATCCTTTTATCTATGGATGAAGTAAACGAAGAAGTAGCAAAAATTCAAGGTGCTGCTGATGAGTTAGTAAGCTCTTTAGATCCTCATACTAGTCCTGTTGGTGCTTATCCTGGAAGGGATGGTTCTTATCTTACTGCTGGTATGTTAACTAATGTTGTTTATGGATTTTTATTAGCATCATTTATTATATTTGCTGCATTACCACTTTTAATGAGATGGGGGGTTTTATAGATGGCTGATAAAAAAGAACCAGCAGCTGGCTGGCCGGTTATTAGTGGGGACTACATTGTAGGAGATCCTGAAAGTCCTGTTGCAGTAACAACATTAGCTTCACATATTGAAGCAGAACTTTCTGGAGCAGCAATCGCAGGTCCATGTAAAACAGAAAATTTAGGTGTAGAAAAAGTTGTTGCAAACATTATATCTAATCCTAATATCCGTTTTTTAATTTTAGCTGGTGCTGAAGTACAAGGTCATATTACAGGTCAATCTTTCAAAGCATTACATGAAAATGGTGCAGACCCTGATAAAAAGAAAATTATTGGAGCAACTGGTGCAATTCCTTTTGTTGAAAATGTTCCTTTAGATGGTGTTGAAAGATTCCAACAACAATTAGAAATTGTTGATTTAATTGACACTGAAGATGTTGGAGCAATCCAAGCTAAAATTAATGAATGTGTTGAAAAAGACCCTGGTGCTTTTGAAGAAGAAGCAATGGTTATTTCTGTCGAAGGTGACGATGGAGATGAAGATGAAGGAGAAGAAATTAAAGTTGTTTCAGCTGAAACTGCTCTCATTGAAGCAAGAATGAGAAATATCAATACTAAAATAGATATGGTAGGATCAATTCAAAGAAACCTTGCAGGTAATTATGCTGGTAAAGTTCAAGGTATTATGATTGGTTTAGCATTCTCTTTAGTAATTGGAGCTTTATTCTTAGGTCTAATTTAAGGAGGCATGAAATATGGTACAAATTTCTAATAAACCTAATATAAACGGCATTAAAAATGCTTCTGAAGATGCTGATTACAGTTCAAAACTCATTGCAAGGGAAGGAAAACTTTTCGCAGGGTTATTAGCAACTAGGACTCAAGGTTTCGCTATTGGTATTCTTTTAGCTGTTATTTTACTAGTTCTTATTCCTGCTATTGTAAAATTATGTGGAATGTAGAGGTGTTTATATATGAGTGATGAAGAAAAATCAATACCTCAAGTAATGGTTTCATCAGATGATTTAAAAGATATCATCGCTAAATTAGATGATGCTGAAGAAAAAGTGGATTTTACTGTGGGGGAATATTATCAACGTTTAGGTCAACAAACAGGTAGAGATGTTGGTATTTTATACGGTTTAATAATCGGTTTATTAATTTTAGTAGTAGTTATGAAATTCAATTTACTTACATTAATAGCTGCTATATTATAGGAGGATTGCGTAATGTTTAGATTTGATAAAGAGCAAGTTGTATTTGACTTTGCTGGTGTAAAAATGGGAGGTCAACCAGGGGAATATCCTACTGTATTAGCAGGTACTATTTTCTACGGTGGACACAATATTATTAGTGATGAATTAACAGGTGATTTTGATAAAAGTAGAGCAGAATCTTTAGTTAATGACATGGTTGAAATGTCTGATGTAACAGGTAACCCATGTATTGTACAAGTTTTCGGTCAAACTGAAGAAGCTATTGTAAAATACATTGAGTATATTGGTGATATCTGTGATAAACCATTCCTTATAGATTCTACTTCCGGTGATGCTAGAGTTGCTGGTGCACAATATGCTGATGAAGTTGGTTTAACTGAAAGAGCTATTTACAACTCCATCAACATGGCTGCAGATAAATCAGAATTGGATGCTCTTGCAGAAACTGATATCTCTGCTTCCATTATCTTAGGTTTCAACCCAATGAATGCTACCGTTGACGGTAAAATGGCAATGTGGGAAAACGGAGATGATGGAGCTTACGAAAAAGGTTTACTTGAAGTAGCTGCTGATTGTGGTATCGACAAGTTCATGATGGATACTGCAGTTACTCCATTAGGACAAGGTGCAGGTATTGCTGCAAAAACTACTTTTGCAGAAAAAGCTAAATGGGGATATCCAGTAGGTTCTGGTATTCACAATGTACCTTCTGCTTGGGATTGGTTAAGAGACTACAAAAAAGCTGGAAACAAAACTGCTTACACTGTTTGTGATATTGGTGCAAACATTGTTCAAGTTATGACTGGTGGAGACTTCGTTCTCTTTGGACCTATCGATAACGCTAAAATAGCATTCCCTGCTGTAGCACAAACTGATATGTTCATTGCAGAAGCAGCTGCTGACTTCGGTACTGAAGCTGTTGAAGATCACCCAATCAACAAATTAGTATAGATTAGTTTATTCTAATCTATTCTCTTACTTTTTTTCAAATTCATTTAATAAGATTTATATTATTATAAAAAGATATTATTAACTAACTTTTAATACAGTTTATTGAGGTTTGAATAATGTCTTTTTTAGGTAAAATTTTTAATAAAGGTCCTAAACCTATAATAGCTAAGTCTCATGAAGGAAATTTAGATTCTTTAAGGGCTAATAGGGCTGGACCGCAAAGTCCTGGTGCTGTTAAAAAACCAGATGTTTTTTATGTAACTGCTTCTGTAGAGTTAGGTAACACTACAACCAAATGTATTGTTATGGCTACTAATTTAAACACTAGTGAATGTTATCTGCTCAATAAAACAGTGAAAATGACTAGAGATATTCGTCCGCCTAAACCTAATGAAGAAGTTTTTGGTAAAACTGTTTGGGGTATTGAACTTTCAAAAGAAGCTGTTGCTGATTTAATTAAGGATACGGTTTTGGAATCTTTAAAAAAAGCTCATGTTGATAAAGATAATGATTTGGATTTTGTAGTTAGATCTACTGGTGTAACTGCAGGTTTTGCTACTGCTGAAGAAGCAGGCCAATTAGTTATTGCATTAGCTGACGGCTGTTTAGATGCAGGCATCCCACCAAGAAAAATGTCTCCTGCTATGAGTGTTTCCCAACTTCCTGAAAGATTGCAAAAACATTCTCTTTTAAATAATGTAATGTTTGATGGTGCTGTAGTTAGTGTTGTTCCTCCTAAAGGTAAGGAAACTGTTGCAAATGAGATGGAAGGTGAACTTGTTACTGCAGGTATTAAATTAGGAGCTAAATGGACTGATGTTGATTATAGAAATCCATGTATTTCTTTAGATTTCGGATCCACATTAGCTGGCCGTATTGTTAATGATAATCAGCCTTATGCAAATACTGTAGGTAATTTTTTAGGTTTGGCTGGTGTAGTTAGTGATTCTTTAGCTAGAGGTTCCGGTGAAATTGATAAGAATAATGGAGCTGCTTTAGATTTGTATTCTGATAAATTGATTAAGAAAGCCAATACTAAAAAAGCTCAAGCTAATGCTGAAGAAGCTCATAAATTAATTGATATTCGTAAAGTTCCTATGGATGTAGATAGATTCGGTACTGTTCCATTAGATCCTGTTGCTTCTGAAAATGCAGGTACAACTTTAATTGGTTGTGATGTAGGTGTTAATGGTGATAAATTAGAAGATTTAATGGATCTTGGAGCTAAATTCTATGACAGAGATGGTCTTCCAACATTATTGTCTACTATGGATTATGTAAGTACTAAAATTGTTACACGTGTTTTGGATGTTGCATTTGAGGAAAATGTTGTTACTCCCGGTTCTGCATTAGGTATTACTGGAAGAGCAGGTATTACTGGACGTAAACCACAGCTTATTTTAGAAGCGGTTCAGGATAAGTTTGATAAAGTTGTATTTGTTGAAGACGGTTTGGCTTTAGGTTCAGCTATTATGGCTCGCTGTATGAATTCTATGGGAACTCAAAAATCACCTATTGGGGGCTGCCAAGGTCAAAAATGTATTCTCGGTAAGAGGATGAAATTACAGGGCAGCAAATATGCATAATTGATTCTAAAGGTTTTTGTCATGATTTATGCTATTGTTATGGCTGGAGGTAGGGGAACTCGTCTGAAAGTTGATGTTGAAAAACCTCTATTTAAATTACATGGCAAACCTTTAATTAAATATGTTCTTGATAATATTTCTTCATCTAAATTAGTTGAAGATGTTGTTATTGCTGTAAGTTCCCATACTCAAGAAACAACCAAATATTTGGAATCATTAAATGGAAATTTTCAAATTTTAGACACTAGTGGAATTGATTATTTAAATGATTTGTCTTATATTCTAACTCTTTTTGAGTCTGAATCAAAAAATGATATCTTATTATTTATTAATGCAGATTTACCGTTTATTAGTGGTGAAACTATTGATTTTGTATTGACTAAATATTTGGAATCTGCTAAAGATTCTTTGTCTACTCAGGTTCCTGTTGAAATTTTTAAAAAATTAGATTTGGAATATTCCTATGAATTTAATGGCAGTGTACCTTCTGGTTTGAATGTTTTAAGAAGTGTTAATGAAATTCAGGAGGAGGAGCAACTTATTTTGCCTAAAATTGAATTGGCATTAAATATTAATACCCTTAAAGACAGTATTGTTGCTGAAAAATTTTATCAGGCTTTCATTAATAAAACTATTTAAATTTAAATATGATGAAATTAAAATATTTTATATAATTAATGAAAATTTGTCAGGTGATGTGATGGAAAATAAACAAATTCCCAAAAGAGAAGAAAAGTTATGGAGCGAAATTAAAAATTATCAGGTAGCTACTAATAATGCTCGTATTCTTGGTGTCTTAGATGAATTAATTATCAACGAAAAAACTGGAAAAATTGTTGATATAGCTATTAGGGTAGAAAGCGGTCGCAATATTCATGTTAAAGGTGCTAAAAGAAATGGAGATATATTATTAGTTCCTTTTGCTAAAGTAGAAAAAGTCGGTGAATTCATTATTGTAACTGAATAATATTATTTTTCAGTTACCATGTCTATTTTTTTTATTTAAATTGCTTCTTTTTGGTTGAGCATTAACTTTTTTTAAAACATTTGTATGTAAGATTTATAATTATAACATATTTATATATCTTAATTTAAATGTAATAGTGTTGTATAATTTATGTCTTTTTAAATAAGGTGATAAGATGTTACTCGAAATTGAAAATTTGGCTGTGGAAGTGGCCGGCAAAAGAGTTTTGAAGGATATTAATCTTTCAATTGATGAGGGGGAGACTCATGTTCTTTTAGGCCCGAATGGTGCTGGTAAAAGTACATTGTTTTTAACAATTCTTGGTTTTCCACAATATAATGTAGTTAATGGAACAATTAAATTCAAAGGTAAAGATATTACTAATTTAACTACAGCTGAACGTGTCCAATTAGGAATTGGAGTAAGTTTCCAATCTCCACCATCTATTCGTGGAGTGTCAGTTCGTGATTTGCTTAAAATTGAATCTCATCAAGAAATTAATGAACCGTTAAATGCCAGAATGTTGGAATTGGCTCAAAAACTTAAATTTAATGATGAATTTTTAGACAGGGATGTTAATTTCGGATTTTCCGGAGGGGAAGTTAAACGTTCTGAAATTTTACAGTTACTTGCTCAAATGCCTGATTTCACTATGTTTGATGAGCCGGATTCCGGTGTGGATATTGAAAATGTTGAATTGATAGCTAGTGAAATTGGTACTTTACTTGATAAGGATTTAAAACATGATTCTAGAAAAAGAAGCGGTCTTTTAATTACTCATTTAGGTTATATTTTGAATTTTGTAAGTGCTGATAAAGCTCATGTTTTAATGGATGGTAAAATAGCTTGTTCAGGTAATCCTGCTGAGATTATTGAGGATATTAGGAAAGAAGGTTTCAATGGATGTGTTGAATGTGCGCAATGTATTAAATGATGCTGAAAGAGCTAAAGATAAAAAAGCTCCACTTGGTGTAGATGTTACAATTGAAAATTTTTCAGATGAAATTATAGATGGAATTGATCTTTTAGATGATTTGGATGATGTATCTAAAAAGACTAAGAATACTCTTTTAAAAGTTGGAGTAGATACAGAAGAAAAGGGAAGGTCAGGTTCATTTTTACAAGTTGATCAGTCTAATGTATTTACAAATAATTCAATGTCTGATTCAGTTGAAGTCATGAATATTGGTGTTGCTTTAGATAAATATCATTGGGTTAAAGATTATATGTGGAATGTTGTAAAACCTGATGCAGATAAATATACTGCTAAAACAGCTTTACGTGAAGAAAAAGACGGAATTAAAAGCGGATATTTTGTAAGGTCATTACCTGGAACTAAAGAGGTTTTCCCTGTACAGGCATGTATGTTTATTAGTGATGAAGATATTATGCAAACTGCCCATAATGTTATTATCGCTGAAGAAAACTCTGAACTGCATTTAATTACAGGATGTGCAACTGGTGAGGATATTTCATCTGCAATGCATGTTGGAGTATCTGAACTCTATGTAAAACCCGGTGCTAAAATAACTTTTACCATGGTTCATAATTGGGCAGAACAGGTGGAAGTACGTCCAAGAACAGGAATTAAGGTTGAAGAAAACGGTACATACTTAAATAATTATATTTTAACCAGTCCGGTCAATACTTTACAGTCTTATCCTACTGCTTATTGTGATGGTGCAAATTCCAGAGCAATTTTCCAAAGTATTCAGGGAGGTAAAAAAGATTCTGTTATTGATGTAGGTTCAAGAGCTTATCTTAACGCTCCCGGTGCAAGAGGAGAAGTTATTTCTCGTGCAGTATCTCAGGATGAATCTCAAATATTTGCTAGAGGACATTTAGCTGGAACTGTTCCTGAAGTTAAAGGTCATTTGGAATGTCATGGGTTGGTATTGTCTGATGACAGTATGATTTATGCTGTTCCTGAACTTGAGGCAAGTTCTGCAAATCTTGAAATGTCTCACGAAGCAGCAGTTGGAAAAATTGATGAAGACGAAATCAATTATCTGACTTCAAGAGGAATAACTGAAGAAGAAGCAGCTTCCATGATTGTAAGAGGTTTCTTAAGTATGGATATTACAGGACTTCCTGATGAATTAGCTGCCGATACTCAAAAAATGATTGATATGAGTGTAGATGGGATGTAATTCATCTTATTTTTCTTTTTTTTAAATTTTAACTTTTTTTATTAGCTTCTTAAAATCTTGTTTTATACTATATAAACTTTTTGGCTTTAAGTTCTAAGTAACCTTTATATTAATTATTATAGTAATATATTAATCAGTACGTTAATGTTATGCTGAGCTAGCTCATTAAGTACATAAAATTGTGAATTAAGGTAAAAAATTAAGGTATGACTAAATTTTTTGTCTTAAAGAAGAATTTAAAAAATTTTTTAAATTTGAATAATCTGGTTTGAAAATAATTTCAAATTAGTAAAAATATGATAGAGGAGGATAAACTCTATGGCTGATGATGTAAAAATTGTAATGTTTTGTTGCAACTGGTGTTCCTATGGAGGAGCAGACACAGCAGGTACTGCAAGGATGCAATACCCACCGAATATTAGAGTTATTCGTGTAATGTGTTCTGGAAGAATTGACCCACAATTTGTGTTAAAAGCATTTAAAGAAGGGGCAGATGGTGTATTTGTAGCTGGATGTCACATGGGTGACTGCCACTATGATGCTGGAAATTATAAGTTAGATCGTAGAATGAGATTAATCTACAAACTTGTTGAAGATATGGGAATTGGAAAAGAAAGAGTTCACCACGATTGGATTTCCGCATCCGAAGGTGAAAAATTCTCTGAAGCTGTTAAAATGATGGTTAACAGAATCAAAGAATTAGGTCCTGCACCATTAAAAGAACAATTAGATGCTGAAAACTAGATTGGAGGAGTTATTATGGCTGATAAAGTAAAAATAGGAACTATGTGGTTAGGTGGATGTTCCGGTTGCCACTTATCAATTGCTGATTTCCACGAATCTTTATTAGATGTTATGGAATTAGCTGATTTTGAATTCTCCCCTGTACTTATGGATACCAAATATGATGAAGTACCAGAATTAGATGTTCTCATCGTAGAAGGTGGAATTAGGAATGATGAAAACAGGGAATTAGCTGAAATGTTAAATGAAAAAGCAAAATTTGTTATTGCTTATGGAACTTGTTCATGTTATGGAGGAATTCCAGGACTTGGTAACTTATGGACTGTAGAAGAATTAGAAGAAGAAGCTTACATTAATTCATGCTCTACTGTTAATCCAGAAGGAATTATTCCTAATGAAGAAGTACCAGCTCTTGAAAGCAGAGTAAGACCATTAAGTGCAGCAATGGATATTGATTTAATTATTCCTGGTTGCCCACCTCGTTCTGATGTTGTAGCTGAAGCTGTTTTAACATTATTACGTGGAGAAACTATCGAATTACCTGCAACTAACCTTTGTGAAGTATGTCCTAGAGAAAAACCACCTGCTGGTTTAGCTATGGACTTCATTAAAAGACAATTTGAAGTTGGAGCTCCTGAAAAAGATTTATGTTTAATTTCCCAAGGTTTAGTTTGTATGGGTCCTGCAACTGTTTCCTTATGTGGAGCAGAATGTCCTTCTATTGGAATCCAATGTAGAGGATGTTACGGTCCTACTTCTAAAGTATTAGACCAAGGAGCAAAAATGATTAGTGCTATTGCATCTGATTATGGTGTCGACGAAGATAAAACTGTTGACCCTGAAGCTGTAGCAGATCAATTAGATGATATTGTAGGTACTTTCTACACTTACACATTACCTGCTGCTTTAGTCCCTATGAAAATGCAGAAAGGAGGAGAATAATATGGTAAAACTTACTATGGAGCCTGTAACACGTATTGAAGGTCACGCTAAAATTACTGTACAGCTCGATGATGATGGAAATGTAGTCGATACAAGATTACATGTTATGGAATTCAGAGGTTTCGAAAAATTCTTACAAGGTCGTCCAGTTGAAGAATTAGCTAGGATTGTACCAAGAATCTGTGGTATTTGTGATGTTCAACACCACTTAGCAGCTGCAAAAGCAGTTGACCAAATTTTCGGTTTCGAAGATGAAAAAATCTTACCAACAGCATATAAAATGAGAGAAATTATGAACTGGGGTTCATTTATGCACTCCCACGCACTTCATTTCTACTTCTTAGCTGCTCCTGATTTAATCATCCCTGATGGAACCAGAAAAACCAGAAATGTTTTCCAAATTATTAAAGATCAACCTGAAATTGCACTTCAAGCAATTGAACTTAGGAGAAATGGTTTAGAAATTGTAAGAAAAATCGGTGGTCGTCCAATTCACCCAACTTCCTCTACTCCTGGAGGTATTTCTACTGAATTAGATGATGAAACTCAAAAAGATTTATTACAAAGAGCTCAAAGGAACGTAGAATTAGCACAAGCTACTCTCGACTTAGCTAAACCTATTTTTGAAGAAAAAATGGATTTAGTCAAATCTTTAGGTTACTTTGGTGACACCAGACACTGTGGTCTTGTAAATGATGGTGTATGGGATGTTTACAATGGTGATGTAAGAATAAAAGATGTTGATGGTAGTATCTACACTGAATACAAAAACTTAGAATACAAAGATGTTGTTGCTGAACATGTAAAACCTTACTCTTGGTTAAAATTCCCTTACATTAAAGAATTAGGATATCCTGAAGGTATTTACAGAGTAGCACCATTATCCAGGATTAACGTTGCTGATAAAATGCCAGATGCAGCACCTCTTGCACAAGCTGCATTTGAAGAATTCCATGACAAATTTGGATATGCACAAGCACCATTATTATTCCACTGGGCAAGACTTATTGAATTATTAGCATCTGCTGAATGTGCTGCTGATGCATTAGATCAAGATTTATCTGGTCCAAAATTCCCAGAAGAATTAGAAAGAACTGCTGGTGAAGGTGCAGGTATTGTAGAAGCTGCTCGTGGTACTTTAATACACAACTATGCATGTGATGACAATGGTTTAGTAACTGAAGCTAACATTGTTGTAGCTACTATCCAAAACAACCCAGCTATGGAAATGGGTATTCAACAAGTAGCTAAAGATTACATCAAACCTGGTGTAGAAGTAGACGATAAAATATTCAACTTAATGGAAATGGTTATCAGAGCATACGACCCATGTTTATCCTGTGCAACTCACACTATGGATAGCCAAATGAGATTAGCTGAAGTAGATATTGTAGACAGTGAAGGAAACATCATTAAAAAATTCTAATTGAGGGGTTTTAATAATGATAGTATTTAATGAAGATGGCTGTATCAGGTGTGGTGCTTGTGAAGGTACCTGCCCAACCTCAGCTATTGATGTAACACCTACTTCCATTATTCACTGTGATACTTGTGGAGGAGAACCAAAATGTGCTGATGTTTGTCCTGAAGGCGCATTAAAAGTAGAAACATATTCTATTGCAGAAGGGGCTGAAGATCAAGTAAGATTAGTATTTAACTCTACTTTATGTAATTCCTGTGGTAAATGTGCCGAAGCTTGTCCGCAAGACACTATTAAACTTACTGGAAACGATTTAATGGAAGTTGAAGGTTTCTGTGTAATGTGTCAAAAATGTGTAAACATCTGTCCTGTTGATGTAATTGGTATTCCTGGTATTGTAGAACCTAAAGGCGAAGTTATTGACCTTGAAGGTAAAGGACCTATTTACATTAATGATTGTGTAGGTTGTGGAACCTGTGTAGATCCATGTCCTGTTAGTGCAATTACTCTTGATGAAATTGGTGGAACCATTTCAATAGCTGATGATGTTTGTATTAAATGTGGTTTATGTTCACAAACCTGTCCTTGGAATGCAGTATTTATTTCTGAGAAAAAACCTGCAAAACGTGCTAAAACCATTAATTCCTTCGATTTAGAATTATCTAAATGTATTGGATGTAATACTTGTGTTGAAGCATGTCCTGGTGACTTTATTAAAGCTAATGCTGCAAACTTGTCTGTATTAATTCCAGATGCATGTGCTGCATGCCAATTATGTATAAAACTCTGTCCTACTGATGCATTAAGTATGGATGTTGAATGGGCTGACGGAGTTCCTGCAGATACTGAAGGATTAGGTTATGATGCTGAAAAATGTGACTTTGTTGGTGCATGTGCTAATAAATGTCCTACTGAAGCAATTCGTGTAGTAACTAAAACTGGTATGTTATGTCCTGCATTAGAAGAAACAGATGCTGAACCATCTTTTGCAAGTTGTATTAGATGTGGAGCATGTGCTGCAGTCTGTTCCAATAATGCTTTATCTGTTGGTTCAATAGAAAAAGTTATTGATGGTGAAACTGTAACTAGAGACAGGATAGAATTTAACCCATATAAATGTGACGAATGTGGTGACTGTATCGAAGCATGTCCATACAATATGCTCCATGCAACAGGTAATGAAAAATTCCCAATTATGGGATTCTGTACCTTATGTGGTCAATGTATCGAAGCATGTCCTAAAAACGCATTATATGATGCATAGGTGTATCAACACCTTTTCATCATTTTTCTTTTTTTTAATTATAACTTATTCATTATTGTTTTACCGTTTTTTATGGTCATTACTGCTTCGCCAGTATATTCCTGACCGTCAAATGGTGAATATTTGGCTTTTGTTTTGAAATTTTCAATATTGAATTTGCCTTCTTTTTTCAAATCGATAACTGTAAAATCAGCATCTTTCCCGATTGATATTGATCCTTTATTTTTTAAATTGTAAACTTTAGCTGCATTTTTGGATAATATTTTTGGAATTAATTTTAAATCAAGATTTCCTTTGTTTACCTGTGTTAACAAAAGAGATACTACAGTTTCTAATCCGGGAATTCCTGGTGAAGAACTCCAAACTCCCTGATTTTTATCTTCAAGTGTATGTGGAGCATGGTCTGTTCCAATAATTGTGTTTTCATCAATGTCACTTATGTTTATTTTATCTTTTGCCTCTCTTAATGGGGGGTTTGTTTTTATCATTGTGCCGTAAGTATTGTATGTACTGTTGTCTAATAATAAATGATGTGGTGTAAATTCATAGCTTACATTATTGGATTTAGCTAAATTTAGTGATTTTTTAGAGCTTAAATGACAAATATGTAAATTTAAATTATTTGCACTAGCTAGTTCAATAGCCTGTTTTACAGATTCATCTTCTGCTTTAGCAGGTCTGGCATAACTGTAATCAATTGGAATATTTTCTTCTTTTTGTTTTAATCTACTGATTTCCTTTTTTATAATAGCTTTATTTTCACAATGCACTGCTACAAGGCCGTTATATGAAGTAGTTTTTTTTAAAGTTCCCAAATCTTCAAATATCCCTTCTAAAGTTTCATCATTTTCCAAATCCATAAATATTTTAAAGGATATTGGATTTAAGCTAATCATTTTTTCCATTTCTTCTAAAGTATTCCAACCTGCCTGAAGCTCATAATTTACAATGCTTTTTTTATCAGCAATGGCTATTTTTTCTTTTAGGGCTTTGTATGTGTTTGTTTTAGGGATAGTATTTGGCATATCTATAACTGTTGTAAATCCTCCATTAGCTGCACTTTCACTGCCTGTTTTGAAATCTTCTTTTTGTGTTAATCCGGGATCTCTAAAATGAACATGGGGGTCAATAAATCCCGGGAGAAGTAGTTTTCCATTAATATCAATTTTTTTACCACCTTCAAATGGAATTTTGGATATTTTAGCTATTTTTCCATTTTTAATTCCAACATAAAAATTTCCAATTTTATTTATTAATTTACAGTTTTCAATTATTGTATCCATTTTATCCCTCCTTTAGTTTAGTTTGGTGTTTTAAGTTAATATTTGTTTAGTTGTTTATATTTTATTAAAAAGTTTTAAATATATTACATTTTAATAATTTAATTAATAGTCAATTTTTCTTTAATTTTTCATTGACTATCATGGAATTAAATGGAGGTGAAAAAAGATGAACTTTAAATTAAAGATTTTGCTTTTAGGATTGTTATTTGTTTTATGTGTTAATTCAGTTTCTGCAGTTGATTCTTTGAATAATATGACTTTAGATGATAATGTTATCTTGGAGGATTCTGATTATGTTGTTGATGAAACCATTTTAATTGATGGGGATGTTTCAATCAGTTCTGAAAATGGTGCTGTTATTTCAGCTAATAATGAAAATAGTATTTTTAATGTTTCGGGTAATTCTAAGTTAACTTTATCTAACTTGAATTTAACTGATGCTAAAGGAGTAAATGGTGGTGCTATTTACAATGAAGGTACTTTAATATTAAATAATTGTAGTTTTATAAATAATAAAGCAACTTTTGGTGGCGCTATTTACAATAATGGAACGATTATTTTAAATAACTGTACTTTTAAAGCCAATGTTGCTTCAGTCAGTGGTGGGGCTGTATATAATCTTCAGGATGATTTAACTATTCAAGATTCCACTTTCATTGGAAATTATGCAAAAATTAAAAATGGTATTTTACAGGGAGGAGCAATAGCTAATTATGCCAATAATTTAACTGTTGACAACTGTTCTTTTGTAAAAAATCATCTATTTAATACTAACTGGTATAAAAACGGAAAAATGTATGGTGGAGCTATTTATAACTGTGGAGATAATTTATTAGTTAGAAATTCTAAATTTATTAAAAACTATATTTATGGGTACACAGACAATATGAATAAAAATGTGGATTTATCTGATAAATATGGAGGTGCTGTTTACTCAAATGCAACTGTTTCAACTTTTATAAATAATGAATTTGATTCAAATGAAATATATGCTATGTTATCTTCTTATGTTACTAAAAAAATAAATTTAAGTAATAAAGGTATAGCTAGTGCTATTTCAGCATATAATAAAGTATTCATAATTAATAATACATTTTCAAATAACTCTGCTGCTGTTGCTCCTATAGATATTGATGATGGTGAAGGTTGTCTTATTTTAAATAATACTTTTATTAATAATAATGCACGTTCCCTTGCACAATCCATGTGGCTTAGTGGAAATAATATGATTATTAGTGGAAATACTTTTTATAGAGATGGGAATGCTACTGATAAAGGTTATTTTGAAGATCCTAATTATTGGGAAGTTTATGAGATTTTAATTCTTGATGGAGTAAATAATACAATTGCCTTTAATTATTTCGAAAATTCTAATGGTATTCATTATCTTAATCCTACTGGTGAAGACAAAACTGCGAATTTAACTATTAGTAATAATATATTTAATAATTCCAGGAAATCTATTTCTGTAGAACATGGAAATAATGTGGATATAACTTCAAATATATTTATAAATTCAAATTATGCAATTGATACTTACACTGGAAGATATGTTAATATTAAAAATAACTATTTCTATGGTGGAGGTCCTGATGGTAATTCTCATAAGGGGTATGTTGATATAAATTCTCATTTCACTGTTATTTCAGGAAATGTCTTTAGAAAAGTAGGTAATAATGATAGTTTAGGTCCTATAATTTCTATTAAAGTAAGGGATAATATTACAATTACTGGTAATGCTTTCATTGAAAATACTGTTGCACATGGTAATGGAATTATTCATTCATTATTCGGTGGATTTTATTATATTGATGGTATAACTGATGTTGATGGTCCTTTAGGTAATGTTGAAGTTAATAATAATTATTTTGCAAATAATTCTCTTAATGATGGAGCGTTATTTGATTCTGTAGCTTCAAAAATTAACATTGTCCGAAATATTATTGAAAATAATGATGGTTTAATAATTTTAGCTAATGACACATATTACCAAATTCAATATATGAATTTCACGGATAATGAAATTAAAGATTTCACTGGAAATATTGGGGATTATATTTATCTTTATAATTCCAAAAATTTCAACGGATCTGATAATAAAAAATACACAGGAGAAAGTAGCTCCTTTATAGATAAAATATTTGATTTTATTAAAGATTTATGGGATGACTTTTTCAAAGGTAAAGATTCTATTAAAGATCCAACTAAAGTTGATGATAATAAGAATATAAGTAATTCTACATCTGAAATTACTAATAATACTGATGTTGATAATTCTACAACTAACATTACGAATAATACTGAAATTAATAATACAAATGTAAGTAATTCTACATCTAACAACACAGAAATTATTGATAATACTACAAATACAGATAATTCCACATCTGATGTCAATAATAACACAACCATTCCAGATAATAATACTTCTGAAGATAATACTAAAAAAGATGATTCTACATCTGAAGATAATAGTAAAAATACGGAATTTGATAATAATGCTACAGACTCAGATAGTGATTCTGATGTTGGTGATAGTTTAAATATGTTGCCTTCATATAGTCACAGTGATAAAACTAATGATGAAAATCCTAGCGAATCCAAATCTGCAAAATCAAATGTTGGTGCAGGTCAATCTAGTCCACGTTCACCTGGTGCTTCTTCTTCACCAGAAGCTCATGAAATTGTAAAATCCAATGTTTCTAAAAATATTAATGATAATAATTATTTGATATTTTTTATCGTGGTTATTGTGGTTATATTTGCATTGTTAGTTGTTGGATATAAGAAAAAATAATTTTTAAAATTTTTCAATGAGGTTTTTATTTCCTCTTTTTTTTAAATAGTTTGTTTTTTTATAATACAATTTAAGTATATCTGTTGTAAATAACTTATTTTTGTTTAATTTTACTTCTCTTTTTTTGAAAATATATATTTAAATAATTTAATAACTATATTGAAATATGTCAAAATTATTTTATTTTTCTACAAATATTTTTGATTATATATAAAATGGAGGATTTGTATTAATGAATTTTAAATATTTAATATTCTTATGTTTAATGTTCATTGTTTCAATTGGTGCTGTAAGTGCTGCAGATGATGTAAATAATACTGTAGATAATACAGTTGATGCAGATACAGCAATAAATAGTGTATCAGTTGATTCAGTTATTATGGATAGTCCTATTTATGCAAATAATGCTAAGGAATATACAATAACAAATGATAATTATGAAAACTATTTTGATAATGAAACTGGTGATATATTAGATACTGCTCCTTTTAATAATGGGGATGTTTTAAAAATTGATAATGTATCAGATAAATGTTTCGTAATAAGTAAAAATTTAACTATTTTGCCTGCTGGGGCTAATACTACTTTTACAAATGTAGGATTTAATTTTGTTCCTGGAAGTGAAGGTTCTATTGTAAATGGAGTAACTATTAATAATACTGTTGGTAAATGGAGTAATAATGATGCTGTATTTTTAATACCTATTTTAATTCAGCATACTAAAAATATCACAGTTATTAATTCCAATCTTTATTCATCAGCAAGTACTGTACCAGCTCCAAATAATGTTGTTTATATGGTAAATGCATCTTATTGTAATATTAGAAATAATACTATTTCTCAATCTTCAGGTAAAGTGCCTGTGAATATTGTTTCATCAAGCTATAATAATATAACTGATAATAAGATGTATTCTAAATCTGCAAATGTTATTTTTGTTGGATTAGGTTTTTCATCTCTTGCTGTAGCTGGTATTAGTGAAGGTAACTTATTTAAAAATAATATTCTTGATGGAAATGGTATAAGTAGTGCAATGTGTTATGCTATTAAATTACAAGGTAATTCAAATGTTGGTAAAACTATTGGTCAAAATACATTTATAGGAAATACTATATCTAATGCATATGATGGTATTTATATTCAAGATGATGTAAATGGTACAACTATAATAAACAATACTTTTATTAATGTAAGAACAGGTATAGAAATGGTTCATCAAAGAGCAGTTGTTGAAAAAGCATATATTTACGGTAATAATATAACTGCAACTACTGATGCTATTGTAATTACAAGAGGATCTGCAACAATTGAAGATAATGTAATTAATGCTGGAAATAGGGGAATATTTTTAAAACCATTTTCTTCTGATTTATTAATTTTAAATAATCATGTTGTTGCTAGAGGACAATATGCTGTATGGTCTGATAGTAGGAGTAATAATGTAACTGTTATGGGTAATTATCTTGTTTCTAGTTCATTTAAAGGAGATAATGCTGTTAAAGCTAAAGATAAAAGTAAAGTATCTGGCAATGGACCTTTGGATATTAATGTTGCTATAGATGCAGACATAACTAAAAATGCTACAGCTACTATTAAACTTTCACCTATGGTTAATGGTACTATAACTATTAGCTTCAATGGAAAAATAGAAACTATTGATTTTAATGGTTCAGGATCTCTTGTTTATGATTTAGGATTATTAGAATTTGGAGAACATAATATTACTGTAACTTATAATGGTAATAATAATTTTAATGGCACTACTGTTACTAAAACTTTCTTTGTTGATAAAATCAATACTGGAATTAAACTTGTTGTAGGTAATATTAATGTTGATGAAACTGCAGTAATTAATGTAACACTTACTCCTGGAATAAATGGAACAGTAAAAGTTGTTGTAAATGGTCAAACTTATAATGTAGCTATTAAAAATGGTATAGGAACTTTAGAAGTAAAATGGTTAAAAGCAGGTAAATATGATGTGTCTGCTTACTTCACAGGTCAAAATTATTATAAAGACTCATTTGCTTCAGCATCATTTAGTGTGAATAAATTAAACCCAGTCCTTAGTATTAATGCTAGTTCTATTAACTGTGGCGAAGATGTTATTATTAATGTGTCTTCATCTGTATATTCTATAGAAGTTGAATTAGTTATTCGTTTAGACAATTCAAATTATTATAGATATGATTCTTTCTATATATATGGTCAAGAATCAAGAAAAATATCTGATTTGCCTGCAGGAAGTTATTTGGTTCAATTTATTGCACCGGAAGACACTAAAAATAATAGAGCACAAACTACAGTTCGTTTCACAGTATCCAAATTAGCTTCTTCTGTTGCAGTTGATGTTAAAGATATTGTTGTTGGTGAGGATGCTGTTATTGGTGTGTCTGTTCCAGGTATTGTTTCTGGTGTAGTTAATGTTACTGTTAATGATGAATCTTATGATGTAGCTATTGTTGATGGTAAAGGAACTTTAACTATTTCTAATTTAGTTGCTGGTGACTATAATATTAGTGCAAGCTACTTAGGAGATGACAAATATTTATCAAGCAGTAATTCTACTAAATTTACCATATCTAAATTAGCTTCTTCTGTTGCAGTTGATGTTGATGATATTGTTGTTGGTGAGGATGCTGTTATTGGTGTGTCTGTTCCAGGTATTGTTTCTGGTGTAGTTAATGTTACTGTTAATGGTAGGTCTTATAATGTTGCTATTGTTGATGGTAAAGGTGTTTTAATTATTTCTAATTTGGCTGCTGGTGATTATGCAGTTGATGTGAATTATGCGGGAGATAATAAATATTTACCAAGTAGTAATTCTACTAAATTCAGTATATCTAAATTACCTTCATCTGTTCTTGTTAATGTTAAAGATATTGTTGTTGGTGAAGATGCAGTTGTTAATGTGGTTTTACCTGATGATGCTACTGGTAGTGTTACTATAACTGTTAATGGTAAAGATTATGTAGTTGATGTTAAATATGGTGTTGCTAATATTGCTATTTCTGATTTAGCTAAAGGAAACTACAATGTTTCTGTAAAATACTCTGGTGATGGCAAATATTTACCTAGTGAAAATGCTACTCACTTTGATGTTGTAAAAGCATCTGAATATAATGTGACTATTATTATTGATGTTGGTGATATTGTTGTTGGTGAGGATGCTGTTATTGGTGTGTCTGTTCCGGATATTGTTTCTGGTGTAGTTAATGTTACTGTTAATGGTAGGTCTTATAATGTTGCTATTGTTGATGGTAAAGGTGTTTTAATTATTTCTAATTTGCTGCTGGAAATTATAATGTTAATGTAAATTATGCTGGTGATAATAAATATTTACCAAGTAGTAATTCTGCTAATTTCACAGTATCAAAAGTTTCATCTAGTGTGATTGTTGATGTTGGTGATATTGTTGTTGGTGAGGATGCTGTTATTGGTGTGTCTGTTCCGGATATTGTTTCTGGTGTAGTTAATGTTACTGTTAATGGTAGGTCTTATAATGTTGCTATTGTTGATGGTAAAGGTGTTTTAATTATTTCTAATTTGGCTGCTGGTGATTATGATGTTAATGTGAATTATGCGGGAGATAATAAATATGTAGCAAGCAGTAATTCTACTAAATTTACCATATCTAAATTACCTTCTTCTGTTCTTGTTAATGTTGATGATATTGTTGTTGGTGAAGATGCAGTTGTTAATGTGGTTTTACCTGATGATGCTAATGGTAATGTTACTATAACGGTTAATGGTAAAAATTATGTGGCTGTTGTTAAATATGGTGTTGCTAGTGTTACTATTTCTGATTTAGCTAAAGGAAACTACAATGTTTCTGTAAAATACTCTGGTGATAACAAATATTTACCTGGTGAAAATACTACTCAGTTCAGTGTTGCAAAAGTATCTGATTATAATGTGACTGTTGATATTGTGGATATTATTGAGGGTGAGAATGCTACTGTGACTGTGGTTGTTCCTGATGATGGAACTGGTGAAGTTATAATTACTATTGATGGTAAAGAGTATAAAGGTAGTGTTGATAATGGTGTTGCTAAAGTTGTTATCCCTGATTTAAAAGAAGGAACATATAAAGTTGTCACATTCTACACTGGAGACAATAAATATGATTCTATGATTGTTAATGGAACTATAACAGTTAATAAAAACACTAAAACCACCTTAACAATGGACGATGTTGTAAAATACTTCAAAGGTGCTCAAAATCTCACAGCTAAACTAGTTGACGCATTTGGAAACCCAATAGCTAACGCAACTATTTACTTCACAGTAAACGGCAAAGTTTATGCTAAAACAACTGATAAAAACGGTACAGCTTCCATGGGTATCGGATTAGTTCCTAACGAATACAAAGTAAATGCTGTATTTAACGGAACCAAAGATTATGATAAAGCAACAGCTAATGCAACAGTAACAGTTAAAAACACTGTATTAGGAAATGACACTACATTATACTTCTGCAACGGAACAAAATATGTAGCTAAATTCTTAGACAGCAACGGAAAAGCATTAGCAAACACGACTGTAAAATTCAACATTAACGGTGTGTTCTACACCCGTGTAACTGATGAAAACGGTACAGCTAGTTTAACTATCAAATTAGATCCAAAATCATATGTTATAACAGCTTACAACCCAGCAACCGGTGAAGAAAGAGCTAACAACATAACTGTCATGCCAACTTTAATAACTAAAGATCTCTCTATGAAGTTCCAAGATGGTTCTAAATTTAATGTAACTATTCTTGATGGTCAAGGTAAACCTTTAGCTAATCAAAATGTAACATTCAATGTAAATGGTGTATTCTACAACAAAGTTTCAGGTGCTGATGGTGTTGCAAGTTTAAATATAAATTTAAATGCAGGTAAATACATTATTACTTCAATGTGGAATGGTTATCAAGTTGGAAACAATATTACAATTGCTTAAGGGAATTTAATATTCTCTTAATTTTCTTTTTTTATATTATTTATTTGGTCTTTTTATCTTCTTTTTTTTAAATATGATATTTTTATTATTCATATAAAAGTTTTAAATATGGTGTAGTTTAATAGATTAATTGATAGTCCTATTTATTTGACTATTTATGAATTTAAATGGAGGTGAAAAGTAAATGGATTGTAAATTAAAATTTTTATTTTTAGGATTGTTGTTTGTTTTGTGTATTAATTCAGTTTCTGCAGTTGATTCTTTGAATAATATGACTTTGGACAGTAATGTTGTCTTAGATGATTCTAATTATATTGTTGATAATACTATTTTAATTGATGATGATGTTTCAATTAGTTCTGAAAATGGTGCTACTATTTCAGCCAATAATAAAAATACTATTTTTAATATTTCTAGTAATGGTAAGTTAACTTTATCTAACTTGAATTTAACAAATGCTAAAGGAATCAATGGTGGTGCTATTTACAATGAAGGTACTTTAATATTAAATAATTGTACTTTTGTAAATAATAAAGCAACTTTTGGTGGTGCTATTTACAATAATGGGACCATGATTTTAAATAATTGTACATTTGAATCTAACACGGTTTCAGTTAGTGGTGGAGCCATATATAATCTTCAAGATAATTTAATTATTCAAAATTCCTATTTTGCTAATAATTTGGGAACTATCAGAAACGGTGAATTAAAAGGTGGAGCAGTTTTTAATAGTGGATTTAATTTAAAAGTTATTAATTCTAAGTTTGTTCATAATGGATTGTATAATAAAGATTGGTATGAAAATGGAATTCAATATGGCGGAGCTATTTATGATTGTGGTGGAAATTTAACTGTTGGAAATTCTGTTTTTGGTAAAAATTTTATTTATGGTTATACTAAAAATCAGGGTACGCAATTAAATTGGAAATATGCATCTGCAATTTACACAATATCTCCAGAATCTACACTTATAAATAACTTATTTGATTCTAATGAGATATACTCAATGGCATCTTCTTATTTGAAACTTAAAATATCAAATGAGGGTCTTTCTTCTGTTTATACCTTAAAAGTAACAGCTATTAATAATACTTTTTTAAATAATAGTGCTTATAATCCTGTATTATATATTGTAGGTAATAATAGTTATATTGCAAATAATTATTTCTTAAATAACAGTGCATCAAAACATAGTTTAGGTATATCTATTTATGTTCGTGGTCATAGTACAGTATTTTTCAATAATACTTTTATTAATAATACTGGTGGAAATAAAATGTTGGATGGTGCTAATATTTTCATTTCTAAAGGAGGGCATGAAGTTATTGAATATAATTATTTTGAAAATGGTAATGGAATTGCTTATGAAGGATTTTTAGAGGCATTCCCAGAAAACTATGTTACTGAGGAGTCTAATGTAACTATTAGGAATAATATATTTAACAATTCTTTCATAGGAATATATTTACATAATGCTAGTATGGTGAATATAGACAGTAATATATTTATTAATAATAGTATGGGTATTCATACATATATTGGAAATGATCTTAATATTACAAATAATTATTTTAAAGGTGGAAATTCAGTTAATTTTGGAACTGGAATTGATTTAAATACAAATAGGACTTTAATTAAAGGAAACATATTTGATGGTTTGAAGTCTAATATGGGTGATATTAAAGGATCATGTGGCGGAATAATTTTCATCAAATCTCATTATGATGATGAGGTTGTAATTGAAGGAAATTTCTTTATAAATAATGAAATTTTTAATAGATCAGGATTGATATCTGCATCAATGCCTACAGTTAAAGTTTCAAATAACTATTTTGGTAATAATACTCTTAATGGAGGCAGTGTCTTTGATTTAGATAATTCTAAGTTTGAAATTATTGGAAATATTATTGAAAATACTATGGGATTATTATTTAAAACAGACAGTGATTTCTATTACTTTAATGATGTTATATTTGGTGAAAATCAAATTACAGATTACACTGGAAATATCCAAGATTATACTCAATTTAAAAATAATGCTTCTACTTTAAAAGATTATGCAAATGAAAAATATGGAGATGATAGTAATCCTATTTTTGATATGATTCAAGAGATTATTAAAAATATTTTCGATTCTTTTAATAAAAAATATCAACCTCCTGTGGAAGATAAACCATCTAATAGTACTGATGTTCCTGATAATTCTACTGTTGTAGATAATAGTACTTCTAATGGTACTGATATCTCAGATAATTCTACTTCTGAAAACAATAATAAAAATCACAATGAGGATAATATTGAAAGTAATTCTACTGATTCAAGTATTAATTCTGATGTTGATGATATTTTAGACAAATTAACTTCATCTAAAGAAACTCCTGGGTGTGATAGTGGAAATCCTATTGAATCTAAATCTACAAAATCAAATGTTGGCGCTGGTCAATCTATTCCAATTTCAAATAGTCATTCTTCTTCACCAAAAGCTCATGAAATTGAAAAAAGCAATGTTTCTAAAAATATTGAAAATAATAATTATTTAATTCTTATTATTGTAGTTATTATAGCTATATTTGCATTACTTGCTATTGGATATAAGAAAAAATAATTTTTAAACCTTTTTTTATTTTTTTTTAGTCACATTAACTAATATGTTTAACATGGCAATATATCTGTTTTTTTATTGTTTTATCAGTGAGTTTAAATATATTAAGTTCAATATATTAAATTGTCAAAAATAGTTGATATTTTTACTAATATTTTTGATTAAATTAAAATGGAGGAAATTCATTAATGAATTTTAAATATTTAATGATATTGTCTTTAATGTTTATCATTTCAATTGGTGCTGTAAGTGCTGCTGAAGATGTAAACAGCACTGTTGAATCAATTAATATTGATGATATTCCTGTAGATTCAATTATTATGGATGGTCAAATTGGTACTAATGATAATAATGAATATACAATAACAAATGACAATTATGAAACATATTTTAATAATATGACTGGTGATATATTAGAAGATGCTCCTTTCAGTGAAGGGGATGTTTTAAAATTTGATAATGTATCTGATAAATATTTTGTAATAAATAAAAACTTAACTATCTTGCCTGCTGGTTCAAATATTACTTTAACTAATGTTGGTTTTAATTTTGTTCCAGGAAGTGAAGGTGCAACTGTTGATGGTATTACTATTGAAAATAATGTTACACAATGGGTGAATAATAATAAGATTCAGTTAATACCAATTTTAATTCAACATACTAAAAGTATAAATGTTATTAATTCTTATGTTCACTCATCAGCAAACTTTGCTATTGCTTTAGCAAATGCAACATATTGTAATATTAGAAATAATACTTTAAGTACAATAAAAGAAAATCCTGGTATGTTTGGAGGTAAATCTACTTTTTTAGTAGTTGCATCAAGTTATAATAATGTATCTAATAATAATATACTTTCTGCTTCTGCTAATCTTATTTATTTCTTATACTCAGTTCCAGGTGTTACATTAACTTCTGGTATCAGTGAGTTTAATGTATTTGAAAATAATTATTTAAATGGAACTTCTGGTATGAGTAGTGCAATGTGCTGGGGTATTAGAATAATGGCTAATGATAAATATGCTGTTGGTCAAAACACATTTACTGGTAATTTAGTATCTGATGCAATGAAATGTGTCAGTATTCAAGGTAATGTGGAAAAAATAATTTTAACTGGCAACACTTTTGTTAATACAAAAACTGCAATTGAGGTAGGATCTACTAGGAGTAATGCTACATTTATCATTGAAGGTAATACTATAAACTCAGATTATATTGGAATTTTGCTTGGAAAAGAAACTGCAGTAATTGAAAAGAATATGATTAATGCTACTGGTTATGGAATTCAAATTAATGGAGCAAACAATGCTACTGTTTTCGATAATTTAGTTATTTCTGATAAAGATTATGGTATATATGTTTCTGCAGGTACCAATAATTCTATAACTAACAATTATATTATTTCTAAAACTTATTATGGAAATAATGCAGTTACTACAAAAATCAATGATACTATAATAGAAAACAACACTCCTACCGGAGCTTCTATTGATGTAGATGTAATTGCTAATATAAATGAAAATGCTACAATTAAAATTAATGTTTTACCATTTGATGCTTATGGTAATGTAACTATTAAGTTTAATGGAAAATCTGAAACTATTAATTTCAATGCTTCACAAACTATTGTTCATGATTTGGGAGTTTTAGGTGCTGGAGATTATAATGTTACTGTAATTTATAATGGTAATGCTAAATATAACTCAACCAACATTACTAAAACTTTTTCAATCGGTAAAATTTCTGATTATAATATAACTTTAAACAACACTGAAATCATTGCTGGTGAGAATTCAACTCTTGTTATAATTTTACCTGAAGATGCAACTGGTGTTGTCAATGTTACTATTGGAAAAGATTCATACAAAGTAAATGTAACTGGTGGAGTAGCTACTGTAAAAATCAACTCTTTAATTGCTGGTGATTACAAAGTAAATGTTACCTATTCAGGAGATAAAACTTATGAGGTTTCTAATAATGTATTTAATTTAACTGTTACTCCAATGAAAGTTGATTTAAACATTTCAGATATTGTGATGATTTATCATGATGGTACTAAAATGGTTGCTGTTTTAACTGATATTAAAGGCAATCCTATAGCTAATGCTACTGTATACTTTACTATTAATGGTAAAACTTATGCTAAATCTACTGATGCTAACGGTACTGCTTCTATGGGACTTAATTTAGTGTCTGGTGTATATGGAACTACTGTTTCATATAATGGTTCAGAAGTGTATAATAATGTATCTAAAAACATTACTGTAACTATTAATCCGACAATTGTAGCTGATGATTTGGTTAAAATGTATCAAAATGATACCAGATTCCATGCTAAATTCACTGACAGCACTGGAAAAGCACTGGCTAACACAGAAATCAGATTTAATATTAATGGTGTTTTCTATACCAAAAAGACTGATAAAGATGGTATGGCTGATTTAGGCATTATGTTAAGACCTGGATCTTACATTTTAACTGCTTACAACCCTGTAACAGGTGAAGAAAAAGGATTTAACATAACTGTAAAATCATTAATCATGCAAAACGATTTAACCAAATATTACTTAAATGCTTCCAGATTTGAAGCAACTGTCTACAACAAAGACGGATCTTTAGCAGTAAACAAGAATGTAACCTTTAACATCAACGGTGTGTTCTATCACAAAAAAACAGATGAAAATGGTGTTGCAAGCTTAGGAATCAGTTTAAGACCAGGAAACTATACCATTACAACAATGTATGACGGATTGGATATTGGAAACAAAGTCACTGTCTTACCAACTTTAGTAACAAAAGATCTCTCCATGAAGTACCTTGACGGCAGCAATTTCACTGCTTTAACTTTAGATGGTCAAGGTAAACCATTAGCTAACCAAAATGTATCATTTAACGTAAATGGTGTATTCTATCACAAAGTTACTAATAAAGATGGTATTGCAAGCTTAGGAATCAGATTAATGAGCGGCGAATACATCATAACTTCCTACTGGAATGACTTCCAAACAGGAAACACAATAAAAATCAGTTCTTAAAGAGAATTCACAATTCTCTTAACTTTTTCTTTTTTTACATATATCCTTATTTAGTTTAAATTTCATATTATAATTCATGTCATTAACTGAAGATATTCTTAGGCGTGATGAGGAATTGTTTTTCAGTGATTTGGATATAACTTCTAAAAGTTCAGATAATAATTCTGAAACGAAATTAATCGCCGACTTTACTGAGTATAATCCTTTACATAATGGTCATTTTCATTGCATGAAAGTTGCAAAGTCACAAGTTCCAGATGCATTATTTGTAGCTATTGTTCCAGGACTATTTGAGCGGAGTGGACGAGGTATTCCATATATATTGCCACGTGAAATTAGAGCAAAAATAGCTATTTCAGTAGGTGCAGATGTTGTTGTTGAAGGTCCGCCTATGGGAATTATGGGTTCCGGCCAGTATTCTCTGTCATTGGCTAAAATGTTTAAAGCTTTAAACACAGATTATATTCCAAGAGGTTATAAGGAAGTTCCAAATTTTGATTTAATAATGGACAGAATATCTGAAGGTCATTGGATAGCTCCAAAACCTTATAAAATAATTGATAAAACAGTTAACGAAGTTCTCCTAAGAGATAAGCTTGAAGAGGATAATTATGTCATAGCTTCCTTTTCAAATTCTTTAAGTAAAATCAACTTTGATTATGAAAATAAGTTTATTTTTGTAAAACGGATTGGAGGCGTAAGCGGAACTTTAATCAGGCGCTCTATTGCTGAAAATAATTTTGATAAGGTTAAGGACATGATGCCTGATAAAACAATTGAAGTTTTAAAACATGAAATAGCTAATGATAATCTGATTTATAATGTTAGGGATGAAGAAGCTATTTTAAATACTGTAAATACTTTTGATTTTGATGATTTGGCTGGTTTAAACATGTTTAATGAAAGATTGGCTAATACTATTTTTAATAATTCTCCTTTTGATAATGTTGAAGAGGTTCAAAAAGTTATTGGAAGAGGTTTTTCAACACATTTTAGTGAAAGAATACTCAGTATTCTGGAAATTCCCATTTCCAAAAAAGTAATTTCAGAATATATTGAAAATTATCCTGCAAAAATTAGGGTGCTGGATTATAAGAATGGTGAAGTTTTAGAAAAATTTAGAAAAAAAGTAAATAATGAAATTGAATTATTTCATTAAATTACCTATTAATTCTCCAGGGTCTTGAAGACCAAATACAGCATCTAAAAATGTAGGATAGCTATTAGTTAAGAAGAATAAGTATACAATGTAGAATAATACAATTATAATAGCTATTATTAATATGATAGTTAATATAATATCTACAATTCCGAAAGGTTCTTTTTCATCTTCATATCTGATGTTATGAATAGGTTTTTTGGATTTTTTAGGTTGTTCTCTGCGGATGTTTAATTGATCACGTATTTGTCTGTCTAATTCTTGTTCTTCTTCATAACTTCTATGTGGTTGTCTTATTTGAGGTTCTTGTTGGTAGTAATTTTGTTGTTGTGCATACATTTGGTTTTCATTAGCTTGCGGATTGTATGCTTGTCTTTCCATTTGTTGAGGAACATAAGCAGGTTCTTCAATTATTTGCTGATTATATTCTTTTTCTGTTGGTTGTGGTGTTTGTGGAACATATGGTTTTTTAGTTAATGAACCGTATTCTTCTTCATCTTTAGCTAATTGTTCTTCTAAAGGAACTTCTGTTTCATCAAAGTACAAGTCATCCAAATATCTTTCGTATTTTTCCTCTAAAGCTTGTCTTGCGCTTGTTTCTTCAGGCTCGTAAGTATGGTCCGGATAAATGTAATCTTGAGGTGCTTGTTGTTGTGGTGCTATTTGTTCTTGCGGATAGTAATCAAATTCGTTTTGAGCACTTTGTGGTTGTTGTCTTAATGTTTGTTGTTGATTTTCAATAATGTTTTGACCCATACTTTGATCTTGATTTATATTATTAGATGGTTCTAAGTAAGGTGCGCTTTCTTTTCTAAAGTATGATTCTGGTGTTTCATTAACTTCTTTAGAATAGCTCATTCCTTTTATATTATATGGGGAATCATCTGCAATAGGTTTATTAAATACTTCTTCTTTAGGATAATAATCTTGTTGCGGTGAAGTATTATAAACAGAAGATTCTTCTTGCAAATCTCCTGCATAAATATTTTCATTACTTTGATCTAAATTACTGCTTAAATCACTGGCAAAAATAGCTTTTTCTTCTTTTGGAGGCTGGTAAATAGATTCATCATAAACTTGAGGTTCTTCTTTTTTACCAAGCCTTACAGGTTCTGATTTTTTTTCAACATTTTGGCTAGCTATATTTTGTGTTTCTTTTTGTTCATTAGTTTTATTATTTAATCCAATTCCTACAATTTTTTCCAAACATTCTTTACAATACATTTTGCCGGCAATTTCTAAACTGCATTCTTCACATACAGATTTTCCACAGATGGCACAAGTATTAACACCTTCTTTGTTTGGATGATAGTAACATTCCATAAATATACACTCTCTAATTTTGTATTTAATAAATCAAGAAATTATTTATAAAATATATTTATATTTTTTGTTTATATAAAAGTTCCTATTATATAGTTAAAATGTTTAATAGGCCATTATAAATTGAGTTTTTAAATAAGTGAATGGTTTTTTTATTCTTTTTTTGTTGTTTCAAGAATTTTTTCTACAACAATTTCAGATGCTATTAAATCATCAGCTGTTGATAAAAAACTTTCAAGTGAATTATTGTCTAAGTTGTATTCAATTGTGTCATTTTTCAACTTTGAATCTAAAAATCCAATATTGTCAACTTCTAAAGATTCATAAACAGTTTCAGCAATCTTTGAATTTTTGTATTTAAGTTGCAGTTTTCCTTTTATTTTCATCTCTAAAATTTATGTTTTTTAAACTATTTAATATTTTTAAGTATTTTTTACTTAATCGTAACATTTATCTACTTTGCTATTATAAATAATTATATTTAATTTATTAATTTCTATAATTACTGTATTATTTTAATACTTTTTGTTGAATATTATTTAATGTTTAATATTTCTTTTGTAATAGTTTGGATTATATAACGAAATAAATTGCTTTTTATTCAACAGTGGTTATATTGGCAGGTGAAATAAATGTTGTCTGAAACATGGTCATTGATTGTTAATCAAAGTGATTTTTTTACTAATTTAATGATTCAGCATTTGGAAATTTCTTTAATTTCGGTTATTTTAGCAATAATACTTGGATTGGGTTTGGGTATTTTTATAAGTGAGTATCCGAAAAATAAATGGATTTTAGCAATTGTTAATCTTATTTATACAATTCCGTCAATAGCATTATTCGGATTTTTAATTCCAGTTTCAGGAGTAGGTAATACCAGTGCAGTTATAGCTTTAACTATTTATGGATTATTGCCTATGGTTAGAAATACATATACTGGGATTCGAACTATTGATGGTAAGATTATTGAAGCTGCAAAAGGAATGGGCAGTACTGATCTTCAAATCTTATTAAAAATTAAATTGCCATTGGCTTTGCCACATATTATGTCTGCAATTCGTAACATGTCTGTTATGACAATTGCTTTAGCAGGTATTGCATCATTTATTGGTGCCGGAGGTTTGGGGGTAGCTATTTACAGAGGTATCACTACAAATAACATGCCTTTGATTGTTGCAGGAAGTGTACTGATTTCTGTTTTAGCAATAGGTATTGATTTGATATTGGGATACTTTGAAAAAATATCTGCACCTGGTGCAAAAAGACCTAAATTCTTCAAATATTTCAAAAATAAAAAAGTGCTTGCTTGCATAGTTATTATTTGCATTCTTCTTGGAGGATATATTGCACATGAGGAAAATCCTGCAAACACAATTCATATTGCAAGTAAGGCATATACTGAAGAATACATTACTGGAGAGCTTTTAAAACAAGTTATTGAAGCACACACGGATTTAAATGTAGAACTTACTTCTGGAGTAGCTGGAGGATCAGGTACAATTCATAGTGGTATGGAATCAGGGGATTTTGATTTATATCCTGAATATACTGGAGTAGCTTGGTTAAGTATTTTACATAAAAACAGCACATATAATGAAACTCAATTTAATGAGTTGAATTCATATTATGAAGATAATTATAATATGACGTGGTATAATAAGTACGGTTTTGAAGATACTTATGGAATAGGAGTTACAAAAGAAGTTGCAGATAAATATAACTTAACAACTTACTCTGATTTGGCTAAAGTTTCTAATCAATTATCTTTCGGAGCGGAATCTGATTTTTATGCACGTGAAGACGGTTATGATGCAATCTGTGATGCTTATGGGTTGAACTTTAAAGATACAATGGATTTGGATGTAAGTCTTAAATATGATGCAGTTAAACAGGGTCAGGTTGATGTAATTGACATTTATACAACTGACGGGCGTTTGGAAAACTCCAATATTGTAGTTTTGGAAGATGATAAGAATTTCTATCCTTCATACTATGGAGGAACAGTAATAAATCAACAAACTTTAATAGATCATCCGGAAGTAGCTGATGCACTTGATTATTTAACTGGTAATGTTTCAACAGAGGACATGAAACATATGAATTATGAAGTTGATGTTGAAGGAAAAGACCCTTCAGATGTAGCTCATGACTTTTTAGTAAGTAAACATTTGATATGAGGTGATTATATGAGTTCAATCATTGAATTTAAAAATATAGGTAAACATTATCGCGATAGTGATTTTTCAATAGACAATTTCAATTTAAATGTTGAAAAAGGGGATTTTGTTACAATGATTGGTAGTTCAGGATGTGGAAAGACTACAGTTTTAAAAATGATTAATGGATTAATCACCCCTGATGAAGGCAGTATCATTGTAAATGGAATGGATGTTTCTAAATCAGACCGTGTTAAGTTAAGGAGAAAAATTGGATATGCAATTCAGGGAACAATGCTGTTTCCCCATTTAAATGTTAAGGAAAACATTGCTTATGTTCCTAATTTGATTCATGAAAAAGATAGTGAAAAAATCGACGAAGCCATTTATAAATGGTTGAATATTGTTGGACTGGATTCATCTATTTTAAACAGATATCCTCATGAACTCTCTGGAGGTCAGCAGCAAAGAGTAGGTATTGCAAGAGCACTTGCAGCATCACCAGCTATTTTATTGATGGATGAGCCATTTAGTGCTGTTGATGAGATAACAAGAACACAATTACAAAAGGAAATGAAAGAAATCCATGAAAAAACCAAAATTACAGTAATGTTTGTTACTCATGATATTCGGGAAGCATTATATTTGGCAGATAAAGTGTTGGTTATGCAGGATGGAATTATTCATCAGTTTGATACTCCAGATGAGGTGTTAAATCATCCTGCAACTCCTTTTGTTGAAAAATTATTGGAAAGAACAAAATTTATTTTAAATAAATAATTTTTCTAATTTTTCAAATAGGATAACATTTATTAATAACTAAGTTTAAATATTTAAGTATTCTATATATTTATTATATATAATTTTTACATAGCTATTTAGAGATACACTATAAATTTTATTATAGATAGCTATTTTTTAATCAAACATATTTTCAGATGTTTGTATTATTTTCGGAGGAATTATAATGGTTCGTGCTTATACAAGAAGAGATTATATTAGAAAAACCCCAAATTCAAGAATTGTTCAATATGATATGGGTAATTTAACTGACGAGTTTCCAGTTTCAGTAAGTTTAGCTGTAAAAAAACCTGCTCAAATTAGACACAACTCTTTAGAAGCAGCAAGGATTGCTTCTAACAGACTTATGCAAAGAAAAGCCGGAAGATTAGGTTACCACTTAAAATTAAGAACTTACCCTCACCAAATTGTAAGGGAAAATCCTATGGCTACTGGTGCAGGAGCAGATAGGGTTCAAAGTGGTATGAGAAATGCATTTGGTAAACCAATCAGTGTTGAAGCTATTGTTAAAGCGGGTCAAAGAATTATTACTATTGACACCAACAAGAAAAACTTTGAAGATGCTAAATTAGCATTAAAAAGAGCAGGAATGAAATTGCCAGTTTCCTGCAGAATTGTTGTTGACAAAGGCGAAGAATTAGTTTTATAAATTTAACTAATTTTTACTTACTCTTTTTTTTAATTTTTTTCAATCATTTTTTTACAGTTTCTTTTGATTAAATATTTAAGTGTTGAAATTTATACATTAAATATAATATTGGATATGTTTTTTATTTATTGAGAACATATTGTCAATGTATTGATATTAATTCATTTTAAAACCAAAGAGGTTATAATTCATGTATGTTGTAAAATTTGAGGATTTAGGCAAATCTGATATTGGAATTGCAGGGGGAAAAGGAGCTAACTTGGGAGAATTGACTCAAGCAGGTATTCCTGTTCCACCTGGTTTTGTAGTAACTGCCGAAACTTATGGAAAATTCATGGAAGATGCTGGAATTAACGGTAAAGTATTGGATATTCTTGCTAAAACAGATATAAACAATACTAAAGAACTTCAAGCTGCTGCTGAAGAGATTAAATCTATTATCATTGAAACTCCGGTTCCAGAAGACATGTCTACTTTAATTATTGAAGCTTATAATCAACTTTGTCAGAGAGTTGGTGAAGAAGATACTGATGTAGCTATTCGTTCTTCAGCTACTGCAGAAGATTTACCTGATGCTTCATTTGCAGGTCAGCAAGATACTTTTTTACATGTTTCTGGTAGTGAGGATGTAATTGATTACATAAGGAAATGTTGGGCATCTTTATTTGAAGCAAGAGCTATTTTTTACAGGGAAGAAAACGGTTTTGATCACTCAAAAGTGTACATTGCTGTTGTTGTTCAAAAAATGGCTATTGCAGATAAGGCAGGCGTAATGTTTACTGTAAACCCATCTACCGGTGAAGAAATAGCTTTAATTGAAGGATCATGGGGTCTTGGTGAAGCTGTTGTATCCGGCGATGTAACTCCTGATAATTATGTTGTAGACAAAAGCAATGACGAAGTTATTGGTGTTACTATAAGTGATAAAAAATTAATGTATGTAAAAGACGAAGACGGAACTAGTGTAAGGGTAGATGTTCCAGAGGATAAAAGAAACGAAAGAGTTTTATCTGATGAAGAGCTTGTTGAGTTAACTGAAATGGGTAAAAGGATTCAGGCTCATTATGGTGAACCAATGGATACTGAATGGGCTTTTGAAAAAGGTAATTTATTCTTATTACAGGCAAGACCAATTACTACTTTAGGTGATGACAATGGTGCAGCTAGTGAAGATTCTGCTGTTGGTGATAAAAATGTCATTGTTAAAGGTCTTGGAGCAAGTCCAGGTACAGCTTCCGGTAAAGTCAAAATCATTTTAGACATTGATGAACTGGATAAAATTAAAGACGGCGACATTATGGTTACAACTATGACCACTCCTGATATGGTTCCGGCTATGAGAAGAGCTAGCGGAATTATTACTGATGAAGGTGGAGTAACCTGCCATGCATCTATTATTTCCCGTGAACTTGGAATTCCTTGTGTTGTAGGAACAGGTTCAGCTACAACTACTTTAGAAGAAAATGTTGGAGTTACTTTAGATGGTAAAAAAGGTTTAGTTTATGAAGGAATCCATGAAAGTAAAGAAGAAGCAGCTCCAACAGCAGCTAATGTTGAAGCAGCTCCAATTATAACGGTTACTGAAGTAAAAGCTAATGTAAGTATGCCTGAAGCAGCTCAAAGAGCAGCAGCTACTGGTGCAGATGGTGTAGGATTACTTAGAACTGAACATTTAATGTTAACTGCAGGTATTCATCCTGGAAAATTCATTGCTGATGGAAGGGAAAATGAATTAATTGACACTATTGCAGAAAATGTAATGGTTGTAGCAGATGCATTTTATCCAAAACCAGTATGGTACAGAACTTTAGATGCACCAACTGATGAATTCATCACTTTAAAAGGTGGAGAAAACGAACCTGAAGAACACAATCCGATGTTAGGTTGGAGGGGAATCAGAAGGGAACTTGACCAACCTGAAATTCTTAAATGCGAATTCAAAGCTATTAAAAAACTTTATGATAAAGGTTATACTAATTTAGGAATTATGATTCCATTATCACAAAGTCCTGCTGAACTTAAACAGGCAAAAGAACTTTGTGCTAGTGTAGGTTTAATCCCTCATAAAGACATTGACTTTGGTATGATGGTGGAAATACCTGCAGCAGCTTTAACTATTGAAGATTACCTTGAAATTGGTGTTGATTTCGTAAGTTTAGGAACTAATGATTTAACACAATATACTCTTGCAGTAGACCGAAACAATGAATTTGTTGCAAAACATTATACTGAAGAACACCCTGCTGTAATGAAATTAATTGAAAGAACAATTAAAAAATGTGTTGAAGCGGGTGTTACTTGCAGTATCTGTGGTCAGGCAGGCAGTGTACCTCATATTGTTGAAAAACTTGTAGGATATGGAATTACCAGTGTATCCTCAAATGCAGATGCTGTAGCTGAAGTTAGAAAAACTGTAGCTAGGGCTGAGAAAAAAATTATTCTTGATGCTGCCCGTAAATCTCAAGAATAAATTTTATTTCTTTTTTTATTTTTTTTTAAAATATCACCTTATAAGGTTGTACTATGGAAGATAAACCAATATCCAAAAAAGACATACTTGAAGGATTGGATGAAATTCAATCAAAAGACCATAAATATAGTGACGGTAGAATATTAGGTTCTATGTGCACAGAAGCACATCCATTTGCTAAAGAAGTTTATTGTAAATTTTTAGACTCTAATTTGGGAGATCCGGGTCTTTTCAAAGGAACAAAATACATTGAAGATGAAGTTATAAACTCTATTGGTGAATTGTTGTCGATTAGTAAACCTTATGGTAATATTGTAACTGGTGGAACTGAAGCTAATATAATGGCTATGAGAGCAGCAAGAAATCATGCTAGAAAATATAAAGGAATTAAAAATGGAGAAATTATAATTCCGGATTCTGCTCATTTTTCATTTAAAAAAGCTGCCGATATGATGAATTTAAAAATTATTGAAGCTAAATTAGATGAAAACTACAAGATAGATGTTGAATCAGTTAAGGAAAATATTTCTGATAAAACTGTAGCTATTGTAGCTATTGCAGGAACAACCGAATTAGGTTTGGTTGATCCTATTGAGGAATTGTCTAAAATAGCTTATGAAAATAATATTTATTTCCATGTTGATGCTGCATTTGGAGGTTTTTCAATACCTTTTTTAAAAAAAATAGGTTATGAATTTCCGCCTTTTGATTTTTCATTACCTGGGGTCTGTTCTATTACTGTTGATCCTCATAAAATGGGTTTAGCACCAATTCCTGCAGGCGGAATTTTATTTAGAAAAAAAGAGTATTTGGAAGTAATGGCTGTTGATTCCCCATATCTGACTGTTAAAACACAATCAACAATTGTCGGAACTCGTTCTGGAGCAGCTTCTGCAGCTACTTATGCTATTATGAAATATCTTGGAAATGAAGGCTATGAAAAACTGGCCGGAAACCTGATGGATAATACTCATTATTTTAAAGAAGGATTGGAAAAGATAGGTTATGATGTTGTTGTAGAACCTGAATTAAATATTGTAGCATTTAACCATCCGAATATGGAAGCGCATGATTTGGCAGATAAATTGGAAAATTTAGGATGGAGAGTTTCAGTAGCTAAATGTCCTGTAGCTATTCGTGTGGTTTTAATGAATCATATTACTAAGCAGCATTTAACTGATTTATTAAATGATTTGGCAGAAATTTATTAATTATTTTATTTTCACTCTTTTTTTACAATTCAATTAACTATAAATATATATTATGCATAATTAGTTAACAACGGAGGTTTGTTAATTATGTGTACTGCTGCAAATTATTTAACAAAATGCCATTATTTTGGCCGTAATTTTGACTATGAAATTTCATATAATGAAAGAGTAACTATAACTCCAAGAAACTATCCTTTAATATTTCGGGATACTGAAGACATTGAAAATCATTATGGGATTATTGGCATAGCTGCAGGTATTGATGAATATCCTTTGTATTATGATGCATGTAATGAGAAAGGATTAGCTATGGGTGGATTAAACTTTCCAGATTATTGTGACTACAAGCCATTAAATGAGTCTAAAGTTAACATAGCTTCTTTTGAAATTATTCCATATATATTATCCCAATCAAAAACAATAAATGATGCCAAAAGATTATTGGTTGATTTAAATATTTCAAATGAGAAATTTTCAACTCAATTGCCTCCATCTCCACTTCATTGGATTATTTCAGATAGAAATGCTTCAATTGTTGTAGAGGTTGTAAAGGAAGGATTGAATGTTTATGATAATCCTGTAGGGGTTTTAACAAACAATCCTCCTTTTGATAAACAGCTGTTTAATTTAAATAATTATATGGCATTATCCAATAAGGCACCTGAAAATACATTTGGAGGAAATTTGGATTTGGCTATTTATAGTAGGGGAATGGGTTCAATTGGTCTTCCGGGTGATGTTTCTTCACAGTCCCGTTTTGTAAAAGCTTCTTTTGTTAAGGAGAATTCTGTTTCAGGAGACTCTGAAAAAGAAAGTGTGTCTCAGTTTTTCCATATCCTTGCATCTGTAGAACAGCAGAAAGGATGCACATTGGTGGAAGAACCTGATAAATTTGAATATACTATTTATTCAGATTGTTATAATACAGATAAAGGAATATTGTATTATAAAACATATGATGGTCCTCAGACATCTGTTAATATGTATGATGAGAATTTAGAAACTGATCAATTGATTAATTTTGAGTTAATTGATTAAAAAAAATAGTTTGTGGGTGTTGTAGATACAACACCTGCAATAATTTAATGGATGTCCTCTACATACATTAAAGGATAATTCAACTCCTCAATAAACTCTATTCTTATTGTAGCCTGTACATCCTTTACTTTTGTATATATTTTAACATCAAGCATATCTCCAGTTAAAGAGGTGTAGTCAAAATCGCTCATTGATTCTTCCAGTTTGTCAAATCTAATTTTAACATCAACATCTTCAATAGCTGGCTGTAATTTTAATGATTCTTCCATACTTGTTTCTAAACTTTTTTTAGAACTTTTATTTACAGGAGTTCCAACAAATTGGTGAAATAATGCTCCCATACTTATTGCACCTTCAAATATTGCTCTTTCTCTTGAGGTTATATTTGAAAAGTATTTTTCATCAACATCCATCTTTTACATTCCTCCGTTTAGCCATAATATTTTTTCATAAATTATATTGGAATCTATTGGGAAAACATAGAAATAGAATAATATTGCTGATATAATTAACACTGCAGCTAATATGTAAATTCTATTGTCTTTAGGATAGAAATAACTAAATATTAATCCTATAACTAAAAATGCAGTAGCTATTATTAATGCATATGATTCATGAGGATTGTTTTGAATTATTTCATCATTTATCGGACCGACTTTGCTTAACTCACCTTCAATAATTAATCTGTGGGCAGTAGATCCAATTGGGTCACAGGTAATCAGATATATGTGAGTTCCATTACTTTGAGCATTGATGCGTGCAGTTGGTTCAACTATAGTCTTGTTTATGACGGTATAGTTTACTTCCCCTATTCTCGGCCATTCTAAGGTAATTATGTCTCCGTTATTTAATTCATTAAGTCTTAAGAATGGTGATCCCTGAAGAGTTCTGTGCCCAGATAGTATAACATCTCCATATGTTGGCGTAAATGATTTTGTATCGTGCATAACACCTTGTGAAAGAGATACATTATTTATTTTCTCTTCAATTCCAATAGTTGGTATATTTATAACAGGTGAATCTATATTTTTCTCAACAGCTATTTTTGATGAGAAATAGTTAACTTCTCCCGCAGCATATAATCCTAATATGATTATACAAATTATAACAACTAAAGTTGTAATTTTTGGTTTATTCATGTTATCAACTTTTTATTTTTTTAGTTTAAAATATTTTACCTATTTTTTATAAGTTGAATTTATTTCATTAACCATCCATGCAGGAGCACTTGTTGTTGGAATTGTTAATATGATTTGATCCATATTATCTAATAAGAAATTAACTTTGTCTTGTGGTGTTTCAACAAGCAGCATATATTGGGCATCTAAATCTCCAAGATTAATTTGTCTTTCATAATTAGATAATTTTATACCATAATTCTGCAATAGCTCTGCAGTCTGTTTTTCATTGTATCCGTTTATTATTGAACCTTTTAAAAGTTCCAAAACATTTGATTTAAAAGTTTGTGTGTTTTCATTTGGATTTGTGTTATTTCCTTGGACAATTGTATCTGCTTTTGAGTATTCGCTGTCAATCTCTCCATTTTCTTCACATCTCATTATTGAAATCACAGTACATCCTTTTATATCTGGACTGGTTTGGTTATTTGGTGTTCCATTGTCTGTATAGTTTGAACTAGTATAAATATCAACAATACTTCCTACATTTACAAGCCCTGCTCCTGCCTGAAGTCTTGAAACTAAAATAGGTACTGATACCGTATTCGGTTTTTTAAATTTAATTTTAGAGAGAACTTCTGCATTATTCTCATCAACAATAGTTAAAGCTTCACTGGCAGGTATTATGGCATTTTTGGTATTGTTGTCAGTATAGGTCACCATAGTTCTATTATATGGGTCTAAATTTGCATTTATGGACTTTTTATGAAATGCTTTCCAGTCTTTAGTAGCAGGTAACAATATATTTATGGATTCTACCTCATTTTTGCTTTTTGCATTGTTAATTTCATTTTCCAATATCATAGCTTCACTTGAACTTGTTAGAGCACCAGTATACAGATTATGAAGTTCATTAAGCTTTGTTGTTTTTGCTAAATTCAGTTCTTCTTGGGAGGGTTCATAAATTAAGAAATAATAAGCAGATATTACCAAAGTTAAGATAATTAAAGTTGTAATTATCATACCTATTTTTTTCTTTTCTTCATTTTCAATTATATTTTCCGGTTTTGGACCAATATATTTTCCTAATTTCTGATTAAATGATTTTAATATTTTTAAATCATTGTCTTCTGTTTTTTTGGGTTTTAGTCGTGGAATCTGACGGTTTTTAAGGTTATCTATATCCTCAAATCCTTGGGGATATAATGGATCTCTTGGTTTTTGGTCAATCATTAATTTATACCTCTACTTTTATTTAAAAAAGTAGATGGGTAATTTAATTAATTTTAATTAAATTAATTAACAGGTAATATAAGGAAAATATCAATAGTATTAATGCAGGTATGTTTATGCCAAAGAGTGTTAGACTTATTGGAAGTATAATTAACACAATTAACACTACAGAAACTCCAATAATAATTAAATTATCAAATTTGGGATATGTAACATTACTAATCATCAATAAAGACACTATAATCATTAATATTAAAGCAAGATAAATATTGAATAATCCGCTTAAATAGAATGTAGCTAATATAATGGCTATTCCGGGGATTGGAAATCCTATAAAGTCATGTGTTTGAATGTGGTCTGCTATTGCATTGTATCTGGTTAATCTTAAGATACCACAAGCTACAATTAATAAGCTAATGATTGTTGGAATTATTGAAAGATTATGGGGTATTGTGCTGCTAATTGTATAGAGAAATACTGCAGGTGCTGCACCAAATGATATGGCGTCTGAAAGGGAGTCTATATTTTGTCCAAATTTTAATGCATCATTTCTATTAATTTTCCTAGCTACCCAGCCATCTACAGAGTCAAACATGATGGCTATTATCATTAAAATAGCTGATGACTCAAAATTATGATTTATCGCAAAAAGGATTGAGATAAATCCACATATCATGTTCATTAGTGATATTCCATCGGATATTGCAAAAAAACTTTGAATCTTTGTACTTTCTAATTTCATGTAAAACTCCATTGATACTTTTTAACTCATTTATTATTAATTTTTTCTTGTTTTACTCATTATTTTTTCTTGTATCTTTATTTAATGATTGAATAATGGTATTTTTAGTGAAATAAACTAATTTATATGAGTTTTAAAAATTTATTTATTTCTTGAATTAATTTTTGATTTTAATTATTGTTATGCTTTATGCTAATTGTTGTGGTTAAAGTTATATTTTTAAAGATAAAATATATATAATAATAATGGGTAATTATTAATTGTTAAACTTTAATAAATTCAATTACTTTGTTGTAATTTATTTAAAGTTGAAGTAAAATATTAATATAATGCGAGTAGTTAAATGATAGAAGATATACAAGCACTTAGACAAGCTGCACGGTTAACACCGGATAATGAAAACCAAGATGAAAAAGTTTGGTGTATAGCTGCAGGAAATGTTAATTTGATAGATGACATAGCCTATAAAGCGATTGCTTCTAAGCATTCTGTAAAAATTCTATTTAGAGAACATGTTATATTAACAGATAAAAGATTAAATAAAAAATTTGATTTTATCATGTTGTATGGTAATTCAGGCAAAATTAATCAATTTAAAAGACTTTGTAATCAGAAGGGTGGGGCTTTTATACAAGTAACTCGCCATTATTTAACTGAAGAACCTAACTTGATGGTTTTAGTCGCTCCTGATGATATGATTAAAAATCTTGTTTATGTTCTTGAGAAATCAAAGGTTTCATTTGCGATTTTACAGGAATCTCAAACTACAGGTTTCATTGATGTTGATATAAATTCCAATGTTAAACTACCAAATTTTATTAAATCTGCTTTAAAGCCATTATATAATATAAGCGATGTTGTATTATCAACAGTTTTGATTTCAGTTGAAAAAGATGAAGATGTTGAAAAAGTCCAGAGTATAGCTACATCTAATAGGATATTTGTCATTGATTTTAAAGATATTGTAACGGAGGATTAGTCATGAATATTTTTGGAAATGAAGAAGAGGAACCACAAGCTAATGATACCAGAATCATTAGTAACAGTTTGGGAATAGATTTAGGAACTTTAAACACGGTAATTGCAAAACCATCTGGAGACAAATTTGATTTATATCAAATTCCATCAGTTGTCGCTGTTAAAAAGGATGATCCGTCTGAAGTTTTAGCAGTTGGGGAAGAAGCTAAAAAAATGCTTGGTAGGACTCCTGAAGATATTCTTGCTGTAAGGCCTTTGAAAAAAGGAGTTATTGAAAACGTAGCTCAAGCACAAGCTTTACTTATTAAAGCTATGCAAATTGGTATAGAAGAAGGAGAAAGTGTTGGAAGAATTGTTATAGGTATTCCAGGAGATTCTTCTGAAGTGGAAAAAAATGCAGCTGAAGAAATTGGTAGAAAAGCTGGAGCAGAAAACATTCTTGTAATTAGTGAAGGATTGGCAGCAGCTATTGGTGCTGGTTTACCTATTGCAGAACCAAATGGAACTATGGTTATTGATATTGGTGCAGGTTCAACTGATATTGTTATTATTTCTCTCGGTGGTATTAACGATATTGAAACAGTTAGGTGTGGTGGAGATGATGTTGATAACAGAATCGTTGAATTAGTTGCAGAAAAATACGATGTAGCTATTGGTATTCATGATGCAGAAGCTGCAAAAATAGAAGTTGGTATGATTCATTGCAGTGAACAACTTGAAAATTTAAGTGTTGAAGTTATTGGTAAATCATTAGAAACCAACAGGCCTAAAAAAGTTGTTATTGATTCAATGTTAGTTGCTGATGCTGTAGAACCATTTATGCAAGAAATTGTAGATGGTTTAAATGTGATTTTAGAAAGATTATCTCCTGAATTAATGATGGGAGTTTATAATAATGCAGTAGCAGTTGGAGGAAGTTCAAGACTTCGTGGATTAAAAGAAAGAGTTTTCGATGAAATATCTATTCCTATTGAAGTTTCTGATGATCCTATGACTGTTGTAGCAAAAGGTACAGCTATTGTTGCTGCAGAACCTCTTGCATTAGAACCTGAAGTTCGTCTTAGAGCTATGAAATAATTTTTTTAATTATTTCTTTTTTTTAAACTTTTTTTGCTGATTTTTATGGATGTATTAGGAATTGATGAAGCTGGTAGGGGATCTGTTTTAGGGCCATTAGTTATTGCAGGAGTTATTGTCCCTGAAAAAATGGATAAAGTTTTAGAAAGAATGGGTGTAAAGGACTCTAAGCGATTGACTCCTAATAGAAGAACAATTCTGTCTCGTAAATTAAAAAAAATGTTCGAATATGATTTGGTAGTAATTTCTGCTCAAGACATTGATAATATGAGGGCAGAGGGAATTAATCTTAATGAAATTGAAAGAATTGGGATGGAGAAAATTCTTTCTAATTTAAATTCTGAAAAAGCTATTGTTGATGCAGTTGATATTAAAGCAGAACGTTTTCAAAACAAGCTTGCAAATGACACAGGAGTGAATGTTGTAGCTGAACATAAAGCGGATGATAATTATATTGAAGTTAGTGCTGCTTCTATCATAGCTAAACAAGAAAGGGATTCACATATAAATGAAATCAATAAAGATTATATTAAAATAGGTGGAATTGGTTCGGGCTATCCTTCTGATCCCACCACTAAAAAATTTTTAACTAATTTTACATATGATGAAATGCCTGATTTTGTTAGGAAATCATGGGCAACTGTTGAGAAAATGAAAAATTCTCAATAGCTATTTTTTTAAAAACTATTAAGTATATGGTTAAATAAATTATTTTTATAAAAATATTATATTGAGGATAAAAATGATAGTTGAATATCTGACTCAATTTTTCGAAAATATCATGGAGATACTTACTCAGGGGGGAATTATTACTTATATAATTCTTTTTATTGGTATTTATGGTCTTCTTGTTTCATTAAGAAAAATTGTGTATCTTAAGAAAATTAGTAAGGTAGATACAACTGAAATTTTAGGTATTGTTTCTGCTTCTATGGAAAGAGGAGGAGCAGTTGAAGCATTAAAACAAATTAATTCTTTTAAAAATCCTATTTCTAAAATTATTTCTGAAACTTTAAAAATCGGTTATAAAAACAAAATTGAAGTTGAAGAAAGTATGGAACAAATTTTCATTGTTGAAGTAAGTAAAATGACTAAAGGATTAAATTCAATTAAAACAATTATTGAATTGGCTCCATTTTTAGGTTTAATCGGTACTGTAATTGGTATCTGGATGACCTTTAAAGCATTAGGAGTTAATCCTAATTCTGCAGCTATGGCAGAAGGTATTTATATAGCTTTAACAACAACTATTGTAGGTTTGCTTGTAGCTATTATTATGTTACCGATTCATACTTATATTCAAGGTTTAGTTGAAAATGAAATGGATAAAATTGAATTGGCTACTAAAATGACTAATTGGGGTTATGCAGTAGTTAAAATAAGAGTTGAAGCTAATGTTGAATGTGCATTAGAAGCTCTTCAAGAAGCCGAAGGTGTTGTTAATACTAGACTAATTTCTGATCCTTATGCAAACATTAAGGTTTCATTTAAACCTAGTATGTTAGATAAAAGTATTTCAAATATTATATTGGAAAAGTGCAATGTTAATGCTGAAATAATTGAAAGTAAATTGAGACAATAAGTGATTTTATGAGAATTGATGTTAAATCATATAAAGAGAAGGTTCTTAACAGGAAACCGTCTATTAACTTAGTTCCACTTATAGATATTTTATTTACAATTATGATTTTCTTGGTTGTGACAAGTAATTTCTCAGCATCAGATATGTCTGCTGATGATGCATCTTCTACTGACTCAGGAACAGGCAAACCAAATGTAACTGATGTTTCTGGAGATGCTGAATATTATGTTGTGCCTGTAGCTAATTTGCATAAAGTTGTTGTTGATGGTAAAGACATGTCTGATTTAATATCGCAAAATGCTATTGGTGTTAAAGCTAATGTTATCGATGAGGGACAAATACAAATAAAACCTGGAGAGATTATTATAACTACTCCGGCAGGTGTGTCTCCTGAAGATGCTGTTAGAAGTCCAAATACTACTTAAGAGGTTGAAAAATGTATACGGGGAGAATTTTATCTATTGGTATGAATTGTGATGGTAAACCTTTTGTGGCATATAGAGTATCTAGTAGGTCATTTCCTAATAGGCAATGTTTAAAATTTGATAATAGAGCATCTATCGTGCCAAAGGAAGGTTTTGAAAAAGATATTTTTGAAAATACTTACATTACATATAATTGTATACGCATTGTAAAAGATATGGCTATTGTATCTAATGGTTCACATACAGATGTAATAGCTGATAAAATAGCTTTGGGGATGAATATTAAAGATGCAATAGCTTATTCATTGCTTACTTTGGATTATGAGAAAGATGATTATCATACTCCACGTATTGCAGGAGTTGTTACATCTACAAATAAAAAGGATGATTATGTCTGCTATGTGGGAATAGCTAATGATGAAAAATTATTGGTTGACAAAATCCCATATGGCGAAGCTGTATTTATTTCCACATATGGAAGTCAGTTCTATGATTCAGTAGATTTTGATGCAAAAACAGCTGAAGATGCTGCAAAATTTATTTTTGACGGAGGTATTTTTGTCAATTATAAAAAAGCAGTAACTGCAGGTGCAGCTGTTTTTGATGGGGAATGGAATATAGGCAATTTCAATCCTTAATTTTTTATTTTTTTTAAGATGATTAATATGTCAATAGAATTAATTGGTTTAGACAATATTCCATTAGTTGAACCTAATGATGATATTTGTCAAATAATTAAAGATGCAATTGAAAAACAGGGTTGTTTATTAAAACATGGGGATATTATTTTAATAGCTGAAACTTTAATTTCAAAAGCAGAAGGAAATGTTATCAAGTTAGGAGATATAATTCCATCTGAAGAATCCATAATTATTGCTAAACAGTCTAAAAAAGATTCTAAATTGGTTGAAGCCATTATAAATGAATCCCGGGAAGTGGTTGCTGTTGGTCCTGATTTCATTATTACTGAAACTAAACAGGGTTTTGTCTGTGCAAATTCAGGTATTGATGAGTCTAATGTTGATAAAGGGCTAGCTACTCCCATGCCTGAAGATGCTGATAAGTCTGCAAGACAAATCAGAGAATTTTTGGAAAATGAATTTGATGAGGAAATTGCAGTTTTAATTACTGATACTCAGGGAAGAGCATTTAGAAATGGTGCTGTTGGTGTGGCTATTGGATGCTCTGGAATTAATCCGTTATGGAAACGGGCTGGTGAAAAGGATTTATATGGTCGTGAACTTCAGACTAGTGAAGTAGCTACTGGTGATGAACTTGCTGCAGCAGCATCTCTTGTTATGGGTCAGGCTGATGAAGGTCTTCCTGTTGTTATTATTCGCGGATTTGATAATTTTGATAAGCTAAGAGATACTGATACTGGAATCAATCCGTTGCTCAGACCAAAAGAATTTGATGTATTTAGAAATTAATCTGGAGACTAACTTAAAATGATTACTGTATTATCTGGGGGAACTGGCACTCCAAAATTGTTGCAAGGTTTAAAAGAAGTTATTAATCCTAAAGACATGACTATTATTGTCAATACTTTAGAAAATGAATACTTTTCAGGTGTTTATGTATCAGCAGACATTGACACTGTGTTATACACTATGGCAGACATGATTAATGAAGAGTTCTGGTATGGTGTTAAAAATGATACATTTATCACTCATGAAAGGCTTGATGAATTAGGCACTCCAGAGTTGCTTAGAATAGGGGATATTGATAGAGCTACTAAAATACAAAAGACTCTGTTGATGGAAAATCATTCACTTGCTGAAGCTGTTGATATTCAGGCAAGCAATATGCATATAAGTTCTAAAATTTTGCCTATGAGTAATGAAAATTCAGATATTAAAATCATTACAGATATGGGGGAACTGGAATTTCATGACTTTTTAATAAAACATCAGAGCAAACCTGAAGTTTTGGATGTCAGATTTTCCAAAGTAACTCCTGCAAAAGGAATTATTGAAGTTATTAATAATTCAGATGCAGTTATTATTGGCCCGTCTAATCCGATAACTTCAATATCTCCAATATTATCTTTAGATGGAGTTAAGGAAGCTTTAAAAAATACCCATGTAATAGCAGTTTCTCCAATTATAGGTACTGATTCTGTAAGCGGTCCCGCCAGTAAATTTATGAATGCGCTTGGAATTGAAGTTTCATCAGTAGGTGTAGCTTCTTTATATGAAAGTTTTTTAGATACAATAGTTATTGATAAAAAAGATAATAATTTAAAGGATGATTTAGAAAAAATTGTTAGTGAAGTAATTGTTACAAATACAATTATGAAAACTTTAGATGATAAGAAAAAATTAGCTAAAATAATATTAAATGATATTTCTTAGAGAAATGGTGGCTTAAATGATACAAATGACTTTAATACAAATTGATAATTATGGTCCATGGACTGTGACTCCAAGACCACGTAATGAATCAGATTTACAAATTTTACAAGCAGAATTATATGCAGATTTGGAAAGACAATTTGCAAATAAAAAAGGTTTGGTTTTCTTTACCCGATTTGATAATTTGCTTGCTGTTACAAATGGTATTGATGAGGAAGACCACTTGAGAATTCAGAGATCCATTAGAAATAGGTATCCAATCACTATCAGTATGGGTGTTGGAGCAGCTGAAACTCCTCATGAAGCTCAAAAATTAGCTACTATTGCCTTACAAAAAGAAGGTGGGGCTCAATCTTCAAAAAGAAAAGAAATTTTAGCTATTGATAGTTTAGCTCCTGCAGATGAAGATAATTTAGTTCAGGCAGCTCATATTGATATTAATAGTGTTACAGAAACATTAACCGATATTGAATCTGCATTTGATACTAATTTCATGGTTAATAAAGCACAGCATTATTTAATGACTAAATTAATTAAAAAAGGAGCATTACTCTTTTTCATTGGTGGAGATAACTTTATGGCTCCATGTAACGGATTGTCTGAAAAGGACATTGAAGATATTTTAGTTGAAATTAATGATGAAATTGGAATTGGTCTTAAAGCGGGTATCGGTATTGGCCGTAATATGGAAGATGCTGCATATATGGCAGATTTAGGACTTGAAGAAATCCGTGAACATGACAACGGAATGTGGACATGGGTTATTGAAAAAGAATATTAAGGGGGCTTCTAAATTAAAGTCATAGCTCCAATGGCAGGAATAACAGATGCTGAATTTTTAAATAAAGTTATTCCATTTGGATTTGACACGGCCACATTAGGCGGTTACAGTTTAGATGCTGAAACAATAGAAGCCAGTGAAAAAATAATCAAAAGAGGAAGAAATGAGTTTCATTTTCTTCAGGATGAAATTATAGACCATATTAAAAAAGAAGTTAATTTAATTAAAAAACAGCATCCTGATGTTAAAGTCTCAGTTAATGTCAGGTCAACTACTCCACAGCCCATTATTGAAGTAAGTAAAATAGACAATTTGGATATTGTTGAAATTAATTGTCATTGTCGCCAGGAAGAAATTTTAGCTATTGGCTGTGGTCAAAATATGTTAAAAAGAGGAGATTTGGCTGATTATATTAAGGATGTTGTTGACAATGCTTCTTGTGAGGTTTCAGTTAAGATTCGAGCTAATGTTGAAGGTAGTGGCACTTTAAAAATAGCTAAACTGATTGAAAACGCAGGAGCTGACTATTTGCATATTGATGCAATGAAAGCAGGAATTTTTGATGCTGATTATGATTTGTTAACTGAAATTTGTTCTAATACTAATATTAAAGTTATCGGAAATAATTCTATAGACAGCGAACAAAAAATTGAAAAGATGCTTAAAACAGGAGTTTATGGCTTTTCAATAGCTAGGGCACTTATTTCTGGCAAATTGAACTTTAATATATCTAATTTTTAAATATATAACACCATTATATAACAATAATTATTAGAAAATATTATAAATGGTTTAAAAGATAAATAAATACTGATTTTATAAAAGGTGATTTCATGGATTTTATTACTCTTAAGAATATTACAAAAACATTTAATGGTGTTGATGTTCTTAAAAATATTAATTTGAAAATCAAAGAAGGGGAAACTTTAGGTATTTTAGGACGTAGTGGTAGTGGAAAATCTGTATTAATTAACATGCTTAGAGGTACATTGGATTACAAACCTGATAACGGTCAGGTTATCTTTAATCTTGCTATTTGTCCAGATTGTTTGGCTGTTGAATCTCCATCTCATGCAGGGGAAAAATGCTCCTGTGGTGGAACTTACGAAGCAAAAGAAGTTGATTTCTTCAATGCTGAAAGAAAAGAATTTGCAAGTATTAAAAGAAGAATAGCTATCATGTTGCAACGTAACTTTGCATTATACGATGAAGAAACTGTAATTGAAAATGTTATGAGGGCAATGAGTGATGAAAATGATTATGAAGACAATCTTTATGATGCTTTAGACTTGTTGGAAATGGTTCAGATGAACCACAGAATTACTCATGTTGCACGTGACTTAAGTGGTGGAGAAAAACAAAGAGTTGTACTTGCAAGACAATTAGCAAAACAGCCTATGATGTTTTTAGCTGATGAACCAACAGGTACGCTTGATCCTCAAACTGCTGAAAAACTTCACAATACATTAATTGAAGGTGTAAAAGATAAAGGAATCACTATGCTAATCACCTCTCACTGGCCTGAAATCATGAATGATCTGGCAGATCATGTTATCTGGTTGGAACATGGAGAAATTAAAGAGGAAGGAGAACCTGAAAATGTTGTGAATCATTTCCTTGATACTGTTCCAGTACCTGAAAAAGTAGAAAATCCGGAAATTGGAGCTCCTGAAGTTAGAATGGATGATGTTAAAAAACATTACTATTCAATTGAAAGGGGAGTAGTTAAAGCTGTTGATGGAATTGATTTAGCCATAAACAAGGAAGAAATCTTTGGTATTGTAGGTTTAAGTGGTGCTGGAAAAACAACACTTACTAAAATGTTAATAGGACTGACTGAACCAAGTAGCGGTAAAATTGAAGTAAAACTTGGTGATGAATGGGTTGACATGAGTAAAAGCGGTCCTCTTAATAGGGGTCGTGTAATTCCATATATGGGATTATTACATCAGGAATATTCATTATATCCTCACAGAACTATTTTAGGAAACTTGACTGATGCTATTAGTTTGGAATTGCCTGCAGAATTTGCAAAAATCAAAGCTATTCATGTATTGACTACTGTCGGTTTTGATGAAAATGTAGCTGAATGCTTACTTGATAAATATCCTGATGAATTAAGTGTTGGGGAAAAACACAGAGTAGCTCTTGCACAAGTTCTTATTAAAGAACCTAAAATAATTATTTTAGATGAACCGACAGGTACAATGGATCCAATCACTCGTGTAATTGTAACTGATTCTATTTTAAAAGCTAGAAAAGAATTGGAGCAAACCTTTATTATCATTTCTCACGATATGGACTTTGTATTGGATGTCTGTGACAGGTCTGCTTTAATGAGAGGTGGAAAAATCCTTGATGTAGGAACTCCTGATGAAATAGTTAAACAGTTAACTGCCGATGAAAAAGAAGGAATGTTTAAAAATTAATTCCTTTTTTTATTTTTTATTTTATTAAATACTTTTTTGTTAGTTTAAAGCTAGCTGGGTTTACATTTGATGTTGCTAAAGAATTGATATGAGCAGTTTTAAGTAACATTAAATTATATTTTTTCTATTCTTTTTTTTAATTAGATTTAGGTGATTTGATTGGAGATTATTGAAAAAACAGAGGAATCAAAAGGAAAAATTAAACAACTTTATGATTCAAATGCAGTTTTATTTGAAGAAACTGTACTTCTTTCTGATAATATTAAATACAGTATTTGTTTTGTTCCTAAAGCAGGAGTATATGATGTAGTTATTGAGGATTTTAAAAATAATCTGGCTAAATATCAGGTATTTCATAAATTATCTCCTTTAACATTAAAATATTTCAATTTACTTAAGGATGAAACTTATTTAGATGATTTTGGCAATGTATTTAAATGTATCAGTCATACAATAGAATATTAATCAGATTATTTTTTCATAAAAAAGATTATATATAAACTAAAATAAATTATATCTGTATAAATTATTTCATGAGAAATGATTATTAATTTGGAGGTTAATTATGACTTGGGAAGATGCGCCATCTCATATCTGTAGAGGTGGAGATAAAAGGGGATTGGCTTTTTGTTGCCCTCCAGTTAAACCTTGTCCAATATTAAATGCTTTGGATGAAGTTAACTTAACTCCTCAAGAATATATTGATATTAAAACGGAATTCGCAAAAGAAACTAAATTAGGTGAAGGAACTGGAACTTGTTTCGGATCATTAGTATGGTGTTGTAAACCATCTAAACCATGTCCATTACGTGATATTACTTTAAAAAATATTGGAATGGCTCATGATGAATATCTGGACTTGAAAAAGGAATTGTCCGAAAGATTGGTTGGTGCTGATAAACCGGATCCTGATGAAAGTGTAAAAGTATTGGCTGAAACTTTCAATATTGGTGAAAGGGAAGCTATGAATGTTTTAAATGATTGTAATAATGATTTAAGAATGGCTGTAAAATTATTGCGTGTTAAATCCTTAGGAAATGCTGATTAATATGGATTGGACTTCCCTATATCTTAAAACAGCCAATTTAAATGTATTTATATTGGGCACTGGTGAAGTAGCTACAAGAAGAGCAAATAAATTTCTTGACCATGGAGCTAATGTTAAATTAGCAGGAGATGTTTTAGATAAGGAATTAATTAATAAAGGGGCGGTTTTAGCTTCAGTTGATGATGTAGATAAATTAGTTCAATGGTCTGAGTTAGTTGTAATAGCTAGCGGTGATAGGGAACTGTCTGATTATGTTGGTAAAATAGCTGGGGATAAATTATTAAATAGGGCTGATTTTCCAGATAATGGAAATATTATTGTTCCTACAAGTTTTAATATTGGTGATGTCGAAATATCTATTTTTACAAATGGAAAAAGTCCATTGATGGCTCGCCAATTAAGAAAAAAAATTCAATCTATCATTACGAAGGAAGATATCTTAAAAATCGAACTTCAGGATTATAGTCGTAAATTGCTTAAATCCAAGATATCTGACCAGAAAAAAAGAAGGCAGTATCTTTATGAAATTTTCAGTAATGAAAATATTAAGGATTTGCTTGATAACAATGAAATAGATGAAGCTAAAAAGTATATCGATGATTTAATAAGGGGATTTGATGATACTTAATTTAAGGGTTGACCATAAAATTGCAAATATTGATGCTATGGAAAATATTGCAAAAGAAATGGATCAGCTGTTTTTGGAACTGCAGGAAAAGTACTCAATTGTGGAATATGTGGAAATATCTACTTGTAATCGTAAGGAATATTATATTCATAATGATAATATAGATGCTTCAGATTCTCTTTTATCTCATGAAAATAAAAGCATTATTATTGATTATGGGGATAATGTCATTAAGCATCTTTTTCGTATGACTTCTGGTTTGGAGTCTATGATTGTAGGTGAAGACCAAATTTTAGGCCAGGTTAGTGATGCTAAGCAAAAGGCATTTAAAGAACGTCATTGCGGCAAGATTTTAGATTCTATTTTTACTAAAGCTATCCACGTAGGTCGTGTAGTAAGAAACAAAACTAATATTAACAAAGGTTCAATTTCTATCGGCTCGGCAGCTGTTGATCTGGCTGAAAAGCATTTGGGAAATCTTGAAAATAAGTCTGTTTTAGTTATTGGTGCTGGAAAGATGGGTAAACTGGTGGCTAAAGCTTTGGCTGAAAAAAATTTAAATGCAATTTTTGTTGCAAACAGAACTTATTATGTTGCTGTTGAACTGGCTAATGATTTAAACGGTCAGGCTGTTCTTTTCAGTGAATTGGGCAAGTATGTTCAAACAGCAGATTTAATAATAAGTGCAACTGGTGCTCCGCATTATATTTTAAATAAAGAACGTTTGGAAAAGACTGATGGAGATTTTAAAGACTTGCTTATGATTGATATAGCTAATCCGAGAGATATCTGTCAGGATGTCTGTGAATTGGGAGTTAAATTATTCAATATTGATGACTTACGTGAGATTGCAGATGAAAATACTAAACTCAGAAAAAAGGAATCTGCAGAAGCTGAAAATATCATCGATGAGGAGTTCACTTTACTTAAAGAATCCTTTAAGCTAATTGGTGTTGAAGATATTATTGCTAATTTAAGAGTATCTATGGAAAAGATAAGAGAAAGAGAAACTAAGAAAGCAATTGCTAAACTTTCTGATGTAGATGCAAATGCTAAAATAGTAGATAATTTAACAAATTCTATTGTTAATAAAATATTTTTTGATATTTCTAAAAAAATCAAACAGGCAGCTCATGAAAATGATGAAGAATTAATTAGAGCTATTGAATTCATGTTTGAAGAATAATTAAAGAATGTTTTTTATTCAAACATTCCTTTTACTTCACTATTTTTAATTTTACTTGCTTTTAAAGCATATTCCACATCTTTTTTATCTACAATTTCTTTGTCATGTGAAATTGCATGGTGAAGTGCTGTTTTTAGAATTTTTTCTTTAATGTCTCTTCCAGACATATTTTTACTAATTTTAACTAACTTTTCAATATTCAATTCATATTCAAGTGGAAATGTTTTAAGATTATTTTCAAAGATAGTTTTTCTCTCATTGTCATCAGGTAAAACAAATTCAATTTCTTCTTCAAATCTGCTTCTTACAGCATAGTCAATTGAATTTGGAGTGTTGGTGGCTCCTATTGTTATCACTGCTTTATTTTCATTAATTCCATCCATTTCAGTTAAAAGGGAATTTACAATTTCAGCAACATCTCCTCTAAGTGACTGGAAACTTCTGTGAAGTGCAATTGCATCAATTTCATCAATAAATATTATAGATGGTGCTGTTTTTTGAGCTTTTTCAAATAATTCCTGTATTTTAGATGCACTGTCACCAACATGTTCTCCAATCAATGAAGTGGCTTTTATTAAATACAATGGAACATCAAGTTCATTAGCCAGTGCTTTTACAAGCATTGTTTTACCAGTACATGGAAATCCATAAAATAAAATGTTTTTTGGAGCCCATGGACCAAATTTATCCGGATTTTCAAGATATTTGATTAAAACTTTAGTTTTATTTTTAGCATTTTCCTGTCCTACAACATCTGAAAGTTTGACATCTGTTTTAACACGTTTAACAGTATCCAAAGTATTTTCTCCAATATCTAAAAGTTTAATTTTAGTGTTTTCAGAGATTATTGAGTTATTGGGGTTGAGAGATACTATTTGAAAACCGTAATCAGGAATTATTTTCTGATCGAAAAGATAGGAATTTTCTTTTACAACTAACCCTAACCATTGTTCACGAGCATACTCTTCGAATAATGCTTTATCAATAATTTCAAGATTATTTTCCATCATTGCAAAATCAAAAGGATAACCTACAGGTTTTAAAACTATACATTCAGCAAAAGGAGTGTTTTCTTTTTGCGCGGGTTTTGATTTTGGGTTAGATGGTTTTGTTTCATGGGTTTTATTGTTTGTTTTCATTTAGTCACCAACTTGTAACAGTTGTTTTTAATTAACTATGTATTTTATTTGTTTTACTATATAAAATATAATAAATATTGTTAAGGTGGTTATTGCATTTGTTTTATCAGATATTGCGGTGATGAAAAAAAGTAAGATTTTAAAAAAATAAGAATGGTTAAATTCTTATTTTAATATTTGTAGAAACCTTCACTTGAGTTTATACCAGTTTTTCCAGCATCTATTTTTTCTTTAAGCATAGCTGCTACTTTTCCCTCAATGGTGTCTGGATCGCTAGCTTTTGGATTCATCATACCAATATTATATGCAGTAGTTAAACCTACAACATCAAGTATTCTAAATGGACCTAATGGAGCACCTGTAGCTAACATCCATGTTTTGTCAATAGTTTCAAAATCAGCAACTCCTCCTGCATATAATGCTTCTGCAGCACTTAAAAATGGAACGAGCATTGAATTAAGGATGTATCCTGGTTGTTCTTTTTTAAGTTTCAATGGAATCATATTGATATTTTCAGCAAATTCACATACTGCATTGAAATATTCCTGACCAGTTTCTGAATGGCCCATAATTTCTGCAGTATTGTTTCTCCAGATTTCATTTGCAAAATGGAGTGCAAGATACTTTTCAGGACGTCCTGTGTACTTGGCAAATGCACTTGGAAGCATTGTGGAAGAATTAGTTGCAATTATTGTTTTTTCAGGAAGATGTTTAGCTAATTCCTGATAAAATGCTATTTTTTGTTCAGGATCTTCAGCAATAGCTTCAATAACTAAATCAGCATCCTTTCCTGCTTCTTCATAACTTGTTGTTAAGGTTATGCTGTCATAGGCATCTTCAACTTTTTGCTTAAGGTCGTTGATTTTATCTGCAGACAGTTCACTTTCACAGCTGAATCCTCTACAATATGCTGTGGGGTTTGTTTTCATTGCTTCAAGAGTGTTTAAATAAATTTCTTTTAATCTTAAAAGTTTAGGTTGTGCTCTTTCAATTGATCCTTCGCTTCTTAACCATATAGTTACATCAAAGCCACAAAAAGCAGATTGAAGAGCAATTTGACTACCTAGTACTCCACCACCTGCTACTACAATTTTCTTCATATTCATTTTTACACCTCTATTGGATACATATTAATATCCTATGTTTCATTATTAAGAAATCATCATTATTATTAATTTCGTTATAATCCTGACTAAAGCTTTAAATAATTTTAAAATAAATCAACTAATTAGTTGTTTGAGATGAAAAAATGAGTTTTAGAACAAAGAGAGTTTTTATAGCAACTCCATTTTATATGCTTTTTGAATTTTTCCTGTTGAAATATTTATTTTTACTCTTTGGTGGAGTTAAGGATGTTTATTTGTTTATAGCTACTTTACTTTTAGGTGGCCTTCAATGTATCCCCATGATATTTGAAGAGCAAAAATCAACTGCTGCCGGAAGATTTTTTACAGAAATATTTGGGATTTGGCAATGGTCAATGTTGATGATTTTAATAGATCTGATTGTTATTTATGTAATAAAACAATTTATTGACATTTCATTTGGTGTTGTATGTATTTTATTAGCTGTTGTGCCGATTTTAGGTGTTTATAATTATTATCATGCTCATAAATTAATAGTTAAAGAACATACTTTAGAATTCAAAAATTTAAAGGAAGAAGTTAATATTGTCCATTTGTCAGATATACATTTTGGTGCTGTAAGATATAAAAAAATAATTAATCAGGTAGCTAATAAGTTAAATGAATTGTCTGGCAGTTGTGACATTGCTATTATTTCTGGAGATTTGGCTGACGGATCTTGTGAGGTTAAAGAAGATGATTTTAATGCATTTAAGAATGTAAACATGCCAATTCTGTTTACACCTGGAAATCATGATTTCTATCCGGGAATTGAAAATGTTTGCAGGGCAGCCAAAAAAGCTGGAATAATTGTTTTAGATGATGAAAAAATGGAATTTAAAGGATTGAATATCTTTGGATTGTCTTTTACTTTTGGAGATAAGGAAGATGTATCTAATGAACAGTTAAAACAGGCTACTGATGATGATACCGTAAATATTATAAATTATCATGTTCCTTATGCTTGGGATTTATTTGCCCGATTAGGTTACAATCTTCAGTTGTCTGGCCATACTCATGGTGGACAATTTTATCCAATGAATCTGTTTTGTAAATTGATGTTTAAATACAATAAAGGAATATTTGAAGAAAATGGTAATTATCTGTCAGTCACTACTGGGGTAGGTTCAATGGACACTCCTATGAGGTGGGGAACTGATTCAGAATTGGTTATATTAAAATTAAGAAAAAAATAAGTTTAAATCATGGTTTCGTAAAGCTCTTTCATTTTCAGAGCATCTTCATCTCTTAGAGGAGTTTCACAAATAATATTTGCTCTCCAGCCATTGTCTATGAGATTTGAAAGTAAATCCTCAATGTTAGGCCCATATTCGTTACTTTCAGCAAGAGTGTGGTGTTTTACTTCACCACCATTGCCATATTCTATTGTTGTAAAATGACAATGAAGGATATCAATATCCAAATTATCTTCCAGTTGTGAAAAAATGCAGTTATAATCTTCTTTTTTATTTAAAAATCCTCTTCCACGTGCATGAACATGGGCAAAATCAATTGTTGGTTCAAAATGATCAAAACTTGCACATAATTCAACAATCTCTGAAACATTTCCCTGTTGTGAACGTTTCCCTGTGGTTTCCGGTGCAAAAGTAAACTCTTCAATACCTTCAGCTTCCAGCTCTTCAAATAATCTGCTAATGGTATTTTTAGAAATTTCCATTGCTTTTTCAGGCTTTCTATTTGAATAAAAACCAGGGTGAAACACTAATCTGTATGCTCCCATCCATTCTCCGGCACGGGCTGTTGCAATTAGATGGTTGAGACTTTTTTTAATTTTCTCTTCTTCTTTAGAGCATAAATTTATGTAGTATGGTCCATGCATTGAAATGAGAATGTCATGTTTTTCGGATTCTTCTTTTAGAATTTTAGCTGACTTTTCACCAATTCTTACACCATAAAGGGATTGATATTCGTAGGAATCAAGACCTTCTTCTTTAATATATTTCGGTGCTTTGTAAGCAGCTCCTTTATAATTAACAGGACTTCCGGCAGGTCCAAACATTACATTATTTTTCATCTTTATCAAAAAAAGTGTTAAATGGAAATTATAAAATTCCCATTGCTTTGTTGGTTTTAGCTATTGATTTTTCATTATCTGATTCCATTTCAAGTAATGCACGAATTGCATCAATATTTTCTGGAACAACATCTGATTCTTGGTGAACAGCTTGCATATAGTATAATTCATTACCTACAACATTTATGGATTCTCTCCAAACTGGAATTTCATATAAATCGTTTCTGTTTCTTCCAAGTTCTTTAGCATATTCCATAAGTTCTGCAGTTGAACCTAAACCTTCACTGGCATCTACAACAAGAACTCTGGAACGTTTTTCTAAAGCATCAATAATTTCCTGAGTTTCTATTTCATTATTTATTTCAACCATTATGTTGTGTTGGTGCATAAGAGTTGTAGGAACAAGTAATGCCATTGTTGTTACATCAATACCTTCCATAACCGTTTTTACATCAGGACCGTGGTGGGACGGTACTTTTGGAGGGTTTGGCACAATGGAGTTGATAGGTCCTTTTTTAACTTCTGAAGGGTCAGATCCTCTTCTAACCATTACTGCTCTAACTTTTTTAATATCTGCAATAGGGTCAATAGTACTTAATGTACGTGTAAGTCCTGTGGTGTTACATGAAACAACTCTGGTGTAATCTTTACCGTAAGAGTCATCATAATTTGAAATAGCATTAAATGAAAGACCGGTTAATTCATGGTCTTCTCCACCTTGGTAAATTGCTTTAACTCCAGCTTTTTTATACATTTCTAAATTTTGAGGACCGATAGTTCCAGGAGTACAGTCTACAACAACATCTGCTTCCTGAATCATGTCTTCTACAGTTCCAGCTATTTCAATTCCTGCTTCTTTAAATTGATTGGCTCTTTCAGGAATTCCAATGTATAAATCATAACCTTTTTCTTCAACTGCAGTTCTTGCTTCGTAATTAGGTCTAGTTTTACTTACACCAATTACTTTCATATCATCTTGAGCAGCTACTGCATCTGCCACTCTTTTTCCTATGGTTCCATATCCGTTTATAGCTACAGATTTCATTTTAATCCCTAATTTTAATATTAAATTTTTAAAAAAAATTTGTTATATGGATTAAAATTTGTAAGTTAAATTATATAAAATTTGATATTTTAAAATTAATAAAAAAGAGCAATAAAAAGATTCAAAGGTAGGAGATTTATTCTACCTTAAATCCAGCTTCTTGGACAGCTTCAGCTAAATCAGAATCAGATACTTTATCGGAATCAAATGTAACTTTTGCAGTATTAGTTTCTAAGTCAGCTTTAGCATCTTCTACACCATCTAAATCTTTTATGGAAAGCTCAACAGCTGCTACACAAGATGGACAGTGCATTCCAACAACATTAATAGTTTTTTCTTCAGTTGCCATAATTTTTTCTCCTTAATTGTTTATATTTAAGTATTTGGCCAGAAACTATATATAAACTTTTAGTCATGCCAAAATATTTATCTGTAATTTAAAAGTAGTGATGCATAAACAATTACAATAACTGAACCAATGTTATGTACAAATGCTCCTTCAATAGGATTTAATAATCCAAGCATAGCTAAAACTGTTGCTATTAAATTTAAGGTTAATGCAAATCCAATTCCAGCATTAATGGTTCTTAAAGTCTTTTTAGATACTTTAAATAAATGGGGTAAGTCTTGGATATTGTCATGGATTAAAGTAATATTTGAAGCTTCAATTGAAATGTCACTGCCGATGCTGCCCATTGAAATTCCTACATTAGCTTGTTTAAGAGAGGGAGCATCATTTAATCCGTCTCCAATCATAGCTACTTTATTATTTTTTAATTGTAATTCTTTAATGTAATTACTTTTATCTTCTGGTAAACAGTTATATTTGTAATTGTCAATCTCGACTTTCGAAGCAATAGTTTGAGTTGTATTTTGATTGTCTCCACTCATAAGTACCGGAGTAACATTCATTGATTTTAAATTAAGAATAACATCAACTGCATTATTTCTTAAAAGGTCCGATAATAATACTGCTCCAATTAACTGATTATTCATACAAAGATAAATTGCAGTTGCTCCGGCATCTAAATGAGGCTGAACTTTTGTTTTTTCAAATTTTTTATAGTTTTCATTTAGAAGCTTTTTGTTTCCAGCTACTATTTCATTATTTCCAATTTTTCCTTTAACTCCTTTTCCAGAAATAATCTCAAAATCATTTATTTCTTTCAATGGGGGATTTTTACGGATTTTATAATATTTCACAATTGCTTTAGCAAGAGGATGTTCTGATTTATTTTCAAGTGATGCAAGAATATGCATTATTTCATTTTTAGTGTATTTCTTATCATATGGGATTATTTGATTTACTTCTGGTTCTCCATAAGTTAATGTTCCGGTTTTGTCTAAAATTATACTATTTACTTTAGCTAGCTCTTCAAGAGTTTCTCCATCTTTAACAAGAATTCCTTTTTTGCTTAAATTTCCAATAGCTGCCATAATTGCTGTTGGCGTAGCTAAAACTAATGCACATGGGCAAAATACTACAAGTATTGTAACTGCTCTTAAAATTTCATGAGTTATAATCCATGTTCCTATTGAACAGATAAATGCAACTACAACAATCCATGTTGCCCATCTGTCAGCTGCTTTTACGATTTTTGCATTTTCAGGTTTTGAAGATTCAATTAATTTTATTAATTTGTTTACTGAACTGTTTTCTCCATTTTTTGTTGCTTTGATGATTATTGAACCATATAAGTTTATTGTACCGCTGTATACTTCATCACCTACAGTTTTATCCACAGGAAGTGACTCTCCAGTTAATGCTGCTTGGTTTATTGAAGATTCACCTTTTATAATTACTCCATCTCCGGGAATTATTTCTCCAGGCAATACTTTGATAATATCGTTTATTCTGATATTTTGAGCAGCTATTTCTTTTTCATCCACATTACTGTTTATTATTGTTGCAGTTGTTGGAGTAATGTCAATTAAATGTTTAATTCCATTTTGAGTTTTGCTTACGGTGTATTCTTCTAAAAATCCTCCAATAGTCATGATTAAAGCAATTACTCCTGCAGCAAATACTTCACCAATTATTATTGATGATATGATAGCTATTGAAACAAGTAAATCTGCTTTTATGTCTTTTTCATGTATTAATGATTCTATTGCTTCTCTGATTATGGGCAAACCACATAATATAACTGCTATCCATGATAAATCAAAGAATAATAAGTCTGGTTTTATAAAACCAGTTATTAATGAGATAGCTGAAATAACCATTAAGATTATTTCTTTTAATTCATCTTTTCCTAGCCAATTTTTAATATTCATTTAATCACCTAAAGTATAGGTATACCCCTATAGGTATAAAATTATTTTAAAAAAAATTAAATTCTGGAATAATATTCTAAAATTGTAGATACATCAGCTAATGCTTCTTCAGTATCTCCTTTTTCCATACTTTCTTTAATACAATGTTCAAGATGTCCTTCAACAATTATATGTCCTACTTTGTGTAGTGCTGATTTTGATGCATTTATTTGCATTAAAATATTTTCACAAGGAACATCTTCATCAATCATACGATCAATTGCATTTAGTTGACCTATTATTTTTTTTAATCTTCTGTGAAGATTCTCAGAATCCATACATTTTTTCAAAATAACACAACCTATACCTAGTAGGGTATATATTTACTTGTTGTATATAAATATTTTGAGTTGTTGAGTTTACAAAAAGAAAAAAAGAAAATGATGTAAACATTTAGGTTACATCTATAATACCTGATCCATCACCAGAACTACTGCCTGATCCTGAATCTCCGCTTGAGGAACTTCCGCTGTGGCTTGAACCTCCGCTTGAAGACCCTCCGCTTGAAGAGCTTCCACTTGAAGAGCTTTCACTGTGGCTTGTTCCACTTTGATGGCTTGAACTTCCACTTGAAGAGCTTCCAGTTGTTGAACTGGAACTGGAATCAGAACTTGAAGAACTTCCTCCAGATGAACTGGAATCAGAACTGGAACTGCTTTGATCAGATAAAGTACTATTGCTAGTTAAATTAATTGTAGAATTATTATCATGTTCAGTTGTATTATCTGATGAATTGGTAATGTTTGTTGCATAAAAGACTAACCCAATGAGGATAATACAAACAATAATAATTGCAAGTATAATATTATTTTTCTGCAATTTATCTCTCCATTTTTAGTTTATTATCAGATGATATATAGTCAAATATAGTATCAACTGATTCAATTAATAAATCAACATATGGTACAGTTACATTATTATAATCTTCGTATTTATATGTTTCATAAAGTACAGTAGGAGTACCTGATTTTTGTATAGGGAGAGTTACATATGGTGGACTTGTTTGTGAAGCAGGGAAATATTCCTTTAAACCAGGATTATCATTGATTATTTTAGTAGCTATGGCTTTTGATACATTATCCTGTGCCGGAGCAAAAGCAAAGTTAGTAATGACATATGCTCCGCCTTGATTGGAATGTACATCAACTACAAGGGAATAATTGTTTTTTATAGCTTCAGGAACTACATAATCACGTCCTAAAAGTTGTCCTCTCATTCTATTAATATCATCAATAGGTTTACCAATTGGTGTTACATTTATTTTATAAATATCATAACAGTAATTTAATTCACCGGATTTTTTAGTTAATTCATCAAATAATGCTTTGTGAACAGCGTTTTCAGTTACATGAACACCAATGATATAAGCTACTCTTACCTTTGAACTGGTATTACCAATGGATTTATATAAATAAACAGTACCATTTTCATTTGAACCTAAATTGTATCTTTTAAATCCGGTTTCATTATTGTAAATCTCTAAAGTTTTTCCTACAGAATAACCGTTGTAAGTTGTTGTAATAGTATAAACTCCAGGATATGCTTTAATATTAATAAATGCAATACCTTTTTCATCAGTAATTTTAGTTAAAACTTTACCTGCAATAAGAAATGTTACAGAAGCATTGCTAAGTGGTCTGCCTTGTCCGTCTAAAACTTCTGCAGTAAAAGTTGCAGTACCTGTTTTGTTACATGGCTGACTAATATCATATGTAATTAAAGTTTTATTTACAAAGACATTATTTCCTGTTTGCAATCCGTCAGGATGCATAGCAGTTATAATATAATTTCCAGGATTAAGGTTAATATTTAACTTGGCAGTACCGTTTTCGTTGGTGTATTGTGTGTAGAAAACACCGTTGATATTAAATGTAACTGCTGTATTGTTAGCTATTGGATTTCCTTGTTTGTCCAAGAAAGTAGCGTAGTATTGGGATTCATTTTTATAATACTTAACTAAGTCCTTGGAAACAATTGTAGGCAAAACATCAATAGTATATCCTTTTTTTTCACCTTTAGGGTGTATAGCTGTAATTATATATTTTTTAGGATAAAGTTGGATGTTTAATTTTGCAGTACCGTTTTCGTTGGTGTATTGTGTGTAGAAAACACCGTTGATATTAAATGTAACTGCTGTATTGTTAGCTATTGGATTTCCCTTTTCATCCAAGAAAGTAGCATAGTATTGGGATTCATTTCTATAATACTTAACTAAATCATTTGATTCAATAACAGATAAAATTGTAACTTTTGCATTTTTAAGTGCAGGATTATAAATATCTGAACCATTATAAGCTACTGTGAAATTGTAAACATTCGGATCTAAATTAATATTCATTCCAAATGTACCATTGCTATCTGTAATCTTATTATAACTCATACCATTAATATTAATACTAACAGTTTGGTTAATTATAGGGTTACTATTATTGTCTAATAATTTTCCACTTAATTTTGTACCATTTTTATAGTACATTTCAAAGTCATGTATGTCAATACTAACATCGGATTTAACATCAGTGGTATTTGGTTGGATAATATTATTATCATCAACTTCTAAATCAGTGTTAATAACGTTATTATCATATGTTTCCATACTTTGATGTAAATCAGTAGTATTTTCATTTGCACTTACAGTAGAAATTCCAGCTATCAATATAAAAACTGATATTAGAATTATCAACTGTTTTTTAAATATTAAATTTTTCATATGACAACACTATAACCAATTTGTACTTCATTATATAAACTTTTTAGGAAAAATAACACTTTTTCTGTTTATTTTTGATGTTATATGCTTCTGAAATTCATTTCTTTTTTATATTTTGTTTTAAGAGCTAATATTCTTCAGTATCATTTAAAACTTATTATTGTCTTTTTAATAAAAAAATAAAAAATAATGATAAATAAAACATAGGATGATATAAAATGATAAACTTTCGATAAAACTTTAAAATAATGTCTAAAAGAGCGTCTTGTAAATTTATACTGATTATTTTCTTTCTAAATATGAAATGGAGTTAATATTTAATAATACATACTTAAAGGATAATAATTTTTAAAAATAGCTATTATGTTGTGAAATTACGAAAATTAAAAAATAAGAAAAAAGCAAATTAAAAAAATTTGCTTGAAGTTTAAGGAATAAATCTATTCCATAGCCTCTAGTTTTTCTGGGAAATATGTATCTACTACATATTCGAGACCATATTTTGAGAAAGATTGCTGTTCTGCTTTTTTACCAATCTTAAGCATTTTTTTAATTTCAGTTTGCCAGAAATCACTTTTATACCTTGGGTCTTTAGCTAACTCTTTTAATCTCATAACATCAACGTCTTTAAGATTATCTGTTGGCAAATCATAATTGATAATGTCACTAGCTGTTACTCCCATGAATTTTGCATCAGGAGTAGCTAAATCATGATTAACGTGAGCTAATTTTGCACTTCCTGAAATAATCACCTGTGCAATATGAAATCCCCAAGGGTCTCCGTCGTTACAGATATAAACAGGCAAGTGTAATTCTTCATTTACTCTTTTAATAAATCTTCTTGTAGCACGAGCTGCTTGTCCTTTAAGTCCTACAATTAAGGTATTAAATCTGTCATATGCTTTTTCCTGAACCATCCTGTGGAACATTCCCATGGTTTCTACAGCAATAACTCTATCTACATTACAATCTAAGAAATCTACTTGATCAATTGTTGGTGAAATAGTATATCCTGATTTTCCAGCTTTTAAAGCATTAATTTCAACATCACCATCTTTTAAGGTTAAATCACCATATACTGAGGCACCATCTTCCTCTGGCATTAATCCTAAATCTTCCCTTGTTGTTCCTAAGGTTACTTCTAAATCTTCTCCAACAATGTTTGATTCCTGCTGTGTTTTAAAACTGATTCCCCAACCTTCAGAAACATAATACATTTCCCTGATTGTAGCTGTTTTTTCTCTTTGAACTAAATCTTTACAGAAATTAGCTACATAAACCATTTGCCCTAATTTTCTGATTTGTTTTACATTACCAAGAGATCTTCTACCGTATCTGTCTCCTAAAACATAATATCTTTTTGCTTCATCATAAACAATATTTGAGGTACCACGTGAAGGAACTTTTATAGAAGGAACTTTTTGTTTTTCGATTTCTTCAATAATTTCCTGACCTAATCCTTTTAATTTGTTGAAGGTATATTCTTTTCTTAGTTCTTTATGTGATTTACCTTCTGGGTTTTGTTTTATTTCATCAGACATTTAAATCACCTGTTTATTCTTCTTCCTCATATTCTGGAACTTCCTCTTCAATGTTTTTAAGATTACTGTGGTCATCGTCAACAGCATATCCAAATTCATCAAGTTCTTCCATAATTAATGCGTCTTCTTCTACTTCTTCTTCCTCTTCTTCAACTTTTTCACCAAGTAATTCTGCAAGTGCCCTTTTAGTTACTTTAGCTAAAACTTGATTATATTCAGGTATTCCAGTTTCTCCTAATTTTGCAGCTTCTTCAATGATGACTGGGAGATAATCTTCGAATACTTTTGAACGCATTGCTTTTTCTTTTGCAGCTTTTTTAGCTCTTAAATGTTTTTGAAGTTTACGGGCTAAAGTCATAGTTGCCTGTCTTATTTCATGAACAATTTCAGGTTCTGGAGATACACTTTGTTTTCCGGTAGAAAGATAAGGAACTTGTGTTGAAATGATGTTTACAAATAAAGTAATTGGGGAATTGTCAAAGTCTTTAATTCCGTAACGTTTCCAATCAATACTTTTTAGTGCTTCGGTAATTGCACAGCTTCCTTGATCAAATGTTAATGGAACTCTATTTGCAAATCTCATAATTTCTGATTTTCTTTGTTCATTTACAACTCTTCCGGAATCTCCACCATAAGCAATTCCTGCTTCAATAATGAAAGAAACACCTCCTCCATAGGTTACAGGTTTTCTTGTAAGTGTAGCTATGAATTCAGGTTTAAGAATTTGTTTCATACCTTTTTCAATTTGTTCTGATCCGATAGGTATGAGTCCGTTACTTGGAGGAGCCATGAATTTCATTTTTTTGAAACAGTTTACAATAGCTTCTGCTTCAGCCCAGGTCATATCCTTTGGACGTTTATTCATGTCAATACCAGTCATTTCCTCAATTTCGTTTACTCTTTTATTGGACATTCTGGAAAGTGAGCTGGTTAACATACTCTTGTATCGTCTTTTATCAGTATGTTTTGCCATAAATAGAATATCATCTGCACTAACTCCTTTTGGATGTGGTAAAACTTCTTTTGGAAGTATCGGAACAATATTTGCCGCTCTTTTAAAAATATATTTGTGTCCACTTGGATCTCTAAAGGTAATTTTTGCATGAGGGTTTCCAATCATGGTTCTTCTGATGTATTCAAAAGCACCTTGTTCTGCCATGGAGTAAGAAACATCTTTAAATTGTAATTCGATACAGACTCCAGTATGTTCAGCAGGGAAATCTTCTCTTTCCATTAACATACCTTTATTTTTCTTAACATCCATTTTGAACTTCATTTTAACTCCTTTAAGTTTATCTCCTTCCTGATAACAGGAGATTACACGAGCAGGTTCACCAGTAGTCATCTGTGATAAAAGTACACAACCACTACAACCTAAACCTTGTTGTCCTCTTGACTGGATGTTTCTGAATTTGGATCCTGCAAACATACTACAGTATACTTGCATTACAAAGTCTTCAGGAATTCCCGGACCGTTATCGGAGTGTCTGAGAATGTAATGTTCTTTATCAATTCTTTTTAATTCAATATTGATTTCTGGAAGGATACCTGCTTCTTCAGCTGCATCAAAACTGTTCGTAATTAATTCGTGAAAAACAATTGTTAATGAGCGGATTTTACCAGTGAATCCTAACATTTGCTTGTTTTTTCTAAAGAACTCTGATGGTGTCAATTGTTGGAAATTGTCAAAGAGTTCATTTGCTTGTTGAGACAAATTTTTCCTCCTTAAAATTTTATAATTTATTTATGAATCTATTCTTTATTTAAATCAAGTCAGAGAGCATTTTCAAAGTAATATTTTTAGAGTACTCTATCTGTTATGATTAAGTTATAGATAAAAAAATAATAATTTTATTGTAGAAAACATGATATTTTCATTACACTATCTATATATGCTAAGTAAAGTATATAATATTTTGCTATTTGTTTTGAAATTTTTGACTTCAAAATAAAATATTGCAATGCTTCTAAATCATTGTAAAAAAAAGTTAAGTAACATTAATAAAAATGTTACTATTTCATCATTTCTTCATCAAAGTCGATTCCGTCTTTGAATTCGATTTCATCATCTTTGATTCCAACAAGATCTTTAAATTCTTTAAGTTTCAATTCATCTTTTTTACGCTCTAAAAAAGAATAGACTGATTTGTGTCTTGATCCTTTTAAAATCATTTCAATAGCTTCTTTAGCTATCATGATGTTGTCCATTTCACCAATTAATGAAACGGTTTTTCCATAGATGGCCATTTGCACGTCAGCCATATCCATAATTATTTCACGTGTTTTTCCATTTTGCCCAATTATTCTCCCTTTATATCTAGAAAGTGCATTTTTAGATTTTCCAATGTATAATGGCAATTTTATGACTTCTAAATAAATATCATCATTAACTAAGTTAAGAGCAACTTCCGGATTAAATCCGCGAGCTACTGCTTTTACAATGTGATTTGCATTCCATACGCCAAGTGGATCGCTCATGTTTTCTTGTGGGGTGATGTAAACAGTTCCGTCTTCACTATCAATATCTAAGATTGTTTCAGTAGCCTTTTCAATTGATTTTTTTACATCTCCCTTGTTTCCAATTAGTGCCCCAATTCTATTTTGAGGTATTTTTAAATAATCTGTTTCTGGCATACTTATCACCTTTTATAAGTAATATAAGTTATTTGTATTGTTTTATTTAATAATTTCTAAAATTTTTCAGAGGACATACTTTTTAATAGATGTTTTGATAAAAATTATTGGTGTACGAAAAATTAAAGGAATTATTATGAAAAAGATTTATTTTTTATTGCCTGCTTTAGCGGGGATGATGTTTGGATCAAGTGGAATTTTTGTTAGAACTTTAACTGAAAACGGAATTGATCCGACAACATTGTTATTTTTAAGATTTTCAATAGCTACTCTGGTAATGTTTGTTTGTGTGTTATTGACTGACAAATCATTATTTAAAATCAAAAAGGAGTATTTGCCTTATTTTATCATTGCAGCTATTAGTATTGTAGGATTGAATCTTTGTTATAATGAGGCTATGAATTCAATTCATCTGTCTCTTGCAGCAGTATTATTGGGCACTTCACCAATTTTTGTTATAATTGGTGCTTATTTTACATTAGGTGAAAAAATAACAGTTAAAAAAGTAGGATCAATGCTTCTGGCAATTGTAGGATGTATATTGGCTAGCGGATTTTTAGAAAGCAGTATTGGTTCAATTTCATTAATCGGAGTTTTAGGTGGTGTTGGAGCTGCGATATTTTGTGCTGTTTATACATTAGATTCAACAAAAGTGATTAATAGGGGATGCCATACATACAGTATTTTATTTTACTCTTTAATTTTGATTGTAATGATACTGTTACCTTTTACAGATTTTGGTCAGATAAATCATTATGTCAGTATTAATCCAGTTTCAAATGTGCTGTTTTTAATATTGCATTCATTTATTTCATTTGCTTTGCCATACATCTGTTTAACAACTGCTTTAAATTATGTGGAATCTGGTGTGGCATCAATATTGCTGTCTGGATGTGAACCTATTGCAGCATTAATATTTGGTATTGTCTGTTATTTTGAAATTCCAACATTTTTAATGCTTTGTGGTTTGGTAATAGTTATTGTTGCATTGGTAATCTTATGCAAACCACCTAAAAAAGAAGAAGTTAAAGTTTGAAGTCTACATATTCGTATACTTCATCATAACTTGTTTTTACACCTAATTTTTTATATTCATTAACTAATGTTTTTATATCTCTTTGAAGCAGTTCATGAGAAATAGGGTTGTCTAAAACAACAGACTGTGAAACATCAATGATAATCGGTTCTTCATTTTGATTAAGGATGTTATAATTGGATAAATCTCCATGAACTAATTTTCCTTCATGTACAAACTTTTTCAACTGCACTAAAAGCTTATTGAAAAATTCTTCAGGATTTTTTGGAGGCTGGTTTCTGACAGGTTGTGCCGGATTTCCTTTTTCATCACCAATAAATTCAATTATTAAAACATTATTTGAGCTGATGTAAGGTTCAGGAACATTAACTCCTGCATTATGTAATCTTTTAAGGTTTTTAAATTCTTTACTTACCCAAGCATAAATCAGCTGTCTTTTATTTTTAGTTTTAACATTAAATCTTGGGTCTCCATGGACATAATAATCCATTTTTTTAAAATCAGAAGTAGCTATTCTGTAAATTTTAACAGCTACATAAGTTTCATCTTTAGTTATTCCCTTTAAAACATTAGCTTCCTTTCCAGTACTTATAGCACCATTTAAAATATCAATATAATCCTGTTTAGCTAATTTGTATAATGTTTCTAAAGTTATTTTGTCAAAAACTTCGCTTCCGACCTTTCGGTCTTCACTGCCTTTTCGTCTTTTACGTTCTCGTATTTTTTGGACTTTTGCATCAGCCTTATTGATTTTTGAATCCATTAAAATCAGTTAAAATAATAAGGGGGTAAAAGGGTATTTACATTTTTAAATAGCCTTTTCTTTCAAGCCAGTTAGATTCAGTTTTGGTATATCTCCATATTACATCTGCTTTTTCATCTGATTGGAAATCCCATGGTTTTACAAGAATGATATCTCCTTCACGAATCCAAATACGTTTTTTCATTTTTCCTGGGATTCTAGTCATTCTAATGTTTCCATCAGCACATCTAACTTTTAATTTACCGTGACCCATAATTTGTTCTACGGCTCCTGGAATTTCCCCTTTTTTAGGTGTTCTTACTCTTCTAAATTCTTGTGAGTTATTGTTATTATTTGGTTTTGACAAGTACTCTCCTCCTCAATATAGTTTATATTTTCCATTTTGTTGATGATAAATTAAACTATTTATATATTACTTTTATTAATATATTAATGTATTCATTAAAGGGGATAATATGGGAACTGAATTTTTAAAAATTAAAGAATCTGAAGATGCTTTAGAAATTATTCAAAAATTATTTGATAAATATTACACTCTTCAAAGTGAGGAAATAGCTGTTGAAGATGCATACGGCAGAATACTTTCTGGTGATGTATATAGTAGGATGGATTTCCCTCCATTTGATAAAGCCCTAAAAGATGGTTTTGCAATTCTTTCACAGGATAGTTTTGGAGCTAGTGAAGAATCTCCAAAAACTTTGGAAGTTATTGATTTTTTAGAAGCAGGTTCAACAACTGATAAAACTGTTGAGGAAGGCAAATGTGTTGAAATAAGTACTGGTGCAGCTATGCCTAAAGGAGCAGATGCAGTTGTAATGGTTGAATACTGTGAAAAAATGGATTCTAATGTTAATATACTGACTACTGTTACTCCTACTCAGGATGTAGCTAAAAAAGGTTCTGATACTAAAGAATCTAAATTAATTTTAAAAAAAAGGGATGTTTTAACTCCCGGTAAGATTGGTGTTTTACTTTCTCAAGGATTTGAAACAATTGAAGTCTATAAAAAACCTACTGTTGGTGTTATATCCACCGGAAATGAAATCACTCTTCAGGGTAATGAATTGCCATATGGTAAAATTTATGATGTCAATGGAAATATGATTAAAAATGATGCAATATCCTGTGGAGCCAATGCTAAGTTTTTAGGAACTGTTAAGGATGATTATAATCAACTTAAAGCTAAAATTCAGGAATCTTTAGATGATGTAGATATTTTAATCGGATCTGGAGGAACTTCTGCAGGTCTTGGAGATGTAATGAAACATGTTTTGGATGAATTAGGTCAGGTTTATATTCATGGAATCTCTGTACAGCCGGGAAAACCTACTATTATAGGTATTGTTGACGGTAAAATCGTAATTGGATTGCCTGGAAATCCTGTGTCTGCATTAATGATTTTTAATGCATTTGTAGCTCCTCCTTTAACAAAATTGGCAGGCATTGATAAAAATTTCGAAAAAAGTACTGTTAAAGGCAAACTAACTAGAAGAATACATTCTCCAGTTGGCAGGATGCAGTATCAATTGGTGAAAGTTGATGGTGAAAATATTCAGCCGATATTTAAAGACTCTGGAGCTATATTTTCTCTATCTACTGCTGACGGTTATGTAAAAGTTCCAAAATCTGTTGAACTTCTTGATGAAGGAGAAGAAGTTGAGGTATATTTATTTAACATAAATTAAAAATATTAAATAAAAAAAGGTGAATCAAATGCAAATTCAAGATAAAATTATTCCTGATCAAAAAATAGCTGTTATTAATTATAAAGGACCAATTTCCGATTTAGAAATATTGCTTTCTAAATTGATGGACTGGGTTGAAACAGAAGAAATTAAAACCATTGGAGAACCTTTTATAATTTACTACTCTCCAAGACATAGTGTAAATCAAGGAGATGCTGTGTTTGATGTAGGTATAGCTATTGAAGGTGATGCACAAGCAAAAGACATTATTAAAACTGCAGATTTATTCGAACATGGTGTTTTAAGCGGAATTCATGAAGGTTCTATTGATAATATTTTAGATAGCTATGATACAATGGTTAAAGTAGCTCAAGAAAACAATTATGATATTATTGGTTCACCTACTGAAGTTTTAATAAAAAATATTCACAATGCTGACAGTGAAGATGAATATGTCACTGAAATAAGATTGCCAATCATTAAAATGTAGGTCATATTATGGCTAAAAATAATGAAGAAATAGATATAGATGAAGAAATTAAAAGAATTTCTCGTAAAACTAATGTGGATGTCTTTAAATCTGAAAGAACATTTGATAACAGGATTAAAAATTTAGAAAGAGAAATTGAAAAAGCTTCTCAAACTCAACTTAATGACTTTGATAAAAATAAAGAGTTAGTAGGTAAATACCTGTCAACAGATTACTCTTCATCTACTATTGATAATTACAGACGAAAATTAAAAAAAATTTAATGTTGTCCAACAACTCTTAAGTTGTGGACTAAGATTTTTGGAAGGATAAATGGTCCGTATTGTTTAATTTCGGATTTGACACCTTCACTTTTTTTCAATATTTCAAATATATTTCCAGAAATCATTGCTTTATTTATAGGGTAGCTAATCTCACCATTTTCTATTTTAAAAGCATTACTTGCTTCTACGGAAAAATCACCGGAAATAGGATTTGCAGTATGTGCTCCTAAAACACTGGTAGTTAAAACTCCTTGGGCTATTTCGCCTATTCCTATTTTTTCATCAAAATCAAGAATTATATTTGACGGACTGACTGATGGTGTAGATAGGTATGAGTTTCTATAACCGTTTCCAGTACTTGTTGTATTTTCTTTATTTGCTGTGTAAATATCATACATAAATGATTTTAAAACACCATTTTCTACAAGGTTGGTTTTTTTGGATACAGTTCCTTCACCGTCACATTTTGCAGAATACATTCCTTTTTCTAAAGTGGCATCATTTGTTATTGATAAGTTAGGGCTTACAATTTCACTATTCATTTTGTCATGAAGTATGGACCTTCGTCTTTGAACGTTTTCTCCATTGAATGCTGCTAAAAAAGTAGATAAAAGACCAGTAGCAGCATAATAATCAAGAATCACATCATAATCGTTAGTTTCAACAGATTTTGTATCAACAGATTCCATAGCTAATTTACACACATCTTCAGCTAATTTGTCACCATCCAGATCATAAAATCTTGAAGAGACAGAATCATATGCTGTAGCTACATTTCCTTTTTCTTCAATATTTACAGATAATCCAGCACCAAATCCAGTGCTTTTATCAGCAATTGAAACTCCATTTGAATTCAATATAATTGATTCTCCACGGCTTGCTGAAAATCCTGCTGAAGTTACTTCACATTTGGTTTCATTAGCTTTTGTTATGATATTATTCAGAAAATCAATAGTTTCATCCAAGTCTAAATTTTCAAATTTTTTATCATATAGTTTATCAATTTTATTTACTTTTTCTTCTTGTGAAAATGCATAATTTTTATCAGGATTATTTAATTTGGTATTTTCCAGAGCTTGCAGAGCAGTTTGATTAATTTTATTTAAATCTGAAGTGAATGCAAAGCCCATTTTATTGTCTTTCAATATTCTAATTCCAATTCCTTGGGTAATTTCTTCTTTTGCAAAATTTAATTCATCGTTTTTAGAATCAAGTTCTATTGTTTTTCCTGTACTGACATATACTTCATAATCATCACAGATTTTTTTAACTTCTTTTTCACATTTTTCAGCTATTTCATATATCATTTTATCAGCTCTATAATACAAATTTTTCAATAGCTTCCTTTACACCATCACCATAGCTGTTTGTGCAGATGTAATCACTATTTTTTTTTAAGGAATCTTCAGCATTTCCAACAGCTACCTTCATGCCTGCTTCTTTTAGAAATGCTTCATCGTTTTCACTGTCTCCCATAGCCATTACATTATTCATGTCAATGCCAATTTCATGGCAAAGATACTTTAGGGAACTTCCTTTATTTACTCTTTTGTCTGTAACATGTAGGGCAAATCCGCTATCGTATAATTCTATTTTATCTAAATATTCAAAGCCTTCCAAACCTTCTTCAAGCTCTTTTTTAGTTATAGTTTTGTAAAATACACTTTCAGTTAACCTGTACATATTGTCATTTGAAATGTGTTTATCAAATTTCGGACCTAATGTTTCTTTTAAGTGTTCATCAGCAGCAGTTACATAAGTTCTATCAACTATTGTTTTTATCTGGTTGTTGTTGTAATTTTCTTTGAATATTACGCCACCATTTTCACTTACTACTCCTCCACTAGCTCCAAGGAGTACTAATGTTGCATAAGCATAGGTTACAATATTTCCAGTTACGATAATTGTAGGAACTCCTGCATCTTCTGCTTTTCGTATAGATTCCATAGCTGAGTAACAAAGTCTTCTTTTATTATCAGTTATTGTTCCATCAATATCTACAGCTATTGCGTCTATATTCATCTTAATCCCTTGAATATCTGTGAGCTATGTTACAGGTTCCTTCTTTACTGACCATACATGCCCCAATTGGATGGAGTGGATTGCAGGTTTTTCTAAATAATTTACAGTCTTCAGGTCTAGCCAATCCTCTTAAAATAGGTCCGCAAATACATCCTTTAGGAGCTTCTTTAACATCTTTTACTTCAATATCATATTTGACTCTTGCGTTATACTGGCTGAATTCATCTTTAATTTCTAAGATGGAATTAGGTATTTTTGGAAATCCTCTCCATTCTCTGCTGCCTACTTCAAATACTTGGTCGATAACTTTTTGAGCTATTACATTTCCTTCATCTCTAACTGCTCTATGGTATTCGTTATCTATTTTAGGTGTTTCATCACGTATTTGCCTTAAAATCATATAAACAGACATTAAAATGTCTAATGGATTAAATCCGGCAACTGCCTGAGGTATGCCGTAATCTGTTGAGAGATATTCAAAAGGTTTAGTTCCAATAATTGTACAAACATGTCCTGGTTCAATTAATGCATTAAGATTAGTTTCTCCAGAATTTATTAAATAATCGATAGCTGGGGGGATTAATCTGTGACAGGATAATACTGAAAAGTTTTCAGGAGGTTTGGATAAAATTTCTGCAGCAGTTGTTGGTGCTGTGGTTTCAAATCCTGCAGCCATAAATACAACATCATTGTCTTCTTTTTTGGCTATTTCAATAGCTTTATTGATTCCATATACTACTCTTACATCTCCACCTTCTGCTTTTGCTTCTGCAAGAGAACGTTCAGAACCTGGAACTCTTAACATATCTCCAAAAGTAGTTACTGTAACTCCTTTGTCGACTAATTCTAAACATTCATCAATTTCACGGGAAGGTACAACACATACAGGACAACCAGGCCCCGCAATAATTTCTACTTCTGGAGGAAGTAAAGACCTTATTCCATTTTCCATAATTGCATGTTCATGTGAACCACAGACATGCATTATTTTTACTGGAGTAGCTATTTCATTTATTTTGTCTAACAACTCTTTTGTCATATTTTTCATTCATTAACACCTAAAAGATTTAATATTAGTATTATTATATTATTTAGTAACGTTTAAATAAATTTTGTAATTTAGGGATATATATGTTTGAAAATAATAAGATATTGGTGGTGATTCCTGCTAGGGGTTATTCAAAAAATATTCCTCGTAAAAATTTACGTTTGCTTGGTGAAAAACCTCTTATTTATTACTCGATAGATATAGCAAAAGCATCACAATATGTTGATGATGTGGTAGTGTCTACTGAGGATTCTGAAATTGCATCAATTGTTGAAAAGTATGGCACTAGTGTTGTGAAGCGTCCTGTAGAATTAGCTACTGATGAAACATTATTGGATACTGTTATTTATGGTGCAATGTTACAAAAAGAAAAACAGGCTTTTGATGAATATGATATTGTAATTACAATTCAACCTTCTTCTCCGTTATTAAAAACTGAAACATTAGATAAAGCTATTGAAAAATTCGCTGATTTTAATATTGATAGTGTAATTTCTGTTGTTGATGATAAAAATTTAAGATGGGGATTTGATGATGAAAATAGGAGGTATTTTCCATTTTATGCTGAAAGATTGTATAGGGATTTACTTCCTAAAACTTTTAAAGAAACTGGTGGTATATTAGCTACTCGCCGTAATTTTGTAACTGAAACATCACGTTTAGGTTTGAATATAGATTTAATTGAGATTTCTCGTGAAGAAAGTGTTGAAATAAATACTTATGAAGATTGGTGGATTGCAAATAATTACCTTAGAAAAATGAAAATAGCTTTTGTTGTCGATGCTTATGATCAGATTGGAACTGGACATATGTATCGTTGTTTGTCAATGGCATCAAAACTTGTATTCCATGATGTGGTATTCTTTATTAACAGGAACCATCAGTTAGGAATTGATATTATTGAAGGTTATAATTACAAATATCAAACATACGAAGGTAAATCTGATTTACTGGGTTTGTTTGAACATTTCAATCCAAAAATCGTCATCAATGATGTAGGAAATACTTCTTATGATTATATGGTGGATTTAACCAGTAGAGGTTATTATATAATCAATTTTGAAGATTTTGGAAGTGGTTCTGATCTTGCAGATTTAGTATTTGATTCATTATATGAGCATGAAAGTGATGATAAATTCTTTGTAGGGCATGAATACTACATTTTAAAAGATGAATTTTATTTGCATCAGCCAAAAATAATTACAAATGATGTTAGGAATGTTTTGATTGATTTTGCTCCAAATGATACACTTAATTTATCTCAAAAAGTTTTAGATGCTCTTTTAGCTAGTGGTTTTTCCGGCAGAATTAATGTTATTTTAGGTTCAGGACATGAAAATTATGATGAATTAGTATCTAAATATGAATTTATGAAAAATGTTCAATTTTATACAACTGTGGAGTCTATTAGTGACTTTATGATTTCTGCAGATATTATTTTCACTTCTGGTGGGAGAATTATGTATCAGGTCTGTTCTTTAGGCGTTCCATGTATTGTTATATGTAAGGATGAAAGAGAGGAAAGAACTCTCTTTGGAAGTCCTGAACATGGATTTGTGAATATGGGAATGGGATCTTATTTATCTCAAGAAGATATTATAGAACAATTCAATATTGTAGCTAATGATTTTGAACTTAGACAAGCAATGAATAACAAAATGTTGGAAATTGATTTAAAACATGGTTTTGAAGAAGTTTGGGGTGTTGTTAAATCTAAATATAGGGAATTTAATTTAGATAATTCTAAATAAATTCTTTTAAATTCTTTTTTTAAGGACTTTGTCAATAAATTATTATTTGATAATTTTACTTATTTTTGCGGTTTAGTCATTAATTTATATTTTATTTTTCTTTTATTCTTTTTAGAAATCTTGTTTTTTAATTTTTTTTGAGAATTTTTTGTTTTGGTATTTTTTGATTTTTTCCTCCACAAAAAACCATCAAAAATACATGAAAAAGCAACCATTTTACAGACTTAAAATAAGAAATAATGACTATTTTAATATGAAAATAAGAAAAATTAGAAAAGCTATCAATAATCGGTATTATTGACAATCCCCTTAAAAAATAAAAAAGTTAAAATTCTGAAGAACAATCTGCAGAATATTTGTTAAGTAAAACTGCACATTTGTCTATTGTTTCAGAATTTAATTTAGTAGAACCATATTCAATTTTATGTAATAATTCTTCCATAAATAAATCTTCATCAGTTAATGGGGTGTTTATTACAACAACTTCATGATTTATGAAACCGACTAAAGGTTCAACAAAACAGTGTCTTATATTGTTTTCATTAAGGAAATTAATTAGGTTTTCACCCAGTATTAATGATTTTTGTTTTATTTTATTGTCCTGTGAGAATTTTGCTTGTTTGGTTGTATACTTAAAGCGTCTACCATAACTGGAGTTAATTTCTTCTATTTTTTCATCATTTTCAATAGAATCAATTAAATTTAGATTTTCATTTTCTGAATCTAGTTTATTTTTTGCTTTGTATTTTTGTGAAATAAGCGCATAAATTCCTGAAGGCCCTATAACTACATGATTTATACCTATAGATGATCCAGGTATTTTTACATTATAGAAAACATAATACTCTTCTGGAAGAGTTAATAAGTGTTCTCTGATAATTCTAGTTCTAGTTTCTGTTTCTTTAGTGTCTCTAGTTTTATAGATTCCATAACATAATACTATCACACTAATTAATAATGTAAATATACCAAATCCGCTATCTATAGTTAATATTTCTATGATACTTAAAACGAAGATTATAGATCCAATTGCAATTAGGATATTGTTGGTGTTACTATAATTCTTAATTTCATTTATTTGAATATTTTCATCAGTTTCAGATGTGATGTTAGTGTCAGGTTCCTTTATTGTTAATTTATCACTTATTTTTTCTAAAAACTTATGGGATTTTTCAGTTTCTGGGTTGTCCACATAATACTTTTCCATTCCTTTGAAAAATTCATCTTTAAGATATTTTTTCAAAACATTATAATCATTTGATTTAGGAATAGAAAATTCTTTTCCAAACTTAGATAGAACTGCTTGAGGTATAGTAGTTCTTGCAGTTCTTGGAGCTGGTTTTTGTTCCATTTCTTTTTCTAGTTCTTCATCTGCAATTTTTTGCATTTGATCTTCTGAGAAAAAACTTTCTATTTTATGTGTAACTGATTGTATAGGTGTTATTGTATTCTTTTCAGTAGATGTGTATTCATCAGCACTTTTAGTTTCTTCATAAACTGTTTCAGGAGCTTCCTTTTTTTTCTCTTCAAGATATTTGCCTACTTCTTTATTCATATTTTCATCTAAATATCTTAAAGACCCTCCACAACTATCACACTCGTAATCAAGTATGTTGTCGTTTTTATTTATTTTATATTTTAATCCACATTCGCTACATTGGACAATATAAGAATCATCATACTTTTGTGAAGTTGAAATTGTAGATTTTGAGGAATTGTCGTCATCAGAATATTTTTCAGTGAATTCTAAGTCTCCTGCACATGAAGAACACTCGAATGCACTTATGTCGTCATCATCATCGAGTTGGTATTTAGCACCACAGTTCTTACAGCATACAACTTTCATATTATCCTCTTTGCTTTGCCTTATTTTATTGTGTTAATTTTTATAATTATTTTATTATATATGTTTCTAATATTTCTCAGTTTGCAGCAATTATCACTTATTTTTCTCATATAAATACAGGTCATCTATGTTTTTTACTTGGGTATAATTAGTTAAATTACTTAATTCTTTATTGGAAATGTAATATGTTACATTAGACTGATCTATGTATGTAATATTGCTTGTTGGAATTCCTTCAACATCTGTTTGTAAATACCAGCTATAAGGTCTTAAATTATAAACTCCAATTGACTGGTTTTCATAATCTGGATTATTTTGAATTATGTAATTTGATATTTCTTCAGGACCTTTAAAATTTGGAATGTCTTCGTAAGTTGATGTAAAAGCAAATCCTTGAATTACAAACATTATAATTAAAACTAATGGAATTATATTTTTATTGATTGTGATTTTTTCATGAATTAATTCTATACTAAGCATAATAAAGTATATTATTGGAGGAATGGCTGGAATAATATATCTGTTAACTCTAATATTGAAATAAGTAAAGAATATGTAAAATGACAATATCCATCCTAACATTGCAAGGTATTCCTTATGTTTGGAGTCTTTACCAATTAAATAAAGGCCAACAAATGTAATTATTATTGTAACAATGGAACTGACATGGGTGAATGTTGCAATAGATATTAAAAATGCAATTGCTGCACCAATGCTTTCTTTATTGCGTTTGATTCTTAGTTTCATTCCTCCAAGAATAGTTCCAATAGCTAATAATCCAAGAGTTATCCATGAAATTATTGTTGAGTTTTCAAGTAGAGGGGTAGAATTTACAAATGTGGTTTTTGAAGCAGAAATGAATTCTGGGAAATTGGTAAAGTAGTATTTCATATCTGGATTATATGCCTGATTCACGGTCATTCCACGTTTTCCTTCTACTCTGATTGCAGTTTCATGAATTAATGGCAATTCAAAATTACTCATTATAGTTAATATAATTAAAACAACAACAAAAAGGCCAATGGAATATAATATTCCTTTAATAATGTATGGTTTGTCTTCAGGTGTTATTTTAAATCCTTTTTCATAAACATAGTATAATATTAAAACGGGTAAGATTAATCCTGCAGTATATCTTGTAAATAAACAGATTACAAAAAGAGGCATAGCTATAATATAATATTTTGGATTTAATTTAATAGCCATATATGAGATAAGAACACACCATATAGTTACAGCTACTGCCGGAATATCCAAAGTTCCATTAGCTAACCATGCTAAATTAAGTGCAAAAGTAGCATACATTATAGTTCCAGTTAAACTCAATACTTCATTAAATCTGGTTCTAAGCAAAAGATAAAATCCAATATTTCCAAGTATTGCGAATACACCAGTAACTAAATAAATAGAAAGTTCGCTTTTAAATCCCAAATCAAATAATAATGATGTTATAAAAGAGATTAAAGGATATAGGTAAATTGTTGATGTGGAGTTTATATTGGCTCCAGAGTAATATAGTGCATTTAATAAATAAACAAAAACATCAGAACAGTATATTCCGATTGATTCTGTAAATTGAATGTAATGGGCAACTAATAATGAACTAATTATAAGGACAACTAATATAAACTTAATGTCATTACTTTTCAAATTTAAATCATTAAAAATCATTAAATAATTTTTTTATAATTTATTTTTTAAAAAGTTATTGTAAATGTTCCAATAGCAAATGCAATAAATGCAATTAACATTCCAATTTTCAGGTATTTTGAAACTTTATTTGCTGTTTTTGAATCCTGTTTTCTAAGTGATATGGCACCATAAAGAAATATTAACACAGCTATGCTTACAACAATCAGATAATTAATGTTAAAAATGTGATAAATGTAAAGTATAGGACATAATGCACAATCAATGATTATTAAGCTAATTGCAATAATTGCAGATATTTTTGAGCCATATACTATTGGGAATGTTTTAGCTCCTTCTAATTTATCTCCTTCTATATCTTCTATGTCTTTTGTTATTTCTCGGGCAGTAGTCATTATTAATGCAAAAAATGCAAGTAAATAAGATTCGTAAATTATTAATCCTTCATTAAAAGTGTATCCTGCAAATATAAAACATAATCCTGTCATAAATCCCACAGTTAAATTACCAATTAATGGTGTGGATTTTAATTTATATGCATATAAGTAGAGTACAATGTCTGAAAATATTACGATTCCACATGGAATCCAAGTATCAGCTAAATATGATATTATAAACCCGATAATTGCTGCAACAATAAATAAAAGGTATGCATAGTTTTTTGCATTGTTAAGTGAAATTCTTCCAGAAGGAATTGGTCTTTGAGGTTTGTTGATTAAATCTATTTTATAGTCAAAATAATCGTTAATCACATTTCCACCACTCATAGCAAAAAATACAGCTAACATAGCTAATATGATAGGAACATCAATGCTTTTTTCAAGAATAGCTACTAAAATAACTGCGATTATCGCCATTATTACATTTCCCGGACGGATTATTTCAACATAGGGGTTCATAATTTTTCCTCTTTAATAAATACTTTTATAAACTATATTAAGGTAAAATAACTATATTAATATTTATGGTTAATTAAAATAGGCCGGTGTTATTGTGAATAAAATTAAAATAGCAATTGTAGGGATGGGGAATTGTGCAAGTTCTCTTATTCAAGGAATACATTATTATGATGGAAAAAATCCTGATGAAGCAATAGGATTGATGCATTGGGATATTGGGGGATATTCACCTTCAGATATTGATGTTGTTGCAGCTTTTGATATTGATGCTAGAAAAGTAGGTAAGAGCATTGATGAAGCTATTTTTGCAAAACCAAATTGTACAACTATTTTTCAAGAAGAAATCCCAAAATATGATGTTTGTGTAAGTATGGGGCATGTTTTAGATGGTGTTGCACCACATATGTCTAATTATGAAGGGGATTACACTTTTGTTGTTAGTGATGAAGAACCAGTTGATGTTGTTGAAGTTTTAAAGAAAAGCGGTGCTGAGATTTTAGTGAATTATTTGCCTGTCGGATCTGAAAAAGCAGCTAGGTTCTATGCGCAGTGTGCTCTTGATGCAGGAATTGCTTATGTGAATTGTATGCCTGTTTTTATTGTAAGTGATGATGAATGGGATGCTAAATTCAGACAAAAAGGAATTCCTGTTGTTGGGGATGATATCAAAGCACAAATTGGAGCTACAATAACTCACAGAACATTAGCTAATTTATTTAAAGATAGGGGAGTTAAATTAGATAGAACTTATCAGATTAACACTGGTGGAAACACTGACTTTTTAAATATGCTTAACAGAGACAGATTGGATTCTAAAAAAGAATCTAAGACTGAAGCTGTTCAGGCTGTTGTAGCTGAAAGAATGGATGATAGGGATATTCATATTGGGCCTAGTGATTATGTTCCATGGCAAAATGATAATAAATTATGTTTCCTTAGAATGGAGGGCCGCACATTCGGGGATGTTCCAATGAATATTGAACTTAGGTTAAGTGTTGAAGATTCTCCGAATTCTGCAGGTTGTGTTATTGATGCCATTAGGTGTTGTAAACTTGGTTTAGAAAGAGGTATTGGTGGTCAGTTAACTTCTATTTCTTCTTATGTAATGAAACACCCTCCAGTTCAAGTTACTGATGATGAAGCTTATGAAAATGTTGAAAAATTTATTTCTGGCGATTTAGAAAGATAATTTTTCTTTTTCTTTTTTTTATTTTTAAACAAACATATTAATACTAGTTAAAATAATATATAATATTTGGTATAATTTATTCTATTTATTGATTTATAAAAAAACATTAATGAGAGGTGTTAATCTATGACTAAAGTAAGATTTACCGAAACTGCACTTCGTGATGCTCACCAATCCTTACTTGCAACTAGGATGAGAACTAGGGACATGATTCCTATTGCTGAAGAAATGGATAAAATAGGTTTTTTCTCTGTTGAAGCATGGGGTGGAGCTACTTTTGATACATGTATAAGATATTTGAATGAAGACCCATGGCAAAGGTTAAGAAGCTTAAAATCCGAATTTACCAAAACTCCAATTCAGATGTTAATTAGAGGGCAAAATTTAGTCGGATATAAACATTATCCTGATGATATTGTTACAAAATTTGTAGAAAAATCCTATGAAAATGGTGTTGACATATTTAGAGTTTTTGATGCTTTAAATGATGTTCGTAACATGAAACAAACAATTAAAGTTGCTAAAGCTCAAGGAGCTCATGTACAAGGAACTATAAGCTATACTTTAAGTCCGGTTCATTCATTAGATGATTTTGTAGATTTGGCTAAAGAACTTGAAGCTCTTGAGTGTGATTCAGTATCTATTAAAGATATGGCGGGTTTAATAACTCCTGCGGCGGCTTATGAGTTAGTAACTAAATTAAAAGAAGAAACTGATTTATTAGTAGATTTACATTGTCATTGTACTAGTGGAATGACTCAAATTAGTTATTATGCAGCTTGTCAGGCGGGTGTGGATATTTTAGACACAGCTATTTCTCCTCTTTCTGGAGGAACAAGTCCGCCTCCTACTGAAAGTATGGTTGCAGCATTACAGGGAACTCCATATGATACAGGATTGGATTTAAAATCATTAACTGCTATTAAAAAATACTTTGATCAAATTAAAGAAAAATATTTAGCTTTAATTGATCCTATTGCTGAAAGTGTTGATACTGATGTTTTAATGTATCAAATTCCCGGTGGAATGCTTTCAAACTTAATTTCACAACTTAAAGAACAAAATGCTTTAGACAGATATAATGATGTTCTTGATGAAATGCCTCGTGTAAGAAAAGATATGGGTTACCCACCTCTTGTAACTCCAACTAGTCAAATTGTAGGTATTCAGGCTGTAATGAATGTATTAGGTGGAGAAAGATACAAAACAGTTTCTAATGAAGTAAAAGAATATATGAAAGGTTTCTACGGCAAACCTCCTGCACCAGTTAATGCTAAAATAGCTAAAAAAATCATTGGTGATGAAGAAGTTATTACTTGCAGACCTGCAGATTTACTTGAAGATGAATTTGACAAATATAAAACAGAAGGGGAACAAAAAGGTTTTGTCAAATCTGATGAAGATGCACTTACTTATGCATTATATCCATCTATTGCTCCAAAATTCCTTAAAGGTGAAGCAGTTGAAGAAGAACTTCAAAGTGTAGCTCTTCCAAGTGAAAATGAAATTGGAATTCCAACTCAATATAATGTTGAAGTTGATGGGGATGTATATGAAGTTAAAATCATGCCTACTGGATTCATGGAAGTTGAAGAAACTGAAAAAGGACCGTTTACTCCTGTTGAAGGAGGATTAATTTCAAATATGCAGGGTATGATTATTAAACTTAATGTGAATGTTGGAGATAAAGTAACTAAAGGATCAACTGTAGCTGTTATTGAAGCTATGAAGATGGAAAATGATATTCAGGCTGAAGAAGAAGGAGTTGTAAAAGAAATCTTTGTAGAAGCTGGAGATGCAGTTAATTCTGGCGACATTTTAATGGTTATCGAATAAGATAACTATTTAATTTTTTTTCTTTTATTATTTCACTAAATAGGAATATTTATATACTTAATAAGAAATAATTTTATTTGGTGAGATGTGTGGATAAAAGGTTAATTGTTGGAATTGTAATAGCTATTCTGATTTTAATTGTAGTAGGATTTGCAGTTATGAATTCTAATGATGATAAAATAATAATCAATGGTAATTTTAACCTTGTTGGAGATTCTCAAATAGATTGGAATGATACAACACATGAATACAAGGTATTTCAGAATTTTGCTTCAAATGATGACAGAAGTTATGATACTTTAAAAGTTACATTAGCTTTTTATAAAGATGGCAATTTAATTGGAACTAATGATACAGTAGTAACTGGTGACAGTTTTAAAGATTTCAGTGTAAATACTACTACAAAACTTCCTCAAAAGCCAGACGGTTTCACTTTTGACATTCATACAATTTAAGGAGAAATATCAAATATATTTCTACAAAATTCTTTTCCAGTTTTTGTTTTAAAAATATTTTTATAAACTTTTTTTATAGCTTCAGTATCTGTGTTTTCTTCTTCAAAATTAACTAAAAAATCAGCTTCAATTAGTATCTGATAATCCATGCCCGTAACATTAGTATATGTATGGTGGTGCCCTATTAAAAACAATATTCTATTGACATTTTTATAGTCCAAGCTTTCTAATATTTCTCTTGCAACTGCCGGACCTTCTTTTTCCTGTAATTTTCCATTAGCTGAGTTATATTTTTCCTCACAAACTTTAATTCCAATATCATGTAAAATAGCTGCACTTTCCAAATTAAATAAATCATATTCATTAACTTTTTCTAAAATAGCTATTGTTTTGGCATAACTGTGAACTTTAAGGGCATGGCCGATTCTTTTTTTATCTCCATGATTGTATTTAATCAGTTCCTGAATTAATAAAGCTATCTTATTCATTGTATTCACTTGGATCGTTAACATTAGCTAATTTAAAAGCTCTTTTTCTTCTCATGCAACTTTCACAGACACCACAGTGTTTTTCATCTCCGCTATAGCAGGAATAACTCAGTTCCATAGGTGCGTTAATTTCATCTCCTAATTTTACAATTTCATCTTTATTCAAATCAATAGCAGGTGCTTTAATTTCAATGTTTTGAGGTGAACCTACATTTAACATATGATTAAAACTTTCTAAAAATTCTTTGGAGTTATCAGGAAATGTTGCAGCTTCCTCTTTGTCCCAGCCGACGATTATTATGTCACCACCAATACTTTCAGCATATGCTGTAGCTATTGAGGTAAATACAATATTTCTTCCAGGAACCCAAACACTATTTGCTGTGTCTTCACATTTGTCCAAATCGTCTAATTCTTCATCAGTTAAAGTTGGAATTTCATTATCGCTTGTAAGTGAGGAATTGCTTATTTTATTAAGCCATGGCAGATCAATGACTTCATGGGTAAAGCCCATTTTTTCACAAATTTCTTTTGATGCTTTTAATTCCTGTTTAAAACTTTTTTGCCCATAATTGAAAGTTATTCCATGAATTTCATAGTCTTTGGCATAGACACATGTTGCTACACAGGAGTCCAGCCCTCCGGACAAAACGGCTATTGCTTTTTTAGTCATTATAATCACTTATTATCTTTTTTACTTCTATTAATGGTATATTTGTTTTATTGGCTATTTTTAATAAATCTTCGTATTCTGGTCTGTTGGAAATAATTTCTCCGTTTACATATGCAACTTTAAAGGTTACATCAAATCTTTCTCCATTAATTTCAACAGATTTTTTAATAAATTCTCGTTTAGCTATTCCCCTATGTAAATTTGGAGCTATTCGAATACCTAATGTACCAATTTCTTTAAACATCACTTCAATTAAGTGATTTCTTTTGTTACGATTAGCTATTACTTTTAAAAGACTTCCCTGCCTATTTTTTTTCATTATAATTGGAGTAACAGACACATCAGATGCCCCTTCCTCAAGTAATTTGTCAAATAGATAACCTATTTCTTCACCAGTCAGATGATCAATATTTGTTTCAATAACATCTATCTGGTCACTTTCAGTTATTTCTTTAGTTTTAATTACTCTTAATACATTAGGAAAATCAAAATCTTTTTTTCCAGCTCCGTAAGCTACTTTTGAGGTTTTGCAGGGTGGGATAAATTTCTTAAATTCACTGCACAGCTCAGCATAAATTGCACAGCCTGTTGGTGTAGCCAGTTCACTATCTACAGGTCCTCCAATACAATTGATGTCTTTTAGAATCTCTAAAACTGCAGGTGCTGGAACAGGTAATATTCCATGCGCTGTTTTAACTCGTCCGCCACCTAAAGCTACAGGTAATCCAATCACTTCTTCTTTATCCAAATTTAAACTATAATATGCATAAACAGAACCTATAACATCAGCTACTGCATCACTGGCTCCAACTTCATGAAAATGAATTTCATCTAAGTTTTTACCATGAACTTTTGATTCTGCAATGGCTATTCTTTTAAAAATATTTTTGGAAGTTTCTTTTACTTTTTCATCTAATTCTAAACTGTCGATTTTAGCTATTAAATCCTTATAATGGACGTGTTTGTTTTCACTTAGCAATTCCACATTACAATAGGTTGAATCAATTCCGCATTTGTTTACTTTATTAAAGTTCACTTTTACTTTTCCAAATTGGGTGGTAACTGATTCCATAATTTTTTTAAGTTCTTCAGGATTAGCTCCCAGGTCAACTAAAGCACCTATAATCATATTTCCAGCTATTCCTCCAGTTTGTGGGTCGATAATAAGTGTCATAATTTTTCCTCTATAATTCTTATTTATTTTATTATTAAAAAATTTATATTAAGAATTACTATATACCATATACTACATATAAATAATAACAGGTTAAATCATGGAAAATACTAATTTGAACATTATCACTAAAGATTATGGAATATGTATTAACAATTCCGATTATTTTCTAGCATTTAGTGACTTTACTGTTAGTGATGGTATTGACATTGTTGAAAATGTCAATATTTTAAAAAGTAAAAATGATTTTGAGAAAACTGCTAAAAAAGCAGAAGCTTTCAATCACTCTGAAGGTTCATATATTGCACAGGCAGTTGATTCAATTGATTATTTTTCAAATACTTATGGGGATTTAACATTATTCACTTTTATGGCTAATGATGTGGTTATTGAAGATTTCACTGAAAATCTTAAAGTAGCTAATTCTCCTAAGGGTTTTGTTGATGCTAGAATTGATATAAATCATGTTTTATATATTGATAAAACTTTATCTCCAGGAATGTTATTAAAAATTTATAAAACTGTTGTTAAAGCTAAAGCAGAGTTTTTACGCAGTCTTTGTTTACCTAGACATATAGAAAATATTTTAAACAAAAATGATTTTTTAGCTGTACTTGCTAATGTGGCTCAAACCAGTTTAATTGATGAAGATAGTGTAGATATTGTAAATAATGATTATGAAGATGATCAGTTTGTTTTTGAAGAGCTTGCAACATCAATTGAAGAAGCAGTCATAATTAGCTGTGAAGATGCGATAGAAAAACTCGGATTGTCTTTTGGAATATTGGATTACTTTGTATCTGAAGGTATTTTATTGGGAGATTTAGTGGAAGCAGGTCTGGCACTTGTTGCAGGTGTGGAAGTTACTGAAGAAATTTCAGAAAAGCTTGAAGCACAAATCCTAAAATCCTTATGTGATATTAATGTTATTGCTTTATTGATGGCAGCTATTAGAACTGAAGATGATTTTACTGGCGGAAGAATAAGGGAAGTTGATGTAAGTGATGATCCGGCATATCTCTACACAGATGAAGTGTTGGGATTAGCTATTTCTAATCAGATTGCGGGAACTAAAGCAACATTTAACTTTAAACGCTATGATGAAGCAAAACCTGGGATTATTGGTGGTTTAGGACCTATGGTAGACGACATATTTGCAGGATTAATTGCAGGATGTATGTCAAAAATTTTTGAGGAGTAAATAAATATGGAAAATAATAATAATGAGAGATTTTCACCGATTAAATCTCTTTTAGGGCTTTTATCTTTTTCAACGATTATTCCAGTTAAGCAGTATACTTCAATAGAATACATGACAAGGCTGGTTTGGTGTTGGCCTTTTATTCATTTGATTGTTGGTATTTTAGCAGCTGTTTGCGGTATAATTTGTGCAGATGTATTGCATTTAAATCCATTTTTCACATCAGTAATTATTTATGCATTTTTAATGTTGATAACAGGATATAATCATTTAGATGGTGTAATGGACATGGCAGATGGTGTTATGGTTCAAGGTGACCCTCAAAGAAAAATAAGTGTTATGAAAGATTCATCAGTAGGTGCTGGTGGAGTTGCAACTTTATTTTTAGTAGCTGTTTTAACAATTGCGGGAATTTATAGTGTCTTGGATTATGAATGTATAGCTGGAATAATTATTTGTGAAATGGTGGCTAAATCTTCACTTTTAACAACATCATTACTTTCAACTCCTTCAAATAATGGTATTGGATGTTATTTTATTTATTCAACTAATATATTCAATTATATACTTTCTACAGTTATTGTAGCTGTTATTGCATATTTGGTTGGAGATATTATTGGAATTATAGGTTTAGTTGGAGCTGTTGTTGCAGGAGCTTTAATAGCATTTATTGCTAAACGTAATTTTATTATAGCTAATGGTGATGTTTTAGGAATGTCTAATGAAGTTGGAAGGTTAATGGCATTGTTGTTTATGTCAGTAGCTTTGTTCTTTTTATGAAGTGATATGATGAATGTAAATGTTTTAAGATTGGACCATAGAATTGGAAGGGATACACGTATAACAACTCATGTATGTTTAACTTCTAGAGCTTTTGGAGCTAGTAAAATCTATTTAAGTGGTGAAGAAGACCATAAACTTATGGAAAATGTTAGGGACACTGCTGATAGGTGGGGAGGAAATTTTGAAATTGAATATGCTAAAAACTATATGAGTGTTATTAATAAATGGAAAGACAATGGTGGAAAAGTAGTTCATTTAACCATGTACGGCTCTCAGGCTCATGAAATTGTTGGGGAAGTTCAGGAATCTGGTGCTGATATTTTAATTGTTGTTGGTGGAGCTAAAGTTCCTGGAAAAGTATATAAAAGTGCAGATTGGAATGTTTCAGTAACTACACAGCCTCACTCTGAAGTTTCTTCTCTTGCTGTTTTCCAGCATTTGCTGATGGACGGTAAGGAATTTGATTTGGAATTTGAAAATCCTGTATTTGAAGTTATTCCGACAGCACATGGTAAAAATGTCAATATTCATGATGAAAACAGATAATATTAACTAATAAAGTCATCTAATCTCTTGATGGCTTTCATTTTCTCATCTTTTTTTAATTTAGCTTGATCGATAGCATCTCTCATTGTATTTATTGAATTATCATAAACTTCTTTATCAACAGGGTATGGAAATCCGTCTTTTCCTCCATGAGTAAAGCTGTATTTTACAGGATCTTCCCAGCTTGCACTTTCTCCAAAAACCAAATCTGAAATTAAAGCTAATGCCCTTATTTTTTTAGGGCCAATTCCTTTAAGCAAAACTAATTCTTCATAGTTTTCAGGCTGAATTTCCCAGGCATTTTTAAGAACTTCAAATTCTTTATCCGAAATGTCCATATCCAGAACTGGGTGATGTGACGGCATTGTAAAATCTGTTAATAGCATCTGATTATCCTTTCGTTTAAAATAGCTACGTAAATGTTCGGGATTATCATTAATTAAATCAACACTAATCTTTTGAGCTTCTTTACTTTTTTTATCTGTCATATTTAAAGATTCAGGATTTTTAACATCACAGGAAATTGCACTGTGGGGATCTTCTAAAAAATCAATTGCAGTATCACTCATCCAATGATAACGTCGGGCATATTTGTTTTTGGTGTTTAAGCCTTGCTGAACAACAGCCCAATCTCCTTTTTCTGTAATGAAGAAATTATGTTGGTATAAGGTGTATCCGTCTTGAATACAGGAGTTATCTACTTTAGCAGATAATTTACTTCCTTTTACCATATCTTCAACAGTTTTTGTTTTTAAATTGAATATATCTCCAGCTCTTTGTATTCCTTCAGGAGTTTTACGAGATTTTGCTCCTTTACCTCCACTAAGATATAATCCATGTTCTTCGGGTTTAATAGATTGTTTCAGAGCTCCGAGAGTTGTTGTAGTTGTTCCTGAGGAGTGCCAATCAAATCCTAATACACAGGAAAATGACTGAAACCAATATGGATTGGATATTCTATTTAAAAATTCATGAGGTCCGTATTCATCAAGAATAACTTCTGTAATTGCACTGGACAGTTTAACCATTCTTGAAAACAGCCATTTTGGCGGATGGCCTCCATGAAGTGGTAAATTGACAGCTCCTTTTCTTTGCATGATTTATATTTTTAATTTTAAGTGTATTAAATAAGTTTTATAAGAGCATTTGTTAACTAATATGGATAGGTTTATGAAAACATTAATAAAGTATTATTTATAAACTTAATAGATGTTATAATGTTAACATAGTTTACATATTAAAATTTATTTAGGAGCGTTTATTATGGCTATTAATAACGGAGATTTTGTAAGATTAAATTTTACTGGAAAAATTAAAGAAAACGATGAAATATTTGATACTACTTTTGAAGATGTAGCTAAAGAAGCAGATTTATTTGATGAAAACAAAGAATACAAACCTATTCCAATTGTTGTAGGTGGAAATCATTTATTACCAGCTATTGAAGAAGCTATTGTTGGATTAGAAGAAGGAGATTCTAAAACTATTGAAATTGATAGTGAAGATGCTTTTGGACCTAGAAACAAACAATTAATCCAATTAATCCCAATGAAAGAATTCAAAAGACAAGGTATGACTCCTGTACCTGGTATGAAAATTACTTCTGAAGGAAGCACTGGTAAAATCTTAACTGTTAACGGCGGAAGAGTAAAAGTGGACTTCAACCATGAATTGGCAGGTAAAGATTTAATTTTTGATGTTGATGTTACTGAAATCATTGACAATGACGAAGACAAAATTAAAAGTATGATTGAGTTACATTATGCAGCTCCTAATATGGATATTGACAATACTGTAATTGATATTGATGGTGATGTTGTAAATATAACTTTAGATGATGTTACTAAATTTGATCAAAAATCCTATATGGATGTAACTTTCGCTAGATTCAGAATAGCTAAAGACATCTGGGAAAACATGGACTTTGAAAAAGTCAACTTTGTTGATTCCTTTGAGAAAAAACAAGAAGAAGATGAAGAAGAAGCAGAAGAATAATTCTTCTTCTAAATACTTTTTCCATGGGCAATAGCTATTATTCCGGGAATATTTTCTACTTTTAATTCATATAATGCTTCAATGCCTTCATTTTCAAAAGCAACACACTTTTTTTCTAAAACATTACTTGTAAGCAGTGCAGCTACTGGTGGAGTTATTACAAAAATAGAATTATTTTTATTTAATGCTTTTTTAGTTTCATCATTTAACATTCCTTTACCAATATGGATTTTAACACCATTTTCACTTAAAAAAGGAATTGTAGATTCTATTTCTTCTTTATTACTTGTTGTTGGAGCTATTCCTGCATCACTAACTGCAGTGTGCATTATAGCTATTCCATTTGTATCGATAGGGGACTTTTCTTTTTTTATTAGCTCTGCAAGTTGGGGCAGTGCAGCATCTCTTCCGGCATATATTACTCCAGATATTGAAATTTTATCTCCTATTTGAAGTTTATTTATTTCTTCGTCATTTGTCGGTGTTTTTATTTTTTTCATATTTCTCACAATTTTATAATTTTAAACAATTTAATAGTCTTAAATTTTGTCTTTGTTCAAAATTTACTTTAAAATTTCTTAATTAACACTTGTTTGTTTAATTATCAATTTATTTTTAGTTTCTACTTTATTTTTTATTTTCCTATAAATTATCATGATTTATAATAAACTTTTTAAATGTATTAAAACATATATAATACATAATCTATTTTAATTTATTATAATTTTTTAGGAGATTGTGAATGATTATTATTGACGAAAATTTATGCAAAGGGTGTCACCTTTGTCTATATATGTGTCCACAGAATGTTTACGCAATATCTTCTGAACCTAATAAAAAAAGCGTACAATTGCCGTATGTTAATTTTGGAGATAGGTGTGATAAATGTGGTAAATGTGAAATAGCTTGCCCTGATCAAGCTATCACAGTAAATGATTTAGAGGGTAAATAGGAGGATTTATCATGTCAGAAGAATTTTTTATTCAAGGAAATGAAGCATGTGCAAAAGGTGCATTGAAGGCAGGTTGCAGATTTTTTGCAGGTTATCCTATTACCCCATCTACTGAAGTAGCTGAAACTTTAGCTCGTGAACTTCCGAAAGTTGGGGGAGCTTTTGTTCAAATGGAAGATGAAATTGCATCAGCAGGTGCTATTATTGGAGGTTCATGGGGAGGATCCAAATCAATGACTGCTACTTCTGGACCGGGTATTTCTTTAATGCAAGAAAATATAGGTTATGCATTTATTTCAGAGACTCCGATTGTTATTGTTAATGTTCAAAGAGGTTCTCCGTCTACTGGTCAGCCAACAATGGCTGCTCAAGCAGACATGATGCAGGCCCGTTGGGGATCTCACGGTGATTATGAACCGATAGCTTTATCTCCATCAAGTGTTCAGGAATTTTTTGATTTCACTATAAAAGCTTTTAATTTAGCTGAACAGTACAGAACTCCTGTATTTGTTTTAGCTGATGAAGTTATTGGGCACATGAGGGAAAAAATTGTTGTTGAAGATGATATTGAAGTTATTTCCAGGGAAATGCCTGAAGATAAAGATGACTTTTTACCATTTGAAAATGTCGATGGTATCAATCCAATGCCTTCTTTTGGAGCAGGATTCAATATACATGTAACAGGTTTAACTCATGATGAAAGAGGTTATCCAGACACCAACTCTCCGGAAACTCATCAAACTCTTGTTAAACGTTTATGCAATAAAGTGTTAAAAAATAAAGATAAAATTTGTTCTGTTCAAAGTGAAAATTGTGAAGATGCTGATATTGTTATTGTATCTTATGGTGCTCCGGTCAGGTCTGTTATAACTGCTACTAAAGAAGCCAGAGCTAACGGCAAAAAAGTAGGTTATATTAAAATTGATACTCCATGGCCTTTCCCGGATGAACAGATAAAACAGTTAACTAAAAATGCAAGTGATGTTTTAGTTGTTGAAATGAATTTAGGTCAAATGTATTATGAAGTAGACAGAGCAGTTAATGCTACAGCTAATACTCATCTTTTAGGTGTTATTGGAGGATTATTGCCAACTCCTGAAGAAATTTTATCAAAAATTGAAGAAATCGGAGGAAACTAAATGTCAATCGAAAAAGATCCCAATGGAAACAAATTTATTCCTTATATGAGGGAAGACAGGCTTCCTCATATCTTTTGTCCAGGTTGTGGAAATGGTAGTATTATGAATGCTTTTTTCAAGGGAATGGAAGAAGCTGAAATGGATTTTGATAATATAGCTATGGTTTCAGGTATTGGATGTTCTTCAAGGATTCCAGGTTATGTTAAATGTGATTCATTGCACACAACTCATGGAAGGGCACTTAGTTTTGCAACTGGTTTAAAAGTGTCTAACTCTGATTTGGATGTTGTTGTATTTACTGGAGACGGTGATGCTGCTTCTATTGGAGGTAACCATTTAATCCATGCAGCTAGAAGAAACATTAATTTAACTGTTATCTGTATTAACAACAATATCTATGGAATGACTGGTGGTCAGATTAGCCCTACTTCTCCAAAAGGCAGTTTTGGAACAACTGCACCTTATGGAAATGGTGATTATCCGTTTAAATTAGCCGAACTTGTTGCAGCAGCTGGTGCAACTTATGTTGCAAGATGGACAACTGTTCAAGTTGATGAATTGGTAGATTCTATTAAAACAGCTTTAAAAAATCCTGGATTTTCATTTGTTGAAGTTGTTTCTCAATGTCCAACTTATTATGGTCGTAAAAACAAACTTAGAACCCCAACAGCTATGGCAGTAACTATGAAAATAAATACTTTGTCAAAAGAAGATGCTGAAGGTATGAGTGATGATGAATTAATTGGGAAAATTGTCACTGGTGAATTTGCTAACAAATCAAGACCTGAATTTTGTGAAAATATTGAAAAATTAAGCGAAGACAAATCAGGTGGCAGAACTCTTGTTGATTCTGCATATGAAACAGATTTATAAACTGGAGGATAATATGAGAAAAGAATTGAGAATAGGTGGGTTTGGAGGACAAGGAGTAATTCTTGCAGGAATTATTTTAGGAAAAGCTGCTTGTCTTTTTGATAAAAATGAAGCAGTTCAAACTCAGTCTTATGGTCCTGAAGCTCGTGGGGGAGCTTCTAAATGTGAAGTTGTTATTAGTGATAAAAAAATTGATTATCCTAAAGTTCAAAGTCCGGATATTTTAGTAGCAATGTCTCATGAAGCATTACTTAAATATATTGTTGATTTGAAGGATAATGGGGTTTTAATTGTTGATCCTGGAACAACAACTATTGAAGATGTTCAGGATTTTATTGATGAACATAATATTAAAGTTTATAATGCTCCGGCAACCAAAACAGCAATGGATGATATTGGTCTTAAAATTGTGGCCAATATTGTTATGGTTGGAGCTATTACAAAAATTACAGAAGTTATATCTAAAGATGCAGCTATCGAATCAATTAAAGCTAGTGTTCCTGCAGGAACTGAAGATAAAAACATAGCTGCTTTTGAAGCAGGATATAATTTCTAATTAGGTGTTATAATGAAATTTTTCGAATATATGGCAAAAAGAATTTTTAATGAGGAAGGAATTCCAATTTTGGAAGGACATGTTGCTAATTCTGCTGAAGAAGCAACTTCTATTGCATCAGACATGGGAGTGCCTGTTGCAATAAAATCTCAGGTATTAGTTGGTGGTAGAGGTAAAGCAGGTGGTATTAAATTTGCAGATAACCCTGGTGAAGCATATAAAGTTGCTGATTCATTGATTGGCACTACAATTAATGGCGAAAGAGTACATCAGCTTTTAATTGAGAAAAAAGCAAACATCATTAAAGAATTTTTCTTAAGCATATCCATTGACAGAGCCAATAAAAGACCGGTTATTATGGTAAGTAATGAAGGTGGGGTTGAAATTGAAAATTTAGCTAAAACAAACCCTGAAAAGATAATTAAATATCATCCAAATCCTTTAATTGAATTTTTACCATATGAAGCTCGTGAAATAGCTCGTAAAATGGGCGTTCCATCAAATTTAATATCTCAAATGGGTGATGTAATATACAAATTATATAAATTATTTGAGAAATATGATGCAGAAACCGCCGAAATCAATCCATTAGTATTGACTGATGAAGGATTAATAGCTGCTGATGCAAAATTCGTTGTGGAAAATGATTCATTGTACAGACATCCGGAATTAGTAAAACTTGCACGTTATAAGAAAAAAGCAGTCGATTTTGTTAAATTAGATGGAGATATTGCAGTTATTGGTAATGGTGCAGGTTTAACATTAACTGGTATGGACATGATTAAATTCCACGGTGGAGAGCCAGCTACTTTCTTAGATATTGGTGGGGGAGCTTCAGAAGAAAGTATTAAAAAATCCCTTAACATAGTATTAAATTATGAACCGGTTAAAGTAGTGTTTTTAAATGTTTTAGGAGGAATTACTAAAGCAGATGATGTTGCTCATGGTGTTGTTGATGCTATTAGAGAATCTAAAAGCTTAGTATCAATTGTAATTAGGTTAACAGGTACTAATGAAGAGGAAGGTCAAAGAATACTTGAAGAAGCAGGAATTCCATATGAAATTTCAATGGAAAAAGCAGCTAAAAAAGCTGTTGAGCTTTGTAATAAAATTAAGGCTGAAGAATGAAATTTTTTGCTATAAATGGTAGTCATAGAAAAGATGGAAATACTGCTCAGCTTTTAGAAAAAGCTTTAGAAGGAATACACTCAGTTTGCAGTGATGCAGAAATTGAATCAGTTAATTTATATGATATTCCTTTTAATGGTTGTAAAAGCTGTTTTGCATGTAAAAAGATTAATGGTCGTCATTATGGAAAATGTGTTTATAAAGATGACTTCAAACCGATTCTGGAAAAAATTGTTCGGGCAGATGGTGTAATACTGGGATCTCCAGTTTACTTTGGCGATGTAAGTGGAGTAATGAGGTGCTTTTTAGAGCGTTTTATCTTTCCATTCTTTGTTTATGATGAGGATATGACTAGCTTAGCTCCAAAAAAGATGGCTATTGGTTGTATTTACACTATGAATCTTGATGAGGAAACTGCAAGACAATTGGGCTACCATGATTTATTCGATAAAAATGAATTTGTTTTGGAAAAAATGTTTACAAAGCCTATTCATCTTTATTCTTACGACACCTATCAGTTTGATTATTCCAAGTATAAAATGGAACTTTTTACTGAAGATGAAAAATTAAAAACACGTAAAACACAGTTTCCAATTGATTTGGAAAATGCATTTAAATTAGGAGAAAAAATAGCTATTGGAGCAAAACAACACGACTGACTTCAGATTCGTTAACTATTTTTTTACCACAATTTTCTCCTATTTTTTGGGCAAAACTTTTAACTTCATCAAATGTTGGCATATTGTCAGGGGTTAATCTGTATCTTGATGATCCGACACACATGTAAGCTTTTATTTCTACAAAATCAGGATTTGATTTTTTAATTAATTCTCCGTATTTTTCAGGATTAATCATGTTTCTTCCTTTAACGCATGTTGTTCTTATACATGTGCGGGAGTTAAAACTAGCTAGTGTATCAAGTGATTGGTTTAAATTATCCCATCCTTCACTAATTTGAGGTTGGCAAACCTCATCATATATTTTCTTAGTAGGAGCATCTAAGGAAAGATATAGCTGGTAAGGTTCATTTTCTAAGTTTTTTAATTTATCAACACACTGGCCATTGCTGACAACGAAAGTTGTGAAATTACGGCGGTTAAATTCAGCTATTAATTCATCAATTTCGGGATATAACATTGGTTCTCCAGCTAGTGAAATAGCTGCATTTGTAGGAGTTTTGGATTCTTCTAATTTTTCTTTATTTGCTTTGTCATTTCCAAAAAAACCGCAAAGTAAATTATTCTGAGCTTTAATGGCTTCATCAATTATAGTTTTCGGATCATCGTATTCCCCTTCCCATTGGGTCTGGGTATATGATAAATCTCTCCAGCAAAACTCACATTTTTGCTGACAGTTAGGTACTGCAGGAGCCATCTGAAGACATCTGTGGCTTTCAATACCGTAAAATTTTTCTTTATAACAGACTCCTCTGTCTAAAATACTTTGTTTGGTCCAGTGGCATATTTTAGCAGCTGCATGATTGTGGCTACCAACAAATCTGTATCCGCTTGACTCTAATTTTTCTACTTGTGTTCTAGTTAATGACATAATCTTAAAAATCCTTAATGCTATGAGTTTATTTTAGAGCATTATACTAATTTAATATTATTGTTTGTTGACTAAATTTTTAATTCATGTATATCAAAAAGTAAATTGTTGAATGGTTAGGTTTTAATAATTGTTTTATTTATATTATTTATTATGAATAATAAAATTTTAGTTCTTGTTTGTGCAGTTATACTAATTTTAGCAGCTTTTGTTTCTGCTTTTGTTTTTATAAATCCGCAGGAAGAATCATCTTTAACAATTACAAGTAATGCAACTTTATATGATGGGGATAATTGTACTGTTAAGTTAACTGATGAAAATGGTCTTGGAATAGCTAATAAAACAGTTAATGTAACTTTAACTAATGAAAACGGGTCAAAATCTAATTTTGAATATATCACTGGTGGGGATGGATTAATTAGTTTTAATATAACTGGTATTGGTAATTATTCTATTGGTTGTGTTTTTGATGGGGACAGGGACTATAAAAGTACTAATGTAACTCAAAATGTAAGTGTTATTGATAATGTAGTTCAGGATGGAAATAATGGATTTAAAGATACATCTAATCAAAAATCATCTTCTTCTCAAAGTAATTATTATGAAGATGATCATTTGTCCTGTGAACAATTAAAAGCCAAATATCCTGAAATGTCTGACGGCGAATTATTTGAGAGATTCGGTGAAAGAGGGGATAATGGAATAATGTATAATGGAAAACACGTATGGGAAGATAGGGGTGATGGGAGAACATATAGCGGACATCCTATTTAGCAGTCTCAATAATTTGAGCTGCTATTCGTCATCATATTCCCAGCTGTCTGCGCACCTGTCATCGTAGTATGCGTCATCGTAATGGTAATCATCACCTACAGCATCATCATATGAATCATCGTAGTCATAAGAATAGCTGGTTGTGGTGTGATGTATCGGATTTGTGGTATGGTGGTTATTTTCTTTTTTATCTTCGCTGCTGTTTAGATAGCTGTCGCTGATGTTGGTTGTAGGTGGCAGATATTCGTAACTTGAATTTAAAGTATCCTCTTTAGTTGAGGTCTTTGATTCATAAGCTATAATGGCAAATAAGCAGATAATCATAACTAAAATTATACAAAGTTTGGATGCTTTGTTCATATATATTAATTTTATCTAGAAAGATATATATTTTGTGTATATATGGATATTATCTAAAAGTATTTTGGTTAAATTTAAATGATTTTAAATCAAAAATATTAATTAAATTAATGATTTGGGGAATTATTTATGAATACGCCAATTGTAATATTAAATTATAAAACTTATTTAGAATCTAGTGGGGAAAATGCATTGGAGTTAGCTCGTGCATTAAAAAGTGCTTCAGAAGAATCCGGTATCACTATGGTTGCAGCTCCACAGGCAGCTGATATTTATAGGGTTCACGATCAAATTTCTTTACCTATTTTTGCACAGCACATTGACCCAATTACTCCTGGAGGACATACAGGTTCTAATTTAATTGAAACTTTAATTGAAGTAGGCATTAACGGTAGTTTAATTAACCATTCTGAAAACAGGATGAAATTAGCTGATATTGATGAAGTTATACAATTGTGTAAGCAACATAATATTGAATCCTGTGTCTGTACAAATAATATTGCAACAAGTAAAGCAATAGCTACTTTTAATCCTGATGCAGTAGCTGTAGAACCTCCAGAACTTATTGGTAGTGGAATTCCAGTATCTCAGGCACAACCAGAAGTTGTAGAAGACTCTGTTAAAGGAGTCAAATCAATCAATAAAAAAATCAAAGTCTTGTGTGGTGCAGGAATATCTACTGGAGAGGATATGAAAGCTGCAATGGATTTAGGTGCAGATGGAGTTTTACTAGCTTCCGGAATTGTTAAAGCTGAAAATCCTAAAAAAGCTTTATTGGATTTAGTTAGTAAATTATAAAAACTTGTATTTTTATAAATTTATTTATATTTAATATTTTGAGTGAAATGATGGCTGATAAATTTAATACAATTGACGACTTTGATGTTGAAAATAAAACTGTGTTAGTTAGAATTGATATTAACTCTCCAGTTGATCCTAGTTCTGGGATTATATTAGATGATACAAGATTAAAATTGCATGCTAAAACAATTAAAGAATTATCTAATAAAGGAGCTAAAGTTGTATTGCTTGCTCATCAAAGCCGTCCAGGTAAAAAAGATTTCACAGATTTATCTCAGCATGCTGATGCATTATCTGATCTTTTGAATTTAAGAGTGAAATATATAGATTCTATCTTTTCAAAATCTGCAAAACAAGCTATTAAACAACTAAAACCACATGAAATTCTTTTACTTGAAAATGTAAGGTTCTTTTCTGAAGAATCTTTATCCAGATCTGCTGAAGCTCAGGCAGAAACATTACTGGTTAGGCAATTGTCTCCGGTAATTGATTATTTTGTTAATGATGCATTTGCAGCAGCTCATAGATCTCAGGCATCTTTAGTAGGTTTTACTGTTAACACTCCTTCAGCTGCAGGCAGGGTAATGGAAAAAGAACTGACTGTAATTCAGAGTGCTTTGGATAATGTGGAACATCCCTGTGTATTCCTGCTTGGTGGAATGAAACCTGATGATTCAATAGATGTTATGGAAAATGTATTAAGTAACGGTACTGCAGATTCTATTTTAACAACAGGTATTGTAGGAAACATTGTTCTTTGGGCTGCAGGTGTAGACATCTGTGAAGTAAACAAGAATTTTATAATAAGTAAAGGATATGAATCAATGGTTTCCAAAGCCAGAAATCTTATTGAAAAATTCGGAAATAAAGTAAAATATCCTATTGATGTAGCTATTGAAAAAGATGGCGAAAGAAAAGATGTTGATTGTGATAATATTCCTAATGAAGCTATTTTTGATATTGGTGTAAAAACAATTAGTTATTATGCAAAAATAATCCGTGATTCTAAAACAGTATTTGCAAATGGTCCTGCAGGAGTATTTGAAAATCCTAAATTTGCAATGGGAACTGAAGATTTAATTAATGCTATGGCTAAATCAAATGCATTTACACTGATTGGTGGTGGCCATATTGCTGCAGCTACTTCAGCTTTAGGTTATGAAGACCAAATGAGTCATTTAAGCAGCGGAGGTGGAGCTTGCATCAGTATGCTTGCAGGTAAAAAACTGGCTGCTGTTCAGGCATTAAGGGATTCAGCAAAAAATAGTAAAAATTAACTATTTTTCGCTTTAAATTCTTTTAATAAATTTTCACTAGCTGTTTTTGGATTTTGAGAATTCATGATGGCGCTGACAACAGATATTCCATCAATTCCACAGTCATTTAATTCATGTGCATTTTCCCGAGTGATTCCTCCAATAGCTACAGCAGGAATATCAACAGATTTTACTATTTCTTTTAACTCTTTTTTAGATACTGATGTCGCATCGTCTTTTGTATTTGTCGGATAAACTGCACCAACACCTATGTAATCTGCACTGTCCTTCTGAGCTTTTTTAGCTTCTTTAATATTTGCAGCAGATACTCCTAAGATTTTATCTTTGCCAATCAGTAATCTTGCTATCTGTGCAGGCATGTCACTTTGTCCGATGTGTACGCCCTCAGCATCAATAGCTAGAGCAATATCAATTCTGTCATTGATTATTAGAGGCACATTATATTTTTGTGTAATTTCCTTAACTTTCAAAGCCAAATTATAGAAGTCTAATGTTTCAGCTTTTTTTTCTCTAAGTTGAACTACACTGACTCCACCTTTTAATGATTCTTCTATAATATTTAAAAATTTTTCTTCATCTTCACTGTTGTTAGTTACAAGATAAAGTGATAAGTTCAGGCTGTTCATAATATCTCAATGTTGCTTTTGTTAATTAAAGTTTGACTATCTAATTTATATAAATAGTCTATTAAATAAGCTCTAAAGCTTCCTGTTCCTGCATTTTCATTGTCTACTTTAGCTCTTGCTTTTTCACCGGCTATTGTCATTAATAATGCTGCAAGTAATGTTCCTTCAAGAGGATTGGTAGCTCCAATACAACTTCCTACAATAGATGACAGCATACAGCCACTGCCTGTAATTTGAGGCATCATTTCATCACCATTGTCAATAGCTATTGTAGTTTCACCATCAGATAAAATGTCTATTGGGCCACTGGCTAATATTACTGTATCCAAGTTAGCTGCAAGTTTAGAAATGATTTTAGCATTTTCATTTAAGTTGTCTTTAGTTATAATATCACTTTCAGATACATCTACGCCTTTTGCAGTATTTGATTCGGAAATTATTCCAGTTAATTTGGCTATTGTTTTTATTTCAGTTATATTTCCTCTAATAGCTGTTAATTTATAATTTTCAATAAGTTCTAATGTTACTTTATTTCTTAATTGACTTATTCCTACTCCAACTGGATCAAGAATAACTGGGGTGTTTATTTTATTTGCTTGAGCAGAACTAACTTTCATAGCTTCAACTTGTTCATGACTTAATTTTCCAATATTTATTACTAAAGCATCAGCTATTGAGACAACTTCAGCTACTTCTTCAATATCTTCAGACATAATTGGAGAAGCACCAATAGCCAATACTGCATTTGCACAATCATTTACAGTTACAAAATTAGTTATGCAGTGAGTTAATGGATTTTTGTTTTTTAATTCATCTAATAATTTTGGTATTTTTTGAAGTAATTCTTCTTTATTTATCATGATTTATAATTATAAAACTTTTAGTATATAATATTTGATGTGTGTATTTTTTGAATTAAGTTTAATTTAGGGAGTATTTTTTGTTTTTTATTGAACAGTTATCATTATTTTTAAAAGTTCATTGTTTAATTTCATTATTTTTTGAGTATTAGAAAAGTATTTAAATAAGTTTATACAAAAGTTTATTTGTTACATTAATTTCATTATGCCTCGATAGCTCAGTCTGGTGGAGCGCGAGACTTGTAATCTCGTGGTCGCGGGTTCAATTCCCGTTCGGGGCTTTCTATTTTGTGTTTTTTAGTACACATATTATGATTACATTTTTTTCAAAATATTGTAATCAATAACATTTATATACTATGAGGTATAAAATAGGTAATGTATGATGTATTGTTATGCATCTAGTTTGTATTAAGTGGGACCGTAGGGTAGCTTGGTCGATCCTTTGGGCTTTGGGAGCCTGAGACTCCGGTTCAAATCCGGGCGGTCCCATTTCATGTCCCGCCTTAGCTCAATTTGGCAGAGCGTTGGACTGTAGATCCAAATGTTGCTGGTTCAAGTCCGGCAGGCGGGATTTGATTACTTTATTAAATTGATTATATTTATGGTTGTGGAAAATTAATTTTTCCGAAACCTTTATATATGATACTAAATATAGTAATTAATGGTGTATGGTTAATACTGTTTGATTAGCTATACTGTATTTTAAGTATTTCCTGCCTTGGTGGTGTAGGGGCTATCATGTGGGCCTGTCGAGCCCGCGACTCGGGTTCAAATCCCGGCCAAGGCGCTTAATATTTAAATGTTGTATGTGAGGGCCCGTAGCTCAGTCTGGCAGAGCGCTTGGCTTTTAACCAAGCGGCCGCGGGTTCAATTCCCGTCGGGCCCGTTTTCTAATTTTATATTTTAACTTTTCTAGCTGGAGGAATTATATATTGACAATTAATATTCAAGAACATATGCTTGTACCTAAGCATGAAATAATGACTGATTCTGAAATTGAAGATTTAAAAAATAGTGCTGACTATGATATTGAAAATCTTCCTAGAATTAAAGTTGATGATCCTGTTGTAAAAGCTATTGATGCTAAAGAACATGATATTTTAAGGATTACTCGTGAGAGTGATACTGCAGGTACTTTTGTTACTTATCGTATTGTAAAAAGTTAGTTATAATGTTAGAATAGTAAAATTTAGTATAATAAGTTTATTTCTGTATTTTTTTATTGTTTTTGGAAATTCATTATAATAAATTTGAACTTAGTTTGAGAGGAATTATCTTAATAGAGATAGTTAGGAGTAAATTAAGAATAATAATCAAATGAAGAATTTTAATTAGGTTTCCTAATCTTATTTTTATTAGTTAATTATTTTTATGGTGTTTTATAGAATGCTGGAGGAAGTCCATGACAGAGAATAACTGGAAATTAGTTGATGCATTTTTTGATAAATATGATTTAGTTGACCATCATATTAAATCATACAACGATTTTATAAATAATGGGATTCAAAATATCATAGATATTACTGAACCTATTACTTTAGAAAATGGTAAATATACTTTAAAAACAGGTAAACTCTTTATTGAAAAGCCATTCACTAAAGAGGCAGACGGTTCTAAAAGTATGATTTATCCTGCGGAAGCAAGACTTAGAAATTTAAATTATTCTGCACATATGTATCTTGAGATGGCATTAAATGAAGAAGGGGAAGATAATCCTTTAGAAAAAGTGTATATTGGAGAATTACCAGTAATGCTTAAATCTGATATTTGTCATCTTCATGGTCTTAGTGATGAAGAATTAATTGAACAAGGTGAAGACCCTCAAGATTTAGGTGGTTACTTTATTGTAAATGGTTCTGAAAGAGCTGTTGTAACAATGGAGGAAATTGCACCAAATAAAATTATTCTTGAGCGTATTGGTGAAGTTGAAGATAGAAGAGCTAAAGCTATTGTAACCTCTATTAAAAGTGGTTTCAGAGCAAGAATTTCTCTTGAATATAAAAAACCACGTAAAAGCGGTGTATTTTTAAGAATTTCTTTCCCTTATGTTCCGGGGGAAATTCCACTTGTTATTTTATTAAGAGCTCTTGGTTTAGCTACAGATCAAGAAATTATTACTGCAATTTCCAATGATCCAAATTTCCAAATGATTATTGCAGATGATATTCAGGTATCCCTTTCTCAGTTGAAATTAGATCAAAAAGAAATGGATGGCATGACTAAGGAAGAAAGAAGACAATATTTACAATTAGCAGCTATTAAATACATAGGTAACCGTGTAGCTAAAGGTATGACTGAGGAATACCGTGTTAAACGTGCTGAAGATGTAATTAATCGTTACTTATTGCCTCATATGGGTATTGAATCAGAAAGACGTGAAGCTAAAGCTACTTATTTAGCTGAAATGACTGAAATGTTACTTCAGGTTATTGATGAGCAAAGAGAACCTCACGATAAGGATCATTATACAAATAAAAGACTTAGAGTATCTGGAGATTTAATGGAAGATTTATTTAGAGTTGCTTTTACAAGTTTAACTAGAGATATGAGTTATCAACTTGAAAGAAGTATCTCCCGTGGTAAAGAGCTTTCCATCAAACAGGCAGTTCGTAGTGATGTTTTAACTGAAAATATTAAACATGCTATTGCAACTGGTAATTGGGTTGGTGGAAGAGCTGGTGTAAGTCAATTATTAGATAGAACTAGTTATATGGGTACTCTTTCTCATTTAAGACGTGTTGTATCTCCTTTAACAAGAAGTCAACCTCACTTTGAAGCAAGAGATTTGCACCCAACACAATTCGGTAAAATTTGTCCGAATGAAACTCCAGAGGGTCCTAACTGTGGTCTGGTAAAGAATTTAGCTTTAATGTGTAATATTTCTGAAGGTTCTGATGAACAGGAAATCATTGATGTTATTAAAAAAATGAATGTTTTAGATGATTAAGGGAAAGATAATATGGATAGTGCTAAGATTTATATTAATGGGGAGCTTTTAGGATACTGTAAAGATCCGGAAAGTTTCACCAATGAAATGAGAGAAAAAAGGAGAAATGGTAAGGTTTCTCATGAAATGAATATTACTTATTATGATAAAAATAATGAGATTTATATATTCAATGACCCTGGTAGGGCAAGAAGGCCGTTAATCATTGTAAAAGATGGCAAACCAGTTCTCACAGATAAACATTTAGAGAAAGTAGCTAAAGGTGAATTAAAATGGGACGATTTAATAGACAATGGTTTCATTGAATACTTGGATGCCGAAGAGGAAGAAAACTCCTATATTGCTATGAGTATTGCTGATTTAAATGAAGAACATACTCATTTGGAAATTGACCCGGCTACTATGCTTGGAATTTGTGCAGGTATTATTCCGTTTTCCGATCACAATTCTTCACCAAGGAATACTATGGAAGCAGGTATGACAAAACAAGCATTAGGATTATATGTTTCTAACTATGCATTACGTACAGATACAAGGGCTCACTTATTACACCATCCGCAAACTCCTATTGTAAAAACACGTATTATTGATTCAACTAATTATGACAAAAGACCATCAGGTCAGAACTTTGTTGTAGCTCTTATGTCTTACGAAGGATACAACATGGAAGATGCAATGGTTATTAACAAAGGTTCTCTTGAAAGAGGATTAGCTAGGTCTTCATTTTTCAGAGCTTATGATACTGCTGAAAAAAGGTATCCTGGTGGACAAGAGGATAAATTTGAGGTTCCTGACAAAAACATTAAAGGTTACCGTTCCGAAGATGCTTACAGGCATTTAGATGATGATGGTGTTGTTAACCCTGAATCATATGTTGAATCTGGTGATGTATTAATTGGTAAAACTTCACCACCAAGATTCTTGGAAGAAATCGATGAATTTGGTACTGTAGCTGAAAAAAGAAGAGAAACTTCTGTAACAGTCAGACACGGTGAAAAAGGTATTGTCGATGCTGTTCTTTTAACTGAAACTGTTGAAGGAAGCCGATTGGCTAAAATCAGGGTGAGGGATACCAGGCAACCTGAGTTCGGGGATAAATTTGCATCAAGGCACGGTCAGAAAGGGGTTCTTGGTTTAATATTATCTCCTGAAGATGTTCCTTTTACAGAATCTGGTGTTGTTCCCGATTTAATTGTTAACCCTCACGCTATTCCTTCCAGGATGTCTGTAGGACAAGTGCTTGAGATGGTAGCTGGTAAAGCAGGCTGTCTTGAAGGTGAGCGTGTTGACGGAACTCCATTTAACACAGAACTTGAAAAAGAAATCAAACAGCAACTTAAAAATCACGGATTTGAATCTGCAGGTTGTGAATCATTATATAATGGTGTAACCGGAGAAAGAATCGAAGCTGAAATATTTGTTGGTGTTGCATATTACCAAAAATTACACCACATGACTACTGATAAAGTTTATGCTCGTTCAAGAGGTCCTGTACAAGTTCTTACCCGTCAGCCTACTGAAGGAAGAGCTCGTGAAGGTGGTTTAAGGTTTGGAGAAATGGAAAGAGATTGTCTTATTGCACACGGTGCAGCTCTTACCTTAAAAGAAAGGCTTTTAGATGAGTCTGACAAATATGAAGCTATTGTCTGTGAAAATTGTGGTATGTTAGCAGTATATGATAAGAATAAAAATAAAAAATACTGTCCAATTTGTGGAGATGTTGAAACTTATCCGATAGAAATTTCATACGCATTTAAATTATTATTAGATGAACTTAAGAGTTTATGTATTTTCCCTAAATTAGTTTTAGGAGACAAAACATAATTATATTAATATGAAGGAGTCAATATTTTGAAAGGATTTATAAAAAAAATCAAACAAATTAACTTTGGGCTTATGTCTCCTGAGGATATTCGTGAAATGTCAGTAGTTAAAATTGAAACTCCTGATACTTACGATGAGGATGGTTATCCTATTGAGAATGGTTTAATGGATCCTCATTTAGGGGTTATTGATCCAAGTTTAAAATGTAGGTCTTGTGGTTATAGAGGTGGAGAGTGTCAAGGGCACTTTGGTAGTATTGAGTTGGCTAGGCCTGTTATTCATGTTGGTTTTGGTGATGTGATTCATAAGATTTTACGTTCAACATGTAATGAGTGTGGTCGTGTTTTATTAACTGATGATGAAATCTTTAAATTCACTGAAAAGATTAAGGATGCTCAGAATCATCATGAAAATTTAACTAAGCTTTTAAAAGAGATTTATAATGAGGCTCGTCGTGATGTTTGTCCTCATTGTGAAGCAGCTCAGGATGATATTACTATTGATAAGCCGGTTTCCATTGTTCAGAAAATGGAGGGTGAGGATTATAAATTAACTGCTAGTGAAGTTCGTGAAAGGCTTGAAAGGATTTCTGATGAAGATGCTTTTGTTTTAGGTGTTAATCCGGAAGTAGCTAGACCTGAATGGTTAGTGTTAACAGTTTTACCTGTTCCTCCAGTTACTGTAAGGCCTTCTATTACTTTAGATACTGGTGAAAGGTCTGAAGATGATTTAACTCACAAACTTGTTGATATTTTACGTATTAATCAGAGATTAATTGAAAATATGGAAGCAGGTGCTCCTCAACTTATTGTTGAAGATTTGTGGGAGTTATTGCAGTATCATGTAACTACTTACTTTGATAATGAGGCTAGTGGTGTTCCTCCTGCAAGACACAGGTCTGGAAGACCTTTAAAAACTTTGGCTCAAAGGTTAAAAGGTAAAGAAGGTAGGTTCAGAAGTAATTTGTCCGGTAAAAGGGTTAATTTCTCTGCCCGTACTGTAATTTCACCGGATCCAAACATCAGTATTAATGAAGTTGGTGTTCCTGAAATGATTGCAAAAGAGGTTACTGTACCTGCTTATGTAAATGACTGGAACATGGATGAAATGAGAACATATATTGAAAACGGTCCTAATGTTCATCCTGGAGCCAACTATGTTATAAGAACTGACGGAAGGAAAATCAGGGTTTATGATGAAACTAAAGACATGATTTTAGAGAAGTTGGAACCTGGTTATATTATTGAAAGACACCTGAAAGATGGGGATATGGTTTTATTCAATCGTCAGCCTTCTCTTCACAGAATGTCTATGATGGCTCATGAGGTAAGGGTTTTACCTTATAAAACTTTCCGTCTTAATTTATGTGTATGTCCTCCTTACAATGCAGATTTCGATGGAGACGAAATGAACATGCACGTTTTCCAAACTGATGAGTCTCGTGCTGAGGCTAAGTCTTTAATGCGTGTACAGGAACATATTTTATCTCCAAGGTTTGGTGGACCTATTATTGGTGCTATTCACGATCACATTTCCGGAGCATATCTTTTAACAAAACCGGGATCTGAATTTACAGAAGAACAGGCGCTGCAAATAATCAGAAAATCACATTTATTCAATAATGAAAATGTTGACCCTAAACACTTAAAACGTAAACATGAAAACTGGACCGGTAAAGAGTTATTCTCTTTATTACTGCCTGATGATTTGAATCTTGTTTATAAGGCTGAGATTTGTCAGAAATGTGATGTCTGTAAAGAGGAAGCTTGTGACATTGATGCTTATGTTGTAATTGAAAATGGTGAACTTAAACATGGTGTTATTGATGAAAAAGCTTATGGTTCTTTCTCTGGACGTATTTTAGATAAAATTGTTAAAGAGTATGGTCCTGCTAGAGCCAGAGAATTCTTAGACAGGTCTACTGATTTGGCTATCTGTGGAATTATGAAAACAGGAATTACCACAAGTACCAATGATGAGGAAATTCCTGAAGAAGCTCAGGAAAGGATTAATGAGCATTTAAGAGAATCTGAAAATAAGGTAGATAAATTAGTTGAAGCATATGAAAACGATTATCTTGAAGCTTTACCTGGTAGAAGCCTTGAAGAAACTTTAGAAATGAAGATTATGCAAGTGCTTGGGGAAGCTAGGGATGTATCTGGTCAAATTGCAGAAAACTACCTTACTATGGAACACAACCATTCTGTAGTTATGGCACGTACCGGTGCTAGGGCATCTATGTTGAACCTTACTCAGATTACTTCCTGTGTAGGACAACAGTCTGTTCGTGGTGGCCGTATCCACAGGGGTTATATTGACAGGACTTTACCTCACTTCCGTAAAAATGAGTTAGGTGCAAAAGCAAAAGGATTTGTACATTCCAGTTATAAAAAAGGTTTGGATCCAATTGAATTCTTCTTCCACGCTATGGGAGGAAGAGAAGGTCTTGTAGATACAGCGATTCGTACAGCACAATCCGGTTATATGCAAAGAAGACTGGTAAATGCACTTCAGGATTTACAAGTTAAACCATCCGGACTTGTTACTGATAACCAGGGAATGGTTATTCAACTTATGTTTGGTGAAGACGGAGTAGATCCGGCTAAAAGTGACTTTGGTAAAGCAGCTGACTTAAATAAAATCATAGATGAAAATAGGTTAGGAGATGCTAATCCAAACTATGATTCAGGTGTTGAACAAGAGGGTAAATAGGTGTAACTATGGATGATGCAATAATTAAAAAAGTGGAAGATGCTTTACTTAAAGCTGAAATAAACTTTGATGCAAGATTTGTTGAAAACGGAATTGTTGACCCGTCAAGTCGTGTAAAATTCCCTGAAAAATATGTGGATGATTTAGCATCTGCTTATGTTAACAGACATTTATCTGACGATGAGTTAGATATGCTTATTGGAGAGCTTAAAACTGCCTATGAACGAGCTCATGTTGAAGCTGGTGAGGCTGTTGGAACAGTAGCTGCACAATCTGTAGGTGAACCAGGTACTCAGATGACTATGCGTACTTTTCACTATGCAGGGGTAATGGAATTAAACGTAACATTAGGTCTTCCAAGACTTATTGAAATCGTGGATGCAAGAAAAAAAATAGCTACTCCAACAATGGATATTTACTTTACTGAAGAAAAACGTCAGGATGAGGAATTCGTTAAAACTTTAGCTAATAAAATTGGTAAAAGTACTGTAAACGATGTTCTCAGTGATTTCAGTTTAAATTATGCGGATATGAAAGTTGAAGCAGTTTTAGACGAAAGAAAAATTGAAGATAAAAGACTTGATCTTGAGGAAATTCTTGCTAAAATTCAGAAAAACTTTAAAAAAGCTGATATTAAAAAGGATAATCTCAAGATTGTTGTCGAACCGCCAAAACGTGAAATTAGGGAGCTTCGTCTTTTAGCAGACAAATTCCGTGATTTACAGATAAGTGGTATTAAAGACATTGGAAAAGTCATTATCCGTAAAGATGAAAGAGAATGGATTATGCACACTGAAGGTTCTAATCTTAAGGATATTCTCTCTATGGACGGTATTGACACATACAGAACTACTACAAATGACATTCATGAGATAGAAACTGTATTGGGTATTGAAGCAGCTCGTCAATCAATTATTAATGAAGCAAGAAATACTCTTGAAAACCAAGGTCTTAGTGTTGATGTTAGACACATTATGTTAGTTGCAGATATTATGACTTCTGAAGGAGAAGTAAAATCCATTGGTAGACATGGTATTAGTGGTGAAAAATCAAGCGTTTTAGCTCGTGCAGCTTTTGAAGAAACTGGTAAACATTTACTTCGTGCAAGTATTCGCGGTGAAGTTGATGATTTAACTGGTATCATCGAAAATATTATTATTGGACAACCAATACCTCTTGGTACCGGTTCAATCGGTGTCAAAATGGCAAATAAAAATGAATAGGAGGCTAGATGATGGACGTAGATAGAAGTATCAGGGTAGCTGTCGATACTGGTGATGTGACATTAGGCTCTGAAAAATCAATTCAATCTTTAAAATTAGGAAAAGGTCAGCTTGTAATTGTTGCTGCAAACACTCCTAAAGATATTGTTGAAGATGTTGAATATTATACAAATCTTTCAGATATCCCATCATACACTTACGAAGGTTCAAGTGTAGAATTGGGTTCTGTCTGTGGTAAACCATTTACAGTTGCTACATTAATCGTTAACGATCCAGGAGATTCTACTATATTAGATGATTTGAGGTAGATTCATATGTCTATTAAATTCACTGCAAATGAAATTAGATACATAGCTCTTTTTGAAAACATGACTGGAGCAATGGTTAAAGATTGTATTATCGATGATGAACATGGTAAAGTCACATTTGTCGTGAAAAACGGTGATATGGGATTAGCTATTGGAAAAGGCGGAAGCACTGTTTCCAAAGTTCAAAGAGCAGTAGATAAAGGAATTGAAATCGTTGAATTATCCGACGATCCGATTCAATTTATTAAAAATCTTTTATCCCCTGCAGAAGTACAAGGTGTTAAAGTACTTCAGAAAGAATCAGGTGAAAAAATAGCTACTGTTACAGCAGATAATACCAACAAACGTATTGCTATCGGTAAAAACGGTGTCAATATTGAAAGAGCTAAGTTAATTGCAAAAAGACAACACAATATAAACAATATTATTTTAAAATAGCTATATTTAGCTATTTATTTTTACTTTTTTAAAATGAGATGGAAAATCTATTTTGCTTTTTTATTGTAATATGACTATTTTTCCTGTTTTTAAATCTTTTGAATTAAATTTTAATAATTTAACAATTTTAAATGGTTTAATTTTTAGAATACAAATATCATAATCGATATTTTTACCAATAATTGTGGGAGAGTATTTTTTTCCATTTATTAATTCGATTTTTAAATTATCCGTATTTTCTACGACATGTGTATTTGTTATAATATAATTATTTTTTAAAAAAAGCCACTACCACATAGTTTATTTGTTGTTGTTTTTTTTGAGTCTGTAAAATTTTATAGGCTTATTTGATTTTAATGTGTTTTTCAGTCCAATATTGCATTTGATAGTCTAAAAATGTCAGGATTCCATTTTTGGTTTTGTATATTTTCTTTATTTTTTCAGGATTGGTTTGTCTGTAGTAATTTTCGACTTTATTGGATGTTTTTTCTATATTTTCATCATCAAGATATTCTACGTATCTGTGGGAGTGATTTATGATGTGTTTTCTTATGAAATCTTTTAAAACAACTGGTATGGCTGTATATTTTTGTAAAATATTGTTTAAATTGTTCTATTGCTTCTTTTTTTGATTTTTGTCTGAAACAGTTTTTTAATTCTTGTGCATTTTCGTAAATATGGTCTCTTTGTTTTCCATTAATCTTGTTTCTTCTACAATATACTTTTAATTTTATGGTTTATTGTTTGAAACAAATGAAATATGCACAATTGATGTTTTACTCCTATTTCATCTGCTACATTACGATACAGTGGGAATAAATCGGTTGTTAGGCAAATGAATGGTTTATTTTCTGTTGATTCTAAGATAAATTTTTTCGTGTTTTTTGGTATTCTGCGACGTACTATTCGTTCTGTGACTGGAATATTGAGTATTGCATCAAATAAAGTTAATCTGTAGTGTCTAGTTCCATTAAGTCTTAAAAATTGCTCATCATATAAATAATAGCCAGAATATTCAAATTTTTCATTGCTGATGCTTTCTTCGTGATTTTTGTCAGACCAGTTCTTGATTGTTTGATGAGATATTCTGATTCCAAGGAATATTATGAAAGTATTTACTTATTTTTATGAAGTGATTGGTACCCTATTTTCATTATTCCTGGAATTTTATCCATTATTTCTTGTAAAAATTGTTTATTTTCACCAATTAATGGATTATTGTATATTTTAGAATTTTTTTCCACATTTTTTGCATTGATATTGCTGTTCTTTGAATTCTGTTGTTTTTCCATTAGTATTTTGTTTGTTTTTCTTTATTGTGCCTTTTTTGATTATTTTGTGGCTTCCACAAACTGGACAAATGGGATTATCATATTTAAAAGTATTATTTTCATCTAAAAATAGTTTATGATTAGTATTTTCAAAATTAAGTGTTTTATTCAATCTTTTCTGAAATGATTTTTTCTTGATCAATTTTTTCATCAAAAAAATCATAAAGTTTAAGTTGTATGAAGTCTATATTACTATTGAGGGCAGATTTGTTTTGTTTGCTCATAAAACATTATTTGTCCTCACTTATTAAAGTAATTTACTATTTTTAAATCATTTATATTAAAATTAAAGAAAAATTAGAATGAAATTTCATCAAAATGAAAGTTCAACTGTAAAAAAATTCAAAAACAAATAAGCCTATAAAATTTTACAGACTCTTTTTTTTAAAAAACCTTTCTTTTTTGAGGTCGTGATTTTAACTACATTTTGTTTAGCATTTTCAATTGTAGTTATTATTTTATTTTCTATATTCATTAAAATTCACTTCCGTTCCTTTAATTATCATTTTTTTAATAATTGTTAATTTAAATGGTATTTTATTTTCAATTTTCATTAATATGTTTAAATCATCTGTTGTAAATCCTTTTATAATCATTAATGTGATTAAATAAATGGGGAATAAAAATAATAATCCTATGTAGAATCCAATTAAGTTTTTGGGTAAAATTAATAAAAATATAGTGATTATTATTCCAGCAAATAATATTTTTAAATAATGGCCCATGTTAAATTTTAAGGAAATGTGTTTATTTAAATAGATTAATGAAATTAATGTCATTGTTGCTGTTGTTAATGTAGTGGAGATAGCACCACCATTTACCCCAAAATAAGGGATGAATATAAAGCTTAAAAGTAATATTTGGATAAAACCTCCAATTAAAAGATACATTGAACTTTTTGGTTTACCTGCACCTTGAATCATACTTGAAGTTATTGCAAATATGGAATAAAAAAACATTCCTAATGTTAAAATTGTTAAAACATTTGCACCTTTTGAATAAAATGGTTTGGTGAAAAACATCACTAACAATACTTCTTTAGAAAAAATCATTATAAATAAACATATTGGTACCATTATGATTAAGTTATATCTTAAAGCATTAAACATATATTTTTTAAGTATATTTGTATTTTTTGATGCAAACATTTCAGATGTTACAGGTAATATTGTAGTAGCTAAAGAATTAGAAATCATCAGGGGTAGTCTTGCAATAGGTTCTGCTATTCCAAAATATCCAACTTCAGAGATTGTAATGAATAAAGGCATTATTGTGGTGGTCATACTGTATATTCCTATTTCTGAAATTGTAGTTAAAATAACTGGAATTGAAAATGAGATTATTTTATAAGCAATTTTTATTTCTTCTTTAAAATCCATTTTTAATTTTAACATTCCTTGGAAGACGTCTAAAAAATATTTATGTAAAATTATAATAACTGAGATTAATGAAGAGAAAAAACCAATTACACTACCAAATATGGCACCTACAACTGAAAAACCAAGTATAATTAATACGATAGCTGATAAAATCATAGTGATCTGTTCAATAGCTCGACTAGTTAATATATGTGTCATTTCATATGTTCCTTGAAATATTCCTCTAAATACACCTACAATAGCACTAAATGGGACGATTAAACCTATAATTTGTAAAGGTAGTAATAGTGATTTGTTATTATAAATTTTAACAAGTAAAGGTGCTATAAAAAAAATCATTAATAGTCCAAAAGTTATTCCTAATAAGATTGCAATTTTTATAGAAACTAATATGAGTTTATAGGAATTTTCTTTTTGATTTGTAGCATTATATTCTGACACATATTTACTTATGGTTGGAGGCAATCCTCCTGCTGCTAATGTTTGCAATATATTTTGAAAAGGAGAGATAATTGTTAAAATACCATAAGCATAGTTGTTTAGAAGATAAACCATTAAAAATTTGTATATATATCCACCTATTTTAAAAAATACATTTCCAAATAAAATAGCTAAATTATTTTTAAGAAAATTATTAACCATAATTTCAGCTCATAAATCTACACAATGTTCTAGAATTGGCTTTATTAATTACCAAGTTGTAACTAATATGTAATTTAAATGAATATTGGGGAAACAATACTCATTTTTTAGTTATTATTTGCTTCTAACAATGTTACTATTCGCATAATAATATATATTAGCTTTATTTTGTATTAAATGGGATATAATTTATTTTTCATTTAACAAATCATTATTTGATTAACTGATTGTTTAATTAAGAATGATAATTAATTAAATGATAGTAAAGAGTAATAACTATATAATTGTTAGTATAGATGAACAAGGTTATTATAGTTTTATTTTAAATTTAATTATTTTATAATTTTTTATTTAATGTTTATATAAATTTAAACAAGTTTTAAGTTAATTCAATTGATTTTATCATTTAGAAAAGTTTTGTTAATATTTTAAAATTATGTTTTGATTGTTTTTTTTCATTAAAGTTAATGGGTTTAATTGAAATATACTTATTTTAGAAAATAATCAATTTAAATTACTTATTTTTTCTTTAAAAATAATTTTGCATGTTTTTTATTATTTTTATTATTTTTATTCCCATATTTAAAAAAGTAATACTTTTAACAAAAATAATACTATTTGGATGTGTCCTAAAACTCCCATTTTTTTAATTTTTTTCTATGATGTTTTTATGAATTATTTTGAGATTATGGGCTGTTGTTTCAATATTTAAATTTATAATACATTTTTGTTTTCCCAATCTTTTTAAACCGTTGTAATTTCGTCCTGTTTTTAAAACGCCAAATATTGATTCAGTTATGGGTGTTCTTTTTTTGTAAATTTTTTGCCCATAATCAGAGAAGTAATCATCTTTTAATTTTTCTTTATATGGGTCTACTACTTCAGTTATTTCTCTAACTCTGCTAAAAGTGCATGATTTTAGTTTTGGGCATTGTTTACATTTGGTTGTTGAATATATTTTATGTAATTGCTCATTTATTTTTCTATAATTTTTGAAAGGTAATTTTACTCCTTCTGGGCAAATGAAGTAGTTTTCTACCCTATTTTCTGTAAATTTGCATTTTGCATATTTCTTTTTTGGCCTATTGCTTTTTCTTTCTGCTTCAGTTCTATCGGGAATTATTATTTTTATATTGTGTTTAAAACAGTATTCTAATGCCTTATCTGTATAATATCCATTGTCTATGGTGAAAAATTCTGGTTTTGTTTCCAAACTCATGATTGATGATTCATTCATGTTTATTAATGGTACATAATCATTATTTTGAATATTTACGGTGTTATACATTATCATTTGGTTTTTTGAGTCTGTTGCTACTTGATAATTATAATTGTAACAATATATTCCTTTTTTATCATTTATGAATCTGGATTCAGGATCTCTTAAATTGATGTCATAATTGGTTTTTAAGGAGTAAAAAGTCTGTATTTCTTTTAAAAAATCTAATATATGTCTTTTATTTATGATTTGTTCTAATAATTTTTTTGCGGGATTATTTAGTTTTTTAAGTATTTTATTGATTTTTGATGTCTTAATTTTATTTTCAAAGTAATTTTTAAGGTCTTTTTGAAGTGAATTTTTTTGCTTGTTTTTTCCAATAATTTTTATTTCTTTTTAACTGGCTCGATTGTTTATTCCAGCGTTTACTTTTAAAAAAGTTCCATCAATTTCAATTACTTTATTTGATATTAAATTTAGTTCTTGTCCTTTTTTAACTGTAAAATAGAAGAATTCTGAAATCAATAATTCATTTTCATTTTTGAATTTAGAAATTGTTGATTTACTTGGTTTTTTATTGTTTAAAATGTAATTTAATGATTCATCATTGTTTTTTTTACTGCTTTTTTCATTTTCCTACATGTTCTTATTTCTCTTTCATGACAATCAATTGTTAATCCCATAATTCTTTCTTTTTTACTTTAATTTTATTGTTTTTTCTTTATCTTAATTTTGAAATTAGCTATTGCAAAATTCAGTTTTCATGTTTTTGTTACAACAAAAATACCTGCTCTAAAAAACAGAGTATAGAGTTTATTTTGTATGTAGATGAAAACTAATATAAGCAATAAAAACAAAGAAATAATATTCAAATAAATCTTTGAAATATTTTTTTATTTAATCAAAACTGACTTTCAACAAGTCAAAATAGATACCTTTATTAATGTTAAAAAAGATAAATCATCATAAGATATCGACAATTAATGGAACATAGTTATGTGTGCTTTTTACTATGCTTCCAATAAAAGATCATGATATCTTCATTTTTAGATAATTTAATTGTCTAATTAATTATTATATTATTAACTAGTTATATCTTTGAATTTAGATTGTATTAGCTATTTTTAGCTGTATAAATCGCAGCGGTGGATTCTTAGATATGTTTAATAAAAGTTTAGAGGAAATATTATGCCAGGACTTTTTGCTGCAAAAAAACTTAAAAAAAATAGACAAAATTTTAAGTGGAAAGATGTAGATTACAAAAGGAAAGCTTTAAGATTAGATGTTAAAGCAGACCCTCTCGAAGGAGCTCCTCAAGCTAGAGGAATTGTAATCGAAAAAGTAGGGATAGAAGCAAAACAACCTAACTCTGCTATACGTAAATGTGTTCGTGTTCAATTAATCAAAAACGGTAAACAATTAACCGCTTTCGCACCAGGTGACGGAGCTATTGGATTTATCGATGAGCACGATGAAGTTATGATTGAAGGAATTGGTGGACCATCTGGAAGATCTATGGGAGATATTCCTGGAGTTCGTTGGAAAGTATCTAAAGTTAACAACGTAGCTTTATCCGAGATGGTAAGTGGAAAAATAGAAAAACCTGTAAGATAAGGATGGTATTTTTATGAGTAAATTATTTGATAAATGGGAACTCGATGAAGTCAAAATCGAAGATTTAGGTTTAGTAAAATACATCTGCTTAGATGAAACTCTTGTTCCTCACACTTCAGGTAGACATGTAAAAAGACAGTTTGCAAAATCTAAAGTATCTATCATTGAAAGATTAATGAATAAAATCATGAGGACTCACATCAACTCAGGTAAGAAAAACAAAGCTTACAATATTGTAAAAGATGCATTGGATATTATCAACAAAAGAACTAAAAAGAATCCTGTTCAAGTTTTAGTTACTGCAGTTGAAAATACTTCCCCTCGTGAAGAAACTACTCGTATTAAATACGGTGGTATCGGATACCAAGTAGCAGTGGACATTTCTCCACAAAGAAGGGTAGACCTTTCATTAGGATTTTTAACTAGAGGAACTTTACAATCAGCATTTAAAAACAGAAAATCTGTTGCTGAATGTTTAGCTGATGAATTAATTCTTGCTTCTGAAGAAGATTCCAGAAGTTTTGCTTTACAGAAAAAAGAAGAAAAAGAAAGAGTTGCAAAAGCAGCACACTAATCATATTTATATAAGGTGATTTCTTTGAGTAGAAGAGAGAAAATGATTGCAAAAATTAAGGATTTAATGTATAAACCGGATTCCATCAGGAATATTGGTATCTGTGCTCACATTGACCACGGTAAAACTACATTATCCGATAACCTTTTAGCAGGTGCAGGAATGATTTCCGAAGAACTTGCTGGTGATCAAAGGTTTTTAGATTTTGATGAACAAGAACAAGCACGTGGTATTACTATTGATGCAGCAAACGTATCAATGGTTCACAATTACAAAGATGAAGAATACTTAATCAACTTAATTGATACTCCAGGTCACGTTGACTTTGGTGGGGATGTAACTCGTGCTATGAGAGCTGTAGATGGTGCAGTTGTTGTTGTTTGTGCTGTTGAAGGTATCATGCCTCAAACTGAAACTGTACTTAGACAAGCTTTAAAAGAAAATGTTAAACCTGTTTTGTTCATTAACAAAGTTGACAGATTAATCAACGAGTTAAAATTAGAACCTGATGAATTACAAAAAAGGTTCATTAACATTTACATGGAAGCTAACAAATTAATCAAAAATATGGCTCCTGAAGATAAAAAAGAAGAATGGGCTGTTGATTTCACTGATGGTAGTGTAGCATTCGGTTCAGCTTATCACAATTGGGCTATTAACGTTCCAATGATGCAAGAAACTGGAGTTAACTTCAAAGACATCATTGATTACTGTAATGAAGATAAACAAAAAGAATTAGCTCAAAAAGTGCCATTATCTGAAGTATTGCTTGGTATGGTAGTAGAACACTTACCTTCTCCTAAAGTATCTCAGGAATACAGGGTACCTAATATCTGGGAAGGTGACATTGAATCTCCTGCAGGTCAAGGTATGATTACTACAAGTCCTGACGGACCTTTAGCTGTAATGGTTACTAATGTATCTGTAGATAAACATGCTGGTGAAATTGCTACCGGTAGGGTTTACGGAGGATCAATTGAAAAAGGTACTGAAGTTTACTTAGTTGGATCTCATTCCAAATCCAGAGTTCAGCAAGTAGGTGTATACTTCGGACCTGAAAGAGTTAACACTGATGCTGTACCTGCAGGTAACATTGTATATATTGCTGGTGCAAAAGGTGCAATCGCTGGGGAAACCATCTGTTCTCCTGAAGATAAAATCAAAGAGTTTGAAGGATTAGATCATATTTCTGAACCTGTAGTTACAGTTGCTGTAGAAGCTAAAAATACTAAAGATTTACCAAAATTAATTGAAGTATTAAGGCAAGTAGCTAAAGAAGACCCAACCATTAAAGTTGAAATTAACGAAGAAACCGGTGAACACTTAGTTTCAGGTATGGGAGAACTTCACTTGGAAGTTATCAGTTACAGAATTAAAGAAAAAGGTGTGGAAATCCAAACTTCAGAACCTATTGTTGTATACAGAGAAACTGTATCTCAATTATCTCCACAAGTTGAAGGTAAATCTCCAAACAAACATAACAGATTCTACATTACTGTTGAACCTTTAGAAGATGAACTTTTCAAAGCATTACAAGAAGGAAAACTCAAAGAAGGTAAAGTTAAAGGTAAAGAATCTGCTAATGACTTCATGGAATACGGTTTGGATAAAGAAGAAGCAAGAAAAGTATGGGATGTTTACAACAGAAGCTTATTCATTAATGCTACTCGTGGTATCCAATACTTAGATGAAGTAAAAGAGCTTTTAATTGAAGGATTTGAATCTGCACTTAATGACGGACCTTTAGCTAAAGAAATAGCTATGGGATTAAAATTCAAACTTCACGATGCAAAACTTCACGAAGATGCAGTTCACAGAGGACCTGCACAAGTATTGCCAGCTATTAGAAATGCAATTTATGCATCTATGATGTCTGCTGGTCCTACTTTACTTGAACCTATGCAAAAAGTGTTCATTAACACTCCACAAGATTACATGGGTCCATGTACCAGGGAAATCCAAAACAGAAGAGGTCAAATAGTTGACATGGGTCAAGAAGGAGACATGGCTACTATTGAATCTAAAGTTCCTGTAGCTGAAATGTTTGGTTTTGCTGGAGATATCAGATCCGCTGCTGAAGGTAGATGTTTATGGTCTACTGAAATGTCTGGATTTGAAAGATTACCACGTGAAATGCAAAATCAAATCGTTAAAGAGATTAGGCAAAGAAAAGGCTTATCTCCAGAACCTTATGGTCCTGAACATTATGTAGGATAATTAAAATTTAATTTTTAATTTTTTTATATTTTTTATTTGAAATTACGAAAAAAACATTACATATTTATATGTGAATAATTAAAATTTAAATTAAGCTAAAATTATAAGCTTAATGAATGTTATTTCGATTTATACGAAAAGAGGTATTATTATGGCAAAAACTAAAGAACATATTAATTTAGCATTTATCGGACACGTTGACCACGGAAAATCCACATTAGTTGGACACTTGTTATTAAAAGCAGGTGCAATCGCTGAACAACAATTAGATGACGGAGAAAACAAATTCAGATTTGTTATGGACAAATTAGGAGAAGAAAGGGAAAGAGGAGTAACTATCGACCTTGCTCACCAAAAATTCTCTACCAAAAAATACGACTACACTGTTGTAGACTGTCCTGGACACAGAGACTTCGTTAAAAACATGATTACTGGTGCTTCCCAAGCAGACGCTGGTGTATTAGTAGTAGCTGCAGACGACGGTGTAATGCCACAAACCAAAGAACACGTTTTCTTATCCAAAACTTTAGGTATTAACCAATTAATCGTTGCAATCAACAAAATTGATTTAGTAGATTATGATGAAGCAAAATTCAACGAATTAAAAGACGAAGTATCTGCTTTAATTAAAACTGTTGGATTCAACCCTGCTAATGTTCCTTTCATCCCTGTTTCTGCATTTGAAGGAGACAACATTAAAGATGCAAGTCCTAACACCTCCTGGTACAAAGGTGACACTTTAATGCAAGCTTTAGATAATTTAGCAGCTCCTGAAAAACCTGTATCCTTACCATTAAGGATTCCTATTCAAGATGTTTACTCCATTACTGGTGTAGGTACTGTACCTGTAGGAAGAGTAGAAACTGGTGTTATGAAAAAAGGAGAAAACGTAATCTTCGAACCTGCTGGAGCTTCCGGAGAAGTAAAATCTATCGAAATGCACCACGAAACCTTTGAAACTGCTGAACCTGGTGACAACATTGGATTTAACGTAAGAGGTGTAGGTAAAAACGATATCAGAAGAGGAGACGTAGCTGGTCACGTAGATGATGCTCCTGCTGTAGCTAAAGAATTTGATGCACAAATTGTTGTTTTACAACACCCTGGTGTAATCACTGTTGGATACACTCCTGTATTCCACTGTCACACTTCTCAAGTTGCATGTACTTTCTTAGAATTAACTGCAAAATTAGACCCTGCAACTGGTCAAGTAGCTGAAGAAAACCCTGACTTCTTAAAAACTGGTAACGCAGCATTCGTAAAAGTTAAACCAACCAAACCTATGGTAATCGAAAACGCTAAAAAAATCCCTCAAATGGGTAGATTCGCTATTAGGGATATGGGTCAAACTGTTGCTGCTGGATTATGTATTGACGTTACCCCAGCTAAATAGATTTATAAGTAGTTAATTAAAAGAAAGGATTATTCCTTTCTTTATTTTTTATTTTTGGAGGATAATAATGCATCAAGCAAGAATTAAGCTTACAGGAACTGATCCGGAAAAATTGGCTTATGTCTGTGATCAACTTAAAAAAATCGCTGAAAGAACTGGTGTTGATTTGTCTGGTCCTATCCCATTACCTACTAAAAAATTAGTAGTACCTACAAGAAAATCTCCAGATGGAGAAGGAAAAGCTTCTTGGGAAAAATGGGAACTTAGAATTCATAAACGTTTAGTTGGAATTGGTGCTGACGAACGTGCTATGAGACAAGTCATGAAAGTTAATGTTCCTGATAATGTAAGTATTGAAATAGAACTTAAAGGATAAATATTTAGATTTTTTCTAAATATTTTTCTGTTTTTATGCCGAGATAGTCTAGTCTGGTAAGGCGCAGGACTTGAAATCCTGTGGAGTTTCTCCGCCTGGGTTCAAATCCCAGTCTCGGCGTTATCTTTTTTACTTTTTATATATTTTTTTCTAATTTTTTTTAATAGTGTATTTGCCGAGATAGTCTAGTCTGGTAAGGCGCAGGACTTGAAATCCTGTGGAGTTTCTCCGCCTGGGTTCAAATCCCAGTCTCGGCGTTCTTTTTTATTTAAAAATAGTTATTTATTTTTTCGTCCAATTCATCTAAATTAGAAACAATGTCTTTCTTATTTAAATCTTTGATTTTTGGACGTTTTAACATGATGACACCTATATCTTTTAAATTAGCAGCATTGATTTTATTGATTACTCCTCCAATATCACCACTCTCTTTTGTTATTATAACACTTGCTTGTGTTTCTTCAATTATTTTTAGGTTTTCTTCTAAGCTGGAGGTACCTTTCATTTCTATGATATGTTCTTCAGGAACATTCAGCAATTTGCATTTTTCCAGAGATTTGGGAACTTTTAAAATTCTTGCATAAAATCTGTTTACCGGAACATATTTTAAAATAGCTTCCATAGTATTTGCTCCTGCAAGATGCAGTACATTTCCGGAAGTAAAATCACTAGCTATTAATTTTCCAGCTTCATCAAGGGAAGTTACTTCATGAACTCTTGATGTGTCAACATTATCAAGGTTTGATGGAGGTCTTTCAAAGCGAATATATGTTATGTTAAATAATTTGGATAGGCTAACAGTAGTTTGGGTGATATGTGATGCGTAAGGATGAGTTGCATCAATTAAAAGATTGAATTCATTAGTTTCAATAAGTGTTATGAATTCATCTTTTAAAAGTGGTTTAGCTATTGTGTCATCACTTCCGGACTCAATAGCTAATTTTGATCCATACTCTGTAGTTGTTGTAGTCAGAATATATGAATCATATTTTTCTTTTATGTGTTTGGTTATGTTACTTGCGTCTTTTGTTCCTCCAATAAGGAGGATGTTTAGTTTTTTCATTCTACCACAATTTTGTTTGCTATTTTGTTGGACACTAATATTGTAGCTGCGATTATGAATATCAGTATCCAGTCTGTAATTCCAATGCTGGTTGTTCTGAATATCAGTTGCAGTTCAGGTATGTATACAATTAATATCTGTAATATGAAACAAGCTATAATAGCCAAATAAAGATAAGTGCTTTTTTTATCTGAATTGGATTTTGAATTATATGCATTAAATAACTGATACATTACAAATAAAGTAAATGCTACAGTCATTGCCTGCTTTTGACTTGCGCCAATTGCCAATTTGTAGCTGAACAGTGCTATTGAACCTATTGCCATTACAAGACCTGCAATAAATATTTTTATCAATACCTTTTTATTCAGAATATCTCCTGTTTCAGGCTGTCTTGTCATAATATTTCTTTCGCTGCCTTCCATTCCTAAAGTTTGGGCAGGAGGTCCATCCATTACAATGTTAATCCAGAGCAGTTGTACAGGGTTAAATGGTACAGGAAGCATGAAAATACTTGTTCCGACAATTGTTAAAATAGCTCCTACATTTGTTGATACCTGAAATTTGACAAATCTTTTAATATTGTCGTATATTTTACGTCCTTCACGAATGGCAGTTACTATTGTTTCAAAGTTGTCGTCCTGAATAATCATATCTCCGGATTCTTTTGCAACATCAGTACCTGATCCCATAGCAACTCCTATAGATGCGTTTTTAAGTGCAGGAGCATCATTTACACCATCTCCAGTCATTGAAACAATTTCGCCTTTTTGTTTTAAAGTTTCAACAATTCTCATTTTCTGTTCTGGTTTTACTCTTGCATAAACTTGTATGTCGTCTACTATCTCAAAGTACTCTTCATCACTTAATTTATCCAGAGTTTCACCGTCAATTACTTTTCCGTCTGTCAGGATTCCAATTTCGCGGGCAATAGCTGAGGCTGTTTTTAGATGGTCTCCTGTTATCATTCTTACTTTAATTCCGGCTTTTTTACATGCAGCTATTGATTTATCAACATTTTCTTTTGGAGGATCAATTATTCCAACAAGTCCTGTAAATATCAAATCATTTTCTGCATTATTTTCAATATCTGCTGTATTTTTATATGCAATTCCTAAAACTCTCAGAGCTTTATCACTCATTTCATTTATTTTTTCAGTTAGTGTTTCCTTTACTGGATCATCAAGAATTTCAATACTTCCATTGTTATCTATGTGTTTACATTTATCAATAATAATTTCTGGTGCACCTTTAGAGAGAACCAAATACTTTTCACCATTTTCATGTATGGTAGTCATCATTTTACGACTACTGTCTAATGGAATTTCATTAACTCTGGGATATTTTTCCTCTAAATCCTCTTTAAAATAATTATTTTCCTGACTGTATTTTAAAACAGCACCGTCTGTAGGATCTCCAATAGTTTTACCATCTCTAATTGTGGAATTGTTACACAGTGCATTGATTTCTAAAGATTTGCTTTTATTGTAAAAAAATACATCTCTAACAGCCATTTTATTTTCAGTTAAAGTTCCTGTTTTATCACTGCAGATAACTGTACATGAACCTAAAGTTTCTACTGAAAGCAGTCTGCGAACAATTGCATTGGATTTGGTTAACTGCTGCATTCCTAAAGCTAAAGTTAATGTTAAAACTGCAGGCAAACCTTCAGGTATGGCAGCTACTGCAAGTGAAACTGCTGTTAAAAATGTTTCAACAATAGGGATTCCTCTGAATAATTCAAAAATGAATATAAATACACAAACAATAATAGCTATTACTGAAAGTGTTTTTCCGAGTTTGTCCATTTTCTTTTGAAGGGGAGTTGCTCCTTTTTCTTCCTGAATTACTTCAGCTATTTTTCCTATTGATGTATCCATACCTATGGCAGTTACAATTCCCGCTCCGTTTCCTAAAGTTACATTTGAATCCATATATGCTTCTTCTTTTGGAGATTTTTCAACAGGTACAGATTCTCCGGTCAAATTTGATTCGTCAACTTTCAGTCTGTTGGTTTCAATCAGCACTAAATCTGCGGGAATCTTATCTCCTTCTTCAAGAATTACAATGTCTCCAATAGTCAGTTCTTTTGCATCAATTTTTTGCACTTGTCCCTCTCTTCTAACAACTGCATGGGATGTTGTAACACTTTTAAGCATTTCAATTGCTTTTTCTGAACGGTATTCCTGTATGAATCCGATTATTGTATTTAAGAGTACAGCTATTAAAATTACGCATGAATCAATAACATCTCCAACAAAATATGCCGCAATAGCCGCAACAATAAGTAGAGCTATTAAAACATCAATGAACTGTTCTAAAAAGAGCATAACTGGACTTTTTTTCTTTTTTTCTTTTAATTCATTAAGACCATTCTGATTTTGGCGTTTTGTTACTTCACTAGAATTCAGCCCTTCTTTTGAAGTATGGTATTTTTTTAAAAATTCTTCCATTAAAGACACCTATAATATGTAAAAACTTGCTTTTTTATAATTTTTTAATCTTGCTTTTTTGGAACGTATATTTAAATCTTCATTACATAATGGTTTTATAATGAAAGTTCCCTTTACTTTTTGAGATAATTTTTCTATATGTGGCTGTAATTCGCTTGGAGGGCGAATAGAGTAGATAATATCAGCATTTTTATATAACTCTAAATTAGGATTTGTAATATCATCTTTTATTACTTCATCATCATCTGGTGAAATATCAGTTTTGATAATTTCTATATTTTCATTTCTCTTTAAATACTGGTATACTCCGTCAAATTTTCCAACAGCTATTTCCACTATCTTTGTCGGATTTTCAGTTGCCTGTGTTAAAATGAACTCTGCGAAATCATTCCACATTTTTTAACCTAAAAAATTATATATTTATTTATTGATATATAATCTTTCAAGATTAATTTAAATTATAGGTTTATAGATGATAATTAGAGAATTTGTTCCGAATGATTTAAAACGTGTTTGTGAAATAGAAAAGATGTCTTTTGACGAGTCTTATGAACTTAGCATGTTTAAACAGTTGCATGATATTGGTGCAGGTTTTTTGGTAGCTGAAGATGAAGGTTATGTTGTAGGTTATGTCTTATTTTGGATTAAATATGAAAATGAAGGCCATATCATCTCTTTAGCTGTTGATAAGGATTATCAAAGAAAAAAAGCAGGAACAAAGTTATTATCAAAAGCTATAACTGTTTTATCATTATTTAAAATAAATAAAATACTTTTGGAAGTAAATGAGAATAATCATGGAGCTATTGAATTTTATAAAAAATTTAATTTTGAAGTAGATAGGAAAGTTCCCCATTATTACAATAATGGTGATGGAGCTATGGTAATGTATCTGCCAATTATGGATTAATGCCGGTTAAATTACCACTTAACATTTGTGTAGCATTATTAAAAGTGGTTAAATCAAGATTTCCGGTTAGGTATAATGTCAATATTAAAATTCCATATAATACTAAAATAGTTAATTGAATATATCCATGTTTTTTAGCTACCGGATCTTTTCTTGTTGCAAGATAAAGAGCTAATATTACTCCAATTATTCCCCCAAGTAAAGAAAAGATATAACCGAGAATAATGATTATTTTACTGGTAGGTTTATATTCTTTTTGTTCTCTGGCGGATTTGCTGATTTCTTTTTTAATAACTATCGGATTTAATGTTGTGTTAATTCCGTTTAACTGGTTTTTGAAAATTAGTGGAGTACCACATTTAACACAAAATGTAGCTTCATCAGGATTTGCAAATCCACAGTAAGGACAAGCATTTTCATTTTCTGCTATTTTTGGGAATTCATATCCGCATTTGATACAAAATCCGTATTGGTCATCACATGTTGAGTGACATTTTGGACATCTTCTTAAAACCATATTATCATCTTCGTTATTAATAATTAGTATTTATACTATTTAAAGTTCTTTCATTAATTATTTATAAGGTGAAATTACATAAATATATTATTATATTAATTTAAGGGATTAAAATGGCAGATGTATCATCAAAAGAATTATATAAATTTAAAAAAACTTTAAAAGAATTATCAGAGAAAAAAGGTAGAGGTACAGAGCTTGTTTCCGTTTATATTCCTCATGATAAACAACTCAGTGATGTAGGTAAACAGATGAGGGATGAGCTCGGTCAGAGTGCTAACATTAAAAGTAAACAAACAAGAAAGAATGTACAATCGGCTATTGAAGTAATTTTACAAAGAATAAGACTGTTTAAAGTACCTCCTGAAAATGGTTTGGTTCTTTTTGTTGGTATGATTCCAAAAGGTGGTCCGGGAACTGAAAAAATGGAAACTTATGTTTTTGAACCTCCGGAACCTATTACAACTTACTGGTATCAGTGTAACAATGAGTTTTTCTTAGAACCTCTCGAATACATGATTGAAGAAAGGGAAACTTATGGTTTGGCAGTTATCGACAGAAAAGAAGCTACAATAGCTACTTTAAGAGGTAAAAAAGTAAATATTTTAAATCATTTAACTAGTGGTGTTCCAGGTAAACACAAAGCAGGAGGTCAATCACAAAGAAGGTTTGATCGTGTAATTGATTTGGCTGCTCACGAGTTTAAAAAACGTATCGGGGAACACATGAATGAAGATTTCCTTGCTTTAGATGAACTTGAAGGAGTTATTATTGGAGGTCCGGGTTTTACAAAAGAAGAATTTGTAAAAGGGGATTATCTTAACTATGAAATTAAAGATAAAATCATAGCTACTGTAGATACTTCATATACTGGAGAATTTGGTATTAGGGAAGTAATAGATAAATCTGCAGATATTCTAAATGATTTGGATGTTATGCAGGAGAAAAAAGTAGTTCAAAAATTCTTGCATGAACTAGTTAAAGACAAAGGACTTGCATCTTATGGTGAAAGGGAAGTTAGAACTAACTTAATTATGGGTGCAGTTGACACATTATTGTTATCTGAAGATTTAACTTCAATGCGTAAAGTTTTTAAATGCCCTAGCTGTGGCAGTGAAGAGGAAATCACAGTCAAATCCCAGAGTGAAGCAGATAAACTTGAAAAACCATGTTCCAATTGTGGTGAAACTTTAAAAGAAGAATCTTCACAAACTTTAATTGAAGATTTTGTTGAAAAAGCTGAAGAAATGAATTCTGCAGTGGAACTTATTTCTACAGAAACTGAAGAGGGTATGCAACTCTTAAGAGCATTTGGTGGAGTTGCAGCTATTTTAAGATACCATGTTGGATAAATATTTTTAATTCCATTATGGTTCTATTTTGAATATTCCATACAAACATAGTTATCTGGATGTTTATCATGATAGCTAAATGGATTATTTGCTCTTTTTGTTTTTTTAATTGGATTAAATGCATTTGCACCTTCATCTATTCTAATTTTGTCAATAATTTTAATAAATGTTTTTTTATCCATAGGATATTCTTTATTGAATTTAGCATAAAGTGAATAAGTAGTTTTTGGATTTTTTAAATAATCTTCTTTCAATTTGTCATATTTGGATTTTGATATTTTTAATTCATCAGTTGGTTTATATACAGCCATTTTGATTCTCTCTTTTTTTATTTAATTTTTGAATATTTTTTTAGTTAGCAAGATATTTTTTGGAAAACTTTAAAAATCATTCATTATTTTTATTTTTTGTCTACTAAAAAATGATTTTTACCTGTTTTCGTAGATTATTATGTAAAAAGTACTATATAAATACCTACTGTTTTTTTGAAAAGATATGATTTTGTCCAATTCATTTATTAATTGTATTGAATATTTTTTTATTTTTATTTAGAAAAGTGAAAGTTTTTAATAATAGAAAATATATAGTAATTATCATATTGTTAAATATTCTTGGTTATTCCAGGTCAAAATCTGAATGTTATTTAATGATATACACTGAACAAGTGTTGGAAATTTTTAGAAAATATTATTATTTATTCAAATAGATTTTTGAATTTTTTAATCAATTTCTAGAAAATTCTGTAATTATATATTTTAATTAACGGAGGAGAAATATTATGTCTTATGTAGATGATGTAATAGAATTAACTGTAAAACAGAACCCTTCTGAACCAGAATTCCATCAGGCTGTAAAAGAAGTATTGGAATCTTTAAGGGTTGTTATTGAAGCAAATGAAGAAGAATATAAAAAGAATGCACTTCTTGAAAGGTTAGTTAACCCGGAAAGACAATTAAAATTCCGTGTTCCATGGGTAGATGACAATGGACAAGTACAAGTAAATACTGGATATCGTGTACAATTCAATAGTGCAATTGGACCTTACAAAGGTGGATTACGTTTCCACCCTTCCGTAAATGTAGGTATTATTAAATTCTTAGGTTTTGAACAAATTTTCAAAAACTCCTTAACTGGCCTTGCAATTGGTGGAGGTAAAGGAGGTTCAGACTTTGATCCTAAAGGAAAATCTGACAGGGAAATCATGGCATTTTGTCAAAGTTTCATGACTGAATTATTCAAATACATTGGTGCAGACACTGATGTTCCGGCAGGAGATATTGGTGTTGGTGGTAGAGAAATTGGTTTCTTATATGGTCAATACAAAAGGATTAAAGGATTATCCGAAGGAGTATTAACTGGTAAAGCATTATCTTATGGTGGTTCATTAGCAAGAACTGAAGCTACCGGATACGGATTATTATACTTTACTGATGCAATGTTAAAAGCAAATGACATTGATATTAAAGGAAAAACTATTGCAGTGTCTGGTGCAGGTAATGTAGCTATTTATGCTATTGAAAAAGCACAACAATTAGGCGGTAATCCTGTAACCTGTTCTGATTCTACCGGTTGGATTTATGATCCTGAAGGAATTGATGTAGAATTATTAAAAGAAGTAAAAGAAGTTAAACGTGCAAGACTAACTGAATATGCTGAAGCAAGACCAAGTGCAGAATATCATGAAGGTAAAGGTGTATGGTCTGTTAAATGTGATATTGCTCTTCCATGTGCAACTCAAAACGAATTACTTTTAGATGATGCTAAACAGTTAGTAGCTAATGGTGTTGTTGCAGTTGCTGAAGGTGCAAACATGCCTACTTCTATTGAAGCTACTGAATACTTACAAGACAATGATGTATTATTTGGACCAGGAAAAGCTTCCAATGCTGGTGGAGTAGCTACTTCTGCATTAGAAATGGCTCAAAACTCTCAAAGATTCTCATGGGACTTTGATAAAGTTGATAAAAGACTTAAAGTCATTATGGAAAATATCTTTGCTAATGTTGATGAAGCAGCTAAAACCTACGGATTTGAGAAAAATTATGTAGTTGGTGCAAACATAGCTGGTTTTGAAAAAGTAGTAGATGCAATGAATGCTCAAGGAATCGTTTAGATTCATTTAATTTAGCTATAGTTAATTTTATAGCTTTCTTATTTTTTATTTTTTACAATATTAAGATATTTAGTTCCTTTTGGTGTTATACTGTAATATCTGTATCGTTTATCATTTTCATTAAGACAAACCACTAATCCAGATTCTTTCAATGTTTTCAGATATTTTGAGATGTGGTGGCTGCTGTCATTTATGTCTTTACTAATTACTGAAGGAATTTTATTTTCATTTTTTAGAGATTCCAGGACTTCTAATCTTTTTTTAGATCGGGATAATAAAGAAATGATTTCCATATCTTGTTTTTCATCAGTTAAATCTTCAAGCTCATCAAGTAATTTTTCAAGTTCTTCATCACTTATTTCTTCATCCTCAATAATAGTACATAATGGGATATCAAAAAGCATTTCATTATCATTATTTTTTATTGCGTTTTTTAGTTCTTTATTTTCTTTTTTTAATTTAATATTTATCTCTTTTATTTTTTTTCCTTCTAAAATTTCTTTTAATCGAGCATTTTCTTTTTTATTTATGTATTGTTTAATTCCAATTTTATCTCCATTAACTGAAAATAAAGAAGGTAGAAATATCTTGTGGGGAATTGTTATAGTTATAGCTATGTTTAAATCAATTTTGATTCCATTAAGTAATATATTTGGATTTACAATTCCTGAAATAGCCAGTAATTTCATTGAAATAAATGGATATTTGATATTTGTGATATTAGGTTATTTATTGTCTGTAATGGATGTGTCTAGAGTAAAAAGGATTATTATCTATATTATTGGGATATTATCTGTAATAATTCGTTATGGATATACTTATTGCATGTCAATAAATGCAAACATGTTAATTGATCATTTATTTGATTACACCTCCCTGTTAAGTGTATTTTTAGCAGTAAGTGTTTTTCTATTAATTAAAAATATTTCATGGGATAAATTAAATGAAAAAAGTGTAGCTGTGTTAGCTAGCTGTACTATGGGAGTTTATTTAATTCATATTCAAATTAAGTACACGATTTTTAACACTATTTTTCCTTTTGCCCAAACAAATTTAATTTATAGAATTTTAGGGACATTCTGTTTGTATATTCTCTCAGTAATAATTGTATTGTTAATTAAAAAGATGCCTATAATTAATAAAGTGGTTCAGTAGTTAAAAATTATTTTCATAATATTTATTAAATAGTTTAAATTAAAATAAAAATGCATGAACTAAACATTTTTCATGAGGTGAAAAATTATGTATAAAAAAATTTTAGTTCCTACTGATGGATCAGAAGCTGCGGAAAAAGAAGTCGAAAAAGTTGGAGATTTACTTGCTGAAGGTGGTGAAATCATCATTTTATCAGTTGCATCTGAATTAACTCCACACCAATTCCAAAGTAAAGATGATATTGATAAATTAAATCAGTCTTTCTTAGATGAAGCCCAATTTAATGTTGATAAAATGAAAGCTAAATTTGATCCAAATCTTAATATTACAACTAAAGTTCTTGTTGGTTTTCCTGCAGAAACTATTGTTGGAGTTGCAGAAGATGAAGATGTTGAATTAATAGCTATTGCATCATCTGGTAAAGGTAGAGTTACAAAATTCTTTATTGGAAGTGTGGCTGAAAAGGTTATTCACTCTTTTAAAAAAGATGTTTTATTAGTACATTAAGTAGCTATTTTTCATAGCTGTTTTATTTTTTTTAATGAGTTAAGTGACGGATTATAGTTTTTAACAGGATTAAACTTAACTCTTTTAATTATTTTAATTTAGCTTTTATTTCCTAGGATTAAATAAAAAAGCTATTGTTTTTAGATAATGTTAATCCTGCTGAAACTTGTTCTGTTTCTTTTTTTAATAAATTTTCTAATTAAAATGTTTTTGGCAATGATTTAATTTAAAAAATTATAATGGTTGTTTAATGGGGTCTGTCAGGTATGGAGAGATTATTTTTGAAAAGTAATGATGATATTTGGCATTGCTTAAGTGAGGGTGTTTTTTGGGGGATTATGTAAAACTTGATTATTGGATTTTATTGAAAAATTTTAGGTATTTGTTTGGATCATGTGAATAAGTTATATTTTTAGTTTATGTAGAATGTCTTAAAACATATTTATTTAATAATTGGGGGCATAGTAAACTATAATCTATATTTTATTTTTAATTTTAGTTTATTTTTAGCAGGTTTTTATAAACATTTATTTATTTTGTTAATTTATAATGTTTGTTAATTTATTTTTTTCCATTTTTGCTTTAATAATGTTTACTGGATTTGAATTGTTTATATTTTTATTGAAATATTTTATACAAATTTAAATAGTATTATTTTTAAATTATTAACTATAGATTACTTTTTTTTGAAGTGAGCTATATCTTATTAATTTAGAGAAATAGATTTAAATGAAATTAAATTCAAAAATATTAGTTACATTACTTTTTTGTGTTGTAGCTGCAGTTACTATAGGTATAGTAGCTGCTGAAGATGTCACGTTACCTGATGGAGCAACTTATGTAGTTCCTGATGGATTTGAAGTTCAAACTGATGATGATGGAAATACTGCTTTAGTTAAAGATAATCTTGCAATTATTGTTTTAGCTAGTGATGCTAAAAGTCCGGAAGATGCAAAAAAAACTCTTGAATCAAAAGGTTATACCTTTAAAAGTCAAAAAGATGTTTCTGGATTTGGTGATATAAAAGTATTTGAGCAATCTTATGATAAAGATGGAATGCCTATATATGGATATGTTTGTGAAGTAAATAATATCCAATATATTGTTTGTGCTGCAAATACTCCTTCTGATTGGGATGTTTCTGATAATAGTAATCCTGTAAACATTTTAATCAAGTCTATTGATACAAGTAATGTTCAAACTGAATAGATCATTACTTATTTTTTTCTTTTTTTATAAAACACTATTTGGCCTCTGTAGAATAGAAATTGTGAATTTTTATTTCTGTCAGTTGAAAATATATCAAAACTATTTTTTAACAAGCAATATAAACAAATTGGAGCATGTTAAAATCATTATCTAAAAAGATTATAGCTTGAAATTGGAAAATAATTAGTTAAAATCAGGTAAAATAATAAGCTTAATCTTAAACATGATTTTTATCGTTAATTTTATATAATTTTTATACTAAATCTTTAATTGTATTCTTTAATATATTGATATAATGAATATAATGTTTAGTTAATGGTAATTTTTTTAGATGTTTGTTTATTTTTTGATAATTTTAATTATCATTAATCAATTATATTTTATAAAATATAAAATAAATTATGATTCAATGGAGGTTTGAAAAGATTGAAACATGGTAGATTGTTAATTGTTATGTTAATGTTAATCTTATGTAGTATGCTAAGTTTTGCCAGTGTTAGTGCTACAGATTTAACTAATGAAACAATTGGGAATTTACAGGATAATCCTGTAATTGATGATAATAATCTGATTATTGGTGAGAATAATGATCCAATAATTAGTGAAGAAAATAATGGCAATTCTCTTTATGTTAGTGTAAAAGGCAGTAGTTTTGCTGATGCTACTTCTTGGAGCAGTGCTACTAATTCATTAGATTGGGCTATGTTTTTAGCTAAGGATAATACTACTATTTACATTGATAATGGAACATATAAGGGTTCAGATAATTCAAAAATTAAGATAGATAAGTCTGTAAATATTGTAGGTTCTACTAACACGGTATTTGATGGATTGAATAAAAACTATTTTTTCACGATTTCTGATGGTGTAACTGTTAGCATTAGCAATATAACTTTTATTAATGCATTTAAAAAGCTTGATTATCTTCAGGATAAAAAAAGCATATATGGTGCAGTATTGGACGTTAAAAAAGCAACAGTTTTTATTAACAATTGTACATTTAACAATAATCGTATGGCGCATATAGAATCTACAGGTAAGTCAAATTATGGTGGAGCCATTAGTAATCTCGGTAATATGACTATTATTAATTCCAGATTTTCTGGCAATTCAATGACTTCTGATGCACCGAATTATGCTCATGGAAGTGATGTTTATAATAATGGTTCTTTAAAAATATTTGATTCTACATTTAAAGGTTCACATATTGGAGATTTTGGATTTGGTGGGTCAATTTCTAATGATGGTAATTTAACATTAACTAGGGTTGTAATGTCTGATAGTAGAACTGATCAACAAGTTAAAGGAGCAGTTCTTTATAATTCTGGAAATTGTACTATGGTAAATTCCACTATTAAAGATTCTTTTGTAACTAGAGCTTTATTTAATACTCTTTTTGGCGTTGTTTATAATGAAGGTAATTTAAAAGCTATTGGGTGTATTTTTACAAATAATGGTGGAGTAAAAGACAGCTCTATTCCGGTTTATAAAGGTACTGTCAATATTTACAATGTCGGGGAAATAGATATAAGTTACTCTGCATTTTTAAATAACAAAGCATTACCTGAAAGTTATTCTGATTTCTTTGCAGATGGTGGTAAAAACATTTATTTGGATAATAATTGGTGGGGATCTAATGAAAAGCCAGTTAATAAGTCTAATGTTAATAAAGTGGAGTCATGGTTAATGTTAGTTGGATTTCCCGAATATAGTGCTCTTGATATAAATGGATCAACTGATATTTCAGCTATTTGGAAATCCAGTAGTGGAAAACCTATTAATATTAATTTATTCCCTATTTTTGATGTTTCATTTAATACTTGGGTTAATGGAACTCCACAAACAATAACAAAAACACTATTTGATGGAAGTGCTACTATTAACTATAATTGGACTCAAAAGAAAGGAAGCTATGATGTTTCAATTAGTTTAGGGGATTTTACTCAGAAAGTATTGGTTGATGTAGGTAAACTTGTATCAAATATGACTGTAAGTGTTAATGATATTTATTATACTGAAAATCTTGTTGTTAATGTAACTGTAAGTGGTATAGGTTCACTTCTGCCTGGAGGAAATGTTTCAATTATCATTGGTGGAAAAACATACACTGAAAGATTAGTTAATGGCAAATCAACTTTTAACATACCTAATTTGCTTGCCGGAAACCATACATTAAATATTGCTTATATGGGGGATAATGAATATTTTAGAGCATTTGCTTATAAAAATATCACTGTAAATAAATGTCCTATTTATTTGAACCTTTCAATTCCTGAAATTAAAGTTGGAGAAATAGCAAAAATGAATATACACGCATCTCCTAAAGAAATTCAAATTATGGCATATTTAAGTATTAATGGTAAACGTGTACAGATGATTGTCATAAATAAGGAAAATACTTCAGTTACAATTAAAAATTATGGTGGGGCTGGAGTGTATAACATTACAGTTGAAACATGGGGTGGTGAACTTGATGAGCAACTTTACGAAATGACTTCAGCCAGTGCATTATTGAAAGTAAATAAATATGAAACAAATTTAACTGTTAATGCTAGTGATGTTAAGGTAGGTGAAAATGTAACAATAACTATTAAAATAAGTCCTGAAGATGTTAGAGGGGAAGCAATACTTGTTATAAATGGTGTTGAAAGTAAAATATTTTTAAAAGATGAAATAACTAATGTAACATTACATGATCTGGCTGGCGGAAAATATAATGTGACTGTTATTTATCCGGGAGATAATAAATATGCTAATTCAACTGCATCAACTTCATTTTTCGTTTTAAAGGAAAGTTGTAATTTAACTGTTGATGTTGTTCAAAATGATAATCTTACAGGTATTGTTAATATAAAAACAAATCCTAAAAATTGTACTGGACTTATTGGAGTTTATGTAAACAATGTATTTTATCAAGCAAAATTAGTTAATGGAATAGCTAATATTTCTGTTAACTTTACAAAAGGAACTAATTACATTTATGTATACTATCCTGGAAATGACTATTATGATGAAGCATCATGGAATACAACGATAAATATAACTGATAAATGTATTTTAACTGGTGAAGATATTATAATGGTTGAAGGGGATGGATCTAAATACACAGTTAAAGTAACTGACTTGGAGGGCAATCCATTTACTTATGTGGTTGTTGTAATTGAAGTTAATGGTGAAAAATACAATGTAATTACAAATAATGTCGGTAAAGCTTCACTTCCTCTTAATTTAACTTCTGGAAATTACACAATATCTGCTACCTATGACTATACAAAAATATACAATAATATTGCAGTTAAACCTCTTGATTTTAATTTGACTGTAGATAACATTGAATATGGTGAAAATGCAGTTATTAAGGCTAATTTCAATGCTTTAATTAATGGAACTATCACATTTATAATTAAAAATCATTTAAATAAAACTGTTGAGGTAATCTCTGGAAATGCTAGTTATAGCTTTGGTGGATTAAAATTAGGCACTTATACTGTAGAAGCTATATATAATTCTAAACTATCAAAAACAACTTCATTTACAGTATCTAAAACTACTCCAAACTTAAATGTGGATATTAAGGATGTTCTTGCAGGACAAGATGAAGTAATCACATTAACTCTTCCAAATGATGCAACAGGTGAAGTTACATTTATTGTAGATGGAATAAAATATATAAAAACACTTAATAATGGAATAGCTACAGTTACAATCTCTGATTTATCTTTAGGAAATCATAGTTTAAAAGTGATATATTCTGGAGACAATAATTACAACAACAATACTGCAGACATAACATTCAGTATTAAGAATTCACTTTCAAAAACTGTCATTGAGGTAAATAACACTGTTTATGGTGAAAATATAACTGTAATGGCTAGTGTAACTTCTGGAGCAACTGGTAATGTTACTTTCATCATTGGAAATTTAACTAAAACAGTTGAAATTATAAATGGTAAAGCAGTAGCTGTTTTCAATAAATTAAATGCTGGAACTTATAGTGTTAAAGCAGATTATTTGGGAAATTCTGTTTATTCAAAGTCATCTGATGAAAAATCATTTAATATAAATAAAGCTAGTTCCCATATTGAAATTGTCACCAGTGAAATATTATTTGATAAAAATATTAGGATTTGGGCTGTTGTAAATGATGATGCAACAGGTAATGTTACTTTTAGAATATTGGGATTATATTCACCAAGAAATAAAACTATTGTTGGAGGTAATGCATCATGGTATATCTCACCTTTAGACAGCGGTTCATATGTAGTTGTAGCTACTTATAATGGGGATAATAACTATTTAAGTTCAAATACAAGTAAGGTTATTTCATTAAACCAAACCACAAGTATTTTAAAAGTAACTGTTGAAGTAGGTGAAGATGACATTGTATTTAGTGCAACTCTTAAAACAGAAGACGGTCAACTAATTACAGGTAATGTAACTTTGGAAGTTAACAATGAATTTTATAAAATTGTTGTAGTTAATGGAACAGGTATGAGAAGTATTGATAAGCTTCCGGAGGGCAAATACACATATTCTGCAACATATAAAGGAACTGATAAAATTTCCAGAGCTATAGATAGTGGTGTTTTTGAGGTTAAAGCTGTTGAGTATAATGTTATTTTAAATGCTCCTGATGTTAAAATGATTTATCATGATGGTACAAGATTTATAGCTACTTTAACTGATAAACAGGGGAATCCTATAAGAGATGCTGCAATTGAAATAACAATTAACGGGAAAACCTATACTAAAACAACAGATGAAAAAGGTGTTGTAAGTTTAGGGCTGAGCTTGGACAGTGGAATATATTCTGTTGTTGTTAAATTTAAAGGAACAGCAGATTATACTCCGATAACCAAGCAGGCGAAAGTTACTATTGAACCGACAGTTAAAGGATTGGACGTTGTTAAAATGTTTAGAAACGATACTCAGTATTATGCTATATTTACTGATTCACAGGGTAATCCTCTTAAAAACAAAGATATTCAGTTTAATATCAATGGTGTCTTTTACACTAAAACCACCAATGATAAGGGAATAGCTATGATGGGTATTAACTTAAATCCGGGCAAATATGTTATAACGGCAATCAATCTGGTTACTGGTGAGCAGTCAGGTAATAATATTACTGTAAAATCACTGATTGTTCAAAATGATTTAACAAAATACTATTTGAATGCTTCCAGATTCCAGACAACCATCTACAACAAGGACGGATCTTTAGCTGTAAATAAGGAAGTAACATTTAACATCAATGGTGTTTTCTACACTAAAAAAACTGATAACAATGGTGTTGCAAGCTTAGGAATTTCTTTAAGACCTGGAGAATACATTATAACCACGATGGTCGATGGATTAAGTATAGGGAACAAAGTCAATGTATTGCCGACATTAATTACTAAAAATTTAGACATGAAATACCTGGACGGAAGCAGCTTCACTGCACAAACATTAGATGGTCAAGGCAATCCAATAGCTAACCAAAATGTTTCATTTAATGTAAATGGAGTATTTTACCACAAACTCACAGACAATAACGGTATTGCCAAATTAGGAATCAGACTGATGGCTGGTGAATACATTATAACTTCCTACTGGAATGATTTCCAAACAGGGAATACTATAAAAATATCTTAAAAAAAGAGGTTATTTAATTAATCTCTTTTTGAATTTTTTTTTAGATAAATATATAAACTATTTTTTACATATACTTAATTGTCTTTTAGTTTGAACTTTAAATAAGTTTTTTTTAATCTTATGAGATGGCTTATTTTAGTTTTAAAAGATTTTATTAAAACTAAAAGGAGGTGAAAAAGATTAAATTAAGTCGAAAAATAATTATTACGTCTTTGTTAATGTTATTTTTCGTGATTATGGGATGCGTTTCTGCAAATGATTTATCAACATTAAGTGAAAATACTACTGTAACTAATATGACTGTTGGTGATGCACCGGATATTCCAGATGTGCCGGATATTCCAGATATTCCTGTTACTCCTGATGATCCGGAAACTGGTGATAATAATTCAGATGTGGTTAATTTGACTATATTTAACATTGATGAGTATTTTGTTAATGGTACTTTAGGAGTTGAGCATTCTAATACTAAATTTGTATTAACTCAAAACTTTGATAATTTAGGTCTTTTAAAAATTAAAGCAAATAATGTAACTGTTGTAGGTAATAATTTTACCTTGACAAATATTGCATTTTTGATTAATGGTAAAGATGTTACATTAACTAATTTCACATTAATTAATGAATTTGATTTTAAAGATGCTGACGGTGCTTCAATTCTTACATTGGCTGATAATACTTGTATACGTAATTGTGTTATAAATTATACTGTTCCTCGCGATACTGAAGGTTATGGTATTTCTGCAGTTGGAAGAAGAATCGCTCCAATTAGTGGTTTACAAGTTATTAACTGTACAATTAATTTTGAAGGTCATAATTATAAGAAAAATACATATTGTTATGCTTTAAAATTAAGTAATTGTCCTAATGCATTAATTGCAAATAATAGCATTTATACTCAACTTCCATTGAGGGATGTTAATTTTGGTGCAGTTGGAGCTACTTTAGACTCTGATTTTGTAGCAAGTGTAGGTATTGAGTATAGTAATAATTTAACATTTATTGGGAATATTGTTGCAAGTATTGTTAATAAAAGACCAGGAAGTTCTTTTCCTACATTAGATGGCATAATCATTGCTGATTCAAATAATTGTCTTATTAAAAATAACACTTTGTATATGGAAGATTTCGTAACTTTCCCAGGTCTTAATAATTATCTTTATGGTATTGATGTATGGCGTGTAAATAGTTTGACATTAGATTCTAATAATATAGCTATTTTAACAACTGGTGGGATGTTAGCTGCTGGTACTGCATACCCTATACAAATTACTGGACCTTCTAAGAGAATAAATATAACTAATAATGATTTATATTCAGTATCTAATGGGCCAAATATAGGAATTTATTCACAAAATTATTATGGTGATACTCAGTTGTATATTGCAAATAATAAGATTAATATTACTGGATTGGCAGGTAATCATAGTTGGGCACTTGTTGCAGGTATAGAAGCTCAAGATTCTAATGATACTATTGTTAATAATACAATTGAAGTTCATAGTGTTGCAGAAGTTAAGGATAATGATAATATTTATGGTATCAGTTATTCTCAATCAACTAAAGGTAACCATACTTTTATAATTAAAAATAATACAGTTACTAGTGAAGCAAAATATGCAATTTCGCTAATAAGTGCTGTAAATTCGGTTATTGTTGATAATTTATTAATATCTACTAGAAAAGATGCGAAAGCTAGTTATGATGCATTCAATACGAAAGGTGAATTTTATAATACATCCTATTATAATAATCGTGTAGTTAATGCATTTGATTATTATGCGGAAATTTACAATCATGTTGATGGTGGTTTTGAATTTAATTATACGAGCCCTACTAATGTGAACAATTTGACAAATAAAGTTGATGGTTCAAAAATAAAACCATGGTTCCCTAGTTTCCCTAATAGGAATCCTTTACTTCCTAAACCTGGTGATGGAAGTAGTGTTATTGTAACCCCTGATGAGGATACTGATAAAGAAACTTCAAATATTCCGGACAGACCTGATGGTGATTCTGGTTATACAGATGTTCCTGATTTGTCCGGTGATGATGGCAATTCAAAAAATCCTTCTAATGGTACTAGTAGTACAGATAAAGATTCTAACAAATTAGGTTTAAGCTTGCTTAATGCTTTGATTAATTTCCTGACTTCAAATACAGATAGTGGAGATTCAAGATCTAACTCATATAGTGGTACTGTACGTACAAATACAAGTACTTCATCTAGTGATAGTCCAAGTCTTGAAGGAAATCCATCTCCAGCAAGTAGTACTAAATCCTCTTCTGGATCAAATGCAAAAAGTACTGGAAGTTCTGTAGGTGAAGACAACGGACAATCTTCAAACAAAAAAGCATATGAGATTGATAAGAATATAATAAAGGATAATTCAAATACTATTGTCGCTTCCATTATATTGATTATAATCGTTGCATTCTTAATATTTGTTGGATATAAACGCAGAAAATTAAACGAAGAATAATTTAAAATTTAAATAGTCTTTTTGACTATTCTTTTTCTTTTTTTATAAAAAATAGTAAAAATGTAGGTTTATAATCTACCTACTTTAATTAAAGATTCAATAGGAACTTCTTCAATTTCAGAAAGTCCTGATTTATCAATTAGTACAGTAACAGCTATTGGTTCTCCACCATGATCTTTTACTGCATGAATAACTTCTTTTACAGTTTTACCACTAGTTATAACATCATCAACAATTACAACTTTTTTACCTTCAACAGATCCGAAGTTTGTACTTATAGCTCCTTCACCGTCATCTTTTTCTTTTCTGTGTTTGTGTGGGTGGTATACTGCAAGTGAGGTTTCAACTTCACTCATATCTTCTAAAAAGTCAGCCATCATAGTTGCAAATGGCACTCCGCTAACAGCTATTCCAAGTATTACTTCAGCTTCTCCATGTGATAATGCCATGTCACTTAAAGCTCCTGAAACATATCTTAAACGAGTTGAATTTCCACCTAAGCTTTTCCAATTTATAAAAAAGTCAACAGGAGCTTCTGGTTTTTCTTCAGCAGGTTTTTGAAGAGTTAACCATCTGGCTGTATCCATACTCACATTAAGTTCGTCAGCTATCTCTCCAGTTGTAAAACCATGTTGCCTAAGCTCTTGAGCTTTTTTAATTAATTTTTCTTTCATCAAAACCACCTATTCAAGTTCATTAAAGCTAATAGGCCTATGTTCTTTTGAGGATTTAGTAGCAGCTATTACCATTTTAAGTGCTTTAAGACCATCTTCACCAGTAATTTCCGGTTCAGTTTCATTAACAACTGAAGTTAAAAATGATCTTAATTCTTCTTTCAATGGTTCTTCATGTTTAATATCAATATCTTGAGCAAATTTACCATATACGTCAATACTTTGTTCGATATAGTCTACTGAAATGATTCCGTCAGTTCCAGTAATTTCAATTTGTCTCCTTTTGTATGGAGTTAACCAGTTTACTTCGAGAATTCCTGTAGATTCATTTTTAAAGTTAATCATGATTTCTGCATGGTCTTCAAATTCACATTTTTCTAAGATACTATTCATAGTACCGTAAACTTGAATGACCTCTTCATCAAATAAATAATTCATTACATCTAAATCATGAATAGCTAAATCGATAGTTACTCCAACATCTTTTATTCTTGGAGGGAATGGGCCTACTCTTTTTGCAGATGCAGATACAATATCTCCAATAACATCATTGTCAATGAGTTCTTTAGCTTTTTGAACAGCTGGATTGAATCTTTCCACATGTCCAGTTGCTAAAATAACTCCAGCTTCTTTTGCAGCAGAAATCATGTCTTCTGCTTCTTTTAGGGTAAAAGCTATTGGTTTTTCAACTAATACATGTTTTCCATATTTAATAGCTTCCATTACAACATCATGGTGGAAGGTAGTTGGAACACATACACTAACTACTTCTATTTCAGGATCTTTGAGTAAGTCTTCATAATCAGTGAAACCTTTTGCATCATATTTTTTAGCTACTTTATTTAATGTTCTTTCACTTACATCACTAACAGCAACTAAATTAGCTTCTTCTAATTTATAATATACACGTGCATGGTTGTATCCCATTGCACCTACTCCAATAACTCCTACATTAACTGTTCTCAATTTTATTCCTCCAATTAAACATAATCCTTAAAAATTTTTCCTATTTTTGTACCAAATTGGATGGCATCTCTTATTGATCCTTTTTCACTATGTTCTTTTAGAACTTCTCCTTCTTTGGTTAATAGGATTGAGTATATACAAAATTGTTTGTCTTTCATTTGTGCTATAGCACCAATTGGCCATTGACAACCTACACCTAGTTCTTCAAGCACTTGTTTTTCAGCAAGCACTTCTTGCCTGGACTGATAGTCATTTAATTTAGAAATAATTTCTTTTTTATCAGAATCTTTTCTAGTTATAATAGCTAGTGCTCCTTGACCTGCAGCAGGAGTGATATAATCTAGAGGAAACACTGTTTTTATGTGCTGTGTAAGATTTAATCTTATTAATCCTGCCTGAGCCATAATTGTTGCATCTAAATCACTATCATTAACTTTACTGATTCTGGTTTCAATATTACCTCTAATTGGTTTAAGTTCGAAGTTTTTATTGTGGTAATTACAAAAAGCTTCTCTTCTAAGGCTACTAGTTCCAAGTTTGGACTTGGGACCTAGTTCATTCCAGTTTTTATTAGAGATTAATACTTCATTTGGAGCTACACGTTTTGGAACTGCAACTATTTCAAGTTCTTCATCTAATTCAGTTGGTAAATCTTTAAAACTATGTACAGCAAAATCTATTTCTTCTTCAAGTAATGCTTTATCAAGTTCTTTAGTAAAAAGACCTTTTGCATCCATGTTGTATAATTGAGAATTAGTTATTTTGTCGCCTTTTGTTTTAATTATGTTAACATCAATGTTTTCATGAGTAATTGATGCTAAATCTTTACAAACTTGATTAGTTTGTGCAAGTGCTAATTGACTTCCTCTTGTTCCAACATTCAAAATATAATCTCCAATTTAAAAGTATTATTTCTAATTTAATAATAAATTTTAACTTATAACTATCATTAAATTACAAATTATAATATTTAGCTAATATTTATTAAATGTTTCAATTTTATGTAAAACTAATGTTACATTTTTTACTATCTTTTATTAAGTTTTCTATAATCTGAGCGATAAATTAAAAGCAAGTTTTTATTATTGTGTATAGCTTGTTTATAAACATCATGGAAGTTTTTTGAATATTCTACTTTTTTATTCATTTTTTTTAAAATTCCTTCACCTACTTCTCCGGTTAAAATGATATTGTAATCAAGAGTGTTTAAATAGGCGCTGACTTTAGATTCATCAATTTCTTCACAGGTTATTCCATAATCTCCGCCAATGGCAATGTAATAGTCATCTAAATTATTTATCATGTTTATAGACTCTTCAATAGCTTTTGTATTGATTCCTGGATTGATTTCTTCTATGATTGTTGAATTTTCAATGATTTTTTTATTGGTTCTTCCTTTAATTCCTTTATAATTAGCTAATCCTTTAATAATTTTTTCTTTTGGAATATTTAATGATAAACAAGTTGTAATAACTCCTAAAACATTTTGCACATGGTGTTTTCCAGGAGCAAATGTTTCAATCTGAAATTCTCCAGAGATTACTTCATTATTGGTGGTTATTATATTGTTATAACTTACATTAATCTTTGTTTTATCTAAATCATATTCTATGTCTTTAATCGTTACATCGGCATAGTTTTTTAGGGAAAATGTATTTATCTTTTTATGGTTGATGTTTTTGTAAAATTTATCTAATGTTTCTTTTTGGATAGCTACGATGCTGCAATTAAATATTTGACTTTTAGCTGCACTGGCAGTTCTTTTATTTTTAGCTATTGGATAATTTTCAACGATATTTGTTAAAAGACCTACATCTCCAATTCCGCTGACTCCGAGAGAACTTTCAAAAATAGCACAGCCATATTTTTTAAGATTTTGGCTATCACAGTTACCTGCAGCTATTTCACATATTGGGTTGGCTATTTTATATGCAAGGTCAATTGTTTCTTTAATATTTGCAGGAGTAATTGATATATTCTGTTTTAATGTTTTTTTCACTCCGTTTTCATATAATAATGCACCTAAGCTGGATAAAATTAGAGGGTTTTTATCAATTAAAATTTCTTTAAGCATAAAAACACAGCTGGTTTTTCCTTTAACTCCTGTAACTTCAATTTTGGGAATATCATTGCCCCAGTTTTTCAGAAGTTCTTTAATTATTTCGTGATGGGTTAAAAAAGTATAATTTAGGGAAGGATTATACTTTTCAATATCTCTTTTAGTTAAAGGCAAATGAACAGGATAGATTACTCTTAAATTTCCATTTAGGTTATTTAAATAGTCCAAATCTATGACTTTAACATTATAAACATCCAGCATTTTTTTATCAACACTTTTCAAAGTGTTGTAAATGTCGTAGGCATAGACTGTTTCGTCTTTTTTTGCAAGGCTGACGGCTATTTTTACTCCGCCATGTGTCATGTCAATTACGAGGCTGTTCATTAGTTGTTGATGCCTCCTTCATTTAACTTGTCTTTAACTTTTTTATAGAAGCATTTATTTGAGTTTCTTATGAAGTAAACGTGTTTGTCTGATTTTTTGAATCTGATTTCTTCCTGGTATTCTGCTTCTTCATTTATTTGACCGTCCATTACAAATACTGCAGTTTTACCTTTTTTAAGTAATTTGACAATAATTTCACTTTCATCAGATACAATAAATGGCCTTACTCCTAGTTTATATGGGCAAATTGGGATAATGATAAATCCTCCAACATTCGGATCAACAATTGGACCTCCTGCAGACATGGAATATGCTGTAGATCCGCTTGGAGTTGATATTATGAGACCGTCAGCTCTGAATTCTTCAATAATTTCTCCATCTACCTGTACCTGGAAGTGAAGCATTTTTGAAGGTTCGTCAGTCATTACAACAACTTCATTCAGTGCAGAATAATGATGGTTTTCATGTGAAACAACTAATTTTGTTCTTTTTTCCAGGTAATATTCTCCTTTTAAGATTTTTTTAAGTGAATCAAATGTTTCATTAACTTCAATTTCAGTTAAAAATCCAACAGTACCCATATTGATTCCGAATATCGGTATTTCTTCAGTCATTTTAGTTTGTGTTCTTAAAAGTGTTCCGTCTCCGCCGAGAATAATTGCCATATCACTTTTAAAGTCTTGTATGGTTCGTGAGAGCAATTTAAATTCAATATTAAAGTTTAAATTTTTTAACTGGTCCTTTAACTCAGGATGTTCTTTTATAGTTGTGTTAATTATATTTTTCAAATTAGGGTCTTTTTTAAGCTTTTCAAGTTTTCTGGCCAATGATCTTTCAATAACTACATCAATACCGTTATTTAAAAGATAATCTATAATTTTTACAGAGAATAATATTGCATGATATTCATCTACACGGCTCACTACTCCAACTTCTCCGATAACATCACTTTCATTGTCATTTAAGATATCGATTATCTGTTTGTGGAGTATATTGTTATTTGCTGCAACAACAATTGTTCTTTCATAGATACTTAATTTATTGTCCAGTTTTTCACCGTATTTGTCGGTAATAATTCCCCCTGCTTCTTCAACAATCAATTTAGATGCTGCAATGTCTATTATTCTGCTGCCTCTCAAATCAAGAAATGCATCATATCTTCCACTGGCCACATATGAAAGTTCTAAAACAACAGAACCTAAAACACGCATACGTCTTGCATTATCAACTAATTTGGAAGCGGCTTTGGTTCCACTTTTAGTAAAACCTCCGAGAGACATGTCACTGATGTTTACAATGTTGGAAGGGTGTACTTCTTCATTATTTAACCAGCATCCTTTTCCTTTTTCAGCTTCAAAGAAATTACCGTTTCCAAAGTTGCTGATAAAACCTAGTTCAACATCATTTAATGTAGCTAATCTGCCATCAGGAACATTTGCAACTGCTATTGAAATTCCATAAGCAGGTATTTCTTTAATTGCATTGCTTGTACCGTCAATCGGATCTATTAAGAAGATGAATTTAGGTTTTTGCTCCGGAGTTAAATCAGTTCTTCTAAGTTCCTGAGTTATAACAACACTTTCTTTTTTTCCATGTCCAACTTTCAGCTCTCCAATTTCTTCACTGATGATATAGGAGTTTATGGGAGCGTTTTTTAAAATGTTAATTACCTGATCTTCAGCTATAACATCAATATATGATGTTGGAGTGCCGTCAGCCCCCATTTTAACTTTTTCTCCAGATTCAGGTTTTCCAACATATGGTCTAATAGCTCTGCCTACCTCTTTTATAATCTCGTAACAAAGATCTGTAGCTATTTTTTTATCTTTTGCATCCATATTTTATCCCTCAATTATTTCATCATTTAAATAAACAACTGAAGCTACAACTGAAGCTATATTTTCAACAGTTGTGCTGGCTGACTCAATTATAATCTCTTTAATTTCCACTCCACGTTTTTCCATCATGTAATTTACCATAAAGTTAGCTTCTTCGATTAAATCATCTTTGTCTTTGTTTGTTCCAGTTGTTTCAACTACACAGCCTAATTTTTCCCCAATAGCTACTGCAACAACTGCAGTTATTGTATCTCCAGGTTTACTTGAGGTAACTGAAGAAAGCACACAATTAACCATAGCTCCGGCTTTGAGTTTTGGCAATTTTTTAACTCTGGTATTTTTTCCAAGCATACTTGATACTTTAATTAAATTGACATCTCCTATTCCGGCATCAGTTAATGCATTGTCAAATGCATTTAACCTTGTCGGACCCTCATCTTTTCCTGATACAATAGCTATTTTCATTTTCATCACTTTGTTTTAAATTTGTAATTTCTATTTAATATTTATTATTGAAGTCCCGGTTGTTAAAACGAATAATTTATATAAAATGTTGGATAGAATTATTATTAATCTAAAATAATTCTTATTATAGATTACTTATTTAAATCTATTTTTTAATTTATGGAGGAAAATTAATGTCAACAAAAGTTGTAGAGATTAAAACATTAAAAGTTGGTAAATATATCGTATTAGGTGGGGAAGCATCTAAAATCACAAGTTTAACTACTTCATCCCCTGGTAAACATGGTGCTGCTAAAGCTAGATTAGAAGCTGTAGGTATTTTCGATAACCAAAAAAGAAGTATTGTAAAACCTGTAGATACTAAAGTAGATATTCCAATTATCGATAAAAGGGTTGGTCAGGTATTATCTATCCAAGGTAACAATGTTCAATTAATGGATATGGAAAATTACGACACTTTAGATTTACCTATGCCTGAAGAATTAAAAGATCAAATTACTGAAGGTATTGAAGTAGATTACATCGTAGCTTTAGGAAATATGAAAATTATGAGAACTAAATAATTTTATTTAGTTCTTTTTTGATTTATTATGCTTTTAAACACATATGAGCCATGGAAATTTGCTTTTTCCCAGGAAGAAATTGATTTTAACAACCTTGAAGAAGGTGCTTGGGGAATAATTGGTGTTCCGTTTGACAGTACGACATCTTATCATCCGGGTTCACGTTTTGGACCTATAGTAGTTAGAGAAGCTTCCTATGGGTTTGAAAAATATAATACTATTTTTAATACACAATTGGACAATATTTTTTACGATTTCGGAGACGTAAATGTTGTTTTTGGAAACTGTAAAAAAACATGTGACATAATTGAAGATACTGTTAACGAACTGTCTGATTTAAAAATCAAACCATTGACTATTGGGGGAGAACATAGTTTAACTATTGGTGTTCTTAATTCATTAACTGAAAAATATGATGATTTGACTGTTGTCCATTTAGATGCTCATAGGGATCTGGCAGATACTTTTATTGGAGAGGAATATTCTCATGCCAGTGTTATGAAAAGGGTTCATGAAATGAGCATTAAGGAATTGATTCAGATAGGTATCAGGTCAGCTTCAAAGGAAGAGGAGAATTTTGTTGAAAATCACTCTAACATTATGACATTTAAAAGTAATGAAGTATTCAGTCATCTTGATAATATAGAATATTATTTAAGTGCTGTGGACACTCCAATTTATCTCTCTATCGATATGGATGTTTTTGACCCGTCTGTTGCTCCAACTGTTGGCAATCCAACTCCCGGTGGAATATTATATGATCATATAGAAGCAATACTCAAAACTTTATCTTTAAAAAATGTTGTTGGTATGGATGTTGTTGAAACAGCTGGTGACAGATTAGGGGATATTACTGCAGTTCTGGCTTCAAAAATAATTTATGATTTTTTATCATTATTGTGATAACTTGTTTTTATTTTTAATCTGATTTGACTTTTATTATTTTATTCATCATCCTTTTTTAGAATTTTTAGTTGATTATCTGCTTTTTTTATAAAAAATTAATATGGAATTATTTAAATATTAGCTTAAAGTAAAATTAAAATATTAATAATTAATTAATTAGGAGCAAAAATTATGAATAGTAGAACAATTGAACTTTCTGGTCATGTTATTGATTCATTAACTTTACCAAAAGCTCTGGATATTATCATGGATAAAGGTGGAGATTTTGATTTCTTAGAATTTGATGTAGGTAAAAGAAAAACTGATACTAGTAAGGTTAAGATGGCTGTTTATGCAGAGTCTATCGACCTTTTAAATTCTATTTTAGATGAATTGTCAGTATTAGGTGCATCAATATCTGAATTAAAAGAGGTTGAATTAGTTGCATCTTCAAAAGATAAAGTTGCTCCGGAAGGTTTTTATTCTACTTCAAATCATACAACTCATATTCTCTATAAAGGTAATTGGATAGTTGTTGAAAACATTGAGATGGATTGTTTAATCTGTGTTGATGAAAAGAATTCTCGTGCATCAGTTAAACCGATAGCAGAGATTAAGGCAGGAGACATGATTGTTGTTGGTCGTGATGGAATAAAAGTTACACCACCTCAAAGGTCCAGAGAAAAAAGCGGAACTTTTGAATTTATGAACAGTGATGTTTCTTCTGAAAAACCATTGATGAATTTAATCAGGGGAATTGCAAAGGAAATTAAAGAAATCAAAAGTAAAGGCGGTAAAATAGCTATTGTTGGGGGTCCGGCTATTGTACATACAGGATCAGGTAAATATCTGGCGGCTTTAATTAGGGAAGGATATATTGATTCTCTTCTTGCAGGTAATGCACTGGCTACTCACGATATTGAAAGCAATATTTTTGGAACTTCCCTGGGTATTGAAGTGGAAACAGGAGAAATTATAGCTCATGGGCATACTCATCATATGAGGGCTATTAATAAAATTAACCGTTCAGGATCAATTAAACAGGCTGTTGAAGATGGCACATTAACTGGCGGAATCATGTATGAATGTATTAAAAAGGATATTCCGTATGTTTTGGCAGGTTCTATTCGTGATGACGGTCCTCTGCCTGATGTAATAACTGACACTGCCGAGTCACAAAAATTAATGCGTAAACAGGCTCAGGAAGTGGATATGGTAATTATGATAGCTACCATGTTGCATTCAATAGCTATGGGTAATTTACTTCCTTCAAAAGTTAAAAGTATCTGTGTAGATATTAATCCGGCTACTGTTACCAAATTATCTGACAGGGGAAGTGCTCAGGTAGTTAGTATTGTAACAGATATAGGTACATTTTTACCTCTTTTATATGAATCCCTACATGAAAGTGATTAGATGCAATTCAGTGCATATATGTTAGATGTTATAACTGATTCAATTTATCCAGCACGTATTTCAGTTGAAGACGGATTTTTTAAAGAAATACTTCCTATTGTCATTAACGATGACAGTGAATTGGATATTCAGGGGATTATTCTTCCGGGATTTATTGATTCCCATATCCATATTGAAAGTACAATGCTTACTCCTGCACAGTTTGCAAAACTGGCTGTAAGGTTCGGTACTACTTCAGTTGTTTGTGATCCTCATGAAATAGCTAATGTTGCAGGTACTGACGGGATAGATTTCATGATTGAAAATTCAAAATCTGTTCCTTTTAATTTTTATTTTTCAATTCCTTCCTGTGTTCCTGCAACCTGTTTTGAAACATCAGGAGCTATTCTGGACAGCGAAACTATAGGAGAACTTCTTAAAAAAGATGAGGCTGTTGCACTTGGTGAAATGATGAATTTTCCAGGTGTGATAAATGGAGATGAGGAAGTTTTGGCCAAACTGGAAAAGGCAAAAGAACTTGGAAAACCTATAGACGGTCATGCGCCTCTGCTTTCTGGAAAAGATTTGGATAAATATGTTGGTGAACATATCTCTACTGACCATGAATGCAGCAATTTTGCAGAAGCTATTGAGAAAAAAGAAAAAGGTATGAAAATAATGGTTCGTGAAGGGTCTTCTGCTAAAAATATGGAAGCTCTTTTTGATTTTAGCGACAGATTAGAATACTGGAAAAATCACGAAAGTTTTGGAAAAATGCCCAATGAAGTTCTGGAAAAAAGAATACATCTGCCTATTTTTGATTTTATCGTAAGTGATGATAAGCACACCACTGACTTAATTAAAGGTCATTTAAATGAATCCATTAAAAAAGCCATTGATTTGGAAGTCAGTCCGATAAGTGCTATTGAGATGGTTACAGTTAATCCGTCAACACATTATAATTTAAACACAGGAGCTATTGTAAAAGGAATGCAGGCAGATTATGTTGTTGTAGACAATCTGAATGATTTAAATATTTTAAAGACATATGTTGCAGGTAAATGTGTTTTTGATGGTAAAGATGTTTTATTTGATGTGAATGAAACAGAATTCAAAAATACTTTTGATGTTTCCAAAAAAGAGTCTGAGGATTTTGAAATCTCATGTGATGAACCTTCAGCAGATGTTAATGTAATCAGATGTTTCAACGGGGAATTAATAACTGAGGCTGAAAATGCAACATTGGAAACTAAAAATGGATTTGTACAGCCTGATTTGGAAGAGGATGTTTTAAAAATAGCTGTTGTTGAGCGTTATGGCGGAAATTCAATAGCCAACGGATTTATAACTGGATTTAATCTTAAAAAAGGAGCAATTGCCTCTTCTGTAGCTCATGATTCCCATAATATTGTAGTTGTAGGAACAAATAGTGAGGATATGGCAAAAGCAGTTAACTGTTTGATAGATAATGAAGGCGGTTTTGCTATTGTTGACGGTGATTTTGAAGATTCTTTGGCATTGCCTATTGCAGGATTGATGACCAATGAAGACAGCTATGAAGTAGCTGAAAAATTAGAGAATTTGCAAAAAACAGCTGCTGATTTCGGGTGCAAACTGGATTCTCCGTTTATGACTATGTCATTTATGGCTCTTTTAGTAATTCCAGCTATCAAAATATCTGATAAAGGTTTATTTGACTGTATAAACTTTGATTTTATTGATGTAATTAAAAATTAGGGGGAATACCCTTTTTTTATTAATTCTTTTTTTATTTCATGGATTGCTTTTTGTTCTTCTTTTGATCCAACTTTATTGATTACTCTTTTTGCTTCCCTAAATCTTCCAAGATAATATTCTTTTTGTTCATCATCAACCATGTCTATTCTTGTAAAATTAACTAAAGTTTCTATAAGCAGCCCCATGGCACGGTTAATAGCTTTTATATTTTTATTGATTACATGTGATGTAACTTTGGCTTTTATAACAATAGCTTTTGAGTTACTTTTAATCGGATCGCTTCTTTTAACAGCTTCTATTAAGTCAGTAACTTCACATTTAAAATAGCTTTCAATATTTTTAATGGAATTGTTTTCATCAAAATAATTTTCTGGAAGGTTATCAATTGTTGAAAGAGTGAAAAGTTGTGGATTTTCAGTAATATTTACAGTAAATTCCTTTTGAGAAATAATGTTTTCTAAAGTAGTGCTTCCTTTGAATATGCGACAGATTACACTATCTTTGCCGGTACAGATAACTCCAATTGGAGCAGCATTTCTTTTGCCCTCAAGGCTTATTGTAGTTATTATTGTTTCGTATTGTCTTCCTTTTTCCATTCCAACTGAAGATAAATTTATTTCCATATTTATAAGTTTAATAATATTTACTTAATTAAAGTATCGATTTTTAAAAAACATTTTTATATGTTAATAAACAATATTATAAGTATTATATATTAATTTTAAGGAGTTTAAGCAATGAACTATAAAATGTATGATGAAATGATGGAGCAACCTGATTCACTTAGAAAGACATTTGCAAGTGAAATGTCTAAAATGGACAGTGTTTCAGAAGCTGTATCAAAAGCAGATAAAATTTATTTAATTGGTTGTGGTAGTTCTATTTCTACATGTTATAGTGTTAGGGATGCATTAAGAATGTCCTGTGACATGAGTGTAGAAGTATTTACCGGCTATGAGTTTTATTACAATAAAAAATTAATCAACGGGGAAAATTCAGTAGCTATTTTCACATCACAATCCGGTGAAACTGCAGATACTTTGGCATCTCTTAAAAGAGCTAATGAATATGGAATTCAGACTGTTTCAATTTCTAATGAACCTGATAGTTCAATGATAAAAGAAGCTAAAACTCCAATTATAACACAATGTGAAAGGGAAACAGCAATTCTTGGAACTAAAACATATGTAACTCAATTGGCTTGTCTTTATCAGATTTTATTTAAAGGGTCTGATTATGATAAGGCAGATGAACTGTTAGGTGATTTGAAACATATTCCGGATATTATTGAAGAATTATTAAAAACAACTGAAGAAGATAATAAAAAATTAGCTGAAGAGTTTAAAGATGAAGATATCTTTTACTGTTTAGGCAGCGGACCTAACTTCGGCCTTTCATTTAAATTAGCTATGACTATGCTTATGGAAGGAGCAATTAAACATGCCTGTCCTGTTTACTCTGCGGAATTTAGGCATGGTTTAATAGAACGTGCAGAAAAAGATGTTCCAATTATTTTCCTGCGTTCAGGTTTTGAATCAGATGAAATAACTGACAAAGCTATTGAATTTTCTAAAAATTTAGAATTGAAGTCTATTGTTTATAATTTGGAAGATTATGCAGATATCAATCCGTTATTATCTCCATTAATATTTGTAGTTCCTTTAGAATGGTTTGTTTATTATTTGGCACATTTTAATGGTGAAGACCCTGGTGCTACAAGACATATCGGAAAAGTCAGATATTAATTTTTTTTAAAAAAAGAAATATGTAGAAAATTTATTCTACATTAATTTTATTTTTTGGTGTTTTTAATTTAGGAATAGTTATTAAAACTGTTCCGTTATTGAATTTTGCACTGATTTTATCAATTTCAATATTGTTGCTGAATCTGATGCTTTTGCTGCATTTTCCTTGTTTTATATCTGAAATTAAAACAGTTTTATCTTCTTCTTCAATTTCTTCAGTATACGGTTTGAAAGTAGCTACAATTGAGATGTCTTTGTCTCCAGCTTCAATATCAATTTCTTCTTTTTCAATACCTGGAACATCTACTTTCAAGTAGTATTTTTCTTCAGTTTCTATTAAATCAACGTCTAAGCTGTGGATGGTTGCTTTTTTATAATCATCAATTTTCTGATCAATTATTTTTTGAATTGATTTAATACCTTCTTGAAGATCATCAAAGCCTTTGGATAAATCTTCTGTCATTTTTCCAGCCATATTTTTTGTCTGTTCCCTTTTTTCGTTTAATTTTTCCTTGCGGTAATTGATTTTTTCTTCAGCCTTTTCTTTGTGTTCGTCAATTTTTTCTTCAGCTTTTTCTTTGCCTTCGCTAATTTTGGTTTCGATTATATCTTTCTCTACCATATTTGTGACTCCATTATGTTTAATTAAATTTAATTGTTATTATGGACTTTTAATATATAAAGGTATCTTTAATATTCCTCTTCTTCATTTCTTTCTATTTTTTTAACAGAGTCTAAAACTTTATTTATTTTATCAATACCTTCTCCCTCAATAGCTGATATGAAAATAGAGTTATCTAATTCATCAACATACTGTTCCACATAGCTGGTGTCTTCAATAAGATCCATTTTATTAAATAGGTAGATTACAGGAATGTTGTCAAATATTTTTTCAATCTGTTTTAATAAATTGTACTGACTTTCCAGACCAAATCCGCAGGTTTCAGATGCATCGAAAATAAATAAAATAGCATCCGCCAAATGTTCCAAAGCCACTATTGCATTTAATTCAATATCATTCATTTCTAAAACCGGTCTGTCTAAAAGTCCTGGAGTGTCAATAATTTGAATACTTTTCCAATGTCTTTCCACATGTCCTATTTGAATACCTTTAGTTGTAAAAGGATAGTTGGCTATTTGGGGGTCTGCTCCAGATATCTGGTTAAGAAGTGTGGATTTTCCAACATTTGGAAATCCTGCTATTACAATTGTTGTTGCATTGAAGTCAATTGTAGGCATATTTCTTAAGTTAGCTTTTGCAAAATCAAGGAAATCCAAATCCTTTTTGATTTTGTTTACAACAGATGCAATTCTACCATATGCTTGTTTTTGAAGGGTAGTTGCTTTTTCTGATGGATTTTTTCTGATTTTGCTCCCATATTCTTTTTCAAGTTGTGTTAAAATACCATAAGCCCAGTTAAGCCCTCCAAGAGCCTGTTTCATATCATCTACACCAACAGTAATGTCAATGTAATCCTGATAGAATGGGGGAAGGTCTTCTATATCTGGAACACTATCTAAAATGGATTTTAATTTGTCTTTGATTACCTGACAAGAAGTTATAACTCTTCTTTCTTCAATTCTTTTTCCTTTCAGATGTTTAGGTATTTTCTGTGTTCTCATTAAATCTGCCTGTTTTTTCCCTCTGCTAAATCCTTTGTCAAGTAATTCATCAGGAGTAGGTATTGTAGGTATCATCATTGTTATCACTTTAAATATCAGTTGCTTATACTGCTTCTCTTTCAATAGTTATATAATATTCTTTAGCTAGGATGCTTAATTAAACTTGTGGCTAATGTTTAATTAAAAGTTGTTTCAATATTATTTATAAGATATTAGTTTAAACATACATAAAATAATTTGTTAATGCTGTTTACAACCGTTAATGTTTTTTGGACTTTTAAGAGAATCTTTTACATTTAATTTATTTTAATTAAGGGGGATAATCATTGAAAGAATATTATCAAATTGAAAATTTGCCAATTGAATTAAAAAATGAACTTAAAGATAATGCTTCTTTTTTTGATAATTTTGAGGGCAAATCATTAGACGAACAACAAAGAATTGCCTGTATTTTGAATGATTGTGATTTGGAAATTATTGCAGGTGCAGGAACTGGTAAAACTCATACATTACTTGCTAAAGCAGAATATTTGATTGAAAAGAAAAATATTTCTCCTGATGATATTTTATTTTTATCATTTTCAAAATCTTGTGTAGAAGAATTAATTGAAAAATTAAATTATGATGTTCCTACAAGTACAATTCATTCTTTTGGGCTGTCGTTAATCAATGAGTACAGGGATAAAGAAGTATATGATGGTAGAGGTTTTAAAAAGATTTTTGAGAAGTATTTAAAAACAGCATCAGATAAACAAATAGATGATATAACAACTTACTGTGAAAATAATCTTAACTCTCACGATATGATTAAATTAATAGAGTTGGATCGGGAAATTGAAAAATTTAATCATTTAATTTCAAAATCGAATATTTCTTCAAGAATTAAAAGTTTCATTGATTTATTTAAAGGTAAAGGATATGTTGCTTCTGATTTTAAAAAGATTAAATCTAAATGTAAACATGACTTTGAAACTAATAATGGCGGATATTATACAAATAAAAATTATTTAAATAACATGGCTTTTATTCAGATAGTTAAATCAGTCTTTAGGTTTTATGAGGGTTACCTTTTTAGAAATCATTTAATTGACTTTAATGACATGATTAACAAAGCAATTGAATTGATTGAAAAGGAAGGAATATTCAATAATTTTAAATATATTTTTGTTGATGAATATCAGGATATCTCTTATAAAAATTTTCAGTTTATAAAAACTCTCAAACAAGCTTGTAATGCTCATTTGGTTGTTGTTGGGGATGATTGGCAATCTATTTATGGTTTCAGAGATAGTGATATTACTCTGTTTAATGATTTTTGTGATTATTTCCCAAATGCAAATAGGGTTTTCATTGAAAAAACTTACAGAAATCCTCAGGAATTAATTGACATTGCAGGTAATTTTATAATGAAAAATGAGTCACAATTTAAAAAATCATTAAAATCAGATAAATCTATTGAAAAACCTGTAAAAATAATTTTTGATAGTGATTCAGATTCAATTTATAATCTCATTTATAATTTATCAAAAGATAATGAAAAGGTATTCATTTTAGGCAGGTATAATGGGGATATTGATAAGTTTATATTTGATACTGACTTAGTTAAAAAATCAAAAGGTAGTTATAAACAAATAACAAATGATTATGAAAGTATAAAGAATGTGGAATATCGTACAATTCATAAAGCAAAAGGTCTTGAAGCAGATTATGTAGTTTTAATCAATGTTTTTAATAGGGATTGGGGATTTCCTAATAAATTTTATCCACCATATTTCGTGAATTTAATACAGGATTGGGATTATGATAAAAAATTGGAAGAAGAACGTAGATTGTTTTATGTTGCTATTACTCGTGCTAAAAAAGGAGTTTATATATTTACAGAAGATTATAATCAGTCTGAATATATTGATGAATTAATAGATGAAAATAATTTAGAATTAATTTATAGTGATGATTTTAACCGATTTAAGGAATTTGATAGTGTAGAGGAGGAAGATGTTAAAGCTAATTTAATTGATTTAAGCGATTTTGATAATTCTAAAGGTATTGAAATTAAAGCTAATCAGAAGGATTTTGGAAATAAGCTCCTTAAATCAAGAAAGTATGATGAAGCAGAAGATTTTTATAAAAAATTAATAACTAATATGTATTTTTTAAATGATTATTATCCGTATAGAAAATTAGTTGAAGTATATTATAAGAAAAGAGATAATTTGAATGTTATAAACACAGTTGAAGAATTTTTTAAAAGTGGACGATTTTGTAATGAATCACAGGTATTGTGGTTTGAATCAAAATATAAAAAAGCATGTAAGTACTCTGGTCATAGTTTTTCTAATTTTGACGTATGTTTGGATTATTTTAATGAACATGGCCGTAAAAATAAAGACAAACAAAATGAACCTGTTCCAATTGCAGCAAGAATTCAAAGTGGTGGAAGAAAGGTAAAAATTATTTCTCAGGAGGCACATAATATAAAATCTGAATATCATGAGTTAAGCCTTAAATATAAATCTGCCAGATCTAGTAAAAAAGCATTATATTTTTTCGAGCAGTTATGGGATAGAAAAGAGTTTACAAAAAATTTAACTGCATATAAAAGATTATGTTCATTATATTATGATACACAACAATATGAAAAAGTAATAGAAGTTGCAAAGGAATATTTTAATAGTGATGCCCGTAAAACTAAATCAAGTCCTGCTTGGTTTAATAAAAAAATTGCAGAAGCTAGTAAAAAATTAGATAAATCTCCAGTAAACGAATCATCGGATTATATTAAAACAACTAACTTATCAAATGATGAATTATTATTTAAATATGCTGATTTATATGAAAAAGGATTATTAACTAAATATGAATTTGATAGAAAGAAAAAGGAATTATTATTTAATGATGATTGATGGGATATTTTCAGAAAATTTAGTGAAAATCCCATTTGTCACCACTATAAGTAATGTTACTTTATTATTTAAATATTTGTCCCTGAAATGTGTATACATCACAGCTTTCATCTAAATAGCTGTCTGCACTAATTCCTGCTTTCATACATGTATGTTCTAAAAAAGTTTCTACATCAAAGTTATTTTCAGTTGCTACTTGAGGAAGCAGCAATCCTTTTGAATATCCTTTTTTAATCATTAATCCGTCTTTGCCGATTTTGATATTGTTTAGATATTCACTTGGATGTGCAATTTCCATTAATTGGGGTTTTGTTAAAACTGTAACCTCAAATTCCAGATTACCGTATTCTTCAGGAATTACCTGAGGAAATCTCGGGTCCTCAGATGCTGCTGCAATTGCTACACTGATTGTTGCCTGAATTGCACTTTCAATAGGTTCAGGATATCCGATACATCCTCTTAACTGATTATTTTTGTTTAAAGTTACAAAAACACCTAATTTTTCTTTAAGTTCTTCAGGACAGTCTTCAGGAACAAGAATTTGTTCGCCGGTTTCAAGATAAGTTTTTACCGCTTTTTTAGCTATATTTAACAAATATTCTCCATGTTCTTGGCTTATCATTTTTATTACACCTCTTTATTAGCTACTTCCGCCAACTAAAGCATTTAAAATTCTTGTATGTGGTCCGCCGTCACCTACCGGTGCAGTCTGACCGTCTTTTCCACAGAATCCAACACTTAGTTCAAAGTCATTGCCGATAGCGTCAACATTTTTTAGGGTTTCTAATATATTTCCTGATAATGAAACGTCTCTTAACGGAGTGGTTATTTCTCCGTTTTCTATTTTAAATCCTTCTGCAGCATTGAACTGGAATATTCCTTTTCCGGTATCAACTTGTCCGCCTCTTGAGCCTTTAAGATAAATTCCGTCAGGAATATCTTCTATCAGCTCTTCAAAAGACATCTCTCCAGGTTTTAAGTAAGTGTTACTCATTCTTACAATTGGTTTGTCAGCTATTATTGATCTTGCATTTCCGGAAGATTCCATATTTAATTTTGATGCGGTTTCTCTTGAATTTAAAAGAGATATTAATTTACCGTCTTTTACTAGCTGATTAGGTTTGGTTTTAACTCCTTCTACATCATAAGGATAATATCCGAATCCGTCTTTTAAGCTTGCATCATCGTAGATATTGACTATGTCTGAACCTATTTTGCTTCCTAATTTATCTTTAAGAATTGAATCATTTTGCAAAATCAGATCCCCTTCTACTGCATGACCTAATGCTTCGTGAACAAATACTCCGGTTAAATTAGGGTCAGCAATAATTGGGAATCTTCCTGAAGGTGCGCTTTCAGCTTTCAATAATCTTACAGCCTTTTCACCTATTTTTCTTCCAAAAGCTTCAATGTCTTCGTCACTTATAGCTTCAAAGCCTTTTACTCCACCAATACTGTTGTGTCCGATTTGCATCATGGTTCCGTCACTTGCAGCAGCATTTAAAAACATTGCAACCCTATTTGTGTTCATTTCAATGTTTGTACCTTCACTGCTTAAGATAACTTCCTGGCTTTGTGAATCGGAATAGGAAACAGTAGTGCTGGTTACTTCTTTTAAACTGGCAGCTTTGCTGGCTTCAGACATTATTTCTTTTTTTTCTTCTATTGAAACATCACTGAAGGGTATTTTAACATCAGTAGATACTTTATCCTGAATTATATCTGCTTTAGACAATGATTCATCTCCTTTAAGGGAGTTTGATATCTTTATAGAGGTTTGTGCTATTTCATCTAATTTTGATAAATCATTTGTATAAGCAAATCCCCATGCACCATTATTTAAAACTCTTATTCTTATGCCTAATGAGTTTCCTGTGTTGATTTCCTGTACTTCTCCGTCTTTCATGATTATGGAGGTGTTATTTCCGTTTCCACCTCTGATATCCACATAATCTACTTTGGGAATGGTTTTGTTAATGACTTTTTCAAATAAATCAAGATTTTCATTCATTGTTTCATATCCATGATAATATATTATTATCTATTTTTAGAGTTTAAGTTTAATATATGTGTTGTAATAAAGGGAATTCTTTTTTTATTTCTTTTTCCAAATATATCCTTTGTGTTTAAATACAATAAAAAATATAACTCATGTTATAGATTTTTTTTTAAAAGTTATAAGGTGATTAAATGGTAATAATTGTAGGTTCTGGAGCAGGAGGAGCAATATTAGCAATGGAATTAGCTAAATCTAATGTGCCAGTAACCATAATCGAAAAAGGAAAATATATTGACTCTAAAGATGCTTTTAATTATTATGATAAATACAATGACAGTGTTGATTTGCTTACAGCTACATGTGTTGGAGGTTCAACAATGGTTTCAATGGCTAATATGGTTAGGGCATTAGATGAGGAGTTATATGATTATGGAATTGATCTTTCAGAAGAATATGATTATGTTGAAAATCTGATTAAGGTTCATGGTTTGGATGACACTCATATAGGCAAAGGAACACAATTATTTTTGGATGCAGCTGAAGAGCTGGGTTTAAATCCGATTAAAATGCCGAAAGCGATTTATGAAGAAAAATGTATTCAGTGCGGTCAGTGTGCATTTGGATGTCTTGTTGATGCAAAATGGACAGGAAAACACTTTGTTGACATAGCTATTGAAAATGGTGCAGAATTCATTGATGAAGCTGAAATCACTGGCTTGATAACTGAAGATAATCGGATAAAAGGAGTCAAATTTATTAAAAATGGAAAAGAGGAAATATTGCACTCTGATACAGTGGTATTGTCTGCCGGAGCTATTGGTTCTGCTTTAATTTTAAGGAAAATAGGGATTGATGCCGGAAGAGAACTGTTCTTTGATCCCTTTGTTTCAGTAGGAGGAGTTATAAAAGACATTAACTTCAACACTGAAGTTCAGATGGCAGGTCTTGTTGCTGGCAAAAACTTTGTTCTGTCACCTCATTACTCATCATTCATTCCGTCTAAAATAGGGGGGGATGTTGAACCTAAAGATATATTGAGTATCATGGTTAAAACATCTGATGAATGCAAAGGATACATAACTGATGGCGGGGATGTTGTTAAAATAAACACTATTAATGATATTAGGTATTTGGCTGAAGGTGCAGCTGCTGCAGGTTTTATTCTGGAAAAAGCAGGTGTTAATCCAGCTACAATAGCTTCTACAGTTTACAGGGGAGCACATCCTGGCGGCAGTGCAGCTATTGGAAAATTTGTAGACAGCAATCTGGAAACTGAAATTAAAGGTTTGTTTGTTGATGATGCAAGTGTGTTACCAATTTCTCCAGGAAAACCTCCGATTTTAACTATTCTGGCATTATCTAAAAGATTGGCAGATTATTTAATTGGCTGATTTTTTTTATAAAAAAATAAGTGGAAGACTATTCGAATTGTTTTTCGATATCTTCTGTTTTAATTAATTTTTCACAGTAATGGCATCTGACAACTGGCGGATGGTTGTTTATAACATTAAATTTAGGAGTTATCGGTTCATTTGCATAATTGGTTATGCATTTGGAGTTGGTACATTTGATAATTCCTGTAACTGTATCAGGCAGTATAATTTTATCTTTTTTTACTGGTTTGTAGTCTCTGATAATGTTAACACTGGCTTTAGGTGCAATTAATGCAATTTGGTCAAGTTCTTCATGGTTCAATTCTCTGTTTTCAATTTTCACTATGTCTTTTCGACCAATTTCTTTTGAAGAAACATTCATAGCTACTGTAACATTTTTAGTTTCACTGTCTGGAAGCCCTAGTATTTTAAGGATATGCAATGACTTATTTGCAGTAATATGGTCAATTACTGTACCATTTTCAATAGCTCTGATTTTTAATTCAGATTTTTTATCAACGCTCATAATTTACCCACTGTACATTTTTAAGTCTAATATGTCAATAATTACTTCAGTATCATTGATTAAAGTTTCAATATCTTTATCCTTTGTGTTTAATGTAAATGTCTCAATAACTCTGGCTCCACGAGCTTTTACTTTTTCAGCCATTCTGTCTACTGTAGCCTGTCCCCCTCTGCCAGTCATTGTTGCAAAGAGGTATAGGTCTTTTCCTCTTAAATTGCATCTGTCAATTAATGTTATAATTGCAGGTGTTGGTTTTCCTGCCCAAGTTGGAGTTCCGATGTAGATTGAATTATATTCTGTTAAATCCACTTCAGAAGGAGCTATTTCAGTTTTTGTTTCTTTAATTGAGTCAATACAGGAAGTTAGTTTATTTTTAAATCCACTTCTATTTTTCAAATCAGTAACTTCAAGTATATCAGTTCTTAACTCTTTTGCAAGTGTTCTAGCTACAACTTCTGTACTTCCATGTTGGGAATAATAAATTATCAAAGTTTTCATATTATCTCCCTCTCTTTGATTTTATTTGTTTGTTTTAGGGTGTTATATATTTTATGGATTAAGCCCAAAATATTTTAATCCTGCTGTTTCATCTAATCCAAGCATTATGTTCATATTTTGTATAGCCTGACCTGATGCACCTCTAACAAGATTGTCGATACAGGAAAGCATTACAACTCTTCCAGTATCATCAATTTCAAATCCTCCAATATGAACAAAATTGGATCCTCTAACAGAACTTAAATGGGGAATTTCTCCCTCATCCATTAATTTAATGAAGTATTCTTTACCGTATGTTTTTTCATAGAATTTTCTTAATTCATCAGGAGTAATGTCTGAATGCTCTTCTTTTAAGAAACTGTGGCTTGTTGTTTGGATTCCTCGAATCACCGGAACTAAATGTGGGGTAAATGAAACTTTAACATCTTCAAACCCATGTAATTCCTGCTGAATTTCAGAAACATGTCTGTGTGAAGAAATTTTGTAGGGATTGACATTATCTGCAATATTTGGGTAATGTGTGGTACTTGAAGGATTTACTCCTGCTCCGCTAACTCCGGTTTTTGAATCAATGACTATTCTGTCAACCAAATCATTATCTACTAAAGGGTAAGAGGATAATATTGCTCCTGTTGGGAAACATCCAGGATTTCCTACCAAATCAGCTTTTTTAATTTCATCTCTGTAAATTTCCGGAAGGCCATAAACACCTTTAATGTCACTGGTATGTTCCAATCCGTACCATTTTTCATAAACTTTGGTGTCACGGTATCTGTAATCTCCGCTTAAGTCAATAACTTTAACTCCGGTTTCAAGCAAGTCCGGAACTATTTTCATTGATGCTCCGTGAGGGGTGGCTGTAAATATTATATCTGCATCCAATTCACCTGGCTGTTTATTTTTGAAAACTAATCCGGAATCTCTTATGTGCGGGTGTATTTTATGTGCAGGTGTTCCATCATATTTTCTTGAAGTAATATCATTTACTTCTACTTCGCTATGATTTAATAACATTCTAAGAAGTTCTCCACCAGTATATCCGCTTGCTCCTACTATTGCTACATTATACATATTTATCTACCTCATTAATCACAATTATCGTTTATTTTTCCTTTGAAATCCATTTTTTTTATTTTTTTAATAATTTTACAGCTGCTGTCTAATTCTGCATTGTGGTATGCTTTCACACGTTCCACTTTAGCTTTTAATCCTCTTTTGTTAATAGCTTTTTGTAATTTAGTAATGTCGTGTCTTTGATCAGCACCAATAGCTATTATGTCAGGATTAATTTCTTCTACAATTTTAAGGAAGTCTCCATTTTCATTACCTAGATAGGCTTCATCTACTCCTTTTATCATCTTTATTAACTCTAAACGTTGTTGTTCTCCAACTATAGGGTATCTTTTTCTTTTTTCAACAGTTGAATCACGAGCAATTACTACATAAAGTTTAGCGTCTTCGCCTCCAAGTTTTTTAGCTTCGTTAAGGTAAATTCCATGTCCAGGATGTAATAAATCGAATGTACCTGTTGCCATTACTTTTTTCATAATTTCACTACCTGTTTTGGTATTTTAAAGCTTCTTTTAAATCGATTTTATCTTTGTAAAGTGCAGAACCAATTACAATACCTTCAACACCACTTTCATTTAATTGTTTAACATCGGAAATGCTGGTTATTCCTCCGGAATAAACAATCGGCAAGTCAACAGAGTTTTTAAGCTTAATAACCGGCTCAGTATAAAATCCTCCTAATAAACCTTCAACATCAACATTGGTAAAAAGAATACTTCCTGCTCCATGTTCTTTAAATTCATTTGAAAGTTCTGCTGGACTTTTATCAATCTTTTCCTGCCATCCTTTAATTACAACTCTGTTGTCTTTACTGTCAAGTGAAATCATTATTCGCTCTGATCCGTATTCATCTGACAGCTGGGTTATGGTTTCAGGATGTTCAATTCCCATGGTTCCGATAATTAATCTTTCTATGTCTAAATCGAGAAGTCTTTTGGCATAATCAATGCTTCTTATACCTCCGCCTAATTGTATAGGTACACTAACTTCCTTTAATATTTTTTTAATTACATCGAGGCTGGTTTTCCCATCAATTGTTCCGTCCAAATCAATAATATGTAAATTTTTAGCTCCCAAATCTTCCCAGTGTTTTGCAACATTTTCAGGATTTTCAATAGCTATCATTTCACTTCCAGGCTGTCCCTGGACTAGCTGTACACATTTGCCATTTTTAATATCAACTGCCGGCATTATTAACATTTCATCTTTTTTAAATGACATTTATAACTCCATTACTAAATTTTTTGGTTTATAATATTTTTATAATTAATATGGTTTAATAGTTACTGTTAAATGCAAATCTTTTTTGGAAAAAATATATATAATATTGCCAATAATAAATTTAGGTATGACTAAATATTTATATAATATTTTTATATAATATTTTAATTAATATTATTATTAAGTGATTTAATATGAGTGATATTGTAAAATTTGAAAATGTGGTCAAGGAGTATAAATCCGGAGAGCATATTTTAACAGCTATTGATCATATCGATTTTACTATTGAAGAAGGTGAATTTGTTGTTATTTTAGGTCCTTCAGGAGCTGGAAAATCAACTCTTTTAAACCTTTTAGGAGGTTTAGACACTGTCACCAGTGGTAAAATTATTGTAGATGGAAACAATATTGAAAGCTTCAATGATAATCAGCTAACTAAGTACCGAGCTAAAAACGTTGGTTTCATATTTCAATTTTATAACTTAATTCCCAATCTGACCGCTCTTGAAAATGTTGAACTTATGAAGGATATTGTAGATGTTGATATTAATGGAATGAAAGTTCTGGCATCTGTCGGATTGGACAGGCATGCTAATCAGTTTCCTTCACAGTTGTCAGGTGGAGAACAACAAAGAGTTTCAATAGCTAGGGCTGTTGCTAAAAAACCGTCTATGCTTTTATGTGATGAACCAACAGGTGCACTGGATTCTAAAACAGGTGTTTCTATTTTATCCTTGCTTCAAAATATGAGTGTTAATGATAATACAACAGTAATTATTGTTACACATAATGCAATCCTTGCTGAAGCTGCTGATAAAGTTATGAGAATTAAAAACGGTCAGATTGAAAGTATAACTATTAATGAGAATCCTAAAAAGATAACTGATTTAGAATGGTGAGTTTATGTTAGCTAAAAAGATGTTTAGAGACATTATGAATCATAAAACTCAATTCATTTCAATCTTTTTAATGGCTTTTTTAGGAGTATTTGTATTTGCAGGAATTGGTGGGGAATACACAGGATTTGAAGAAAGTGCTAATAATTTTTATGATGCTACTAATTTAGCTGACGGGTGGATTTATAGTGCTCATTTAGATGATAATACTGTAGATAAAGTTAACAATATAAGTGAAACTACATCTAGTGAAAGGCAGCTGGTTATTGATTCAGTAGCTGATTTTGATAATGATCCGGATGTGACACTGCACTTTTTAGAAAAGAACGATATTTCTAAATTTTATTTAGTTGAAGGAGAAGATGTTGATATTGATGATGCAAATGGTGTATGGTTAGATAAACGTTTTGCCGATGCTAAACATTTAAGTGTCGGAGATAATATTTCATTTTCATGTCATGGTATGACTCTTGAAAAGGAAATTAAAGGTATAGGTTATTCTCCAGAGTATGTTTACACATCTTCAGAAAATTCCATACTTCCTGATTTCAATAAATCAGGATATGCATATTTATCTTACAAGGCATTTCCAACAAATATTCAGTATAATGTATTGTTAGTTGATTTTAATGGAAGCGGAGATGATTATGCTAAGGATTTGGATTCAGCTATCGGTGAAAATTACACCTCTTTTGTAAAACAGGAAAACCATCCAAGTGTCTCTCAGTTTAATGAAGAAATGGATCAGCATAAGATGATGGGAGATATTTTCCCTGTAATGTTTATATTAATAGCTGTTCTAACTCTTTTAACCACAATGACAAGAATAATTAATCACCAAAGAACTCAAATCGGAGTTTTAAAGGCATTAGGGTTTAAAGATAGAACAATCATGTTGCATTACATTTCTTACGGTTTCTGGCTGGTTCTTGCAGGAAGTATAGCCGGGCTGATAATCGGACCGATGACGATTCCATGGCTGTTTTTAGGTTCTATGAGTACATTTTATACTTTACCTGAATGGCACTTTGGATATAGTATTAGCTTTGTAGTTGTTGCAGCTGTCATGGTTTTAGTTTCATTGATTGCATCATATTGGGCAACAAGATCCATTTCAAAAGAAAATCCTGCTAATTCGATTAGACCAAAATCTCCAAAGGTTTCAGTTTCCGGATTTTTAGAAAGATCAAAAATATGGAAAAAATTCGGTTTCAATTCCCGTTGGAACTATAGAGATGCAAAAAGAAATAAAACAAGAGCATTAATGACAATTGTAGGTGTTGCAGGATGTACTGCATTGCTTATATCTGCATTTGGAATGAATGATGGGATGAATGATTTAAGAGACTGGGAATATGAAGACATTAATCATTTTTCATCTAAATTAATAATTGGTAATGAAACTTCTGTTACTCAGGTAGACAACATTGCTGATGAAGTCAATGGTGAAAAATTAATGGAAGGGGGAATTGAACTTGAGGCCAACGGCGTTAAAAAATCAGGAACGCTGCTGGTTTTAAATGAGTCAAATCTGGTAACTCCTACTGGTGATGATAGACAGCCAATAAGTATTCCTGAAGATGGTGTTTCAATTTCTGTTAAAATGGCTCAATTACTTGATGTGGAAAAAGGAGATACAATTAAATGGCACATTGCCGGAAGTGATAAATGGGTAACAACTAAGATAGCTTCTGTTCATGCAGACCCAATATCCCAAGGTTTAGTTATGACTCCGAATTATTTGGAGGATTTGGGATTAAATTATACACCAACAAGTATTGTAACTCATGAAAATGTTACTAAGGAATATGATGGTATTAATGCGGTAAACAGTATGGATACATTGGTTTCTGCATGGGATGATATGACTCAGTCTATGATGATGATGGTATCTATTTTAATATTCTTTGCAGCAGTATTGGCTGTTGTAGTGCTGTATAACCTGGGTTTGTTATCATTTACAGAAATTGAAAGGGAAATAGCTACTTTAAAAGTTATCGGATTTAAAACAGCTAATTTAAGAAAGCTGCTGTTAACTCAGAATTTATGGTTTACAGCTGTCGGATTCATATTTGGTGTTCCTTTAGGTTATTACTTGATGAAACTGATGATGGATTCTGCAGGAGCATCATTTTACTATCCAATAAGATTAACTGTCGGAAATATTCTAATAAGTTTTGCAATAACATTTTCTTTATCTATATTAGTTAATTTAATGTTTTCAGGTAAAATCAGAAAACTGAACATGGTTGAAGCTCTAAAAGATGTTGAATAAAGGGATATTTCCCTTTTTTTATTCTTTAGAGTCTTTTACACTAAATTTTATTTTCCTATTTATTTGTACTTAAATAGCTTATTAATTATTTTTTATTTTAATTATTGATTCTATAGAAATCTATTTTATGAAATCATCAGATTAAAAGTTAAGTAAGTGATTAAACTTCATTTACTTACTTTTTTTTATTTTTCGAGCCGAAAAGTCAATGTTGCGGCTGTCCTTTAAAAGAAATATATTTTAATTAATTATACAATAATATAATAATCATGAAAAGAACAGCTTTAAAAATTGGCTATATAGGATCTAATTTTCATGGTTTTCAAAGACAACCTGATTTAAGAACTGTTGAAGAAGAGCTGATTTACCATTTACGTAAACTTGATTATATTGATGATTTAAAAAAGTCCAGATTCAGAATAGCTGGAAGAACAGATGCAGGAGTTCACAGTTTAGGTAATGTAATCAGTTTCCAGTCTGAAAATGAAGTTAGGGTTAATGAAATCAACAATAGCTTACCTGATGATATTCAGATATTGGCTAAAGCTCCGGTTCGCTTTGGTTTCAAACCGAGATATGCTGAAATGAGGCAATATCGTTATATATTGTTTAGGCAGGATTTGGATTTAGATAAATTAAATGAAGTAGCTGAAATTTTTAAGGGAACTCATAATTTCACTAATTTTACTAAAAGATTTCAAAAAACAACAACCAGAACTATTGAAGATATTAAAATCAGCAATGGAATTCTTAATGACTATCATAAAAAGGAATTTCCAAATTTACATGATACAATTTCTCCAGTTTTTGTAGATATTTATGGAGAGAGCTTTTTGTGGAATATGGTTCGTAAAATGATGAGGGTTTTTGTAGATGCAGCTATTGGAAAAATGTCTTTAGAAAAAGTTGAAGAATTGTTAAATCCTGGTGAAAATGACCCTAGAGCCAATATTAAAGTTTTGGATCCGGATTATCTGATTTTAATGGATATTAAATATGATGGGGTTAAATTTGTTTATGATGATTATGCCTGTGAACGCTTTAAAAGAAATTTAGTTGATTCATTAGGCGATTTGCAAAGAAAATATGCTATAAGGGAATCCCTGATAAAAAGTTTGGATGATCTGAACGGATAAACTAAAAAACAGGTAATTTTTATTGTTACTTGAGTTTATTATGAAAAAATTCTGCATTAAAAATAAGTTTTGATAAAAAAGAAGAATTCGGGAAATAAGATGTCCCAAATTCTATTTTTCCATTTCAAATGAAAATCTGTATTCTTGGTTTACAAGAACCATGTCTTTGATTTTAGCATTCAAAATCCCTGAAATTTTGTATAAATCTTCCATGGTAACTAAATTACCTTCATTTATACTTAAAAAGAAGGTTACAATATCATCTGTAATAAGATAATTTAAATTGTAGTCTTCGTCTTTGTGATATTTTTTTAATATATCATATATTTTTTCTTCAATTTCTTTATCAAGGTCGGTCATAATAATCACCCCAATGTGTATTAGTAGAAGTTTATACTATTTAAATAACCAACATTTATTATTCATGATTAACTAATTTTATATAGGTCGATAAAATGAAAATAGCTATTATACTCGGAACCAGGCCGGAAATTATTAAAATGGCTCCAATTATTGATGAAATTGAAAAGCGAGGTATAACTTCCTGTCTTATTCATACTGGCCAACATTATGATAAAGAAATGTCGGATAATTTCTTTAAAGACTTGGAAATCAAATCTCCAGATTATAATATTCACGTTGGTTCTGGTTCCCATGGAAAACAAACTGGTTTGATGATGCAGGGTATCGAAGAAGTTTTGCTTGATGAAAAACCGGATATAGTTCTTGTTCAGGGAGATACAAATGCAGTTCTTGCAGGAGCACTGGTGGCTTCTAAATTACATATTGCTGTTGGACATGTTGAAGCGGGACTCAGATCATTTGATATTACGATGCCTGAAGAATTAAATAGGATGGCTGCAGATGCCTGTTCTTTGATGTATTTTATTCCGACTGAAGAATCTGCAATTAACCTTTTGGCTGAAGGAATTTCAAGAAAAAAACTTTTTATTACAGGAAATACTGTAGTTGATGCCTGTTTCAGGCATTTGGAAATAGCAAACAAAGCGGGAATTCAGGAAGAGTCTTTAGCTAACTTGGACATTGAAAATATGGATAATATTTTAACTTTGACTATGCATAGGGCAGAAAATGTTGATGATAAGGAAAGGTTAATAAATATTATTTCCGCTTTAAAAGAACTGAAAGACATGAATATTATTTTTCCGATTCATCCAAGAACTAAAAAGACTTTGGAGAACTTTAATTTATTTGATGAATTAAATGAATTGGACAATGTCCATATTATTAAACCGTTGGGATATTTGGACTTTTTAATTTTAACTTCACATTCTACTTTAATTTTAACAGATTCCGGAGGTCTTCAGGAAGAAGCAATTACTTTGGATGTTCCTGTTTTAACTTTAAGGTATAATACTGAAAGGCCTGAAACAGTCAGTGCAGGGGGAAATATTTTGGTGGGAGCTAATAAAAATAATATTTTAGAAAACGCTGAAAAGATTCTCAATGATGAAGAATTTGCAAATAAAATGAAAAATGCTAAAAATCCTTATGGAAAAGGGGATGCAGCTATTAAAACTATTGATGCAATCGAAGAAGCATATAATAATTGTTTATTGGATATTAAAGCCCCTGAAAATATAATGTCATCATTTGACCGTAAAATGATAAAAATTAATGAAGATGTTTCTGTTAAGGAATTTGAAGAAAATGAAAATGCATTAGTGCATATGGTTTTTGATGGTGAAAAAATGATTTTCCCATTGAACAATTTAAATTTAAAAGGTATGATGATTACTTATGATGTCTATCAATGATGATTCAATTTTACTGTTCGAATATTTTACAGCTTCCGGTGAAAAAGATAAATGTATTATTTCAGAAGCGGAAGCTTTAATATTTTCACTTTTGGATGATTTAAAAGATTATGATGTAACAGTTGTTCTTAATGAATCTTACAAGGAGATTATGGGGGATTATGACAACGTTACACCAATATTTATTAATGAAGATATAATTTCCTGGCTTGAAAAAAATGCAGCTAGTTTTAAAAAAGCTATTTTCATAGCTGCAGAAAATAATAATAGCCTATACAATATTACAAAAATTTTAGAAGAGAATAATGTAAAAATTTATAATTCATCTTCTGAAGCATGTTACAATTCCTCTGACAAATTTGTTTCTTATGAATTGTTATACAATATTGTTCCACAGCCTAGAACTTTTAAATTAAAAATAGACAAAGTGGGATATTGGAAAAGAGCATTGGAAAACCTTTATAAAAAATGGCATGCTGAAAAACCATTGGATGATTTAAAACTTATAATCAAACCTCTTGTTGGTGTGGATTGTGAAAATATTAAAATAATAAACGGCATTGATGATTTGGATTATAGTTTGGAAAAAATATTTCTTCCAGGTTCCAGAGTAATAGTTCAGGAATTTATCGAAGGAACTGATATTAGTGTTAGTTTGCTTTGTGACGGCAGTACAGCTATTCCAATAAGTTTAAATAAACAGATTATAGATTTAACTGCTGATAAGGGAACTTATTTAGGGGGACAAATCCCATTTGAAAGCAAATTTAAAGATTTGGCTTTTAAAACAGCCATTAAAGCAGTTGAATCAATTGATGGTTTAAAAGGATTTGTTGGTGTGGATTTGGTAATCAGTAATGATGAAAAAGACATCGAGGATGTTTATGTTCTTGAAATTAATTCCAGATTCACCACTCCTTACGCAGGTCTTAAAAAAATAGCTAATATTAATATTGGTTCATCTATCATTGATTTGATTGATAAAAATGTAGATATTAAAGATTTAAATGAAAAAATAGATTTAAATGGAAAAATTGAATTTAAAAAATCAGGGGATAATTTAGTAATTAGGAGTATTTAAGAATGAAAGTAGCAGGTTTTGATATTGGCGGTGCAAACACTGACTTGGCAGTTGTTGATTTTGAAAATAATGAAGTAAAAAATATTGAAGTGGATTTTGCTTATCTTCCGATGTGGAGCAATAATGAAGCATTACCTAAAGTTTTAACTGAATTGATTGAAAATATTTGTCCGATTGATGAAATTGATGCTGTAGGAATATCTATGACTGCAGAATTGGTGGATGCATATGATACAAAAAAAGACGGAGTTTTAGATGTTGTTAAAAAATGTGAGGAAACTTTTGAGTGTCCGACAGCTTATGTTGGAATTGATGGGATGTTATCAAAAGAAGAAATTGAAAAAACTCCTTTAAAGGCAGCAGCTGCTAACTGGATAGCTACTGCCCAAATAGCTACATTAATAAGTGATAATTGTATTTTCATAGATACTGGAAGTACAACAACTGATATTATTCCAATTAAAGACGGAAAAGAATGTGCAATTGGAAGATCCGATTTTGAAAGACTGGCTACCGGCGAACTGGTATATACAGGAACATTAAGAACCAATTTGGCCAGCTTCTTGGATAAGGTTCAGTTACATGGAAAAGAATACAGGGTAGCTTCCGAGCTATTTGCACAAACTGCAGATGTTTACACTGTTTTGGATTTAATAACTTTGGATGATTATGTTTGTGATACTTTTGATGGTGAAAACAAATCTAAAAAAAGTTGCATGAAAAGAATAGCCAGAGTATTGTGTGCTGATTTGGATTCATTAAGTGAAGAGGATGTTGTTGAATTAGCCAAATTCACCCATCAAAAGCAGGTTGAACAAATTGCAGATGCTTTAAAACAGGTATCTGAAACTCAAAATTTGGATTTGATTGTAACTACTGGTCTTGGAAAAGATATTTTAGATAAAAAAGCTGCAGAATTCTTAGGTCTTGAAGTTAAATCTATGGATACCATTTTAACTGATGAAGAATGTGTTGTTGCACCGGCAGTTGGTACTGCAGTGATGATGAACAGATTTTTAAATTAAAAAAAGTTTAAATGTGTGGTTTAATACCATACATCTTTTATTCCTATTAAGTAAGCTCCGGTATTGGCCACTAAATGTATAATCAATGTTAATACAATAGCTATTGCAACAAATGTTATGGAAAAGCTCACCATTACTGAACTGAATATTAAAGCAACAATAAGAAAATCAATCTGGTCTAAAATTGGGGCAGGTTTTCCCTGTCCAATTCCCACTCTTCTTTTTAAAAAACTTCCTACTGCATCCCCAACCATTGCACCGAATCCAAGTAAAAATCCTACTATTATTCCTTCTACTAAATTTGTACAGATTGGAGTATAAATAAATTCTCCGAAGTTTTCAAGTATCATTGGCCCAAGCAATCCCTGAATTGCTCCTATAAGGGTTCCCATAATTGTTCCGCCGATTAATCCTTTCCATGTAACTCCGTTACCTATCCATCGGTTGCCATTTTTGTCTGTTTTTTTGAAATCTAAAGGAAGACCTCCTCCAAAGACTAATGCAGAACCGTTTGATACATAAGCAGGTAATATAAAGTATAGGATAGTAATACAAGCCATTATAAAAATTTGGGTATTATCAACCATGTATGTTCCTCATTTTTTTATTAAGTTTTATCTTTGTATGTGTTATCTTTTATATTTAATGTTAAAACATTAATTAACTTTAAATATTAAATTGAGTTAATATATTTATATTATGTAATGAATGGTTAATAGTTTATTAATTATTAGCAAAGGGTGATTTTGTGAGAATAAAAATGACAAAAAGTTTGTGTCCAATTTGTTTCAAACCACTTGATGCAGAGGTTTTTGATGAAGACGGTAAAATCTTGATTAAAAAAACCTGTGATGAACATGGTGAGTTTGTAAATACATATTGGAGTGATGATAAGCTTTATAATAGGGTTAAACAATTTGAACCTACAATAACTTCAGTTGAAAACCCTTCTGTAGAGAAATTCGGAGATTGTCCTAATAATTGTGGGCTTTGTGAAGACCATGAAACCTCTACTGTGTTAGGTTTAATTGATGTTACAAATAGATGTAATTTAAGATGTCCTGTTTGTTTTGCAAATGCGGCTGTTTCCGGACGTTTGTATGAACCTACACAGGATGAAATTAGGGAAATGTTAAGGAACCTGAGGAATTTAAAACCTCATCCAACTCCGGCTATCCAATATGCAGGTGGTGAACCGACTGTTAGGAAGGATTTGGTCGAACTTGTAGCTATGGCTAAAGAAGAAGGTTTTACTCATGTTCAAATAGCTACTAATGGTTTAAGATTAGCTAGAAAAGAAAATTTTGCAAAAGAATTAAAAGATGCTGGTTTAAACACAGTATACTTGGCTTTTGATGGTGTAACTCCTGAACCATATATCAATAACAGAGGTAAAAATTTACTTCCTCAAAAGATTCAGGCTATTGAAAATTGTAGAAAAGCAGGTCTTGGAGTAGTTCTTGTTCCAACATTAATTAAAGGTGTCAATGATCAGCAAATCGGTGAAATTATTAAATTTGCATTTGACCATAGGGAAAATGTTTATGGAGTCAATTTCCAGCCGGTTTCATTTGCAGGAAGAACTCCTGCAAGTCAGGTTGAAGAACAAAGGATAACTATTCCTGATTTTGTTAATGAGATTGCTAAACAAACTCATGGCGATGTAAAGGTTGATGATTTTTATCCTCCATCTTCTGTAGAACCTGTTGCACGTTTTATCGGTGCTCTTGAAGGGGAAAGCCCTGGTGTTACTTTAAACTGTAATCAGCACTGTGGAATAGCTACTTATGTGTTTATGGAAGAAACTGAAGGTAAAAATACATTAAACAATTTGATTCCTATTACTAAATTCATTGATGTTGAAGGTTTATTTGAATTATTGGACAAATATTCCGACAAACTTGAAAAAGGGGGATTTGGAATTAAGAAAAGGGTTGAAGCTAGTGCTGTGAAAAACCTTCCTAAATTGATTAATACAGATGAAGCACCTGAAGGTTTGGATATTAAGAAAATATTGTTAAATGTATTTACTAAAAGATCTTATGATGCTTTAGGAGAATTTTCAAAAGATGCTATGCTTATTTCTTGCATGCACTTTATGGATCCATTTAATTTTGATGAAGATAGGGTTAAAAAATGTATTATCCATTATGCAACTCCCGATGGTAGAATTATCCCGTTCTGTACTATGAATTCTATGTATCGTGAAAGTGTGGAAGAAGAATTCTCAACACCTTTAAAAGAAGATAAGAACTGAGGGTTTGAATACATGATTATTAAGTCACCTTCAAGACTTCATTTAACTTTAATTGATATGAATGGGTCTTATGGAAGGATAGATGGAGGTATAGGTCTTACAATTAAGGACCCTAACTTTGTCTTATACGGAGAACCAGCAGAAAAAGGAATTACTGTTGATTTCAAGGATAATACTCAGTTTAACGATGTGATTCGCAATGAATGTGTGTCTAAAATAACTTCTGCAGCACAAAAAGTAATTGACCATTTTGATATTGGCGAAGGATTTTATTTTAGAGTAGATGAAGCTTATCTTCCCCATTCTGGTTTAGGTTCTGGAACTCAAATGGGTTTATCAACCGGAAAGCTTATTGCTGAACATATTGGTGCTTATTCAAACGGATATTCTTTAGGAGAAATTATAGGACGTGGAGGAACTTCTGGAATTGGTGTGTTTTCATTTGATTTTGGAGGATTTATTGTGGATGGTGGACATAGCTTAAAATCAAAATCATCATTTTTACCATCATCTGCTTCACAAGCTAAACCGCCTCAATTATTGGCTCACTATGATTTTCCTGATGATTGGGAGATTTTACTGGTTATTCTTAATTCCAAAAATACAGTAAACGGTCAAAAAGAAGTAAACATATTTCAGGATTACTGTCCTGTTCCTAAAAATGAAGTGGAACAAACTTCTCACATTATATTTATGAATATGATTCCTTTTTTACTTGAAAGGGATTTGCCGGCATTTGGCCATTCAATAGATGAAATTCAAAAAAGAGGCTTTAAAAATGTGGAAGTTTCACTTCAGTCTCAACAAATCAGGGATTTGATGGATAAATTAAGGGAAATTGGAGCTTATGGTGTAGGTATGAGCTCTTTTGGACCTACAGTTTATTCAGTATTTGATAAAAATAATAAACACATAGTTGAAGAGATTAAAGAGTATGTTGGAGACAGAGGCATAGTTCTTACAACTAAAGCACAAAATTATGGTCATGAAATCCAAAAATAAGTGATATGTATGGATATAATTAAAGGAAAAACATGGACTTTTGGTGAGAATATTGATACGGATGTTATTATTCCAGGAAGATATTTGAGAACCTTTAATCCTCAAGATTTGGCTGATCATGTACTTGAAGGAGAACGTCCAGATTTTACAAAGAATGTTAAAAAAGGAGACATAATAGTAGCTGATGAAAATTTTGGTTGCGGTTCATCAAGAGAGCAGGCTCCAGTAGCTATTAAAACTGCAGGTGTGGATGCTATTGTGGCTAAATCTTTCGCCAGAATTTTTTACAGAAATGCAATTAATATTGGATTGCCAGTAATTGTTTGTGATATTCAGGCAAAAGACGGAGATATTATAAACATTGATTTGTCAAAAGGAATATTAACTAATGAAACTACTGGTGAATCAGTTACTTTTGAACCTTTTAAAGAGTTTATGTTGGATATTTTAGAAGATGATGGTCTTGTTAATCATTATCTAAAAGAAAAACAATAATTTTTATTTTTTGGAGGCATTAATAATGGAGTGTCCAATTTGCGGTTCTGATGATTTCGATATTTTAAATTCAAAGCAGAAATCATCTAAAAAGAAGATTACGGAAGAATATTTATTAAAATGTGTGGATTGCGGATATGTTTTTAAAAATGTTGTTTCATCTAAAAAACCTCAATTGTATAGGGTTATCATTTCAAAACAGGGAGAATCTATAAAAACATTCATTGAATTATCACCTAATGATGAATTAGCTGTTGGAGATAGTTTACTTACTGATGAAGGGCATGTTGAAATAACAAGTATTGAAATTAAAAATAAACGTGTTAAAAAAGCTTTAGTTGAGGATATTGTTACAATATGGGCTAATTCAGTTGAGATTCCTGCACGTATTGGATTTTCTGTTGATTTACATGGGGAAGTTGATTCCTATAAATTGGATTTAGATAGGGATTTCCAAATATCTACAGAAGATATTGTTAAAATTGACAAGCATATCGTTAGAATTCATGTTATTAAAACACAGGAACGTAAAATTACCTCTGGATTTGCCAGAGCTGAAGTAATTAAAAGAGTTTATGGAAAACCTGTTAAATTCAATAATTTTGATTATGATTTAACTAAGTATATTGTTAAGAAAACATTAAGTGAGTAAGTTTCATGAAAGTATATATTGACACATATGGCTGTACATTTAATAAAGCAGATGCTCAGATAATGGGGGGAATTCTACAGGAAAATCAAATTGATTTGGTGGATGCTCCTGAAATAGCAGATGTTATAATTGTAAATACATGTTATGTAAAGCTGCCGACTGAAAATAAAGTAGTTTATAAAATTCAGCAATTACAAAAAAACTTTCCAGATAAAAAAATTATTGTAAGCGGATGTATGGTTGAAATTGATCCTGAAAAATTAGAAAAAGTAGCTCCGAATTGTAGCTGGATAGGACCTCATCAACTTAATAAAACAGCAGATGTAGTTAATGAAACTTATTGCGGTAATGTTATTCGTGAGTCAGGATTTTCAAAAGAAAGTAAAGTTGGTGTTCCTAAAGTTTCTGATGGTTCTTTAATTCATATAATTCAAATTGCTGAAGGCTGTTTAGGAGCATGTACTTTTTGCTGCACTCGTTTTGCAAGAGGGCCATTAAACAGTTATCCAATTAAGGACATAGTCGCTGAAGCTAAAAAAGCTATTGATGATGGTGCTGTTGAAATTCAACTTACTGCTCAGGACACTGCTGCTTTTGGACATGATAGTGGTGAAAAACTATCTGATTTAATTAAAGAAGTAGCTAATTTAAATGGCGAATTTCGAGTTCGTGTTGGAATGATGCATCCTAAAAATATTTTAAACAATGTTGATGAAATAATTGATGCTATTAAACATCCTAATGTATATAATTTCATCCATTTACCAGTACAAACAGGGAGTAACAAAGTTTTATCTGAAATGAGAAGAGGCCACACATTGGATCAGTATATTGATATAGTTTCAAAATTTAAAAGTGAAATTCCAGATTTGACTTTGGCAGTAGATATTATTGTAGGATATCCGACTGAAAGTGATGAAGATTTCCAGTTAACTGTTGATTTACTTAGAAATATAAAGCCAAGTCTGATTCATTTGTCAAAATATCAGCATAGAAAAGGTGCAATTTCATCTTCTCTTAAAGAAATTCCTCACGAAATCATGAAAAAAAGGTCTAAGGATTTGTCTAAAATCAAGACAGAAATTACTGAAGAAGAAAACAAAGAATTAGTTGGTTCTATTCAAAATGCCGTTGTTGTGGAAGTAGGTTCTAAAGGTGGATTTATAGCTAAAACAGATTCTTATATTCCAGTAATTGTTGATGATGTTAACTTAGGGGACTTTATTAAAGTTAAAATCACAGATGCAACAGCTACTTACCTTAAGGGTGATGTTGTGTCAAAATAATTTTTTATTTTTCTGTTATGGTTTATTTTTCTATCATTACTTATTTTTGTTCTTTAATTTTTAACTTTGTTTTTTAAATTTTTCAATTTAGAAAACTATATCCTATTATGTTCATGGTTATTATATAGAGAGTAAATAGCCATTATTGTCGATACATTTATATACTATATGGTACTATGTTTTAATTGGAGGTGTCATTATGAGTGAATTACCAATCGCACCAGTCGGTCGTATCTTAAAAAATGCTGGCGCACAAAGAATTAGTGATGATGCAAAAATTGCATTAGCTGAAGCATTAGAAGAAAAAGGTGACGCAATTGCACAAAAAGCTGTAAATTTCGCACGCCACGCTGGTAGAAAAACTGTAAAAGCTGAAGATATCAAATTAGCTATCAAATAGGCTTTTTAACAATTTATTAAATCTATTGGCCATTTTCTTGGTCAATTTTTTTATATTTTTATTTTTCATCGGTTTAGCTGTAACAGATAACTTTATATACTATGTTTGATAAATTAAGTAATGTTGCACAGGACCGGTGGTCTAGGGGTATGATTCCTCCTTGACATGGAGGAGATCACGAGTTCGAATCTCGTTCGGTCCATATGCCATGGTAGTTCAGTTGGGAGAACGCCAGACTGAAGATCTGGATGTCGCTGGTTCAAGTCCGGCCCATGGCATTAACTATTTTTAAAATATTATTATCTTTATTGAAAAAAGCTATTTTTTATTATTTAAATTATAAAAAAAGTGATGGGAAGATTCTAGTCGAATCTTATAGGTTTTGGAGTTACTTGTGTGTTTTCTCTTAAAGTACGGTATTTTTCTACGATTTCATAACCGCAGTTACTTCCAATTAAATCAGCTCCACCGGTTAAAAGCTGATTAGCTAATTTATAAGTATCAACACCACCATAAATTTCAATTTTAAGTTGCGGTGCATATTTTTGGATGATATTAATATCATTAACTTTTGAATAAATATTGTCTGGTGCAATAAAGCCTGTAGATGTTTTGATGAAATCTACTTTATTTTCTTCCAGTACTTTTGCAATACTTGCTTTTTCGCTGTCATCTATTGTCTGCATTTCAACAATGACTTTTAAAGTTTTGTCTCCTAAAAGTTCTCTTAATTGCTTAAGTTCTTCATGAATTAAATTATATTTGTGGTCTTTTAGGTGGTTTAAATTGATTACTGATTCAATTTCATCTGCTCCATCTTCAAGAGCTTTAGCTGCTTGTGCTATTTTGCCTTCGGCTGTTTCAAAACCTAAAGGAAATCCAACAACGGTGCTTATTTTTGTAGTGCTGTCAGCTAATTTTTCTTTAGCTAATGATACATATGTTGGACTTATTGTAATGGAATTAAAGTTTAGTTTTCCTACTTTATCTAAATATTCTTCCATTTCTTCTTCACTTATCATGTTATTTAAGTTTATACAATTGATAAGGCTTGCTAACTCTTTTGAGTTTTTTATTTTATACATTATATAACACTCCTATATAAGTAATTTAATTAGTACTATTACGAATAATCTATATAATACTTTTGTCTTGATTTTTTCAGATTAATTTTTTAGCCATATACGGACCTTTTCTTTCATATCCAAATTTACGATAATAATTTCTGGTTCCGATTCCGCTAATTATAGCTATTTCATCTTTTCCTTTCTTGATAGCTAATTTTTCAGCTTCTTTTAATAGTTTTTCTCCAAATCCTGTGTGCTGACCTATTTTGGGATTTTTACCGCCTATTTTAATCATATTTCCATAGACGTGCAATTCACGTATAAGTGCAGTTTCATCGCTGATTTCAGGTCTGTAGTGATTTGGTGAAGGAATTCTGAATCTTAAAAATCCTGCGATACTTTCTTCGTTTTTATCTTCAATTGATAAAAAGGTTTCTTCACCGCCGCATGCATTGTATGATTCTTTAAATAATTTAAAATCATTTAAACTATATTCCTGACTTGTTTTTTTATGACCTATTTCGCGGCAGCGGATACATTGGCAGTTAATGTCATGTTCTTCTAATTTGTTGTAAACCAGTTCTCCAAGGTTGGATTTTTGAACTCCTGCTTCAATTAATGTTGATGGAATGTCTCTTTGAATTCTCATGGTTCTAACCCATTTTGGAAGAATCTGTTTAATTTTAACAATTAAATCAACAGCTTCTTCATCAGTATATGGATTATATTTTCCTTCTTTCCACAGGTCATATAACTCGCTGCCTTTGGTAACAAGACATGGGTAAATCTTAAGCATGTCCGGTTTAAAATTATCATCGCTAAATAGCTTTTTGAACATATTTAAATCTTCATCAGGACTTACAAACAATCCAGGCATCATATGCATTGCTACTTTTACGGCACTGTCACGAAGAAGTGTATTTGATTCTATTACATCAGCTATTGTATGACCTCTTTTAATTTTAGTGTATAATTCGTCAGATAAAGTTTGAACACCTAATTCAACTCTTGTAACTCCAAAATCAAGCATTCTATTTATGTGTTCTTTTTTACAGTAGTCCGGACGTGTTTCAAATGTCATTCCGACACATCTTACTTTGGAATTTTCATTGGCTTTTTGAACATCATCAATAAGTACATAATTGCTTGGTTCATAGCTTTTAAGAATATCTTTTTCAAAGCATTTTATTTCTGCAGGATCTAAATTGTATTCGTTGTCTTCAGGTTTGTTTTTAAGTATCAATCCAAAATCAACCATTGCCTTTAGACATTGTGATACAAACCATTCCTGATAACATAAGTCTCTGGAAGGGAATGTTCCCCCCATTATGATGAGTTCCACTTTATCAATTGGGTGTCCTATTTTTTTAAGCTGTTTCAAACGGTTAAAACATTGTATATATGGATGGAATTCATACATTCTACCTCTTAGGGCTGCAGGTTCTTCACCGGTATAACTTGGTGGTGCATTGTTACTTTTTGGACAGTAGAAACACCTTCCGTGAGGGCATTCATGAGGATGGCACATTACAGCAACTATTGCAACACCGGACATTGTTCGGGTAGGTTTTTTCTTTAAGATGTTTGAAACAATTTCTTTTTCCTGGGGAGTTGCATATTCCAAGATATCTGCATTACTCATAAATCTGGATAGCTTTAAGTCACGACATAACTGTCTTTTTTTGACTTCCAGCTCTTTTCTGGTGTTTATTTTGTTTTTTAAAATGTCCTCAATTATTATGCGACAAGCATTTTCCATATTATTCTAACCTTTTATAAATTTAATAGTTAATTATTTATATTGATATAATTATAATATTTACTGTTTTATAGAAGATATTTTCTTTAAAATATCTAAAAATAAGGTGATAACTATGAATATTAAAGAAGTTTTAAACTCTAAAGTTTTAGATAAAAACGCATATGAAGTTGGAACTGTAACTGATTTCGACATTGATCAAAAAGAAGGAACTATCAATTCCATGATTGTTTCTTTAAAAAAAGGAGTATTTTCTAAAGAAGAACTTGAAGTACCTTTCGAAGACATTGAAACCATTGGTGGATATGTTATTTTAGCTAAAGAATTACCTAAACCTGAAGAAGCTGAAGAAGAAGTTGAAGCTCAAAAAGTTGAAGTAGAAAAAGAAGAATAAATAAGTATTCTTAAAAAGGGGTTTTTAAAAATGATTGTTGATGCAAGAAATAGGGAAATAAATCTTGGATCACATGTAAGATATGTAGATACTGGAACTGTTGGTGAGGTTACTGACAGTAAAGTGGAAAATGATGCTTCCTGGGTTAAAATCGATAAAACTAATTTATGGTATCTTGCAAATAAATTAGAATTATTAAATGATGAAGATTTTAAAACTAAAACTTATCATGATGATAAGGATATAGATATTGAAGCCATTAAAAACTCTGAAAAAATGTTTGAGGATGTTGAAATATCTTCCAGTGCAGCTAATGGTGGAGGATAGTTTCATCCTTTCTTTTTTTAATGATTCATAGTAAATATTTTAACTTTACCTGCAAGTTGGGGACCGATACCTTCTACTTTTTGTAAATCTTTTTCACTTGCTTCACTTAAATTATCGCCGAATGTTTTCATAAGAAGTCTTGCTCTTTTTCTTCCAAGTCTTTTAACTCCTACAACAAGGGGGATTATATCTTCTTTTACTCCGTAATATAATCTGGCAGATAAATAATCCATGTCTTTCAGGTTGGAATAATTTCCAAGAACTTCAAGTGTGTTTTTAGCAAATTTAACTAAACGGGAAGCTTCATAAGCTGATCTTCTGGTAGATGCTGAATAAACATTGTATGCATTTTCAATTTCATACTCATTTCGCTCATCAATCCATTCGATTAAAGAAACGGCAGTGGCTTCGGGGTTTCCTATATCAACTGCAAAAAGGCCGCATTCAGACAGTTTGTCACGAACAGGATCTTTGCTTTTTCTTCCTTTAAATGAAATTAATGGTAAATCAGGAGTTTCAGCTAAGGCATAAATCATTTCTGCAGTGTTTAATTTTTCCATAGTTGAAACATATTCCTTAATTTTAACGGCTGTTTCAACTGCATAGTTTGATTTAGCTATTAAATTACCGAAGTCTGTTGTTTTAAGTCCTTCTGGGGTGGCTCTTATTATTCCATTTTGAAGCAGGAATTCAAGAGCACTTTCAAGCTCCCAGTTTAAACTGTCCTGGGCAAACATGGACATGGAAGGATTGTTTTTCATTTGGAACCCGTATAATGTTTTTCCAAAGAAATCATTCAAATCATCAAGGTTTTTGGAAAGTGAGGATGCGATTTGTGCTATAATCTGTTTGTAGATGGCATCTTTGTTGTCTATTAATTTTGAATTTGTTAATTCAATTTCACCGTTAACATAACGTGCTTCCAAATCAAATGCCTCATCCATTGTTTTAGCTACCAAATAGGAATACCCTACATCATCATATTGTGGTCTTCCGGCTCTTCCGGACATCTGTTCATAATCAAAAACAGGTATTGATGCAGGACCGTTGCTTGTCCATCTGGTGTGGTCTCTAATTACTACATATTTTGATGGCAAATTAACACCATACATCAAACTTGGAGTTGCAGTAATCATCAGTATATTTCCGTTTCTGAATTCATCTTCAATTATTTCTTTCTGTTCATTGAAAAGTCCAGCATGGTGGAACACAACACCTTTTTCAGCAGCTTCAGCCAGTTTAAGACAGGTTGTAGTTGGAAGTGATCCTTTTTTCTTTGGAACTTCCAGTAATTTATCAGCTACCTGTTTAAATTTCTGTTTTTGTTCATTTGTTGTTTTTTTATCTATTTTTTTAGCAACATACGTAGCTAAGCTTTCTGTAAATCTTCTTGTTGACACAAAGCTTAATGCCTGTGAATTGTCTTCAATAGCTTTTTCAACAATTTTTACAATAACATCGTTTTTATTTTTTGTATTGAACATTTCAGCATCTAAAACTTCTTTATTTAAAGGCACTGGTCTGTAATCGTGTTCTACAGTTTTTCCGTCAAGCCACTGTTCAATTTCATCAATATTTTTTAAAGTAGCTGAAAGGGCAATTATTCTTAAGCTAGGATTAATAATTTTAGCTCTTGTAATAGCTGATTCTAATGTTGGTCCTCTTGAGTATTCTCCAATCATATGGAATTCATCAATGATTAAGGTATCTACTTCGCGAAGTACATTCCAGGAAAATCTTGTAAGTGCATCAAATGATTCAAAAACCATAACTGATAAATCTGAACTGGAGGGGTGTTTGCCTACTTTGATTCCATGTTCTTCAAATGCTTTAAATTCTTTTACTTTTTCATTTTGAATTGAAAGTAATGGAGCTGCATAAACTGCTTTTCCACCATTTAGAATAGTTTTTAGAGCAGGGAGAATTCCAAGTACTGTTTTACCACTGGCAGTTGGAATTGAAATAATATAGTTGGAATTATCTTCTAAATAACCTGATTCAATTACTGCTTTTTGCGCGGGATTGAATTCCTTAATGTAGGGATAAGCAGTATTTATTATTGTTTTTATATCATTTGACAAATTTTCCATAATAATCATTTAAAATTTATTTTTTTCATATATATTAAGCTTTTCACTAATTGTTTTGTTGAGCGCTGTTTTTATATTAATACTTTTTTTTATTTTATTATTAATGAAGTATTACTTTTTTTAATTAAAATCATAATAATTATATAGTTTGGTGATTAATAGGATTATCATTAATGAATTTGGATTAATTCGTTATGTTATTAAAATTTGGAGGAAATTAAATGAATTTTAACAATGGATTAATAGTTGTTTTAGCAGCTGTTTGTTTAATTTTCATGTCGTTAACTGCTGTATCTGCAGAAGAATTAATATATAATTCTAATGATGATGCTCTGGTTAATAATTTAAATGATAAATTAGGTAGTGGATATACTAATTTAAACGGTAATATGGAAGGGGCAGGATATGCTACTGAAAATCTGGTCCCTGTAAATTCAACTGAAATATATGTTAGTGTTGATGGTATGGGTGATGGATCTAGCAGTAATCCTACAAATTGGACTGCTGCTATTGATAATATTGGGGATAATGGGACAATATATTTTAATGATGGTGAATATAAGTTCGCAAATCAAGTTATCTCTAAAAACTTAACATTAAGTGCTCTAGAGAATACCTCCCCTATAATCAATGGTGAAAAATTAGGGAATATTTTTGTTGTTAAAACAGGAAATTCTTTAACTGTAAATTCTTTAACTTTCATAAATGGTGAAGGCAAAGTGGGAATTGTCTCTAATGGTGGTGCTATTGAAGTTAGCGATAATGCTAATTTAAATGTTATTTGCTGTACTTTTAAAGATAATACTGGCACTATTGGTGGTGCGGTTCATATTTCTAATAAAGGAACTGGAAGTTTTGTTAATTCGACATTTATAAGAAATACTGGTAAAACTGCTGGTGGAGCTATTGGTTCTGTTGGTAGAATAATCACTATTGATAATTGTGTTTTTGAAAATAATAGGGCTATTACAAGAAATACTGGAAATGGTGGAGCTATTTATTTAAGTAGTTTTTCAAAAGCTTTAATAAGTAACTGTAATCTTACAGGAAATAATGGAAGTAAATCTGGAGCTATTTATCTGAGTTCTGCACTTGGTAGTAATAATGCAGGTATTACAAACTCTAATTTTGTAAATAATAAAGCAACTTATAATCAGGGAAGTGCCAGCTATGGGCATGGTGGAGGAATTTATGGAACTTCTGAGACAAAATTAAATATTATGGGGTGTAGTTTTGTAAATAATACCAATCCTAAAGGTAATTCCAATGATTTATACATTGACTATAACTGTATAGCTAATTGTGATTATAATTGGTGGGGAAGCAATTTAGCTCCTGTATCTAATGTTAACTATAATTTTAAAGGTGATGTTACATTAAATTATTGGCTAATTGCATCTAATAATACTGATAATGGTCAAGTTTCAATTAATATAAATAAATTCACTGATAAAGAAGGTAATATTGACAGTATTGAAGGTATTTTGGTTAAAAGACAAGTATTTTTTAATTCAACTGAAATGATGCCTAATTCTACAGTAACAGGTATGATTTCTATGTTTAATGGTATTGAAGCTAAAAATATCACTGCCATTGTTGATAATCAAATATTGAATTTAAAGATAACTCCTTATGTGGAACCTAAATTTGAAGGTAAAGAATTATATGTTGATGGAAGTATTAGTGAATCAGGCAACGGTTCTTTACTTAATCCTTTTAAAACTATTTTGGAGGCTGTTGATTTAGCAAATACTGCTGATCATTTAGTGACTATTTATATTTTGGCAGGTATCTATGAAGATATTAATATGACTGTTACAAATAATTTAACTATTAGTAGTTATAATGGAGCTAAAGTTGTTTTAGATGCAAACAAGAAAGGTTATTTCTTTAATTCAAATAATTCATCAAATACTTTAACCGTCAATAATTTAATATTTAATAATGCGACAGGATTGTATGGTGATGGTTTTTCAAAGACTATAGGTGGTGCAATAAACTCTGAAGGGCATTTGAATGTTTATAACTGTGAATTTAACAACAATGTGGCAGAGTCTAATGGTGGAACTATCTTATCAAGAAATGGAGCTACTTTAATTAATTCTACAATATCTAATGGTGTTGCGGACTATAATGGTGGAGCTATATGTGTTTATGAAAATCTTAGTGTAGTTAATTGTACTTTTATAAATAATCATGCTCAATATCGTGGAGGTGCTATTAAATCCTTTGGTAATGCAAGTATTATAAATTCTACTTTTATGGATAATATTGTTAAACGAAAAGGAGAAGCAGGTTATGGTGGAGCTATCTCAGTTACTTTAGGTAATTTATATATTGATAATTCTATCTTTTTAAATAATACTGCATACTATGGTGGTGGAGCTATTTATTTGGGTGATGGTGATGAATATAGTGTATCCAAATATCTCTTTACTGTTAAAAATTCCATTTTTGATGGCAATTTAGCACCTTTCGGTGGAGCAATAGGAACTAGTGACCGTGGTATAAATATGACTGGTTCTAAAGTTTGCAACAATGCTGTTCCTCAGGACAGTGTAATGTCTAGATATGGAACAGGTACTGGTATTTATATTAAACAGGGAAACAGTCTTATTAATGGAAGCATATTTGCAGATAATGTTAATTTGGGAAATGGTAAAGACATTTATATTGGTCATGGAAATATTATAGCTAATTATAACTGGTGGGGAAATAATGCTAAAGTAGCAATTCCAAAAAATGTTCAGGTTAAATCAGGTACTTTAACTTTAGATAATTGGGTAGTTATGAATACTACTTATGAAATTAAAGATAATGATATTGAAATTACATCAAACTTTAATAATTGTATTGATGGTGAAGGAACCTACATTAAATCATCTGTTAAATTAATGGATATTGATGTTGCATTTGATAATGGTGTTGAATCTAGAGTAATTAAAAGTAAAGATGGAATAGCTAGCACTGTCTTTGATTTAACAACAAGCGGCAGTGTATTTACAATAACTGCAAATAATGAAGTTCAAAAAATTAATATTTCTACAAAACAAGACCCAATAATTAATATTACAGTAAATGATGTTATTGTGGGTAATGATGTGGTTGTTAAGGTTGATATAACTTCTGGTGCTACTGGTAATGTTACTTTTACTGTTGGTGAGGTGTCTAAAAATGTTACTATTGTAGATGCTATGGCTAGTGCCACTTTCAAAGATTTAGGTATTGGTGTGTATAATGTTACTGTTGTTTATTCTGGTGATAATAATTATCGTCCGGCTTTAAATAGTTCTTCATTTAATGTAGTGTTGCCTGATGTTGTTATTGGCTCTGTTTCTACTCAATGGTCTTCTGGTATTTATGCTGGTGTAGATAATATTTTTACTATTAACATTAATAATAAAGAGTATGTTAATCTTGGCGGAGTGATTGTTGAGCTGTATTCTAATGAGACTAATAAACTTATTGCTAGTTATGCTATTGATAATTTAGTTTCTGGTAATAATAAGATTACTTTAGTTGATCCTACTATTAGACCTATTGATGAAAATACTGTTTGGCCTAAGGCAGCAAGTAATAAGATTGATTTTATTGTTAAATTAAAATATAAAGAGTTTGATTTAAGTAATAAGACTATTACTAAAATTTTGGCTTATAATGGTTATTTAAATAAAACTTATGCCTATAATGGCTCTGGCAATATTATTAATCGTAATTATACTATTTCCGGTGATGTGATTATTTCAAGTCAACCTACTTCTCAGTATATGAGTCAATTTTCCAAATTTAGAAATGAAACTTGGAATATTATGATTCCTGAGGATTCTAATGTTGTTAAAGCAATTCTTTACTTTAATTATAATTGGGATACAAGTTTATTCCCTAATGGCTGGAATTTAACATTTAATGGACATGATATAACTAATAAGTATATTAATCATGAAATTGATCAGGGTAATTTAGGTGGTTATGGTGCATATCGATATGGAAGTTTAGTATTTGATGTAACTGATTATTACAATAGTAATGGAAACAATAGTTTTGTAATTAATAAAACTGTCAATTGTGCTCTTTATCCTAGTACTTTAGCTGTTTTATATAATATTACAGGCAGTAAAAGTATTAAAGATGTTTACTTTAGTGATTGTTGTGATATTTTCTACCCATATTATAATCAATATGGTTATGATGATAAACTTAGTTCATTGTTTACATTTAATAATTTAAATATAAATGGTGTTATTAATGCAACATGGTATGCTTTTGCTGGTTCTGGTAACAATGGTGATGGTAATTTAACTTTCAATGGTGTTGAATATGTCAATGTTTGGGATGGGGGTAGTCAGGAGAGTTGTAATGCATTTATTGTTGATGTAACTAGTATTATTAAAGAAAATAATGCTGCATATTTCCTCACTTCATCTGATGGTAAGGTTCAAACTACTGTTGTTGCTTATGAGCAAATTTTAGTAGTTGAAAGACAAAAAAGAAATTCAACAATTATTATTGATGTTAATGATGTTAAAATAGGTGAAGATGTAGTTGTTAATGCTAGTGTAACCTCTGGGGCTACGGGTAATTTTACTTTTACTGTTGGTAATAAAACTCAAACTGTTGCTATTAGTGATGGTAAAGCTTCTGCTATTTTTAAAGGTTTAGCTAGTGGTAATTACACTGTTAAAGTTGAATATTCAGGGGATGATAATTATAATGCTAATCAAAGCACAGCGAACTTTATGGTGTCCAAAATATCTGATTACAATATGGATATTTCTGTTCCTGAAATTAAAGAAGGAGTAAATTCCACTATTGGTGTAGATTTACCTAAAGATGCAACCGGAACAGTTACTGTTGAAATTGACAGCAAAAAATACACTGCAAATGTAATTAATGGAACCGCAAATGTAATTGTTTTTGGTTTAAGTGCTGGAGATTATAATGTCACTACCACTTACTCCGGTGATGCTAAATATGAGTCCATGACTAAAAAAGGAAACATAACCGTAATTCCAAATGTAAATGTAAATCTTGATGTTGGTGATGTTGAAATGATTTACCATGATGGAAGTCGTTTAGTTGCCAAATTAACAGATTTCCAAGGCAAACCAATAGTTAATGCCACAATATATTTCAGTATTAATGGTGTAAATTATGCTAAAACAACTGATGCAAATGGTACTGCTTCTATAGGTCTTAATTTAGATTCCAACACATATCAAGCAACCATAACTTATAACGGATCTGCTAATTATAGTAAAATCTCTAAAAATATTACAGTTACTATTAATCCAAGTATCATAGCTGATGATTTAGTTAAAATGTATAAAAATGCTACAGATTTCAGAGCTAAATTCTTAGGTAGTGATGGAAAAGTATTAGTTAATACTCAGGTTAAATTTAACATCAACGGTGTTTTCTATACTAGAAGCACGGATAAATATGGTGTAGCCAGTTTGGCTATTAATTTAAGGCCGGGAGATTATATTTTAACTGCATATAATCCGGTAAATGGTGAGCAACAAGGATTTAACATAACAATAAAATCATTAATAATACAAAATGACTTAACTAAGTATTATATGAATACATCCAAGTTCCAAGCAACTATCTATGATAAAAACGGAAGTTTAGCAGTAAATAAAAATGTAACCTTCAACATCAACGGAGTATTTTATACAAGAACCACAGATTCCAACGGTGTAGTTAATTTGAATATTAATTTAAGGCCTGGAGGATATATTGTCACAACAATATATGGGGGATTAGACATAGGTAACAATATAGTTGTTTTACCTACGCTGGTTACTCATGACCTTAATATGGCTTATGGGGACGGCAGCAAATTTACTGCACAAACCTTAGACGGTCAGGGAAAACCATTAGCTAATCAAAATGTATCATTTAACGTAAATGGTATATTTTATAATGAAATAACTGATGATACTGGTATTGCTTCATTAAATATTAATTTAATGAGTGGAAAATACATTATTACATCTTATTGGAATGATTTCCAAACAGGAAACAATATAAAAATTAGTCCTTAAGAGAATTTCTATTATTCTCTTAACTTTTTCTTTTTTAACAAATATTGTTGATAAAAACAGAAATTCCACTAATAAATTGAAAAGTGAATCTGAACATTTGATTTCAGATTATCTTGGAAGTTTAAAAAATGTTTACAATTTATTTGAAATTCTTTGGAAGTACGGTTTAATATAATCAATTGAAGATTGGCTTTTTGTTAACAAAAACATTATATAATTCGATTTAGGTTTTTGATTGAGTTATCATGTCTTTAATTTAGAATGGATAAAAATCAACGGGAAATTAAAATATCACTATACATCATGAGTCTATTTTTAATTGCATTGTAGCTGATGTAATATATGATAATAAAGATAAAACAACTATTGAAAAGTTTTTAAAAGAATCTGCATGAAATAAAAATAAAATTGCAATCACAACAGATTTAGATAAAAAGATATTCTACAAGAATCTTATTTCTGATGAAGAATATCATGGATGCTACCAACAACTGAAAATAATTAGATATTTGTTTGATTTAAATAATTGCAATGAATTCACAAATAAATTATAATCTTTAATTTATCATAAAACTGAATTTCGTCTAATAATAATTTCAAATATTTATGAAACTTGCACAAAGATATAAAAGTTTCATTCATCACTTAAAAGATAAGAAAATTGAAAAAAAAAACAAGTAAAAATTGAAAATGTATTTAAAAAAACAATGCCAAAAATCTAGGAAACAAACATTCAAGACTAACCAAGGAGTTTTAAAATGAATATATTTCAGAAATTTGATTTGGAGCTAAAATAGAAAACCGATTTTGAAAATCAACAAAGTTTTTGAAAGGGTTCTGTAGGGAATTAGCTAAATAATTATATATTAGTTTTAATAAATTATCATCATTCAATTAATTTAATAGGAGATAAAAACCATGGTAGTGAAAGTAGAAGTATTTACATCTGATAGCTGTCCTCACTGTCCTGCTGCAGTTAGTGTTGCTAATGAAGCAAAAGAAGTTTTAGGTGATGCTGCAGATATTATTGTTTGTAATATTGCTTCAGAAGAAAATAGGCAAAAAGCAATTAGCCTTGGAATTATGGCTGTTCCTACAATAGCTATTAATGATGAAGTGGCATTTGTTGGTGCACCTGCTTTAGATGAACTTGTTAATAAAGTTAAATCTTTGATTTAATTTTATCTTCTTTTTTTATAACCTGTAAACATGACAAATGAGAATTATACTGGAGTTACTACTGGAACTATAGCTACTGCCTGTTCTCTTGCAGCTTTAGAATCTATTTTAAATACTTCAGATATTGATTGTGTTAAAGTCAAAACACCTAAAAAAACTTTAGACATTATAATTGATGAGTGTAAAAAATTATCTCATTCTTCTGCTTGTGCTGTAGCTCATAAGAATCCTTATAATGATCCTGATGTTACTGTAGGATTATCTATTGTTGCTACTGTTGAATTATTGGATAAAACCAGTGGTGAAGATAGTGTCATAATAACTGGTGGTGAGGGTGTTGGCAAAATAACAAAACCTGGCCTTCAAATTCCGGTGGGGGAATATGCAATAAATCCTGTTCCCCGTAGGATGATTAAAAAAAATTTGGAAAAAATTTTGCCTGATGATAAAGTAGCTAAAGTAACAATTTCAATTCCTGAAGGTCGAAAGATAGCTAAAAAAACAATGAATCCTAAATTAGGTATTGTTGATGGAATATCTGTTATCGGAACTACTGGAATAGCCAGGTCAATGTCTAGTGAAGCATATAAAAATTCTATTGTTACTCAAATAGATGTGGCATTGGCTTTGGATTTAGATAATCTGGTTTTTGTTCCAGGAAACATTGGTGAAAAATTAGCTTTAAAACAGTTAAATATTACAAAACAGCATATTATTCAGACTGGTAATTATATTGGCTTCATGTTTGAAGAAGCTAAAAAAAGAGGAATTGATGAATTTACTTTCTTTGGACACATCGGAAAATTAATTAAGGTCGCTGGTGGAATTTTCAATACTAAACATGCAGTTGCGGATGGTAGGAAAGAAATAATGATTACTCATGCAGGTATTTGCGGTGCAGATACATCAACACTTAAGAAACTGTATTATTCTAAAACAACAGAAGACATGTTGGATATCCTGGATGAAAAAGATTTGCATTTGGATGTGTGTAATAGTATTGCATTAGCTATCAAAGAGCGATGTATGCAGAGATTTGAATTGGATTTAAATGTTATTTTGGTTGATATGGAAGGTAACTATTTAAATGATAATTTTGAAAGGTTTTTATTATGAAAATAGCAATGGTTGGTCAGTTTCCACCTCATATAGGTGGCGTAGGGGTTCATATTCATACTTTATCCAAGGAACTTGTAAAACAGGGGCATGAAGTTTATGTAATAACTTATCCCCATAAGGATATTAAGGATATTGATGGCATTCATGTAATCGGAACCAAAGGAGTTAATATTCCCGGAATTCGGGGATTGATGTTTAAGATAAATGCAAAAAAGGCATTGGAAAAATTATTGAAAGAAGTTGATATTGACATTATTCATGGCCATTATCTGTTTCCGGCAGGCGCAGCCAGTGTTGAAGTTGGAAAAAAACATAATATTAAAACATACATAACTGCACATGGTTCTGACATGTTTGAAATGTATAAAAAACAATTTTTCATGAGACCTATTATTAAAAATGTATTAAAAAAGGCAGATGTTGTTTTTGCAGTAAGTAATGCTTTGAAAGATGAAATATTAGCTACTGAAGTTCCTGGAATTGAAAATAAAACAAGATTATATTGGAATTCTGTAGATATTGCCAAGTTTAATAATGATGGAAATACTTCATTCAAATCCGATTTTAAGAATAATAAACCTGTTGTTCTTTTTGTAGGTAATATTATCAAACGTAAAAATGTAGATTCTTTATTGGAAGCTAAAAAAATAGCCAAAAGTGATTATAATCTCGTTGTAGTAGGTGACGGTCCTCTTTTAAAACAGCTTAAAGATAAAGCAGAAAAAGAAAATATTTCTGATGTTTATTTTACAGGAGCTAGAAAAGATGTAGAAAAGATTATACCAAGTGCAGATGTGCTTGTGTTGCCGTCTTTTTCAGAAAGTTTTGGTTTAGTTTTAATTGAAGCTTTAGCTTGCGGCAAACCTGTTGTTGGAAGTGATGTTGGAGGAATTAAAGAAATCATAACTCCTGAAGTGGGGCTGTTGATTGACCCGAACAGTCCTGAAACTATAGCTGATGCTGTTGATAAAATAATTTTAAATGAGGAATTCAGAAGTAATTTAGCTTCAAATGCAAGAAACAGAGCTAAAATATTCAGTAAAGTTGAAATTCCTTATGATGAGGTTAAATAATGAAAAAATCAGTAAGGTCTCCAGGTTCAGCAACAGTAATTAATGCAATAGCTACAGGCTTTGGTTCTGCTTTCGGTATTGATTTGGATATAAAATGCAGTGCCAATACTCAAAATAACTCCATAACCTGTTCTAATGATGTTGGAGCACCAACTACATTAATGGAAATCTGTGCTAAAAAAACTTTTGAAAAATATGAAATTTCTCCAGATGATTTTGGAATAAATATTAAAACAGAATCTGAATTGCCGATGGCATCAGGATTATCAAGCAGCAGTGCATTATCCAATGCTGTTGTAAGTGTAACTTCTAAAATTATTGCAGATGAATTTAATTTGAAGCCACTTGATGATTTGGAAATAATCAATTTAGCTATTGATGCATCCCTGGAGGCAAAAGTTACTATAACAGGATCATTTGATGATGCAACAGCTTCATATTTTGGAGGAGTTGTTGTTACAGATAATAAAAATAGAGAATTTATCATCAAAGAAGAAATGGATGAATATCCTGTTTTAGTTTATATGCCTAATTTTGGTTCCAAATCTGGAAATTCTGATGTTAACCGTATGAAAGTATTGTCTCCACTTGTTGAAACTGCTTTTGAATTGGCTAAATCCAAGGATTATTTTAAAGCACTTAATTTAAATGGTTTGATTTATGCAAATACATTAGGTTTCGATTCCAATATAGCTATTGATGCTCTGGAAGTTGGAGCAATAGCTTCAGGATTATCTGGAACAGGTTCTTCATTTGTAGCTGTCTGCGAAGATGAAGCAATTGATGATGTTAAAGAAACCTGGTCTAAATATGAAGGAAGGATTATTGAAACTAAAGTGGATAATGTCGGTTGCAGTTTAATTTAGTGTTAAGTTTTCAAATAATCCATAGTATTAAATAGTATAATACAAATAAACTATATTATTATCATTATTATCAAAAGATGGTGATTTCTTGAAAAATAATTACAAGCTAAAATCTTTTAAAGATAAAAAAGATGCCGAGAAAGTGCTTTTAGACTCTAGAAAACGCATTGATGAAATTGATAATGAAATTTTTGATTTAATTTGTCAGAGAACTTCATTTGCTATGGATATAGCCCTTGCAAAGGACTATATTGGTATGCCTGTATATGATAAGAAAAGAGAGGATTCAATTCATAAAAAAATTGAGAAGTTATCTGAAAAAAACCATATTGATGTTGATATTAGTAATCAAATCATGGATATGCTAACTACATTAAGTAAAAATGAGCAAAAAGAAATTTTAAGGAGGAATGTTAATGGGTAATATTAGAACTTCATTTGTTAAACGTTTAGCAAAAGAACTTATAGAAACTCACAAAGGTGTTTTCACTACTGATTTTGATCAAAATAAAAAATTAGTTATGGAATATTCTACTGTAAGTACTAAACATTTAAGAAATAAAATCGCAGGATATGTTACAAGACTTGTGAGATTAGAACAAACTCAAGAATAAGTCTTTTTCATTTTTTTTTAATTTTTTTATTATTATCATTATTTTGTTCAATTTTAGTATTCTACTTTTTTTAATTTTAGTCTTTTGTAGCCTATTTTAAAAGTTTATTAATGTGTTTATTCATATAAATAATTAGGTATTTTTGTTTATTCAAAAATCTAGTGAAATTTTTATGGAAATAGGTGAATATTAATGGATTTGATAGTAGCAAAATTCGGAGGTACATCGGTTGGAGATGGCTCCAGAATTAGAAAAGCAGCGCAATCTGTGGTAAATGAATATATGAAAGGCAATCAATTAGTTGTAGTTGTTTCTGCAGTTAATAATTCAACTGATGAGTTAATTGAATTGTCTACTGAAGCTATTGGTGGAGGTTTAACTGATAAGCAAAAGGCAGAAATAATGGCTATGGGTGAATTAACTAGCTCAAGATTATTTGCTGCAGCTATTGAATCTTTAGGTGTGAAGGCAGAATTTATTGATCCATACAATGATAAATGGCCGGTTATAACAGATTCTAATTCACTCAATGCCAAAATTGATTTTGCAACAACTGATAAAAAATGTGATGGAATAAAAGATCTTATTAGTCAAGGTATTATCCCAGTTATTTGCGGATTTTTAGGAAAAGGCCCTAGTGGTGAAATTACAACTATTGGGAGAGGTGGAAGTGATGTAACTGCATTTTTACTTGGCCATTGTTTAGGTGCTAATGATGTAGTTATTGTTACTGATGTTGATGGAGTAATGTCAACTGACCCCAATAAAATAGAAGAAGCTGAATTATTAGATGAAATTTCTGTTGAAGAAATGAGAGATTTAGCTACTCATGGAGCACAGGTTTTACATCCTCATGCTCTAAAATATAAAGACCCATTGATAAGTGCAAAAATTATCAACTTCAATAATGGTGATTTAAGTGCTAAAGGTACAAAAATAACTGGTCCTTTTGAAGGAGACATGTTAAAGACAGTATCTTTATATAAAAATCCTATTTCTGTCATTGCTATTGTTGGAGAGGAAATGCTTAAGAAAGTGGGACTTTTAGCAAATTTAACTTCATGCCTTGCAGAAAATAAAATTAATATATTTGGCATTTCAGCAGGTCAGAATTCTATAACAACCTTTGTAGAAAAAAAGGATTCTGATAAAGCATATCATTTATTGCACAGTTGGGTAATTGATGAAGATGTTTTAAGTTCATTATCTCTTGGTGATGATACAGCTATGATTACTGTAGTTAGTCCTGAGTTTATTGATGAACCGGGCATCATTTCTAATATTACAAACCCGCTTAGGAAAAACAATATCAACATTGTTGAGATATCTTCTTCTCAAACTGCTGTGGTATTATTTGTCGATTGGAAAGATGGTGAAAAAGCACTTGAATTAATTAAAGAGGTTTTAAAATGAATTTTGAAGGAACATATGTTGCAATGATAACTCCATTTACTGATGATGGGAAAATTGATGAAGAAGGATTTAGGTCCAATATTAATTATTTGATTGATAAAGGTGTAACTGGTTTGGTTGGTGCCGGAACTTCTGGTGAATCAGCTACATTAACTCATGATGAACACAGAAAAGTAGTAGAAATTTTAATTGATGAAGTTGACGGCAGAGTTGAAACAGTAGCAGGATCAGGCAGTAATTCTACACATGAAGCTATTGAATTAACTAAATCTGCAGAAGAATTAGGTGCTGATGCTGCTTTAGTAATCACCCCTTATTATAATAAACCACAACAGCATGCATTGATTAAACATTATCAGGCTATTAGTGATGTAACTGATATTCCGATTATAGCATATAATGTTCCGTCACGTACTGGTGTGGACATAAGTGTTGAAACTATTGTGGAATTAGCTAAAATTGATGGTATTGATGCAGTTAAAGAAGCTAGTGGAAGCATAGATAAAGTATCTAAACTTTATAAAGCTTTAACAAAAGAAGGTCTTGAAGAAGATTTCAATATATTGTCTGGTGAAGACGGTTTAACTTTACCTATTATGGCTTTGGGAGGAACTGGTGTAATTAGTGCATCAGCTAATGTGGATCCTAAAAGGATGGTTTTAATGGTTGACAGTATATTGAATGATGATTATACCAGAGCTCAAGAGCTTCATTACGAAATGATTAATGTAATTGATGCTCTTTTCATTGAAAGTAATCCAGTACCTGCAAAAACAGCAATGAATATAATGGGTCTTCCTGCAGGACCTCTTAGGGCACCATTAGCAGATATGAAAGATGAAAATGTTGAAATTCTCAAAAAAGCTTTAAAAGAAGCAGATTTAATTTAAGTTGGTAATATTATGATTAAAGTAGCAGTCACTGGAGCAGCTGGAAGAATGGGCTCCGGTATTATTAGAAAAATAACACAGCAAGATGATATGGAAGTAGTTGCAGCTATTGAAATTCCTAACTCTCCATTAGCTGGAGTGGATGCAGGTATTCAAGCTGGTGCTGGTGAACTTGGAGTTAAAATTGTCGGTGCTGAAAAATTAGAAGAAACATTAAAAGAATCTGAAGCAGATGTTTTAGTTGATTTCACTATAGCTCATGCAGCAGTGGAAACAGTTAAAAAAGCTACTACATGTGGTGTTAATGTTGTAGTGGGCACTACTGGTTTTACTGATGAACAAATGGCTGAAAATATTAAAAATGTAAAAGACAATGATGTAAAAGCAGTTATTTCATCTAATATGTCTATTGGGGTAAATGTATTTTTCAATACTTTGAAAAAATTAACTCCTGTCTTAAATGATTTTGACATTGAAATTATTGAAGCACATCACAATCAGAAAAAAGACGCTCCATCTGGAACTGCAATGACTGCATTTGAAGTAATAGCTAATGAACTTGACCGTGACCCTGAAGAAGTAGGAGTTTATGGAAGACAGGGAATGGTCGGTAAAAGAACCAAAGAAGAAATAGGTTTACATGCTATTCGTGGTGGAGACATTGTTGGAGACCATACTGTAATGTTTGTTGGTGATGGTGAAAGAATAGAATTTACTCACCGTGCTCACACAAGGGAAGTTTTTATTGCGGGGGTAATTAGAGCTATCAGATACATTCCAGATGCTGAATCTGGTATTGTAAGTAGTATGAATGATGTTTTAGGATTAGAATAGGTGTTATCTATGGTAAATGTTGGTATACTTGGTGCAACTGGAATGGTTGGTCAAAGATTTATCCAATTACTTGATAATCATCCAGATTTTGAAATTACAGCATTAGCAGCATCTTCAAGATCTGCAGGTAAAAGATACGAGGATGCTACTACATGGTATCTTGATAATGAAATGCCTGAATCTGTTAAAGATATTATTGTAAAAGAAACTGATGCTGATGCAATGGATAATGATGTGGATATTGTATTTTCATCTCTTCCAACAGAATTTGCAGCTAAAGTTGAAAAAGATTTTGCTAGGGATTATGTTGTTGCAAGTAATGCTAGTGCTCACAGGATGAAGAAAAATATTCCTTTAGTTATTCCTGAAGTTAATCCAGAATATTTAGACATGATTGATGCTCAGCAAAAGGAAAATAACTGGGATGGATTCATTGTAACTAATCCTAATTGTTCAACTATTGCTTTAACTTTATCATTAAAACCTATTGTTGATAATTTTAATGTAGATGCAATTAGGGTTTCAACAATGCAAGCAGTGTCAGGTGCAGGATATAATGGTGTACCTTCTATGGCTATTGTTGATAATCTTGTTCCTTATATTGGTAATGAAGAAGAAAAGATGGAAAGTGAAACATTACATCTTTTAGGTAATTATGATGGGGAAAAAGTTTCTGATGCTGATTTTAAATTAAGTGCTTCCTGTCATAGAGTTCCGGTTATTGATGGTCATACTGAAGCAGTATTTGTTGAGTTGGATGATGACTTTGATATTAACGATGTTAAAGATAAAATGGCTAATTTCAAAGCATTGCCTCAAAAATTAAATTTATTCTCTGCACCTAAAAATCCAGTCATTGTTAAAGAAGAAATTGATCGTCCTCAACCAAGAATGGATAGAAATGCAGGTAATGGTATGTCTGTTTCAGTTGGAAGGTTGAGAAAAGACAAAGTATTTGATAATAGTTTTAAATATGTGTTAGTTGGACATAATACAATTCGTGGAGCTGCTGGAGCTTCTGTATTAAATGCTGAATTAATTAATGATAAAATACTCTGATTTTATCATTTTTATTTTTTTATTTTTCCTAATATTTTTCTTATTTTTAAGATAATTTCTGTTTACTTTTAGTTTTAATTTTTGATGATGTTTAGAGTTTAATTTAAATAGTATGAATTTCATAATACTTTATTAGTTATAATATTTGAATTTTTATTATTCAACTAGATATTGGGATAAAAATTTTTAAATTAAGGGATAACATGGAATTAGGTGCTGGTATTGAAAATGAAACATTACAAAATTTAATTCGTGATTGTCTATTAGAGTTAAACAGGCTTAAATTCAATTTAACTGAATTGGAAATAGCTAAAGCTAAAGATACCACTCCTCAGAAGATTCAGGAACTTGAAAATCATATTCTTAATAAAGAAAAAGAAGTTTCTCTTATTAAATTTAAAGCTGAGGATGAAATTAATCTTTTGAAAAAACAACTAGATGAAAAAGATGCTCTAATTAAAAATCAAGAAGATAGAATTTATGAATTAGATTATGTAAATAATTCTCTTGATGAAATTAAAGAATATTTTGCAGAACAATTGAGGGATTATAAGAAAAAAGAGCTTGCTGAAGTTAATGAAAGATTAAATGAATCTTTTAAAAGTATTGCTGAGAAAGAGGCTCAAATTAACATGCTTTCAAGAACTATTGATGATTATAAAATTCAGGTTATTAAATTGGAAAATAATGCTGAATTTAAAAGTAAGATTTCTAATCTTGAAAGAGAAATTGAATATAAAAATAATGAGTTATCTGAAAAAAATAACATAATTACTGCTAAAGAAAATGAAGTATCTCTTTTAAGAGAATCTACTATTCCTAAAGATAATTATATTAATCTTCAAAAAGAATTATCTCTTTTAAGAGAATCTACTATTCCTAAAGAGGATTATATTAATCTTCAAAGGGAATTATCTTCTAAAGATGATAAGATTAAACGTTTGGAAGAAATTAACAATTTCTTTAATGAGCTTCAGGAAGAACAGGAAGCTTATGAAACTATGGACAGGACTCCCCCATTTAGGTTGGAGAAAAAGCGATTTAATAAAAAATAATCTCTTTTTTCAATCTTTTTTTAGAAAAGCTCTAACTGGTGAAGCTTCTGCTTCAATATTTAATGGAATAAAGAATGAGTTATAGTTGGTTTTATTTAAATCATCACAATTTGTTATATTTTCAACAATCCAAACATTATTTTCAAGTAATTTTTTATGAATTGTATTTTCTCCATATTTATCAACTGAGCATGTATCTATTGCAATCCCTTTAATATTTTTTTCTATAATCATGTCAGCTAATTCATTAGAGATGTAAGGATTTTCATAGAAGTACTTTTTACTGCCAAAATATTCGCCCCATCCTGTGATTATTATAGCTATCTTTTCTTTTGAATTTTTTAAATTACAATTTTTAACTAAAATTTCCTTACTTTTACTTTCAACGTAATTTATGCTAGCTTCACCAATAAAATTTTCTAGAGGCAACTGGGATATTTTTTTCCCATTTGTGATGTAATGGAATGGTGAATCCATATGTGTCCCTGTATGAAGTCCAGTTTCTAATTTAAACAATGTGGAACTGTCTGTTTCATCAGCTTTCTTAAAATAATCAAGTTTTGTTTTGGGATCTCCAGGGTATTCTGGAATTTCATTTTTTAGTTTGTATGTGAGGTCAATATATTCCATTTTTTTACAACCGATAAGTATTTATATAACCTTAAACTCATTATATGGTAGAAGGGTTATTCAACAATATAATTATTTTTCATGTTGATATTTAAACTGTTCTATAAATAATAAATTAATTTTAAAAGGTGATTTTAATGGCACAAGGTGGACAACCAATTTTTATTTTACCTGAAGGAACAAACAGGTCCGTCGGAAGAGATGCTCAAAGAAACAATATTTTAGCAGGAAAAGTACTTGCTGAAACTGTAAGAACCACATTAGGTCCAAAAGGAATGGACAAAATGTTAGTGGATGGACTTGGAGATATTGTTGTAACCAATGATGGTGTTACAATCTTAAAAGAAATGGATATTGAACATCCTGCAGCTAAAATGTTGGTGGAAGTAGCTAAAACTCAAGAAGACGAAGTTGGAGATGGAACTACTACTGCAGTAATTATTGCTGGAGAATTATTGAAAAAATCCGAATCTTTATTAGATCAAGATATTCACCCAACAATCATTGCAATGGGATACAGACAAGCAGCTGAAAAAGCACAAGAAATTTTAGATGATATTGCAATTGATTCAGTTGATGAAGAAACTTTAGTTAAAGTAGCTATGACTGCTATGACTGGTAAAGGAACTGAAGCAGCACGTGAACCATTAGCAAAATTAATCGTAGATGCAGTTCAAAAAGTAGCTGAAGATGGTGTAGTAGACACTGACAACATTAAAATTGAGAAAAAAGATGGTGCTGTTGTAGAAGATTCTACTTTAGTTGAAGGAGTAATTGTTGACAAAGAAAGAGTACACCCAGGTATGCCTTCTGAAGTTAAAGATGCAAAAATCGCATTAGTTAACTCTCCTCTTGAAGTAAAAGAAACTGAAGTTGATGCAGAAATCAGAATAACCGACCCTGCTCAAATGCAAGCTTTCATTGAACAAGAAGAAAAAATGGTTAAAGATATGGTAGATAAAGTAGCTGAATCTGGTGCTAATGTATTATTCGCACAAAAAGGTATCGATGATTTAGCACAACATTACTTATCTAAAGCAGGTATTTTAGCTGTAAGAAGGGTTAAAAAATCAGATATTGAAAAATTAGCTAGAGCTACTGGTGCTAATGTAGTAACTAATTTAGAAGATTTAACTGCTGACGACTTAGGTGAAGCAGGTATTGTAGAAGAAAGAAAAGTATCTGGCGAAGAAATGATCTTTGTAGAAGAATGCAGTGTAGCTAAATCTGTAACTTTATTCGTAAGAGGAAGTACCAAACACATTGTTGATGAAATCGTAAGAGCTATTGAAGATGCAATTGGTGTTGTAGCAGCTACTGTTGAAGATGACAAAGTTGTAGCTGGTGGAGGAGCTCCAGAAATTGCAATGGCTAAAAAACTCAAAGATTATGCTGATTCAATCAGTGGAAGAGAACAATTAGCAGTTAATGCATTTGCAGAAGCTTTAGAAATTGTTCCTAAAACCTTAGCTGAAAATGCAGGTTTAGACAGTATTGATTCATTAGTAGACTTAAGAGCTGCTCATGAAAACAGTGCTGTAATGGGATTAGATGTATTTACTGGTAAAGTAGCAGATATGAAAGAAGCTGGTGTAATTGAACCTAAACGTGTCAAAAAACAAGCTATCCAATCTGCTTCTGAAGCAGCTGAAATGATTTTAAGAATTGATGATGTAATCGCATCTAGCGGTAAAGGTGACGCTGACATGGGCGGTATGGATCCTGCTGCTATGGGCGGTATGCCTCCAATGATGTAAATTTAAAGAAATTATTTAATTTCTTTTTTTCTTTTTATTTTTTTAAGGTATTATCTTGCAAACCAAACGACTTATTTTTAAAAATTCAACTGGAGATAGGGCATATATCTATGAAAACTCCATAGTAGTTGAGTTTGGAGTTTGCAGAAATGGAATTTCAACATCTGAGTTAAATGGCGGATACAAAAAAAATTTTAAAATAGCTTTTAATCATTATTTATCTCAGGAAAACATTGATTTTTTAGAAAATCATAGTGTAAATGATTATTTAGTTAGACAAAGCGGAATTTTGGGAATTGATCCTAAATTTACTACAGGTCTTTTAACTTCTGCGCAAATGGAAAATGCATGCGTTGTTACAAAACAGTATAGGAACTTGGAAGTTAGTGCAATAACTACTGCCGGTGTAAGAGTAAATGCCTCAAGAGCAGGGGACAGTGCAAGTTATTATGAGGAAAATGGAGACTTTCAATTCGATGTTGGAACAATTAATGTAATTATTTTAACTAATGTTTGTTTAGAGCCAGGAACATTGGCTAATGGATTAGTAACAGCTACTGAAGCAAAAACTGTTGCTTTAAATAATTTAAGAATTCCCAGCCAGTTTTCAAATGGATTTGCAACAGGAACTGGAACTGATGGAATAGCTATTTTTTCAAATTCAGAATCTGATAATATACTGTCTAATGCAGGAAAACATTCAAAACTTGGAGAATTAATAGCTAAATGTGTTATTGAATCAATAAGTGAAGCTATTAAAAGACAAGTCTGGATTACAAAAGAGTCACAATGCAGTGTTTTAGCTCGATTAAGAAGGTATGATTTGGATATTAACGAATTTTATAAAAACATAACTGATAAAGAAGAGTTTATAAGATTATTGCAGGCGGCTGCAAGAAAACAGGAAAATGTAGCTATAACCACTTCAATTTTACATTTAATTGATGAAGTTGAAAATAATTTATTGGATAAGAAAATAGCTTATAACTTGGCAGATTCTATTTTAGAAAATAATTGCAGTGATTACTGTATTTACAGGCTTTTAAAATTTTGGATTGATAAATTTTTAAGTTAATTTTTTATAATAATAATTAGTAATGATATTGTATGATAAGATTAGCAGGCATAAGAGACATTAACGGAATCAACAGGTTATTGCTTCAGGTTCAAAAGGTTCATTCAAATATTCGTTCTGATTTATTTAAAGAGGGCGGAAAAAAGTATAGTGATTCTGAACTTGAGGAAATTGTAAAAAATAGTGAAACACCAATATTTGTTTGTGAATTAGATAATAAAATAGTAGGTTATGCGTTTTGTGTTGTAATCAATCATCATAATGAAACTTCTTTTTGCAATCATAAAACCATTTATATTGATGATTTGTGTGTTGATGAAAAAACAAGACATGAAGGAATTGGAACTGCATTGTATGAGTATGTTTTAGAGTATGCAAAAAGTATCGGATGTTATAATCTTACTTTAAATGTTTGGGAAGGCAATGACAGTGCTATGGATTTTTATAAAGGCAGGGATATGAAAATTCAAAAGGTATGTATGGAAAAGATTTTATAAAACTTAAATATTTTAATACTTCTTTGAACATATTTATAATTGATGTTAAAATTTAGCTGAAAAATTGAATGTTTTTAGGAGTTTTTAATATGGTTGCTTTTGAAAGAATAAAATCCGGTATTCCGCAACTAGACGAAACCTTAGATAATATTCGTTTAGGGGATAATGTAGTATGGCAGGTTTCTAATCTGGATGAATTTTTATATTTTGTCAAACCTTTTGTTAAACAGGCTTTAAAAGATAATAGAAACCTGATTTATGTAAATTTTGGTCAGCATGAGCCGTTAATAGATATGACTGCTGATGATTTCTTAAAATTGGATGTTGAAAAAAATAATCCTGAAACAGAATTTGCTATGATTGAACGTGACGGGATTAAAATTTATCAGGTAGATCCAAACAAGCAATTTGAACCTTTTACTTTGGAAGTTCATAATATTATTACAAAAGAGGGAAGGGATGCTTTTTATGTATTTGACTGTTTGTCTGATTTACAGGCAGCATGGTCTACAGATTTGATGATGGGAAATTTCTTCAGAGTAACATGCCCGTATTTATTTTCTCTTGATACAGTAGCTTATTTTCCAATTATTAGAGGTAAACATTCCTTTGAAGCAATAGCTAAGATTCGTGAAACAACACAACTTTTTTTAGATTTATATTCTCATAAAGATGATGTATATTTACATCCGTTGAAAGTATGGAACAGATATTCTCAAAATATGTTTTTAGGCCATAAATATGAAACTAAAAAAGAAGTTTTAACAACATTAACTGATGGTTTGGAAGTAAGTAATTTTTATAAAGTTGTTAATCGGGCAGCTGATTATCATAATGAGCAGAACAGTGATAGCTGGGAAAGATTCTTTGAATTAACCAAGTTACAATATGAAAACAATGAAGACATATCTGAAAAATGTGATTTAATGTGTAAAATGCTCATGACTAAAGATAAAAATATGATTGAAAAAGTTAAAGAGTATTTTTCCCCACCTGATTATTTTTCAGTTTATAACCGTGTTGTTGGCAGTGGTATGATTGGAGGTAAAGCATGCGGGATGCTGCTTGCACGTAAAATCATAGAACATGACCGTCCGGATATTTATGCTGATTTCGAACCGGATGATTCATTTTATATCTGTTCTGATTTGTTTTATACATATATTGTTTCAAATGATTTATGGGATATTAGGGTAAAACAAAGAACTAAAGAAGGTTATTATGAAGCTGGAAAAGAACTTGAAAAAGGTTTGAAAAACGGTACATTTTCTGATGATATCCGTGAGAAGTTTAGACGGCTTCTGGATTATTTCGGTCAAAGTCCGATTATTGTAAGATCAAGCAGTTTTTTGGAAGACGGTTTTGGAAATGCTTTTGCCGGAAAATATGAATCAGTTTTCTGTGTTAACAGAGGATCTCTTGAAGAACGTCTGGAAGCTTTTGAAGAGGCTGTTAAAACAGTATATGCAAGTACAATGAACATATCTGCTTTAGAATATAGAAGCTTAAATGATTTGGATGATAATGATGAACAGATGTCTTTACTTGTTCAGAGAGTATCCGGGTCTTATTATCAGGATTATTTCTTCCCTTCTGCAGCAGGAGTTGGATTTTCATATAGTCCATATTCTCCATTGCCGGATATGGGGCATAATGGTGGAATGTTAAGATTGGTTATGGGTTTAGGTACAAAAGCAGTAGATAGAACTCAAAGAGATTATCCGCGTATTGTTAATTTAGACAAACCGAAAGCTATGGATGTACCAAGTGTTGTTGAGAGACATAAACATTCCCAACATTATTTGGATGTTTTAGATTTAAAAAATATTAAAGTAAGTGAAATTTCTGTTGATGAAGGTGTTGAAGTGGTTCCAGTTTATGCAAAAAGAGCAGTGGTGGAACATGATACTGATGCAGAGCGCAGATTCCGTGAAAGAGGTCAAAGAAGGGAGGTTACTTTTGTAAACTGTAATGGTTTAGTTAACAATGACAGATTTACGTCACTGATGAGGGAATTACTTCAAACTTTAGAGGCAGCTTATGAATACCCTGTTGACATTGAATATACAGTAAATGTAGGTCAGGAAGGTTCTTTTGTTATTAATTTATTGCAGTGCAGGCCTCTGCAGGTTGCAACTACTAAAGAAGCTATTGAAATTCCTCAGGATAAAGGAGAAGTATTTTTCCATATTAAAAATTCTTCAATGGGAAGATCAAGAAAACAGGACTTTGATATTTTAGTTTATGTTGACCCGCATAAGTATTATGAATATCCTTTTACTAAAAAAGCTTCATTGGCTAAATTAATAGGTGCCATTAACAGTTATTGTAAAAATCATAATAAGGAAGCTATGTTAATTGTTCCTGGAAGGTTAGGTACTTCTTCACCGGAACTTGGAATTCCAGTAGTATTTGCAGATATCAGCAAATTTTCAGCTATTTTGGAAGAGTCATATAGTGAAGTGGGTTATGTTCCTGAATTGTCCTTTGGAAGTCATATGTTTCAGGATTTAGTTGAAGCGGATATTTATTATGGAGCTATTTTTGAAAACAGCAACAGATTAGATTTCAATAAAAATTTATTTAAAGATTATCCGAATAAATTATGTGAATTTATTCCGGAATTTGATAAAGAATTGTATGATATGGTTAAAATTTTTGAATTCAGTAAAAACAAGCTTGAGTTTTATCATGACATGAAAAATGATGAGAGTATTTGTATTATAGATAGTAAATAAAATTTAGAAAAATTTAATATATGTCAAAGATTATAATAAAACATATTAAAAAATAAGGTGATTATTTATGAGGATTAAAGAAGATTTAATTAACAAAGAAGTGCTTGACGGCGGTGCTGATTTAATTGGTAAAGTTATTGATGTTGTAATGGATAAGGATACATTTGAAGTAACTGATTTGGTTATTAAAAAAACAGGCATCACAGATCAAATTAAAGCTGGCGGAGAAAATGTTGTTCCTAGTGAACTTGTAAAAGTCATTGGGGATAAAATTTTACTTAAAAGTGATGATGATATTTAAATTTCGGTTATTTAGATGATTACTAAGGAATATTTAATTAATTTGTTAAAAGAAAACGGTGTTTTCTTAAAAGGGGATTTCACATTATCTTCTGGTAAGAAAAGTGATTATTACATAAATATGAAAAAAGCTATTACAGAGCCGGAAATCTTATCAACAATAGCTAAATTAATCACAAAATCCATTAGTGAAGATAATATTGATAAAGTAGCAGGTCCAGCACTGGGAGCTGTTCCAATAGCTACTGCAGTTTCTCTTGAATCTAACATTCCATTGTTAATGATTAGAAAAGAGAAAAAAGGTTACGGAACTTCTAAACTTATTGAAGGTGAATTAAAAGAAGGTGATGATGTTATTGTTGTAGAAGATGTTACAACTACTGGCGGATCATTGCTTAAAGCTATTAAAGCTATTCAAGACAATGGAGGAAATGTAAAAAGAGCTTTTGTTGTTGTTGATAGGCAGGAAGGAGCTATTGAAGCTTTTGATAGTGAAGGTATTAAATTAGAACCTTTAATAACTGTTGATGAATTTTTTTAATTAAAAAAAGATGATGAATGGTTAAGTTCATCATTTTCAAATTTTTATTTTTTTGCATGGAATACTAGATGAGGGAATTCATCTATTATGATGTTAGATGCTGTTTTAACTGCATTAGGAGAGCCAGGCATGGAAAAGATTACTGTTTTTTTATATACTCCTGCAGTTGCTCTTGAAATAAGTGCTCCTGAACCGATTTCTAAGAAAGATTGATGTCTGAAAATTTCACCAAAACCTTCAATTTTTTTATCAAAAAGTTCCTCTACAGTTTCAACAGTTATATCTCTACTGTCTAGTCCTGTTCCACCTGTTGTTAAGATAACATCAATATTTTTATTAATCATTTCTTTAATGGTTTTAATTAATGATTCTTTATCATCAGGTATTATTGTTTTGGATTTTAATGTGTATCTTTTTGATATTTCATCTGCAAGATATTGTCCTGATAGATCATCCTTATCCGTAGTGATGCTGTCACTTAGTGTTATTACACCACAGGCAATATCATTAGATGATAATTTTTTATGTTTTTCGGTTGTTTCACTTTTCATAATTAATCCCCTTTATTATGCAGTTATTGTCATCATCTCTTTTATTTTTTCGTATTCCTCATGATTTTTTAATAGTAAATCTGTAGGGTAGTATAATGAGCCATAACTGTCAGATTCACACATAACTAATTTACTTTTGCATAAAATCTCTAAATGGTATTCAATGGTATTATAATCCATATCTATGATTTTTGCTATTTGACTTCCATTATATGGACGTACAAGCAGTAAATCAACAATTTTTGCAGAAGTTTTCCCTCCTTTTCTTTTTAAAAAGATTTGATGAAGTAGCTTGTTGATTGTCATTGTTTTTCATCTCCACTCTTTTATCTGATTGTATAGTAATTTTCCCCATTTTAATCCGTCTTGACTTTTATCAATCAGAATTTGTGAGTCATCGTAGTGACCATCTTTAAAAAATAATGTAAGTGACATAAACTCTTCTCCCAATGTTAAAAAGCTTTTTAAAGGATTTTTTATGCTAATTATTTTCACATTTTCATTATTAATTAGCCATTTTTCAAATAATGGATTTCTATGAATTAATGCTAGTATTTCTTGGTGGGTGATTAATTCAAGTTTATGCAGTGTTTTTTCTTGTATTAATTGAACAATGTTCCTCAAATGGTTTTCTGAAAAAATAGGTAAAGTTATTTTTAATTCTTCGGCATTTTCAATTAATTTGCTGTAGCTATTGTAAGCTTTTGATAGATTGCTTGTTGTAGAAGTTATGCATTCTGCATTTCTTAAAAGATAAATGTTTTTGAGATTTTCTTGGGGAATGGCTGTTAAATCATGGATATTCCAAAAATCTTCATTTTTGTTAGTTGCATACCAATTATCAATTAATTTAATCATGTTGGTGGTTAACAGATAACCGTTTGATGTTAATTGATAATATTTTTGAACTTTTTTAACAAAATTTAAATTTTCCAATTCCTTTAAACCATGCAGTATTGTTGCTGATGGCTTTTCTAGTTCTATTCGTAAATCATCTAAATTTTTTGATTCATTATAAATACTTAATAATAATTTTGTCCGCATAGTTGATGTAAGTATGTATTTTATACCTTGATATTCTTCTTTCAACTCATTTTTAATTTTTGTTGCCATAATAATCACCAGTTTGCTTTCACATTTTCAAAGAGATTATTCGCCCATTTTATGGCTTGTTGGTTTTCAGATGTTAAAAGTCTATTTTGATCAAAGCTACCGTCATTTTTAAAAAGTCCTAAATTAGTATTTTTATCAGATATAATCAAATATAAGTTTAAATTATCTTTTAACTCATGTACTTTTAAACATCCGTTTTCAATACTTCTCTTTTTAATTTCCGGGTCTATACTGTCTATTAAACTTTCAAAAATTTCATCATTTATTATTAATTCAACATTACCTCCTTTTTGTAGTACCTGTTCAATAATAACAGGATAATCGGGATGTAAATATGGGAATATTGCTTTAATGTTATATGACATTAATAGCTGCCCTTTTATTGTATTGTGAGTTTTATAAATGTCAATTGGGGTTGTTTTAATTAATTGGGAATCATGTAAACTGGTTATATTTTTCAATGAGTCTAAATTAATCTGTTTTACATCATGTTTATCCCAAAATTCATCAAATTGATCTATTAATTTTATTGCATTTTTAAACTCCAATATTATATTCAAGTACATTTTTGTTGTTTGAGTTAAATAATATTTGTTTTTTATTTTTTGGATATATTTTTCTTGCTGTAATTTGTGGAGATTACTTGATAGGGTGCTATAAGTTATTTGTGTTGTATTGACTAATTCTTTTATATTTTTAGGATTTTTATTCAGTACGTTTAATATATGGAGTCTTATTCCAGACTTTGTTAAAAATTGTATTTTTTGATTCATGTTTTCTAATTTTGTTGACATCATTTTTGTCTCCTTTAATTTTCAATTTGTACTTCAATTTTCAATTTTTGTACAATAATTGTATAATATCAAGTTTCTTATACAGATTTAAATAGATTTTTCAAATTTTCATCAAATTTTCCTCCAATTTGTTCCCAATTTTCCTCCAATTCTTTAATAAAATTTTTGAACACTTATATCTTTTTTAAGCTATTTTTAAGAATTTTTTGTACACTTTGATGTAAATTTTAATTATTTTGTTAATTAGTTAATAACTTAATTATAACTATTTTTTCAATGATTTAATCCGATTTGGCAATATTTATTAATTTTTAAAATCATAATAAAAATCATGGAAATTTATTTTGTTTTAGATGCATCTGCTTTTATCAATGGTTTTGACTTGGAATCAGATAATAATTATACTGCTCCGGAGATTACTCAGGAAGTTAAAGATTTTGAGTCAAAATTAACATTGGATATGGCTATTAGAGATGGAAAATTAATTATTCGGGATGTTGATGAAAAATATATTGATGAGGTTAATGAAATTATATCAGAATCTGGTGATGTTCTACGTTTGTCTGCTCCAGATAAAAAATTAATAGCTTTAGCTTTAATGCTTAAAGACGAAGGTAAAAACATTAAAGTTATAAGTGATGATTACACTATACAGAATACTTTAAAAATTATTAATATTCCTTATTCCGGAATCCTAACTGAAGGGATTAAAGGTGTTTACAATTGGAAAAAGATTTGTGAAGGTTGTAAAAAAGAATTTGATGAGAATTATCCTTTTGATGATTGTGATGTTTGTGGGTCTAGAATATTTAAAAAAAGAATAAAATTATAATTGGTGTTTTTATGAAAATTGGTGTAGTAGTTCATGGACCTAATATTATTGATTCGAATTGGGCTTTAAAGTTAATTGATTTATTGTCTGGATATGGTGAGGTTTCAGCTAGATTAGGTGGAACTATGGGAAGAACTGCAGTTATTGACAAGTCTTTAGAAGATATCATTGACATATCTAAAAAATTAGTTCCAAGTGACTCTTTAAAATTATTTAATGATGCAAATGCGGATGTTATATTTTTAATAAACTATGGAAAATCCAGAGTGACAGGCCAGGTTTTTGGTTATAAAGTTTATAATCATTATTTATTAAAAGTAGCTGAAAATAACATTCCACTAATTCAAATTGAAAGGCCAGGTGAAATTGATGGCAGTATAATCTCTTGGAATGGAGATAATAATGCTTTAATCAAAGATCTGTCTCAAAAATTAGATTTGAATATTGTTACTCCTGAAGAAATTTATAATAATCATTTTAAGCAGGATAAAATAGATGATGGTAAAATTCAAAGAATTGTGCATGGTGTTAGTCCTGATGAGAATATAATGGTTAACAGTATGGTCATTGGTAAATCTAAGAGTGATAAAGTTACATTAATAGCTAAAGATGGTTATATTACAGATATTATTGGTGGAACTATAAAAGAGCATGGTGTTGAAAAATTAGGAAAAGTTGATTTGGAAAATGCTATTGTAAAAACGGGGCTTTTAAGAAAGTCTAAAGTAAAACCCAGAGTTGTAGAAAAAAACAAATCAGCAGATATTTTTAAAATAGCTTTTTTAGACCATGCTGGAGAAGATGTTTATCAATTTAAAGATGCTGATTTGGTTGTTACGGTTGGAGATGATACTACATTAATAGCTTCTGATATTTTGTACAGATTTAATATTCCAATTATTGGCATTACTGATGGGGATTTGGATAAAGTTGTTGAAGATGGTTTCAAAGCTAAAAATTCCATAATATTTGAATTTGAAAGTGGAACTGATGATATTGTCGGTGAAAAAATACATGAATTGATTTTTAAAAATGAAAAGATTTTAATCAGGCCTAGAAACTCTAAAAATATTGATGAAATTCATGGTGAAATCATTAAAATAACAAATCTTTTAAATTGTAAATATAATATTATAACTATCTAAAAAAGAATGAGGGAAGGTGTTTTTATTTCAGATTTTAAAAACCTTGTAAAGGCAATTCAGGAATTTGAAGGAGTAACTCGTAAAGCTTCTATTGATACTGTAACATCTCTTTTAACTGAATCTTATAATGTTTCAGGTGATGTTGTAATTGATATTGGTGATGATGCTTCAGCTATTGATATTGGAAATAATCAAGTAGTTTTAGTAGCTGCAGATGGTATATGGGGTCAAATAATGAATGTTAACCCATATTGGGCAGGTTATTGTTCTGTTCTTGTTAATGTAAATGATATTGCAGCTATGGGTGGAAAACCATTGGCTATGGTTAATATAATGTCAATAAAACATGATGAAATTTATGAAGAATTATTGGCAGGTATTAAAGATGGTTGTTTGAAGTTTGGTGTACCTATGGTTGGAGGTCATCTACATCCTGATGGTGAAGTTGATTCTTTGGGAGTAGCTATTGTGGGAATTGCAAAGAAAGATAAATTAATCACTAGTTTTGGGGCAGAAGTAGGTGATAAAATCATTGTTGCTATTGATTTAGATGGTAAACCTCATGAAATGTTTGCACTAAATTGGGATACTACATATGATAAGGACAAACAATTAGTTCAAGATCAAATTACAGCAGTTCAATATTTAGCTGAAAAAGATTATATTAAATCTGGAAAAGATATCAGTAACCCTGGTATTTTAGGAACTTTGGAAATGTTACTTGAAACATCTGTTAAAGGAGCAATAGTAAATTTAATGGATATTCCAAGAAATAAAAATATTGAATGGGAAAATTGGTTAAAATCATATCCTGGTTCTGGTTTTGTATTTACTGCTGATGAGGAAAATTGTGATTTTATTAAAGAGTATTTGAAGGATTATTCTATTGAAGCTAATGTTGTTGGCGAAATTACTGGTGACTGTTCCTTGTATTTAGTTAATGGTGATGGTGAAAAATTGGAAGTTTTTAATCAAAAAACAAATCCAGTTTTCAAGTTTAAAAAAGAGTAATTATTTTTATAAGCTTTAAAATTTATATATTAATTAAAAAATTCTTTTTGGGAGATTATATGTTAATAAAAATTAATGGAAAAGAAATGAATGTGGCAGAAGGTTCTACAATTCAGGATGTTATTGATGAATCTAATGCTCCATACACTCCCGGCAGTATTATCTGTTTAATTAAGGGTAAAAAAGAGCTTGAAAAAAATGTTAGCAAGTTTAGAATTAAAACAACACAAGGATCTGTTATTTTAGAACTTCTTGATACTAAAGAAGCACAGCCTTTAGTTGATGTCTGGAAAAAACAGTATAAAGATTTTGAAAACTTATCTGTTAGATGGTCAACTTCAAATGAAGTAGCTATTGGTCCTGTTGTCACTGATTTGAAACCTACTTCTGATGAATATAAATATTATGAGGGGGATGTTGTTTTAAGTTTATCTAGTTTTAGTAATGAGTCAACACATTTAATTCTTATTAAGGAAAACACCACTAATGTTTACAGTGTTCCTCCATTTAATAAAGGAATATTTGCAAAGGTAATTGGTGGTAAAAAAACTTTAAACTTACTAACAGATGATGATGAAGTAAAAGCTATTGAGCCTATTATTGAAAGAAGTACAACTACAGATTCATCTGCTGTATCTGATTTAGACACTGTTTTAAAAGAGGGCAATGAATTATTTACTTATGTTTCACTGGAAGTGGATAATAATTCTCCAGTTTCTGTTGAGCATCTGTTTTCAATTATTAAAGACGGCAGAATTAAAGTTGATTTTGAATCAGAATCATTTTTAGGATTTTATGATTTGAAAGGGATAGATAAACCTAAAGAAAATGTTGCTTCCAGAACAAGAGGAAGCATAACTGTTAGAAACAGTGGTGTAGGTGTTGGAAAATTATATATTTATAGGGAAAGTAGAGTTTTAAGTCCAAATCACACCAATGTAGGTAAAATCATAAATGGTATGGAAATTATTGATATAGCTAAAAAAGGAGAGTTTATAACTGTTAAATCTAATCAGGATAGACTGATGTTACTTGGTCATAATCAAAATGAAATTGATGAAAAATTAGCTAGTTTAAATATTGAACATGTTAAAGAGGGAGTGACTGGGGAAGATGCTTTAATTGTAGAGCAAACTCCAAAATACACGATTGATATTTTAAATGAAGGAAAAGTAACAACCAAATCCATTCATAAAGATGATTTATGTGAAATTGACTTTACTGAAAATGCTTCAAGAACTGTAAAATACTTTAAATTAGTGTCAGGTCTTTTAGAAGAGCCAATTGGTAAAATTAAAGTTCATTTTTCAGTACCTGGGATGCATATATTAATATTTGAAGGAGATTCAAATATTTCAAAAGGACTTGTTCCAGAAAATACTCCTGAAAATATTGTAAAAGCATGTGAAATTGGTGTAACTAATATGTCTGCAAAAAATGTTGGTTTAATTGGAGTAAGATTTGAAGATAATAAGGAATTTGGGCCAACTGCAGAATCATTTAGTTCAACTAACATTGTTGGTAATGTTGTTTCTGATTATTCCAAACTTGAAAAATTTAAAGATGGAGAGATAGTTTATGTTAAGGAATTTAACGATTAGTCCTGAATTGGATAAAGAAGATTGGGATCCTGATGTAATTACTCGTATGATTATAATTGCTCCTGGAGCTCATGTTAGTGAAAGTGAAATTGTTAATGAGTTACATATGCTTGATTTACCTCTTACAATAAAAAATACCTGTTATGGTTCTATGGTAAGTGGAAAAACAAAGGATGTTTTTGAAGCGATTCGTGAAATAAGAAAATTGGATCCGAATCACATTTTCACAAAAGAGAGAGGTTTTGCTCCTGGGGATCCTAGAAGATGCAGGGGCCACAGATTTGGACCAAGGGAAGGTTTCCACCAGATGGAAAATGAATACAGATTGCTTGGTGATGTGGCAGATGCTTTGGAAAATCCTCGTGATGTAAAAGTTGCGGTTGAAAAACCAATTGATGTTGATGAATTTAAAAAAATTATGAATGAATGTTTAGAAAATAATAATGATAGGTGAAAAAACATGGTGAAAGTAGCTATTTATCCTCCAAATTCATTAATCTTAGCAGATTTAATTGAAAGGAAAGGTCACACTCCTTTAGTTCTTCAAAAACAAATAAGACAAAAAATTAAAGATCCTGAAATTGATTCTCCTCCTATGAATATTACTGAAGAAGACCCAATTAAAGGTCTTAAATATGCAGCTATTGAAGTTCCTTCAGGTGTTCGTGGAAGAATGTCTATTATAGGTCCTTTAATAGATGAAGCTGAAGCAGCTATTTTAGTTGATGGTGCTCCATTTGGTTTTGGTTGTGTAGGTTGCGCTAGAACAAATGAACTGTCCATATTCCTGCTTAGGCAAAGGGATATTCCTATACTTGAAGTTACATATCCAAAAAATAGGGATGGGACATTTTTAATGGTAAATCAAATTAATGAGTTTTTAGACTCTCTTAAGGAGGAATAATAATGGTTAAAATTGCTTTAGTTTCATGTGGAACTGAATATAGTGGAATTCAAAAGGAAATTGAAAAAGCAGCCAATACTTTTGGTGCAGAAATTATTCTTCCGGAAATTGATTTGGATTATATTGATGAATCTTATGCCAAATTTGGATTTTCTGCTCAAAGTTCAAGTTTAAAGTTAATGATTGCAAGAGCGATGGCAATTGTTGAAGGAAGATGTAAACCTGATGCAGTATTCATCGCTTCTTGTTTTAGATGTGCAGAAGGAGCTCTTGTAAGAAATGCAGTGCGTAAATTCCTGCAGGATAATACTCGTATTCCTGTAGTTACATATTCATTTACAGAAAGAACAAAAGCAGATGAATTATTTATTCGTATGGAAGCATTAGCTACTACTGTAACCCGTAGAAGTATTCTTGCTCGTGAAAAACAGGAAGGTCTTACATTAGGTATTGATTCTGGTTCAACAACTACAAAAGTTGTAGCTATGGAAAATAATAAAGTTATAGGTACTGGCTGGACAGAAACAAAAGATATTATGGGTTCTGTTTATAAAGGTGTTGAAGAAGCTTTTGCTGATACTGAATATACAATTGATGATGTTGATGGAATTGGTACAACTGGTTATGGTCGTATTAATATTGGTAAACAATTAAATGCAGAATTAGTTCAGGAAGAGTTGTCTGTTAATGCAAAAGGTGCAGTATATTTAGCTGATCATCAAAAAGGGGAAGCTACTGTATTGGATATTGGGGGTATGGATAACAAAGTAATCACTGTTAATGATGGTATTCCTGATAACTTTACTATGGGGGGAATCTGTGCAGGAGCATCTGGAAGATTTTTAGATATGGCTTCCCGTCGTTTAGATGTTTCTATTGAAGAATTAGGACCTCTTGCTTTACAAGGGGATTACAGAAAAGCATTACTTAACAGTTACTGTATTGTTTTCGGTATTCAGGATTTAGTTACTACTCTTGCAGCAGGTGGTTCCAAAGCTGATGCTGCTGCCGCAACCTGTCATTCTGTAGCTGAACAAGTTTACGAACAGCAACTTCAGGAAATAGATTTAAGGGAACCTCTCATACAGGTAGGTGGAACATCATTAATTTCTGGACTTGTTGAAGCTGTTAGTGAAATGTTAGGTGGTATTGATGTTATTGTACCTCAATATTCTCAACATATTGGAGCGGTAGGTGCTGCTCTTTTAGTATCTGGAATGGGTCATAGGCAAGATAATAAATAGTCAAGAGTTGATTTGATGTTAGTAGAATGCTATGATGAAAAAGGCGCAGAAGTCTATGAAATGATTATTAAACAGATTTTTCAGGATTTGGTTCTTGGTCCTGCTGTTGAAGATTTAAAAGCTTTTGCTAACCCTGATGAAGCAGTTTTTATTTTAGCTATTAAAATGAAAAAGACTTCTGGTGTTATTAAATTTGGTGATGTGGCTAATTTCACTTATGATAAAAGCAATGATGTTACTAAAATATTTATTGAAAATGAAAATTATCTCCCAAATATTTTGAAGTTATTGTGGAGGAGATTTTCTAGAGATGAGCTTTATCAGCCGACCAGGTATAATATTGATCTTGAAGGAAATCAAATGGATCTGGAAGATTTGGTTGTTGATGATCCTCATTCAAATCTTCAAAGAAGAATTTATGATGCAATCTTTAGAATTTTGCCGGAAGGGTTTAAAATAATTAAAGATGTTTCTGTTGGGGATATTGTGGCTGTAATAGCTACTGATGAATTAATTAAAGATGATTGGATTGATAAAGCTAATGACTATATTGCAGAATTAAATAAAGGTTTATAGATAACTTTATAATATAGTTCGATTATATACAAACATAATTACAAGTAGGGGAGTGATGTTATATGAATGAACATAATGGTTCTAGATTTGCACACATAACTAAAGCACATCCATGTTTTAATGAAAAAGTGCATGATAAAGTAGGTAGAGCTCATGTACCTGTAGCACCAAAATGTAATATTTATTGTAATTTCTGTACTAGGAATATAAATGATGAAGAAAATAGACCGGGGGTTACTAGCTGTATAATGAAACCAGATGATGCTATTAGTCATATTGATGATGTAACTGCAGAAGGACCAATTTCTGTAGTTGGTGTAGCTGGACCTGGAGATTCTCTGGCTAATGAGGAAACTTTTGAGTTTTTTGAAAAGCTAGGTAAAACTCATCCTGATTTAATAAAATGCATGAGTACTAATGGTCTTTTACTTCCTAAATATGCAGATAAATTGGCTGAACTTGGAGTAAATTCTGTTACTGTAACAATTAATGCAATTGATCCAGATATAGCAATGGATATTTACTCATTTATTAAATATGAAGGGAAAGTTTACAAAGGCTATGAAGCTGCTGAAATATTAATTAAAAATCAACTTGAAGGTGTTGAAAAAGCAGCTAAAAATGGCATGGTTGTTAAAGTTAATTCTGTTTTAATTCCAGGATTAAATGATGAACATATTGTTGAGATAGCTAAAGAAGTTAAAAAACGTGGAGCTTCTTTAATGAATGTTTTACCACTTATTCCATTAAATAAAATGAAAATTTATAAACGTCCGGGATGTTCTATGATGGAAAAGGTTCGTGAAGAAGTTGAAGAAATTATTCCGGTATTTAGAGCATGTACCCAATGTAGGGCAGATGCTTATGGGATTCCTGGTAAAAAAAGTGAAGACCATCATTTAGGAATGACTCCTCAAAGTCATTACTAATTTTTCTTTTTTTCAATTTTTTTTATTGTTTTTATTTATTTTTTCAGCAGTAATTGTGTAAAATAATAAATATTTAAAGAAATAAAAGTTATTATATAGCTTAGATTTTTTACTTAATTTAAGAATTTAAGATATGTTTAATAGATATTTTGGTGTTAAAATATGGATAAGAAAATTGGAATTATCGCTTGTATAATAGTCATACTCGCAATTGTTGGTGTGGCGGCATACTCTGGCGTATTTGATGGGGAAAGTAAAGTAGTTAACGATGATAAGACATTAGTTGTTGGATTTGATGCAGAATTTCCACCATATGGTTACAAAGATGACAATGGGGATTATGTAGGTTTTGATTTAGATTTAGCACAAGAAGTTTGTGATAGAAACAATTGGACTTTAGTTAAACAACCTATTGACTGGGATGCTAAAGACAGTGAATTAGATTCAGGCAGTATTGATTGTATATGGAATGGATTTACCATGGATGGCAGAGAAGATCAATACACATGGTCTGACCCTTACTTTGATAACAAACAGGTTATTGTTGTTAAAAATGGTTCAGGTATTAATTCTTTAAGTGACTTAAAAGGTAAAAATGTAGAAACTCAAAAAGATTCATCTGCATTAGCTGCACTTCAAGGAGATCAAAAATCATTGGCAGATACATTTGGAAACTTAGTTGAAGTAGCTGATTATAATACTGCATTTATGGATTTGGAATCTGGAGCTTGTGATGCTGTTGCAGTTGATATTGGTGTTGCACATTACCAATTAAATTCAAAAAATAACACTGATGATTTTGTAATATTGAATGACAATATATCTTCAGAGCAGTATGGTATTGGATTTAAAGAAGGCAATACTGAATTGAGAGATCAAGTACAGTCTACTTTAGATGAAATGTTCAAAGACGGTACTGTTGATAAAATTGCTGATAAATACAGTGAATATGATATTAAAGATTCTCTTATAAGAAAATAAGTCAGGCGAATAATATATGTTATTAAGTACTGTAATAACAGAATTGTGTGGAGGTATGATTACCTCCATAGAAATTTTTTTACTTACGTTATTATTTTCACTTCCTCTTGGTCTTGTAGTGGCCTGGGGAAGAATGAGTAAGTTCAAACCATTAAGATGGTTAATGAAAGTGTATATCTCAATTATGAGAGGCACACCATTAATGTTACAATTAATTGTGGTATTCTTTGCACCATATTATATTTTTGGTGCTTCTTTATCTCCTGATTATAGGATGATATCTGTGATTATTGCTTTTTCAATTAATTATGCAGCATACTTTGCTGAAATTTACAGAGGCGGAATTGAAGCTATTCCTAAAGGGCAATATGAAGCTGCACAGGTATTAGGTTATAGTAAAATAGAAACATTTTTCATAATTATTTTACCTCAAGTCATTAAAATAGTTCTGCCTTCAATAACAAATGAAGTAATTACTCTTGTAAAGGATACATCTTTGTCTTTTGTAATAGCTATTCCAGAAATGTTCACAGTAGCTAAACAAATTGCTGCTTCAGAAGCTTCAATTATGGCATTGCTTATAGCAGGTGTATTTTATTATATATTCAATGTAATTGTTGCATTTGTAATGGAATATATCGAAGAAAAATTAGATTATTATGATTAGTGGGGAAATATCATGAGTTTATTAGAAATTAAAAATCTTAAAAAAAGTTTCGGTAAAAATGAAGTATTGAAAGATATTTCTCTTAAAGTGGATAAGGGTGAAGTTTTATGTATAATTGGACCATCAGGTTCAGGTAAATCTACATTACTTAGATGTATAACTAATTTGGAAACTCAGGATAGTGGAATCATTGATTTTGATGGAACCTTTGGTTTAGTTTTTCAGGATTTCAATTTATTCCCTCATCATTCAGTTATGAAAAACATTACTAATGCACCTATTAAAGTTCAAAAAAGAAATAAAGATGATGTTTATAGGGATGCTAGAAATTTACTTAAAAAATTAGATTTAAGTGATAAGGAAGATTCTTATCCATGTGAATTGTCTGGTGGTCAACAGCAAAGGGTTTCTATTGCAAGAGCTTTAGCAATGAATCCGGATATTTTATTTTTTGATGAACCAACATCAGCTCTTGATCCGGAGTTAACTGGTGAAATTTTAAAAGTAATAAAGGATTTAGCAGCTGAAAAGATGACTATGGTTATTGTTACACATGAAATGAGTTTTGCTAAAAAAGTTGCAGATACAATTATATTTATGGATGACGGTTTCATAGTTGAAAATGGAAGTCCTGAAGAAGTCTTTGCTTCTGATAATCCAAGAATGAAAGAATTTTTAGGAAAATTCTATGATTAATTGATATACAGGATTTTATCCTGTATCTTTTTTTTAATTTTTATAAAATTTAGGATTAATTAAATTAATTCACTAATATTTGTTAATATTTTTTTCAATTTCTTCAATAAAATCTTAAAATTTATATAATATTTCAAATATAAAATATAAGTAGATGTAGTTTTACATCTCTAATCAATTTCCAATATATGGATAGTTCATTAGGAAGAAAAGCATAATTTTAAAATTAAAAAAACTATTAATTATATTTTATTTAATAGATTTAAATTAGAAACTAACGGGGAATTATGCTTTTCCTTTTTTTAAAGATTTATTATTTCTAATTAACAGAAGGTATTATTTATGAAAACACTTGAGTGGGAAGATAATAAATTAAAGCTTATTGATCAAACAAAACTTCCAGATGAATTGACTTATGTTTATTGTAATGATTATAGGGAAGTTATTGTAGCTATTAAGGATATGATTGTTAGAGGTGCTCCAGCTATTGGAGTTGCAGCTGCTTTTGGGATGGCATTAGCTGATTTACATGGTGAAGATTTAGATAAAGCTGCAGATGAAATTAAAGCAGCAAGACCAACAGCTATCAATTTATTTTGGGCAGTTGACAGAGTTTTAAATAGTGATGATCCATTAAAAGAAGCTTTAACTATGTATAAAGAAGATATTGATACTAATTTAGCTATCGGAAGACATGGTGCTGAGATAATTGAAGATGGAGATACTATTTTAACACATTGTAATGCAGGAGCACTGGCCTGTGTTGATTATGGTACTGCTCTAGGCGTTATTCGTTCTGCATTCCATCAGGGAAAAAATATTGATGTAATTTGTGATGAAACACGTCCGAGAGGTCAGGGGGCCAGATTAAGTGTTTGGGAAATGCAGCAGGAAAACATTCCTGTTAAATTGATTTCTGATGTGGCTTCCGGTTTTTTAATGTCTCAATACAAAATCAATAAAGTTGTAATTGGTGCAGATAGAATAGCTAAAGGTGGTGTTGTAAATAAAATCGGTTCTTTAATGGTTGCTTTAGCAGCTAATCATTTCCATGTTCCATTTTATGTAGCTGCTCCATTATCTACTTTTGACATGAATGCCTCTGTATTTGATACTGAAATTGAAGAAAGAGACGGTGATGAAGTAAGATATTATGGGGGATGCAGAATCTGTCCTAAAGGAACTGAAGTTATTAATCCGGCATTTGATATTGTACCAAAAGAGCTTATTACAGGCATTATAACTGAAAATGGAATTATTGACCCAATTTAGGTGATAATATTAATGAAAAATTTTCACAAAAACATGTTATTTTGTTCAGCATACTTTTAGCATTGATTTTTGTTGTGATTTTTGGATTTGGAGCAGTAACTATTGCTTTAATATTTATACTACCTCCAGAAATACTTAGTTTGCCTGCAATGGATTATGTTTTATCTTCAGTTAACAATCTTGTTGCCTTTGTTGTTTTAATAATTATAGCTAAAAAAATCGGATTGTTTGATGATATTCCATGGAATGTAAAAGGAGTTTTTAAAGGGTTGCTTTTAGGAATTCCAGTTTTATTGTTCTGTTTAGTTCAATTGTCTGGAATTTTGGAATCAACTTATGATTACAGTATTGTAATTAATGTATTTGGTGTGGTAGCTGCTTTAATTTACTGTGTTGCAATAGCTTTATGGGAAGAATTCCTTTGTCGTGGAGTTATTCTTACAAATATGCTTAAAAAATGGGGCAACTCTAAGAACGGCATAATTAAATCAGTAATTTTATCTGCATTTATATTTGGTGCTGCTCATGTTATTACAGGTTTTGGTGGGGACTGGACTAATACAACTATTCAAATAGTTTATGCATCATTTATGGGGTTATTATTTGGTGTTATTTATATTAAAACAAAAAGTTTGGCTTCCACTATTGTTCTTCATTTCATATTGAATTTGACAGCTTATACAATGCCATATGTCATGCCAAATTTCCAATCTATGAATCCCCTAATATTTATATTGTCAATATTTGCATTTGTCTGTCTTTGGGTTATTGAAACTTATGTTTTAATTGATGATATAACTAAAAAGTTACCTTAGCATCAATTGCAACATGCCACATTCCTGGACTGCTGGATTTAACTTTGCGGGTATTTAAAATCTCAACTTTTTTATTTTCTTTTTTTGCAGCTTTTTGCAGGCGTTCTATTCCCTGCCCATAGGAGTCAGAAAATTCATAATAGTTTATAATTCCATTGTTTGCTATTAGGGTCATAGCCAAATCTAAAAAGTCATAGGCAAGTCCAGGTAAATTCATTATAATTCTGTCATAATTTTTGTTTAGATTTTTGCTGACTTCTCTGATATCTCCACAAATGGATTTAATATTATGTAACTTGTTTAAGCGGATATTTTCATTTAAGTATTTTATTGCATTTTCATTAATGTCAACAGCAGTAATTTTTACATTATTGTTTTTAGCTATTACTGTTGGAAACGGACCGATTCCACAAAACATATCTAAAATATTTTCATTTTCTTTTACACTATCGCTTACTCTTTTTCGTTCAGTAGCTAGTCTTGGTGAGAAATAAACTTCCTCAACATTTAGCTTTAATCTTGTTCTATGTTCTTTATGGACGGTTACAGGATTGTTTTCACCGGCAATAAGTTCTAAATCTCTAATTCGTATTGTTCCATGGATTGCACTTTTTTTCATGTAAACTGATTTTCTTTTTGTAAATTCTAAAGTAGCTTTTCCGATTTTTGATTTTTTTTCTTCTAAATTTTCAGGAATTTCTACAATTACAATGTCTCCGATTATGTCAAATGATGTTTTTAAATCTTCAATTTCTTTAGAAGTCAAATCATCTTTAAGCAATTCACTTATATTTTTAGGATATCTTTTCATTGCTTCTAATTCAACATCAACAATTTCATAATCACACTTAAAATCCTGAGTATTTATTGGTATGAAACCATAGTCATCTTGTGTTTTTATTTTATAATCCATATTCATTAACTGTTTTTCCATTAACTTTTTTCTGGTGTTATTTAATTCTTTTAATGGAACTTTAACTGATTTCATAGTAAATACCTCTAATATACTAATTTTTGTTTTAATTTTATTATAATATTTTCTAAAACAACACTTTTATACTATGTTTTTAAAATCTTATAATATGTTTTATTTAGTTGGATTAGGATTATTTGATGCAAAGGATATTAGTCTTAAAGGTTTGGAATGTTTAAAAAGTGTCGATAAAATTTATGCGGAATTTTTCACTTCCAGGTTATTTGGTTCAAGTTTTGATGAGATTGAAGCTCAGATTGGTAAAAAAATTGAAGTTTTAGTTAGAAATGAAGTTGAAGAAGAAAGTAAATTTTTAGATGAAGCTATTGATTCAGATGTAGCTTTGATTACAGGGGGGGATCCTTTAATAGCTACTACTCATAGTGATTTTTTGGTTCAATGTTCTAAAAAAGGCATTGATTATGAAGTAATTCATGGATCATCTATTTTATCTTCTGCACCAGCTATTTCCGGACTTCAGGGTTATAAGTTTGGTAAAGTTACAACCATTCCTTTCCCTGACCATAATTTCTATCCAAAATCTCCATACATAGCTATTGAAGAAAATTTAGCTATGGATTTGCATACTTTAGTTTTGCTTGATATTCAAGCTCATAATGACCGTTACATGACTGTTAATCAGGGTTTGGAATATCTGATGAATATTAAAAATACTTTGGATTATGATGGCGCAATTACTGAGGATACTTTGGCTGTTGGTATTGCAAGAGTAGGTTCTAAAGATGTTGTTGTAAAAGCAGGTAAAATCAGCCAGTTAATTGATTATGATTTTGGAGGGCCTCTTCACTGTATTGTAATTCCTTCCAAACTTCACATTGTTGAAGCAGAATATTTAGTTGAGATAGCTGGAGCTAACCGTGAAATTCTTGATGAAATTTAAATTAAAATAAGGGGAGAGAAGTAGAACGTGTTTTTTGGATTTTCTACTTCTTAAATTCAATGAAACATATCTTAATATATTTTTGGAGATTATAAAATGGTTGACTGATGTTCATTGTCTGACATGAATTTTACTTCACATCGTATTATACTTTATTTTCATGATATATAAATGTTTTTATTTAATTTTTTAGAAAATTAATGTAATTTTTGTTTTTTGTTTAGCGAATTTATGTGAAAAAACACTTGCTAATTTATGTATAATAAGTTACAGTAGTATTATACATGACAAAAAACAAACGTGTAACCATTACTATCAATAATGATTTGGACTTGCATTTTCGTAAACTGGCTTCTTCTAAGATGCTTTTTGAAACAGGGTGGTATTCTAAAGCTGTTGAAGAGGCAATTGAGTTGTGGATTGAAAATGAAACTCTTTAAATTTTTATTTTTTTATTTTTTTTATTTTTGAAGTTAATTGGATTGTATTTTCTTGATTTGTTTAAGTACAGCTAATTTCTACAGGGCAATTTAACAATATCTTATTTTATTTGTTTACAAACTGGAAAGAAAATTGTAATTGCATAATGGATTTTAATTAATCTCTTACTTTTTTGGATAAACTATTTAAATTAATAAATTGTATTTATTATTAATAGGTGTTCAAAATGGAAAATGATGATTATAGGACTGTTAGGGTCTATACTAAAAAGTACACTAGTAAAGACAAAGATGGTAATGTTATTGAAAAGGAATCAAAACAAAAACAGGTTAGCCTTAAAAAAGAAGACCCTTTTGAAGATAATGATCTTGTTCGTGTTCTTTCAAGTGAAGAATATGAAGAATTAGTTGATAATCAGTTTTCTCAAAAAAAATTAGATGATTATGAGGAAATTATTAATAAAAAAGATAATCAGATTGCTGATTTAAATAATCAGATAAATATACTTAAAAATTCATTTTTTGATGATGTGGATGATTTAAAAGAACAAATTAAGGATAAGGATGAATTAATTAAAGCAAAAGATGAAATTCAGGAACTTAATAAAAAACTTAATAAAGTGGATGAAGAAAGAGTAGCTATTTTTAAAGAACTGGATTATAAAAATAAGATGATTTTAGCTTACAATGTAGAATTGAACAAATCTATTCTTAATGCAATTAATGTTGTCATTGATGAAGCAAGAGATAATATTAATAAGAGAAATGCCCAATTGGTTGAAAATTTGGAAAATTCCATCTCTAAAGCTAAACATGATGTAAATGAGAAGAATAAAGCTATAGCATTTGAGATAAATAGTACTATTGATGACATGAATGAGCAAATTCGTGAGACAAGTATGATTAAAATGCTATTAAATAAAAATAAGATTAATTTAAGAGTACCTACTGATGATTTGCTTAAGCCTTTTGAGTTTGATTTCAGTGTTGAACAATTTTTATCAGGTCAGGCACTGGAACTTGATGCATCTGAAATTCTAAAAGAAGTAATGCCTAAACTTCCAGAACCATTTTCCAAATATATTGACACATTAGATGATGTGGAAGATGAAATAGCACCTATTGATGTTAAACACAAAAAAGGAGATTAAATCATGGAATTTAGAAGTGTAAACACTCCAAATTTAACTTTTAAATATCCTGTCACATGGGAAAAAGAAAAAGCAGATACTTATAATAATCCTGATTGTGTAGCTACTTTGTCTAAAGGGGAAGAAAATTTACTTAATGTGGTAATGTTTCCAACAAGGACAAATATTGAAGATTATAAGTTATTTATGGAAGATGCTATTAGTGATGATGGAGGGGTTATTTTAGAATCAGATTTTGTTGAAATAGCTGGAAAACCTGCTATTAAAACACATGCAAATATGGATACTCCTGATATCAACTTTGATATTCACAATTATGTGTTTATAGAAAATGGAAATATTTATATCTTTGAATTAAGAACTGTTGAAGCTTCCTTAGAACCAGTTACAGAATTTAAAGATATGATTAATACTTTAATATTAAAATAGCTGACTATATTCTAAAAGATAATTTTTATGCTCTTTGTCTAATATTTTTAAAGCAGAAACATTTTGGGGATTGGTAAGTGACCTTTCTTCAACTAAATTTCTTAATGAACTATTTTTCATATGAGTCTGAATTTCTTTAATTACAAAATTAAGAGTTTCAATGTTTTTTTCTTCAAGTTCGTCTCTTGTTATATTTTCATAAATAGGATAAGTTTCCAAGTCATATGTTTTAGTTGGAGTTAATAGAACATTTAAATAACTGTAATAATTGCCGGAATCTGCTAAAAATCCATCAACACCCATATAAGCTAATAATGGCATAAATGATGGTTCAGCAAATGAAAATATTAAATAGCTGGTTGGATGCATATTTTTTCTTAAATTAACAATCATATTGCTGAGGTCTCTTGGATGTAATAATAATTCGTCACTATTAGCTATTATAAATCCATTGTAACCTATCTTTTCTAATTCTTTTAAGCATTCAACTCTTAAATCAATGTATTTTGAACCTTGTATTGTAGCTATGTTACATTTATCTGTATTTTCTTTAGCTAGTCTTAATGTTTCTTTAACATTAAATTGTGCAATTTCACGGTCAATATTATATGCAGATCCTTCGTAAGGCGCTATTTTAATGTCATTTTTAAAAAATAATTTAGGAGTAATTGTATCATTTATTTTTCCAACTCTTCCAGGTCCATCATGTGATTTTATTTCAAATTTTTCAATCAATTTAAACATTCCATTTATTTTCTTAACATTATATATGGTTTTACTTTCTATTTTAAGGTTATCCAAAATATAATCATTAGTGTAATCTTTTAGGTTACACTTTTGGAAATTTTAGTAACCTTTATATATGGTTTTTTGATAGAATATTAGTATGGATTTGAGGATTATATTCCTATGATTATCCAGGGTGTGTTTTCAATGTCTATTATTGATAATCTAAAATCTCTATTTAAAAGAGGTAAAGATAATGAAGAAAAAGGTATTGATGATTTAAAATCTGAAGATACCAAAGTTACATCTTCCAATAATTTTGATAAAAGTATTGTTTCTGGAACTAAAACTACTGAACCTATGGTTAAGATTAATATTAGTTCAGATGATGATGAGGATATGACTTTTAAAAAAGACGTTAAAACTTCTGAAACTAGTGATGTTAAAGAAAACGAAGAAATTGCTCCTAAAATTGATGATGTAGAGGAAAAAACTGAAGTTCTTGACGAACTGGATATTTTGACTGATGATTCAAATGAGGATGATGAAGTTTCTGAAGATGAAAATGACACCACTGAAACTGAAGACGAATCAATTGATGAGTCTGAAGAAGTAGTTAACGACGAAAAAGTTGAAAACGAAGTTTCAAAAGATAATGATAAAAAGAGAGATAATATGACTTTATTGACTGATAAAGAATTATTAACCGATGCAAATCGTGATAAAGAATTTACAGCAGAATTCATTGATGCTGGAATTGAAACAGTTAAACATTGTTTCCAATGTGGTACCTGTGGTGGAAGTTGTCCTTCTGGAAGAAGAACTCCTTATAAAGTAAGACAAATAGTAAGGAAATGTTTACTTGGATTAAAAGAAGAAGTAATTTCCGATGACGCTTTATGGATGTGTACTACCTGTTACACTTGTCAAGAAAGATGTCCTAGAAGTGTTAAAATCGTTGAAATCATTAAAAAAGCACGTAACGTTGCTGCTCATGCAGGTTACATGGCTCTTGCTCACAAAAAAACTGGTTTATTTGTAATTAAAACTGGTCACGGAGTACCTATTAATGATGCAACTAAAGCTTTAAGATCTAAAATTGGTCTTTCAGAATTACCTGCAACCACTCATTCATTCCCAGAAGCTTTAGAAGAAGTACAAAAAATATGCGAAATCACTGCTTTTGATGAATTAATTGGTTATGATAAAGCAACCGGAGATTTAAAAGAATAAATTAATTGAGGAGAGTATTAATATGGAAATTGCATACTTCTTAGGTTGTATTATGAACAACCGTTACCCTGGTATTGAAAAAGCAACCAGACAATTATTTGACGCATTAGATATTGAATTAAAAGACATGGAAGGAGCATCTTGTTGTCCTGCTCCTGGTGTATTTGGTTCTTTTGATGAAAAAACATGGGCTTCCATTGCAGCTCGTAACTTATCCCTTGCAGAAGATATGGGAATGGATATTATGACTGAATGTAATGGTTGTTTTGGTTCTTTAACTGAATGTAATCACATGTTAAAAGAAAGTGAAGATAAAAAAGCAGAAATTAATGAAGTTTTATCTGAAGTAGGTAAAGAATTCAAAGGAACTACTGAAGTAAAACACTTTGCACAAATCTTAAGAGATGATGTAGGATACGAAAAATTAGCATCCCTTATTGAAAAACCTTTAGACTTAAATGTTGCTGTTCACTATGGATGCCACTTCTTAAAACCAACTGCTGAAATCGGTATTGAAGACCAAGCAGAAGATCCATCTATCTTAGATGATTTAGTTGAAATCACTGGTGCTAAATCTGTACCTTATGAAGACAAAATGATGTGCTGTGGTGCAGGTGGAGGATTAAGATCCAGAGATTTAGATGTAACTTTAAGCTACACTAAAGAAAAACTCGAACACATGACTGAAGCTGGTGTAGATGCTATTGTTAACGTATGTCCATTCTGTCACTTACAATTTGACCAAGGTCAAACTGAAGTAAATGATAAATACGGAACTGACTACGCATTACCTGTTTTCCACTTAGCTCAATTATACGGATTAGCTATGGGATTAACAGCTGATGATTTAACTTTAGATGCACAAGCTATTGATGCAGCTCCTGCTTTAGCTAAAGCATTAGGTGAAAACGCTAAATAATTGTAAGGATTAATTTCCTTTCAATTTTTTCATTTTTTTAGACATTGAAAACACACTTTGGTTTTAATCATTGAATGAAATTATTTTTTCATTCATTTTTTTGTAGATTTTTTTAGTTTTATTGTTTTTTATCATTTGCATTTTACAATTTTAAATTTTAGTTTTATATTTTACGAATAGTTCGTAATTAACTTTATATATTATTAGTATAAAAGATATGATTGTTAAATTCAATGATTTAAATTAAATATATTTTAAGGTGATAATATGTTTGTAGCAACATTAGATGGTATATTTAAATATCCAGATATTCCTGAAGAGTACGAACCATACGTACAATTCAAAGCAACTATTGAAAAAAGAGAAGTAAAAGATGGTGATGATTTAGCTATATTAAGTATTTCAGGTACTGATAGCCACCATGTATTATTTTTAGATTCTTATAATAATATTAGAGAAATTGAAAAAGAATTAAAAGATGCGGATGCTAAAATCAATCACACAACCTTAAAAATCATAGGTGGACACTTATGAGTTTGCCTTCTGAGCAAAATTGGTTAATTGTTTTTAATCTTTTAACTGATTTAAATAAAAAAGGTTATGATATTCCTAAGGGAATTAGTCCTGAATTAGGTTTAATCAGATCTTCAATAAGCTCATATAAAAAAGATCCATCTCATCCTGATTTAATTAATAGTTTAGCTAAAGCTGAAATGTCTTTAAATAATATTCAAGAAACACTCTTGGAATTAGCTTCACAGGAAAGTGAAGAATATGTGGATAAATGGTTAGGTTTATTCAAAGATGCAATGCATGGTAAAGAAGTTTTTGAATTTCCTAAATCTCGTTCAACATTCATTGTTAACACTCCTCCAGGATTAACAACTGGAAGAATAACATTGAAAAAAGCATTGGCTGAAGAAAGAGTTCAAGAAATAGCTGAATGGAATGGCCTTATAATCGAATTTGAAGATGATGTTACTGTTGATCTTCATGGGGATAAAGAAGATCTTAAAACAGGTTTGAAAGAAATGGGGTCTTTCTTTTTAGAATAATTAAGTGGTATTTATGAAAATTTTAGCAATAAGTGACGTTCACGGAGAGGACAACGAGAATTTATACAAATATCTTAATAATAATGACATTGACATTGTTATTATTACTGGAGATATTACTAATTTTGGTCCATTGGAATTTGTTGATGAATTTATTAGCAAAATACTTGACTGTGACTGTGAAGTAATGGCTGTTCCAGGTAATTGTGATCCTGCAGGAATATGTAAAGCAATTAGAGAATCAGATGCAATATGCTTACACAATAACATTTTATCTTTTGATAATGTTGTTTTATTTGGATATGGTGGTTCCAATCCTACACCATTTGATACTCCTGGTGAAATTCAAGATAATAAAATTTATGGGGATGTTTATGAATTGTTAGCTAATTATGATTTTGTAGCTAATGATGAAGTACCTAAAGTAAAAATATTAGTTACTCATGCTCCTCCTTATAATACTGGTGCAGATTTAACTGAAAGCGGAGACCATGTGGGTAGTCAAGGAATATTAAAATCTATTCATGAGTTCCAACCTCAAATTAATATTTGTGGCCATATTCACGAAGCAAAATCCATTAGTAAAATTGGAACTACTACTGATGTAGCTAATCCTGGAATGCTTAAGGATAATGGTGCAGTTTTAATTGATATTGGTGAAGGTTCTGATTATACAATTAATATGATTTCTTTAGATGGATAAATAGTTTATTTATCTCTTTTTATTCTTTTTTTATTCTTTTTTCAGTAGCAAAAATTAAATCACAAATTTTATTTAATATTAATTTAAGATATCTATTTATATTCCTAAAATTAAAATAATTAGTTTGTGATTATTATGATTATGATTAAAGGTGCTGTTGGTAAAAAGAAGTACAAAGAGCCTTTTTCAAAGGGCATAATGGCTCGTTCTTTATACATCACTGATTTAGGCTACGATAAATCTTATGAAATAGCTACTTGTATTGAAAATAAACTTCTTGAAGAAAATATTTCTGAAATTTCTATTGAAGATTTAGCTATCTTTGTAACTAATTATCTGAAAAATTATGTTGATCCTGTTCTTGCAGAGAAATATATTAAATGGAGAAATGTTAGAAAATCAAAAGAACCACTTATTATTTTAATTGGTGGAGCTTCAGGAGTTGGAACTTCATCTATGGCATTTGAATTAGCTAGTCGTTTGGGATTAAAGAATTTAATTAGCACAGATATGATACGTGAAGTTATGCGTAAAATAGTTTCTCAAGAATTAAGTCCTGTTATTCATAAATCTAGTTTTAATGCATATGAAAGTATTAGAACACCACTTTTAGGTCCGGATCCAGTTGTTGAAGGTTTTATTAGTCATGTGGATGTTGTGAATGTAGGTGTGGAAGCGGTTATTGAAAGAGCATTAAAAGAAGGAATCAGCATAATTATTGAGGGCGTTCATATAGTGCCGGGATTCATAAAAGAAGACCTTATTCGTAAAAGTAATGTTATTTTATTTACATTAATTGTTAGAGATGAAAATACTCATAAATCCAGGTTTTATTCAAGGTGTAGGCAACCGTGGGTTAAGAGGTCACTTGATAATTATTTAAGCAATTTTCATTTAATTAGAAAAACTCAGTCTTTTATGATTGACCAAGCAATAAAACATAATTCAAAAATTATTGATAATGTTGATGTTACATATACGATTGATATAATGGTTAATGATATTATTGAAAAATATGGAGGAAGTTATGATGTTAAACAAGAAAGTAAAAGAAATAATGACAACTGATGTAATTACTACAACTTCTAATGTGGATGTAGTTAATGCATTTGAAGAACTTATGGAACATAAAATAAGTGCAATGCCTGTTGTTGATGATGGTAAATTAGTAGGTATTATTACTGCAACTGATTTGGGCCATAATTTAATATTGGATAAATATGAGTTAGGAACTGATGTTAAATCTATTATGATTAAAGATGTTGTAACTGTTTCACCTGAAAACACTATTTCTGAAGCTATTGAAACTATGAAAGCTAATGCTCCTGATTCAAACATATTAAATCAGTTGCCTGTTGTTGAAAATGGTAAATTGGTAGGGATTATTTCAGATGGAGACATAATTAAGTTAATTTTCTAAATTCTTTCATAATTTCTATTTTTTTCTTATTTTAATAAATTTCCATGGTTTATTGGAATAAGTTTTTTTTCCAGTATTCTGTTTTTCAAGTTATTATTTTTAAAATAATCTAAATTTTGATTTTTAAGTTGTTTATTTTAAAATACTTTTGTATTTAGTTTAATCAAATTTAAATTATTATTGTTTAATATAATCAATTTATAGCTATTTTTAGAGATTAAAGAGTGTTATATGTTTGTTCTAGTAATGGGCGTTTTTTCTAGAATTGGAATTTTTTACCTAACCTTTATATAATATTAGTCTCATATATGTATATGGCTAGACTGGAGGGTTAGGGGTCCTCTGTAAGCACACACCCCCTTTGGTGCAGTTGAAGTTCAAAAGGCGGCTTTTTAAGGAATTATGAGCCTAAGAAAAACGACATAGAAACTTCGTCCTACAGGATTGATGGTGATAGGACTTTTACTGGAGGGTAAAAGTTAATTATCTTAAATATGGGAACGTGTCAGGCCCGGAAGGGAGCAGCTCTACTATTAACAGTTGATGCTTGTAGAACCACGGGGTGGAGTTGGGTTTTTTAGATAACTTATAGTTTTGAGATTAGTCCACTTTTGAACGTGCCATTTTTATAAAAACAATTAACTTTATTAATAAGTTTAAACAGATTATATATTACTTTGTTTTTTTATATATTGTCGGGATGGCCCAGCCTGGTACGGCGTCGGACTGCTAATCCGATGATCTTATGATCACACGGGTTCAAATCCCGTTCCCGGCGTTTTTAATTTATTTATCTATTTCTTGCTTATGATCATATTTTATTCCTGCAGGACAGGCATGTATTGTTACTGATTTTACTAATGGAACTTTTTTAAGCACATTGTTTTGAGCTCTATGGACTATTTTATGGGATTCTTTTAATGTCATATTTTCATCAAGTTCAATATGCAATGAAACAACGGAATATGACCCCAAATATTCTACTTTGATATTATGTGCTCCCTGTACTTGAGGAGTTTTAATAGCTGCTTTTTCAATATCTTTAATTAATTTTTTAGAAGGTATTTTTCCCATGATATTGTCTATATTCTCTTTTCCAATAGTATATGCAGTTTTTAAAATAAATAATCCTATAATAAGACCTATAATCGGATCAATTATTGGGTATCCACTATTTGATGCAAAAACTCCAACTAAAATAGCTATTGATGAGAAGATGTCTACTTTTTGGTGATTTCCATCTGCCACAATAGCAGGGCTTCTTATTTTTTTTCCAAGTGCAATAATATATCTGCTTATACAAAGATTAACTCCAATTCCAATTAATGCCATAATTGCAGCAAGATAACTTGGGGTTGTTATAAGTTCAGGGTGGAATATTTTGGTTATAGCTCCAGTCATGATTTCATAAGCTACCATAGTTAAAAATAATACAATTATAAGTCCTGCAATAGCTTCAGCACGACCATGTCCTAAAGGATGTTCTTCATCAGCCGGTTTTTGACCTATTCTAAATCCAAGATATGCAATTATGGAAGTTGCAACATCTGATAAAGTATGTGCTCCTTCAGAGATTAATGCATAACTTCCAGACATTATTCCAATTGCAATATTAAAAATAGTAAGAAAAGTATTTGATCCTATTCCGACAATCGCTGCTTTTGTTCCGCCTTTGGTTCTAAATTCATCCATTAATTAACACCTTTTTCTAAAATATCCATAGCTTTAACTATATTTTCATAAGAGTTTGCATAAGACATTCTCACATGATTTTTACCATTTTGTCCAAATGCAGCACCTGGAACGGTTATAACTCCATTTTCAGCGGATTTTTTAACAAATTCTTCAGGATTTTCAATTTTTGGAAATACATAAAAAGCACCTTGTGCATTTACAGTTTTATATCCCATTTCATTTAATCTGGATACAATCAAGTCTCTTCTCTTTTTAAATTCATTAACCATTTTGTTAACTGTATCTTGAGGTCCTGTTAATGCTTCATAAGCTCCTCTTTGGGCTGTTGAGTTAGCACATGCTATATTATATTGGTGAATTTTAAGCAGTTCTTCCAAATATTCTTCTTTTGCATTTAAATAACCTATTCTAAGGCCAGTCATTGCATATGTTTTTGAAAATCCGTTTATGGTTATTACATTATCACTATATGCTGCAGGGGAATAGTGTTTTTTATCATAGATGATTTTTTCATAGATTTCATCAGATATAATTAAGAAATCGTGGTCTATAGATAAATCTGCAATAGCTTTAATATCTTCTTTATCCATCACTGCTCCAGTTGGGTTTGAGGGTGAATTTAAAATTATAGCTTTAGTATTTTTGTTTATTTTTTCCTGAACATCGCTTGCTTTTAATTTAAATTCATTTTCCATTTCACAATTAACTCCAACAACTTTTCCATCAGCTAACTTTATACAGGCTTCATATGACAGGAAACTTGGGTCTGGTAAAATTACCTCATCATTTTTATCAATAAATGCCTGTGCACACATATATAATGCTTCACTAGCTCCTGCAGTAACTATTATGTTTTCAGGATTTGTATTTATATTGTTGTCCTTTTTGAATTTTTGAGTGATGGCTTCTCTTAATTCAATATAACCTTTATTTGGAGTATAATGTGTTTCATTATTTTTTATTGATTGTTCCATAGCTAATTTAATGTTTTCAGGAACGTCAAAGTCAGGTTCTCCGATTCCTAAATTTATAGCAGTAGGATTTGTAACTTCAAACATTTTTCTTATCTGGGATAATTCAATTGTACTGGTTCTTTTTGCAGGATTTATCATATTTTTTCCTCACTAAGTATTATTATTTATTATATCATTTTTAATTTAAAAATTTTTTCTGGTTGCATGGTCCACAGTTATAACATGGAGAATCTCCACACCATGGGGTTTGCTTTTTTGTTTTTAATCTTCTGTTTTCTGTTTTTAAAAAATTAGATTTAATTCCAATATCAATTTTAGACCAAGGTAGTTCATCATTGATATTATAATTTGGCAAGTAACTCTGCCATTCTTTCAATGTTACCTCTTCTGTTAAAGATTTTTCAATAAGTGCACCAACTTCCCTATTTCCACAAGATAATATATATTGAATCAACCCTTTTTTCGGACTTTCGAATTTAACATTATATTTCCTTAATTTCTTTTTTAAATATCTTGTTTTTGATTTAATGTCTTTAAAATTATAAAATTCCCATTGTAATGGAGTTTGAGGTTTTGGAATAATTGGATTGATACTAAATTTCATGTATTTTCTATTTTTATGCATATTTGCTATTTTTTCAATATAGTTAGCTAACTCTTCTATATCTTCTTTACTTTCATAGGGAATTCCAATTAAAAAGTATAATTTAATATTAAAATCAAGTTCAACTGCATTTTTTATTACGGAAAATATTTTTTCATCAGAAATATTTTTATTAATCCTTTCACGTAGCTTTGAAATAGACTCTGGAGCAATTGTAATGCTTTTTAAACCACTTTTTTTTAAAGTTTCTAAAGTTTTTCTACTAAGTGAGTCTATACGTAGAGATGGTGTGGCTATTTGAAAGTCTTCACTTTCAAGAGCTTTTGTAAGACCTTCTAAATCATAATAATCTCCAACAGCAGCTCCAATTAATGTTATTTTATTTAAATTAGTATTTTCTCGTGTTTTTATTGCTATGTTAACTAATTCTTCTATTTTAGTTTCTCTTAATGGTCTGTAAAGATAGCTGGACATGCAGAATCTACAACCTCTTGTACATCCTCTTGAAACATTTAGCATAATTGAATCACTAAACACAGTTTTATAAGCTTCTTCGTCAGTTTTGGTAATGATTGGCTGTGTTATATGGTATGCATTTTTCATATCATCTATGAGAGCTATTTTTGTATTGTTGTTAAATTTGGGGATGTATACTCCGGGAATATCTAAAAAATTATCTAAATTTTTATTTTCCAGGTATTTATCTAAAAATTTATTTATAGTAACTTCTCCTTCGCCGATTATAAACACATCAATATAATCTGATAATGGCATTGGATTTGCAGTTGCACAAGGACCTCCAGCTATTATTAAAGGATCATTTTCACTTCTGTCTTTTCTTTTAAGGGGAATTTCAGATTGTTTAATCATTTCTAAAACATTAAAATAATCTTCTTCAAATTGCAGGGAAAAACTGATTATATCAAAGTGTTTCATAGGAGTATTTGACTCAATAGATTTAGTATTGGGATAAATGATTCGTTCACACCATGTGTCTTGCCTTTCATTAATTAAATTATATAATATATTATAGCCTAATGATGACATAGCTGTTTTATAGATGTTCGGATATGCAAGTCCAAATCTTAAATCTATGTTTTTATGGTTTTTTTGGAAAATATTTTTTTCATAAATCATGGAATCAACTATGAAATTTTTAGGTTTTTTTGGAAAATTTACTTATTTTTTAAATATTTGACTTAAATTCATTATTTTATAATTATTGGATTGTATCGTTGTATTTTTCATTATAAAAATAAATTTTCAATGTATTTTCTATTTAAAACTTCAATTGAATTAGATTTTAAATATGCTACTTGATTATATGTAAGATTTATTTTTCATTGTGTGTTTAATTTTTGAATTTAAATTGAAGATAGTTTATCCTTTTTTTACTTATTTCAATATTATTTGTTTTTAATTTAAATTTTATAAAACTTTTAATCATTTTCTCACGGATTTAGCTAATTTAAATGGGTTTTTTTATCAATGAAGTTGTAAAAACATTTATATAATAATAAATTCTAAATCTATAATTACTCATTATGAATACTATATGTTAGTATAATATAATATTTTTATTAAAATTTTCGTAATGAGAACTAAGAGGTGGAAAAATTTCAAAGATAAATAAAGCATTGTTTATTTCAGTTATATGTGCATTCTTCCTGATGTTAGGATCTGTATGTGCTGTGGATTTAAACAATGTTTCTGATATCGAAAATTCAAACTTGATACAAGATGATAATCAATTATCTTATCAAAATTTAGAAGTTTCTAGTAATGGATCTATCTCAGATAATTATTCTTATAACTCTAATATTGATTATTCCAATAGTGGAGTAATTCGATCTAATTATGAGAATAATAATGTTATAGAATTACAACAGATTTCAGACAATGGTGTTATTTCTGAAGCTCAAAGTTCTCTTTCAAATACTACTTTAAGTGGTCATAATACAACTTTGTACTTTAAAAATGGCACTACTTATGATGTAAAATTAACTGATATTACTGGTAAAGCATTATCTAATCAAACTGTATCATTTTTAATAAATGGTAAACTTTATAATCGTACTACTGGTAGTGATGGTGTTGCATCTATGAATATTAACTTGGCTGTTGGTAAGTATAATATTACAGCAAGTTATGCAGGTTCTTCATTGTATGGAGGTTCTTCAGTTACAAATTTAGTTGAAGTATTATCTACAATATCTGCAAATGATGTTGTGAAGTTCTATAGAAATGGTACTCAATATTATGCAAAATTTGTTGATGGAAATGGAAACCCATTAGTTAATGCAGAAGTTAGATTCAATATTAATGGTGTTTTCTATACTCGTAATACTAATAATGGTGGTATAGCTAATTTAAGCATAGCTTTAAATCCTAATAAATATATATTGACAGCAATCCATCCTAATGGTGAAATGTCTGCTAATAATATTACTGTTTTATCTACTATTAATAGTAGTGATATAATTAAATACTTCAGGAATGGTACTCAATATTATGCAACTTTTTATGATGCTATGGGTAATCCATTAGTTAATGAAACTGTTAGGTTTAATATTAATGGTGTTATCTATGAAAAAAGAACAAATGATAAAGGTACTGCAAATTTAACTATTTCACTTTATCCGGGTAGTTATATATTAACTGCTTATCATCCTAATGGTGAATCACATGGTTATAATATTAATGTATTATCTACTTTGATAGATAATAATAATATTACTATGTATTATAGGGATGGTACTGCATTTACTATTAAGGTCATTGATGGTCAAGGTAAACCTTTAGCAAATACTACTGTTAAGTTTAATATTAATGGTGTGTTCTATGATAAGGTTACTGATGAAAATGGTATTGCAAAGTTAGGTATCAGACTTTATCCAAATAATTATATTATTACAAGTAGTTATAATGGTCTTGAGGTATCTAATAATATTGGTGTTAGCAGTTCAAATACTACTATAATTGGTAAAGATGCATATATTATTATAAATAGTATTAATAGTAATTATACTGTAACATTAGTTGATATAAAAGGAAATCCAATTGAAAATCAAACAGTTTACTTTAAATATAATAATAAAGAAGTAACTGCCACTACTGATGAAAATGGTAATGCTACTATCACTATTTCTAATTTAGAAAAAGGTGATTATAATGTAACTTATGGCTTTAATGGAGTTATAGGTTATTATCCTTCTAAATCAAGTAGCATACTTCATGTTATAAATTCAACTACTATATTAACTGGTAATGATGTAAGCATGGTTTATAATGATGGTTCTAAATTTAGAGTTACATTAACAGATTTAAATGGTAAACCTTTAGCTAATAAAATCATTACTTTCTTAATTAATGGTGTTGCTTATAATCGTACAACTGATTCAAATGGTGTAGCAAGTATAGATATTAGATTATATCCTGGAAATTATGTAATTTCTTATTATTATTCTAATAAAGGTGCTTTAGATTATAATGATGGATCAAACAATGTTGTTGTTGCTAAACAAACTTTAAATATTAAAGGAAATGATTTGGTGATGTTACCAAACGACGGTTCTGCTTTTGAAGTTGCAATCACTGATAAAGATAAAAACCCCGTTAAAGACATTGCTGTTCTATTTACAGTCTCTGGAGTTACATATACTAAATATACTGATCAATCAGGTATTGCTAAATTAAACATTAATCTTAATGTAGGTTATTACAAGATTTCATATGCAATAAATGATACTCTCTGTAAAGGGTCTGGTTCAAATATGATTTTGGTTAACGGAACTATACTTACTGCAGATGATATTAACATGAATGTAGGAACTAGTGGAAATTTCAATGTTAAATTAACTGATGCTAAAAATAATCCAATTAATGGAGCAACTATTAAGTTCTATTATAATGGTATTACTAAAACTGCAATTACTAACAGTGGAGGTATAGCTACAATAACTATTGATTCTTTAGAAAAAGGTGATTATCCAATAGCTTATTATTATTATCCTACAATTGGAGGTAATTACTCAAACAGTGGACAAGCATATATTCATGTGTTTGGAAATATCTCAATTGTAAATATAATTGATGCATCTAAAGTTGTAAAATCATTTATTGAATCAGAGGGTAAATTACCAGATTCTGTTTTAATTAATGGTGAAAGTTATACTTTGGCTCAATTTTTATATCTTGCAGCTATAGCAACTGTAAATATAAATAATGGTGATTTAAGCGATTTAAATTCTAAAGATGCAACTAACCCGTCTAACTACACCAAGTGTGCTAATTTAGGTAATTTGGTAGATTATATTAGTGTTGCACAAGCTATTATAGATTATGTAAATGCTAATGGTAAAGCTCCAGAATCCATATCCTCTAGTGTAGGAACTGTAACTTTTGATGGTTTGATATATGCATTTGCTCGTGTTGTTGCGTTTTATGGTAATAATCAACAGTTACCTGCTTATGTTGCTGTTAAGTCAATAGATTCTGACTCTTCTCAATTTGTAATCAATAGAGTCAATGTAAAAGCTACTGAAAGTGAATTAGCGAATATTGATAAATATTTGCAGGCTACTGCTAATTGTCAAGTTGATGACCCTACAATTGTTGCTTTAGCTCAAAAATTAACTGCAGGACTATCAACACCAACACAAAAAGCTAGTGCAATACTTGATTATGTTATTGATAATGTAGCATATGTGGGTTATTTTGATACTACTCGTGGTGCTAAAAAAACTTTAACTGATAAAAGAGGTAACTGCTGTGATCAGGCTCATTTGGTTATAGCATTATTTAGAGCAGCAGATCTTCCAGCAAGATATGTTCATGGAACATGTACTTTTTCAAGCGGACCTATAGGTCATGTTTGGGCACAAGTTTTAATTGATGGTACTTGGGTAGTTGCTGATCCAGTAAGTTCTAGAAACTCATTAGGAGTAGTAAATAATTGGAATATTAATACATTTACTTTAAAGAATTATTATATTTCTTTACCATTCTAATTTTTACTATTTCTTTTTTTTATTTTTCTTTATATTCTTTTTTTAGTTATAACTAATTTTTTAGGCTCTGTCAAGGACTTTGGTGATTTGAATTTTTAATTTTTAATTTCAAAAAATTTTTTAAATGCTTTTTTGGGTTTTATTTTTTAAAATAAGATAGTAAATTTAATATATTAAGTGGAGCTAATATATTAATATGAATAAAGACAATACAAAAGCTCCATGTTCTATATTGGAGGATAAACAACTTAAACTTTTCGATTTTTTTGAAGAATTTTCTGAATATGAATCTTATGGGGAGAAATTAAGCAATGGATGTTTAAATTCGGATGATAATTTAATTAGGCTTACTAAACATGGTAATTTTTATTTTAAATATAAATATGCATTTTGTCCTGATTGTTATTCCTCAAATGTTGTTAAAAATGGGAATTATGTTCGTAAATTGTATTTTTTAAATGTTGGAGAACAAAAATGTATTATTCAGAAATATAAATGTAAAAAATGTGGTAAAATTTTTTATACTGATATTAAATCTATTGTTGATGAAAATTGCAATATTACAAAGCCTGTAATAGAATATATCAATGAAATATACTCTGTTTCTGGAAATAGTATTTATAAAATTCAGTATATGCTCAAAAGATTCTTCAATGTAGATATTTCACATCAAAGTATTGAATCTTGCATAATATCTGATGAAAATGATGATATAAGTGTGAATGAATCTTATTCTGGATATTATTTGTTTGATAGTCTTTGGACTAAAATTAACGGTGTTTGGAACTATTTTTTAGTCTTATTTGATGTTAAATTGAATTCTGTTGTTTCTATGGATCTGGTGGAATCAGAGGATATTGGAACTATATATAAGTTTTTAGATGATTCCCTACGTAATCAGCCTAAGATTTGTATTGTATCTGATTTAAAAGATGAGTATCATCCAGCAATTGAAAAAGTTGGGGTTAGACATCAATTCTGTATGTTTCACACAAAACAAAAGATAAACAGGAACATTAGAGAGGATAAAAAAAGAAATAATTATTCTGATGAAGAATTGGAATACTTAAATTATTGTAAACAATTAGTTTTTGATGTTTTAGATGCTAATGATTTAGAATCTGCTAAAAAAGGTAGAGATTATCTTATTAGTATACAAAACAATTTGCCGAAAGTTATTTTTAATTTATTGTGGTTTTTCATCATTCCTTACTTTAAAACAATAACATTTCATCTTGAAAATAGTAATGTTCCAACTACAAGTAATAAAATTGAAAATTTCTTTCAAAAAGTTTTCCCTAAGCATATTAAAAAAACATTAAGAACTTTTGAAGGAGCTAGGACAAGATTTTCTCTCAAAACCAAATACTGGGTGCAGAGAAACTTCCGAGGCATTCATCACCAAAGTTATTGACAGTGCCATTTTTTAATCGCTAATATTTTATAATAGTTTATATAAAGTTATATTAGCAAACTAATTTAGGACAATATTATGGATCATAAAAAATATAAGAAAATAGCTGTTGGAGGAACTTTTGATAAGTTTCATGATGGTCATAAAAAGTTACTTACAACTGCTTTTGAGTTAGGTGAAAAAGTTGAAATTGGTGTAACTTCTAATGCTTTTGGTGGTCTTAAGGGGGATATTGACTCTTGTGAAGATCGGATGAAATGTCTTAAAGAATTTTTTGATGATAAATTAAATTATACTGTTATGGTTTTGGATGATGCATATGGAACTACTGTTTTTGATGAGGAATTTGATGCAATTGTAGTTAGTGAAGAAACTGAACCAGTAGCAGTTGAAATTAATGAAATTAGAGATTCTAAAGGAATGTCTCCATTAGATATTGTTGTTGTTAGCTTTGTTTTAGCAGATGATGGTCATCCTATTTCGTCTACACGAATTAGGAGTGGTGAAATTAATAAAAAAGGAAATATTTTAAGATAGTATTTTATTATTAAATTAAATCGACATGTTTATATATGCATTTCGACAATGTATTAATTGATATTAAAATATTATTTTTTCATAAAATAATTTTCATATCAAATTTGAGGTGGTTATATGGCAGTAAAAATAGATTCAGATCTCTGTGGTCACATTGAAAATTGTCCAGTACAAGGTTTATGTGTAAAGATTTGTGAACAAGGTGCTCTCATCGAAGAAGATGGCGATGTAACTGTTGTCCCTGAAAAATGTGATGACTGTGACCTTTGTATTCAAAACTGTCCTAATCAAGCTATATCTAAAGCATGAGGGATTTTAATGTTTAATGTTGAGAGGAGCGGGGAAGAAACCCGTAAGTTATCACATAACAATGATAGGTGTGTAGGTTGTGGAATTTGTACTGATGTGTGTCCAACATCTTCTTTAAGGTTAGGACCTATTGTACCAATTGCACGTGGTTTAATTGAAATGGATTTAGTTTCTGTAACTCCTAATACTTGTGTTTTATGCGGATTATGTTCTGTTGCATGTCCATTTGATGCTTTATCATTAACCATTAATGGTGAAGATATTAAAGAAACCGGAAATTATCCTGTATGGGAAGTTGAATCAGAAATTAATGATGATGATTGTATATATTGTGGAAGATGTTATTCTGTTTGTCCTAGAGACACTATATTGTTTAAAAGAGAGTTGCCATCTAGAGAAGATTTAGTTATTGGTGAAATTAGTGTCGATGAGGATAAATGTGTTTACTGCAGTATCTGTTCAGAAATGTGTCCTGCAGGAGCTATTAGTTTAACTAATAATTCAAAGTTCTCTAATGATTGTCTTAACAACACTATTGAGATAGATACTTCTAAATGTATTTACTGTGGTGTTTGTAAGAGAGCTTGTCCTCAAGATGCAATTAAAGCAGTATGTTCAACATGTATGTTCCAAGATCAAATTAAAGCTCCTGAAATTAATGGTACAGCATCCATTCTTAAAGATGACTGTGTAAACTGTTCATGGTGTAAGGAAGTTTGTCCTGTTGATACAATTAATGTAACTAAACCATTTGAAGGAACTTTAAAATTAGTTGAAACAGAAGAAGCAATATGTAAAGGGGATGCTTGTCACGCATGTCAAGATGTTTGTCCATGTGATGCAGTAGAAATTATTGACAATAAAGCGGTTACTAATTTAGATTACTGTAATTTATGTGGTGCTTGTGTCAATGCATGTCCACAAAACATTAGAGAAGTTACAAGAACTTCAATGAAATTAGATAATATCAATTCAGAGTCTTGGAAAGATATTTTAACTTCTAATCTTTTAAGTTAGAAAGAGAGATTTCATACTCTCTTTTCTAAATTTTATTTATTAAAAAGTTTCGTTCTTTTGTTATTACTGTTTTTAGTTTATTTTGAGTAGTACTTGTTATGTTGGAGATATAAGTTCCAATGAATAGTATTATTATAATTAAACCTCCAACAATTAAAATTAATTCGGCACTACTTTGTCCTTTGTTGTCTGTTTTCATTTTTTATCCTAATATGCTGTTGTTTTCACGAACTGTTGTTCTAACCTCGGATATATCGTCTTTTACTTTTAAATTGTTATCACTTGTTTGCATATATGATTTGTATATGGTTAAAGCAAAAATAGCTATAACTATCACTCCTCCAAACAGTAATATGTATTCTGCTGCGCCTTGTCCTGATTTTTCATTGTTGATTTTTTTTAAAATTTTCATATTTTCACCAGTAGTAATACTTATTTTTCATATTATATTAATATTACTATTTTTATAAAAATTATTATGCTATCTTTTTTTCTAAATTTCTCTTAAAAAACAGCATTTTTATCAACATCTTTATTAACTCTATTATACAAAGTTTAATTAATAGAATGGTTATAATTATTAATAGGTGAGATAGTGGGAAACACATTGAAATTAATTTCAGGTTTTATTTTATTTGTAGTTGGGGTTCTCATAATATATGAGGCAAATGTTTATAATTTGATAGACATTCTGCTAGTTATTGGTTTTATTATTGCAATAGTTGGCATAATCATGATTATCAGTTATTTTGTTGATGCTAATGCTGATAGAACATCTTCTATCGTTAAAGAATTTTTAGAATCTAATGATATTAGAACTCCATCATTTAATAAAAATTCTGATACCTCTAATGGTCCTTTAAAAATTAGAGATACTTTTGATAATTATTATGAAGATGACCTTCCAGAATATGAAGAGGAGTACTATGAAGAAACTCCTGACGAATACTTTGATTTTAATCAGGAAGATAACTCTAAAGCAGTTTTAAGGGTTCATAATGATAAATCCACAACTAATTTCGGTAATAATCTTAAATTCACTCCAAATTATGATAAACCTTTAAAAATCACTAGAAAACCTAAAAAACGTTCCCATAATTACGCTCAAAATGGATATGATAAGTCTGAAGAAATTAAAAGGGCACTACGTCAAGATGATGATTATATAAAAAATGATACATTCGTTCCACCTAAACCTAGAAAAATTACTGAACCAAGAAATATTAAAATAGATGTTAATCATCCTGAAAGTTTGCCTGTTCCTAAGTTGCTTAGAAGCTTTGTTGTTTATGGGGATGGTTTAATAACTTCCAGTGAAGCATTTGATAAACTGGCTACTGATGTAAATAAAGAGATAATGCTGGAAATCCCATCTTTAAATGATTTGTCTGACAGGTTTTTATCACATGTTCCAACAATTTATTCAAGAGTAATTATCAATGATTTTGATGTATCTGATATGTCTTATATGATTTTAGTTTCTTCACTTCTTAAACAGGGAGTACAAATTAAAACAGTTCCTCAAGTACATTCAATTAACTTGATTACTGATGATGATTATGCTATGATTATTTCTAAAGGTAGTGGTAACAGTGATGTGGAATATGGTGCTATTTATGAAGATAGGAAATCTATTTCAGAAATTAGAAATAGCTTTGAGAAAACATGGGATATTGCAGCAAATTTAGATGAAAATTTAGTTGCAGATTATATGAAATAGAGGTGGATTCAAATGGAAATTAGATGGTTAGGTCATTCAGCTTTTGAAATAATAACTGATGAGGGTTTAAATATTTTAATTGACCCTTTTATTAGTAACAATCCTGCTTGTCAAATACCTGTTGAAGAATTTAATCCGGATATTATATTGGTTACTCATGGTCATTCTGATCATTTAGGTGATGCAATGGAACTGTCCAATAAAAATAATGTTCCTGTAGCAGCAATTCATGAAATTTCTTTATTTTTATCAAAACAGGGAATTAACAATATTGGTGTAAATATTGGGGGATCATTCATATATCGAGGAGTTAAATTCACTATGCTTGATGCTAAACATTCTTCAGTATTGGACATTGTTGAAGAACCGCTTCCTGCTGGAGATGCAGCCAGTTTTTTAATAACTCTTGAAGACGGAACTAAACTCTTCCATGCAGGGGATACTGGATTATTTGGGGATATGAAAACAATTATTGGTGAAATTTATAAACCTGATATTGCATTGCTTCCAATTGGGGATAAGTTTACAATGGGTCCTTTTGAAGCAGCATTAGCTACAAGATGGATTAATCCAAAAGTAGCTCTTCCAATGCATTATAATACATTTCCACCAATTGAACAGGACCCATCTATTTATGCTAACTTTGTTAGTCAGTTAAATCCGAATATTGATGTGGTTATTTTAAATCCTGGTGAATATTTTGAATATAATCCTGAAAATTATCAGGATTAATTTTTTTCATATTTTTTTCTTAAGTGATATTCTTCGTCAATATCGCATTTTCCAGATGGCAACACTCTGATTATATCATCTAAAGTTATTAAGTCATCTTCGTTTATTTCATGAAGTATTTTTTTAGCTATTGCTGTTTTTTTAGTATATCCTGGTTTTAACACAATAAAATTGTCACAATGTGCTTCTAAAGCATCAACAGGACCTGCCATTAATCTTTTTCCTTCATAATCAACGATTCCAATAGCAATTCTTACTTTTGCACTGCGGATATAATTACGATTTCCTCTTATTACAAATGATCCTTTAGGCAGAAATTCTCCGGCTTCCGGTGTTTTTGTAACCTGCTCTGGGTTAACCCAAAATACATCCTGTGTTGTGAAACCTTTTGACCAAGCAGTTGAAAATGATGCTGCAAACTCTCCAGATTCTTTAAGGATACTGTCATTTATTTTACTGCCTTCTAGTTTTATCACTGTTGATGTTGCTCCATGTATATCTGCATGTAAATAAATGTCATTATTGTCCATATATTTTTTTACAACAGCTTCATTAGTGCCTGCATCTCTTCCTCCGATTACTAAAACATTGTCTGAAGTTACAAACCATCTTAATTTCTCATACCATTTAAGATTTTTCTTAACTCTCTTTTTAGGAATTGATATGTGTTCCATAGCTACTTCTTTTTTAGCTTTGATTTTTTCAAGTTGCTTTTTAGTATTTTCAATAGCTATTTCAGCACCTTTTGTTTTCTTTTTAGCTTTTTTAGCTTTTTCATAGTAAATTTCAGCATTTTCAGGAATAGTTAATTTTGGATCAATGTTTATTGAAGTTTCATTTAGTTTAAGTGTTAAAACACCCATTTTATCAATGGATTCAAAGATTTCTGCTTCTTTCAAACCATTTTTTTTAGCTTCTTTCAGAGTTTTTCCAATTTCTTTGTAAGAATAATCTTTACTTATAGCATCATTCACTACTTTTACTAAATTTTCTATGGCAGTATAATTAGAATAAATTACTTCTCCTTTATGTTGGCTAGTTTCAATTGTTTTATGGAAATTATCAAGTGTTTCTTCCTGTAGCTTCAACCTTTTTTCGAATTTGTTTACCTTTTTATTCCATGCAGCTTCTTTAATATTTTTAATATCACTATTTACCTTTTTGGAATAAAATTCATCACAGGCTTCATTAAAGTTATCGAAGTATGTTTTTTCAAATCCGTCATATTTTATCAAATCAAAAGCAACTACATCTTCGTTATTGTCTTTTTTAACAATTTGCGGTTTGAAATGTTCTTCTTGCAGGTTATCAAACAATAAATGAATTGCTTTATTTAAGTTAGCTATTTGACTTTCACTTAAATCAGCTGAAGGAGTATGTTTGTCAATTTCCTCAAATTCATTAGCCCTTTTAATAATTTCTTCAGCATATAAGCTTCCTAAATTGTTCATAGCTAATGTTCTAACTAAATCTTTGTCAGAATTAGCAAACAATTCTTTTAATTCACTTTTACTTGTATTGATAGGGTCAATTCCTCTTTTTTCAGGAAACTGGTATTCTTTTTTAGAACTGATGTCCCTATCACTGAAACGTTTTCTTTTAAGAGGCAATATAATGTTTGCATCTTCGTCTAAAAGAATAATATTTCCTTTATCAAATAATTCAACAACAATTGTATAATATTTGTCTTTTTTAACTTTAATTTCAATAATTCTATCAAAATTGTGCTGAGTTATACTAACTACATTAGCTCCTTTTATCCTTTTTCTTAAAAGCATAGGGAAAACAGGAGGATTGATAGGATTTTCAAGAGGATATTTGCTTGTATGAATTCTTTTACCGCATTCCATTACAAGATCAATCCTTCCGGTTCCCGCTACATGAAATCTCATTACAACAATATCTTTAGTTGGTTGAAATGATTTGTCTACTCTTGCACCGGTTAATAAATTATTTAATTCATCAGTTATTGTAAAAATGTCTACATTAGACATAGGTTTCATTGTTTACACCTTTTATTATAAATATCAATAGTTTAATATAGTATAATTAATAATAATTATATTTATTTAATTTTTTCGGAGGAAATAAATGGACACTACAATTAAAATAACAAGTCTTCATTTAGTAGTTGGTATCATTACAGGTATTATCTCTACTGGATTTACATTAAGCTGGTTTGGAATTAAAAATGATGTTTTTGCAACAGCACTTGCATTTATTATATTATATTTTGTTGGGCAATTTGCTCAAAAACAATTTGGAGATGAAATCTCCGGTTTTTCCCAATGGTTATGGGATGGAATAATGCCTTTCCTTGTTGGATGGATTATGACATATACTTTATTGGTGGCATATTTATAAACCACCATAAAATATCCAAATAAATACAATTACTAATGCAGTAATTAATAAAACTGGAGCTATAATTTTACTAACTGCAACAATTGAACTGATTGTTGATATTAACTCTGTTGAATTATTGGGGCCGAATGTATTAAGGTTTTTAATTCTTTTTGTTCCAGTTCCAACTTCAACTTCTTCTAAATCTTTTATAGCTTCGTTAATACTGATTTTTACATATTCAATAATTTCATCTCTTTTTACAATTCCAATTGGATTATATCCTCTTGATATTGTGTTAACTGTATGGGTATCAGTTGTCATTACTTCTATTTCATCAATATCCAAATCTTTTGTAGCTTCAATTATTTCTTGTCTAAATCCAATTTCCATATTGTTTGAATCAAATAGAACATATGCAGTTCTCTGATTAGCTACTTCTACAATCATGGTTTTAATACCGCTTTCACCAACACCCTCATTTTTATTTAAATCACTCATTGTGTCTTCATAACATCCTATTTTCAGATTGTCTCTTTGCTGATTACATTGAATTTTATCAATAACATCAATTAACTGGAATACCTCTTCATTTCCAGGCAGAACTTCTCCACTTTCTGGAGCAAAGGAATTGTGGCAGTCTACAATGACAGAATCTTTAACATTACATTTGCTTTTACTTTGAGTCATCATTGTAAGACCTACACCAAATTCAATATCATCACTGTCATTTGGTGCAAATGTACTTAAAATAACCATACCTTTATTAAAGAATTGCACTCCTATGTTTGCTTTTTCTGAGTGGTATCTGGTAAAAATACTTGCATCTTTTGTGTATTCAATTTCTTCCAATCCTTCTTTTATTGCATTTTCTATTTTGTCAATTTCAGTTGTTCTAACTGGATTGAAGTCATGAGTTGAAGGTCCGTGAGCTACCATAGTAAAATGGTCAAACTTATTTGCAAGTATTGTTGGCATATTTGAACCACCTAAATCTCCTAGAGGTCCCGGATGAACAAACGGTGAAACAAATAATGATTTTATCCCATTTTTCCCTTTGAAACTAATAAATGTAACCATTGTTTCAACAGTTTCACTCATGTTTTCAAATAATGATTCAAGAGAGTTGGATCCTTCATTCATATGAGCAATAAACAGACTAAGCAAATCCAGCATTCCAATACCAAGATTTTTCTTTAAAGGAGATCCGGCTATTGTAATAAATGAGTAAATAGCTAATATGAAAATAATACTTGCTATTATTACTTTTATTGTCATTTGAATTAAATCAGAACCTAAAAAGCTAGTGTCAGTTACTAAAAAAGTAATTAAAACATACATGGCCAATATAATCAATGGTTGGATTATTCCGACAGTTGCTGCTTTTGTAAAACTGATTTTGGACGTTGTCCAAAATACTAAAGTATTGACTCCGTAAATCAGAACACATCCGAATAATAATGAATTCAAAAAGAGGTCTGTTTCAAAAAAGTGTGTAAGAATTCCACCAATTATTAAAAGAATGCAGATAATAGTCATAGAAAGTGCTGATAAAAACATGGAATGTTTGATTTTTAAGTTAATACCATGTAAGCCACTTACAATTTGCTGATTAACTCCTCCACCAATTATTGAACTGATTCCAAGTATTATTAAGCTGAATAATCCTCCTAAAATAATATTCTCTATTATACCAAGTTCTGGACTTGGATTAATTATAAAGTAGACTGCTCCTGATATGAAGCTTATAATAAACATAGCCATTATTGATTTTTCAGTTTTGGGCAAGGTTGTAATATATTTAGATAGTCCGGCAACACTACTCATACTTGACATGGTAATTTATCCTTTTTTTTTGTTTTATACTCATATAAAAGTTGGTCCTACAAATATATTAAATTTGTCAAAATAGAAAACATTTTACTAATCGACCAGAGCATACTTTATTTAATTAAAATTTTGTCACGGCAGTATATTAAATTTAACATTGATTAGTTAATGTGGTGTATGTTGAAATGTTTTATATCAGGGCAGATATAATTAAAGGCATGAATGAAAATCTTTTTGAATTATTTGGTGATGTGTTTGTCACTGACTTTTCTATAACTGGAGACGACTATAAAAAAATCATTGATTTGGGTGAATATGGGCAGTTTGAAACATATTCATTATTTCCAGGAATCGTCTTAGCATTTATTGACATTAATTTGCAAAATCATGAAAAAATATATGTTGAAGAAAAAATTTCTTCAAGATTGCTTATGATAAATCATTGTTTGGACGGTAGATATGCTTATAGTGTTGGTGATAATGAAATAATTTATTTTGGAAAAGGAGATTTGTGCATTAATGTTTATGATATGACAAAAACATGTTCTGACTTTCCATTAGAATTTTATAATGGTTTGGAGATTTTCATTGATGTTGATATGGCTAATGATTATGTTAAGCAGTATATTCCTGATTTTGACTTGATTGAATTTTATGAAATTCTGAAAAAATCTCATGGATATGTATTGCTTCGTTCAAATAATAAAATTGACCATGTTATCGGTGAATTGTACCATGTTGACAATAGAATTAAATTATCTTATTTTAAATTAAAATGTCTTGAATTGTTATTGTTCTTTTCGATTACAAACTTTGATGTTCATGAAAATATTTCACTTACCAAGCAGCAGGTTAAAATTGTTGATGATGTAAAAAATGAGCTGATTAATGATTTGGAAAATAAAATTACTATAGATGAACTTGCAGATAATTATGGCATCAGCAAAACGACTTTAAAAAATTGTTTTAAAAAAGTTCACGGCAAACCTATTTTTAAATGGAGAAAGGAATATAAATTGGAATATGCCTGCAAACTAATCGAAGAGGGTTCATATACAATTTCGGATATATCAAAAATGGTGGGTTATTCATCACCTTCGAAATTCACTCAGGCATTTAAAGAATATATAGGTTGCACTCCGTCAGAGTATAAAAAATAGATTTTGTCTTTTTGGTATATTTATTGTCTTTTTAGTTCAAAAATATTTATATATTTAATTAAATAATACTTTATAGTAAATATTAGGTTATCTAGTTATTTTTAATTAAAATACATTAAATTATTTCTTAATTGTTTTTTTAGAATATTTTTAGTGTTTTGTCCTTTCAGATTAATTTTAAATTTTTAGGTAAACCTAAATTATTATTTGAGGCGATAATAATGCCAGAAACTCAAAATAAAAATAAATTTATTAGATTATTGAATTACTCGGGTAATTATAAATATTTGACAATTATAGGTATGTTTTTATCAGCTTTAAGTGCAATATGTTTATTGGTTCCGTTTATTTATATATGGGATGTAGTCAATGCCCTATTGGCGGTTGCCCCTGATTTTACAAAAGCCCAAAACTTGGATGTTTATGCGATAAATGCATTTACATTTGCAATACTGGGGATAACTTTAAACTTTTTTGGTCTGATGGGTACGCACTTGTCTGCATTTAAAAATGAGAAAAACATGAAAGATGCAGCTATAAACCATTTACTTAAGCTACCTTTAGGTTATTTTTCAAACCATACAAGTGGAGGTCTTAGAAAGATAATTGATTACAGTACTGCAAAAACTGAAGTGTTCCTTGCCCATCAATTGTTTGATTTAACAGGAGCTATCGTAACTCCAATAGTATTTTTAATTTTGTTATTTAGTTTTGATTGGCTTTTAGGGTTAATCTGTTTGATTCCAATCATATTGTGTTTTGTATTCATGTATCCTATGTTTTCAAAAGAATCCCGAAATAGTATGGAAAAATACGAGAAATATTTGGAGGAAATGAATGGGGAAGCAGTAGAATATGTAAGAGGAATTCCAGTTACAAAAGCATTTCAACAAAGTATTTACTCATTTAAAAACTTTATCAATGCCATTAAAAACTACGGAAAATTTTCGGCAGAATATTCTATGTCAACTCACATTCCGATGACTGCATTTACAGTATCCATCAACGGATTTTTTGCATTGTTAATTCCTGCAGGAATACTGCTTGCAGGATCAGTTGTAGATGTAAAATTCTTTGCAAACTTCATGTTTTACATTATTTTCACACCAATCTGCGCTGTAATGATGATGAAAATAATGACAGTTTCACAGGATTGGATGTTGGCAAGTTGTGCTTTAGACAGTATAGAGGCTATTCTAAATGAATGCCCTTTAGTTGACCCAATAAATCCTCAAAAACCTAAAAATCATTCAATAGAGTTTGAAGGGGTTTATTTTGATTATGAAAATGTTGATGGTGATGAACATATTTTAAATGATGTGAATTTAAAAATTAATGAAAATGAAACTGTTGCATTAGTTGGCCCTTCTGGAGGGGGCAAAACCACAATTGCATCATTAATTCCAAGATTTTGGGATGTTAATAAGGGTTCAATTAAAGTTGGGGATGTTGATGTAAGAGATATTTCAACAAAGGAATTGATGGAAAATATTTCTTTCGTATTCCAGAATACAACATTATTTAAAGATTCAATTTACAATAATGTCGCAATTGGTCGTAAGGGAGCATCAAGAGAGGATGTTAAAAAAGCATTGAGTTTAACCCAATGTGATGATATTATTGATGAGCTTCCAGATGGAATAGATACTGTAATAGGAAGTGAAGGAACATATCTTTCAGGAGGTCAACAGCAAAGGATTGCACTTGCAAGAGCGGTTCTTAAGGATGCTCCAATAATTATTTTGGATGAGGCAACTGCACTTGCAGATCCAGAAAATGAATACCTGATTCAAAAAGCAATTTCAGAAATTACTAAAGACAAAACAGTCATTATGATTGCACACAGATTGTCTTCAGTTAAAAATGTAGACAAAATTTATGTGGTTGAAAATGGAAGAATTGTTGAAGAGGGCAACCACCATACACTGGTTGATAGTGAAGGCATTTACTCTAGAATGTGGGATGAATTTAACCAATCAATTCAGTGGAAAGTTAAAAGTGAGGTGATATGATGTTATCTGAGTTTTTTACTAAAAGATTTGGACTTACAAAAGAGGGTTCCGACAATTTGATTAAAGGAATTTTCTATACTGCACTTTTGAATATATCATTTATGTTTCCCGTTTCTTTATATGCATTACTTATTTATCTGTGGGTGGAGCAATTAACAGGTGGTGAAATAATTGATCCAAATCTTGGAATATTTATTTTATTGATACTGATTGTTTTAGGAATTATTTTTGCCTTTGCATGGAAGCAGTATCACTTTGTATTCAATACAACATATGTTGAAAGTGGAAACAGAAGAATCAACCTTGGTGAGAATTTAAGGAAACTTCCATTATCCTTTTTTGAAAATAGGGATTTGGCTGATTTGACTGCAACAATAATGAATGATTGTACTGATTTGGAGCATGTTTTCTCACATGCGGTTCCGCAATTGCTGGGTTCAATCATTTCACTATGTATTGTTTCAGTGGGGATGTTCCTATTTGACTGGAGATTGGCTATTGCGCTTTTATGGGTAGTTCCTGTTGCATTCATAATCTTATTTATCTCCAAAAGACTTATTTATACTGGTGGGGATAGAATAATGGCTGATTTGCTTAATTGTGGGGATGCAGTGCAGGAATGCATTGAATCAATTGAGGATTTGAAATCCTACAATTGTGAAGAGGAATATTATGGAAAAATTGGCAGTTTAACTTCAACAATTGAAAAATCAAGAATTAATGCTGAATTAATGGCTACCTCAGGAGTAATAGTTGGAAAAGTTGTATTAAATTTAGGAATTGTATCTGTAATCCTTTTAGGTTCATATCTAATAATAAATTCGCAAATATCAATTTTTACCTTTTTAATATTCTTGATAGCATCTGCAACAGTTTATTCTCCACTGGAAAACGGATTGATATTTTTGGCAGAAATATTTATGATGGACAATAAAATTACAAGGGCTCAGGAAATTGAAAGTCTTGTAGTTGAAGGAGGTTTGGCTGATTATTCTTTGGACAGTTATGATGTCGAATTTGAAAATGTCAGTTTTAATTACGATGATTTGAAGGATGTTTTAACTGATATTTCATTTACTGCAAAGCAGGGTGAAGTTACAGCTCTTGTAGGGCCGTCCGGCGGAGGTAAAAGTACAGTTTCAAAGCTTGCCGCAAGATTTTGGGATCCTGTATCAGGTACAGTATCACTTGGAGGTCAAGATTTATCAAAATTGGACTCAGAAAAGCTTCTGGAAAACTTTTCAATTGTTTTTCAGGACGTAATATTGTTCAACAATTCAATTTTGGAAAATATTCGTGTTGGAAGAAAAGATGCAACTGATGAAGAAGTGATTGAAGCTGCCCGTCTTGCAGAATGTGAAGAGTTTGTTTTTAAACTTCCAAATGGATATGATACTGTAATTGGTGAAAATGGTGAGTTGCTCTCAGGCGGTCAAAGACAAAGAATTTCAATTGCAAGGGCACTTCTAAAAGATGCAAATGTAATTTTATTGGATGAAGCAACTTCATTTTTAGATGTTGAAAATGAATCTAAAATCCAAAAAGCATTGTCTGAGTTGATTAAAAACAAGACAGTCATCATCATTGCTCATAGGATGAGAACAATAGCTAATGCTGATAGAATTGTTGTTTTAGATGATGGCAAAATTGTGGAGCAGGGAATGCCTGAAGAACTAATTGCAGATAATGGTTTGTTTAAAAAGATGGTTGATTTACAGAACTTAAGTGGAGAATGGCAAATTTAGATTCTCCGGATTATTTTCATTAGTATAATATAAAATAGGAGGTAATATTAATGAGTAAAATGTTAAATGTAAAAGATTTAATCACTGTAGGTATTTTTGCAGTGATACTGACAGTTTCAATTTTTATTTTTGGAATGCTGGGATATATCCCAATACTGATGATTGCATTGCCGGTCATTGTAGCATTAATTGCAGGAATTCCATATATGCTGTTTTTAACAAGAGTTGATAAATTTGGAATGACTTCATTGTTGGGTTTGGTTTTGGGAATTGTAATGTTTTTAAGCGGTCACACATGGATTCCAATTGTAGTCTATACGCTTTGTGGATTGATGGCTGATGTAGTTTTAAAAATTGGAGATTATTCTTCTATTAAAAATTCAATTATCAGTTATGGATTTTTCTCATTGGGAATATTTGGTAATATGCTACCGTTTTACATTTTAAGAGATTATTTTGTTGAATCAATTCGTGCATCAATGGGAACTGACTATGTAAATGTAATTTTACCGTTTTTAACAAATGAAATGCTGATTATTTTGATAATTGCTACATTTGTTGTTGCTTTAATCGGTGCATATATTGGAAAAATTGTTTTGAAAAAACATTTTGAAAAAGCAGGTATTGCCTAAGGTGATATTATGGGATTAAAACTAAATTTTAAATTGGATCCAAGAACTAAAATTATAATTTTGGTTTTGATAAGTTTCATGGTTTTTAATGAAGTGCCGTTATACATTAGTGGAATTTTAGTTTTAATTCCATTTATTTGTTTATTTTTTTCAAATCGTATCGGTATTGCTTTAAGTTATATTTTAATGTATATTGTTGCAAAATATATTCAGATTTATCTTCTTCCAACTGCAACAGGCATAATTGCAATATTGATGATAATGTTTAGTTATACGACCACTAGAATGTTGCCTGTTTTGATGATGGGATATTATACAGTCACAACAACAAAAGTGAGTGAATTTATAGCTTCTATGGAAAAAAGCAATATTCCAAAAGAGGTCACTATTCCGCTTTCAGTTATCTTTAGGTATATTCCGTCAGTTTATGAAGAAATTAAATCAATAACCAATGCAATGAAAATGAGAGGTTTTGGTTTGAATGTTAAATCATTGAAAAATCCTTTAAAACTGGTGGAATTTTATATGATTCCTATTCTGGTCAGCGCTATTAAAACAGCAGATGAACTTTCTGCAGCTTCTTTAACAAGAGGATTAAGTAATCCTGAATCCAGAACTCATTTTATGGAAGTTAAATTAAATAAAATAGATTATACATTACTGACGGTTTCATTAATCGGTTTGGGAGTTTATGCATATTATTTTTTAGGTGGTGTCTTTTTTGCTTAAAATAGATAATGTTTCATTTTCATATGACAACAGTAAGAATAACTGTAATCTGGCAGATATTAATCAGAATATTGAAAAAGGTGAGGTCATTTTGCTTTGTGGTGAATCAGGTTGCGGAAAAACAACATTAACGCGTATGATAAATGGAATTATTCCCAACTTTTTTGATGGAACAAGACATGGAAATGTATATTTGGATGGTAATTTAATAAGTGAAATGCCAATTTATGAAATATCAAGATATGTCGGTTCTGTTTTTCAAAATCCAAAAACACAATTCTTCAATGTGGATACAACAAGTGAAATAGTTTTTGGGTGTGAAAATCTTGCAATGAATACTGATGAAATAAAAAATAGATTGAATTATGTTGTAAACGACTTTAGATTACAGCATCTTCTTGATAAAAATATTTTTAAATTATCTGGTGGTGAAAAGCAAAAAATTGCAGGAGCATCAGTATCTGCAGTTTTCCCAGACATATTTGTTCTTGATGAACCTTCATCAAATTTAGATTCGGAATCTAGCTGGGATTTGGAGGACATTATTAAGAAATGGAAAGAATCCGGAAAAACGGTTATTATAGCTGAACATAAACTGTTCTTTTTAAGTAATGTTGTTGATAGAGTTATATTTATGGAAAAAGGGCAAATTACTAATGAATGGTCTATTGACCAGTTCAGACATATTGACCATAGGGATTACGGTTTAAGACAAATAAATTTGAAAAAATTGGATGTTAATCATAGTGAGTATTATTCAAATAATCATGAAATGATTGAACTTAAAAATTTTAATTTTAAATATGGTAAAAATCAGGTATTAAGTATTGATGGAGTTAAAATCCCAAAAAATGAAATAATTGCAGTCATCGGAAAAAATGGTGCTGGAAAATCTACTTTTGCAAATTGTTTATGCGGACTTAAAAAGTCTTGTAAAGGGGAAATTATTTGGGGAGATAATCATTTGAAAAGAAAAAACTTGCTTAAAAAGACATATATGGTGATGCAGGATGTTAATCATCAATTATTCACTGAAAGTGTACTTGATGAAGTATTGCTGAGTATGGATGATGAAAATACAGATCGTGCTGAGGAAATATTAACAAACTTAAATCTGATTCATCTAAAAGAAGTGCACCCTATGGCATTGTCTGGCGGTGAAAAACAAAGAGTTGCTATTGCATCAGCTATTGCTTCAGATAAGGAATTTCTGATTTTTGATGAACCGACAAGCGGGCTTGATTTGAAGAATATGGTGAAAGTTAGTGAAAATTTAGTTTATCTTCAAAAATTAGGCATTACTTCATTTATCATTACTCATGATTTTGAATTAATAATGGAAGTGTGTTCCCATGTTTTGCATATGGAAGACGGAAAAATTATTGATAATTATAAAATAAATGAAGAAAAACTAGGAAATTTTTTCTTAAAAAATTGATTTGAAACATAATATACCATTAATTCTGATTATTTCAAGTTTTTAAACAGAATTAAAAATTTTAAACTAATTTTCATCAAAAAATTTTAAATCAACAAAGTTTTTGAAAAGAGCATCGGTGTCTACCCATTAAATTTATAAAAGCTAAAAATTTTATATATTTATAATAATTTACAAGGTGACCAAATGGAAAAAAATATTAAAGTGCCGGTTAAAAACGAAGATTTGACTGATTTGAAAATTGGAGATGTAATTACATTAACTGGAAACATTATAACTGCAAGAGATCAGGCGCATAAAAGAATTTTAGAACAGGGTGCCCCATTAGATATTGAAGGTGCAGCTATATTTCATGCAGGACCAATTATATCCAAAGATGAAAACGGATATAAAATGGTAGCTGTAGGTCCGACTACTTCTATGAGAATGAATCCTTATCAAAGTGATGTTATTGATATGGGTCCTAAAATAGTAATAGGTAAAGGAGGAATGGATGATACAGTAAGAAAAGCTTTAGTTAAAAACAATGCATTATATGTTGTAGCTACTGGCGGATGCGCAGCACTTTATGTTGATGCAGTTGAAGAAATTGAAAGTGTTGACTGGTTGGATTTAGGAATGCCTGAAGCTATGTGGAATTTAAAAGTTAAAGATTTTGGACCACTTATAGTAGCTATGGACAGTGATGGTAACAGTTTATACGACTAATTTTTAAATCAAATAAGAATGCTTATATAATATGTGAATTTTAACTATAATTTAGATTATATATAAATAAAGTTTCAGGATGTGTTATAAATGCCAGATATAAATGAACTTGCTGAAAAAAAATTGAAATCCAGAGTAAGAAAAATTAAAAAAGTAAATAAAAGTGATGAAGAAAAAGAAAAGTTTTTTGTACAGTTAGGAGCTTCTGTGGAAATATTTTTCCCTAATAAAAAACCTGAAGAATTAAGTGACAGTTTAATTTTATGGACAACTCCTGAAGGTAAAATTACTGATGCAGAATATTCTTATGAAGAACCTGAAAATGAACAGTTTGTTCAAATGCCAGTACCTGAAAAAGATTTAAAAGCATTTGTTGAAGCTTTCAAAGACTTTAAATTAGAATTTGACTCTGATTAGATGATAGTTAACAATTCTTTAGATGAAGTTAAAAAAAGAGAAAATGCTTTATCTATTATAAAAAACATCATTGAAACTGAAGGTCGCAGTGGATTATATGATTTAACTGGTTTGGCTGGAGGATTTATTGCTTCATCATCCCAATTAAGTTTACTTGAAACTTATGTAGGACCAGCTATTTTTGAAGATGAAATTCAGGAAGTTGGAAAAAGACATTTAGGTGGGGAAAAAATTCTTCCACTTAACAGAACCTCTTCAGGTATTTTAGCTACTGTTCTTTCATTAGTTGATAAAGGGTCTAATGTTGTGCATTACCTTGCCCAATTACCTGCCCATCCTTCCATTCCGAGAAGCTGTGAATTGGTTGGAGCTAATTATTTTGAAACTGATGATTTTGATAAATTTGAAATACCTGAAAATACTTCTTTAGTTGTTGTAACAGGTTCAACAATGGATCATAAAGTCATTGATGAAGATATTTTTAAAAAAGTCATTGAAATGGCTCACAAACAGAATATTCCTGTTATGGTTGATGATGCATCAGGAGCCAGACTTAGAACTGTTGTATTTAAACAGAAAAAAGCCTGTGATTTAGGTGCAGATATTGCAATTACCAGTACTGATAAATTAATGCCGGGTCCTAGAGGCGGATTAATGGCAGGTCGTGAAGATTTAGTTGATAAAATCAAAGTTAAAGCTAATCAATTTGGTCTTGAAGCACAGCCTCCAGCTATTTTAGCTATGATTAACGGTATTAAAAATTTTAATGGTGAAAATTTAATTAAAGGATTTTCAAGAAAAGAAGAACTGTTTAAATTATTAAGTAAGAATTTTAATGCTTTTAGTGAAACTCCAACAGGAGTCATGATTTCATCTCATGGTTTAGCTAGTGAAGTTAAAGTTTCACATAATTTATCTGATAATGATTTGGCATTTATTTTTGCATTTATATTATTAAAAGACTATGGAATTATTACAATTCCTCCAGTTTCAATGCCCGGTGCATCTACAACAATAAGATTTGATTTGTCTACAAAAGATGCATTTAATTTAGATTTAAATGATTTAAATAAAAAAATAGAATCTTCATTTAATAAGCTACAGGAAGTAGTTACAAATGAAGATAAATGCAGGGAGATTGTATTTACTTCTTAATTATACATTCTCCAGATATTACTTTTTCTAAAGTTCCATCAATTTTTTCCACAACTAATGATCCGTCTCTGCTGATACCTAAAACATAACCGTCATAAGGTTTGCTGAATGGTTCGTGTACTTCTACGATTTTTCCAATAGTGTAGGAGTTTTTTCTCCATTCTTTTAAGATAGTTTCGTATTCTTCATTTATGAACTGTTCGCTGATTTTTTCAAATTCTTCTAGGAATAATTTAATTAGAAGGTTTTCATCGACTTTTTCACCAATTTCATCATTTAATGTTGTCATGTTTTCCCGTAATTCTTCAGGGAAGTTTTCAATGCTTATGTTTGCATCAATTCCAACACCAATAATAACACTTTCAATAGTGTTAAAGCTGGTTATTGCTTCAGTCAGTATTCCACAGACTTTTTTGCCATGAATTAAAATGTCATTAGGCCATTTTATTTCGGCATTTTTAACACCTATTCTTTTTAAGGTATTTTCAACAGCCACACCAGTTGCAAGGGTAATTAATGGGATTTTGGAGTGGTTTACATTTGGATTTAATATAATTGATAACCAGACACCACCCAGAGGAGATTCCCAGTTTTTACCTGATCTGCCTCTAGCTTTTGTTTGCTTTTCAGAAATTACAACTGCTCCGTTTCCAACACCATTCATTGATAAAAATTTAGCTATTGTGTTTGTAGACATTACTTCATTAAATATATAGATATCTTTACCTATGTATTTGGTGTTTAAGTTTTTTGAGATTTCATCTCTTTTAATGTGTTCAGTTTCTTCTTTTCCAAGTTCTCTGACTAAATCAGAAAAATCACCAATCTCAATATTGCTTATTTCATCAATAGTTTTTTCAGATAATTTTCCCTCTTTTTTCAATAGCTTTACTATTTCATTTTGCATTTCTAAATCCCCAATTTATTTTTTATTCATTTGTTGGTTTTTAGCAGTATTTAAATAAGATCCAACAGCAGCAGAAATTGCAGCTATTTTTTTACTTGGCATAAAAGTGGATTTCATTTTATTTACATTTTCCAAATCTTCTGCAATCACATTAACCATTTCACTTTCAATACCGTTTTTGTATTGGTCAATAAAGTGAGTGTTTAAGTCACCACTAATAAAGTTAGGATTTCTTAAAATAGCTTTATGGAACGGAATTGTAGTTTTAACTCCTAAAATAATGTATTCGCTTAATGCTCTTTTCATTCTGGCTATGGAGTCATCTCTAGTTCTTCCCCAGGTTACTAGTTTTGAAATCATGGAATCATAGAAAGTAGGAATTGTATAATTCATATAAACTCCACTATCTAAACGTACACCAGGTCCTCCAGGAGATCTGTAACCGGTAATTTTACCAGGATTTGGTGCAAAATCGTTTAACGGATCTTCTGCATTAATACGACATTCTATTGCATGACCTGATACTTGTATATCTTTCTGTTCGTAACTGAGTTCATCACCATTAGCTATTCTGATTTGTTCTTTAATCAAATCGGTATTTGTAACAAGTTCGGTAATTGGGTGTTCTACTTGAATACGGGTGTTCATTTCAAGGAAGTAATATTGGCCATTGTCATATAAGAATTCAACAGTACCTGCACTGGTATAACCGATATATTCAGCAGCTTTTACTGCACTTGCTCCCATTTCAGCTCTAAGTTCTTCAGTCATAATTGGGGAAGGTGCCTCTTCAAGTAATTTCTGATGTCTTCTTTGGATAGAACATTCCCTATCAGCTACATGAATAACATTTCCATGTTCATCAGCTAATAACTGGAATTCAATATGTCTAGGTTTTTCAAGGTATTTTTCAATAAATACAGTTGAATCTCCAAAGTTTGTAGAAGCAACAGATTGTGTAGATTCAATTGCGCGCACTAATTCGTCTTCTTCATAAACAGCACGCATACCAATTCCTCCACCACCTGCAGAAGCTTTTACAATTACAGGATATCCAATTTGTCTAGCTATTTCTTTAGCTTCTTCAATGTCTGTAACTCCTTCAGGAGTACCTTCGATAACAGGAACTCCAGCTTTTTTCATAAGAGCTTTTGAAGTTATTTTATCTCCCATTTGATGGATCACGTCACCGGTAGGTCCTATAAGTTTAATTCCATTTTTTTCACATGCTTCACCAAATTTAGGGTTTTCAGCTAAAAATCCGTATCCTGGGTGAATAGCATCGGCTCCAGATTCAAGTGCAATATCTATGATTTTTTCTATATTTAAATAAGACTTGGCTGGGGAAGGATTACCTAAAGGGTAGCTTTCATCAGCATAGTTTGTATAAAGGGATGTTGTATCTGCATCAGAGTATATAGCTACGCTTTGGATATCAAGCTCACGACAGGCACGCATAACTCTTATTGCAATTTCTCCTCTATTTGCAATTAATATCTTTTCAAACATTCGAAACCTCTTTTTAATTTTTATTAATAATATAATTATATAAGAAATAATAATTAAATATGTTGTTTAGATGAAAAAAATTACTAAAAAGAAACATTTGGAAATGGCTATACAAAATGTTCCCAGTCATCCAAATCCGAAAGTAGACCTTGAACAGTATTCTACTCCTGCTGTTATTGCATCAGATTTGTTATGGAATGCATATTCTTTAGATGATATAGTAGATAAAAAAGTAATGGATTTAGGCTGTGGAACTGGAATATTTGCAATTGCATCTATGTTATTAGGTGCTACTTCTGCTGTTGGTGTTGATATTGATAAAGAATCCATTGATTTAGCCAGCAGTTACTGTGGGGATGTTGAATTTATATGTGGTGATGTTTGTGATTTGGAAAATGACTTTGATGTTGATACTATTTTTCAAAATCCACCATTCGGATCACAAAAAAATGCAAAAAAGGGGTCTGATTTAAAATTTATCAATAAGGCTATTGAACTGTCTCCAAAAGTTTTGTATTCCTTTCATATGGCATCAACTGAGGAGTTTTTAATTAGCTATTTTGAAAAAAATGATTTGGAAATTACCCATATTTTCAGATATAATTTTCCCATTCCTAAAATTTATGAATTTCATACAAAGGAATCTGCAAATGTTGAAATAATAGTAATTCGAGCTTTACTTTAAATTTTACTTATTTTAAATAGAAAAACAATACCTTTATATACTACATAATCTATATATTATATTAATATATTCCTTATGAGTATAAAAGTTGGTAGCATAATAAGATGGCTACAGATATTATAATTGATATAATATTTATAAAATGTATAAGTCTATTAGTGATAGCTATGTAAATGTAGGGAAATCTTTATATACTTTATTTTACTAATATTAAAATAATGTATAAAGATGAGCTATCTGTATTTATTCCGAATTCTTTTCTATCTGAATCTAAAGATCTTAAAGTTCGTACTTTTAAAGTGGGAGTTTTAGGTAGAGCTTTAGCAGTATTTCAGATTGATAATGTTGTTATTTATAATGATGACCACATTAAAAATGAAAATGGGGAAGAAGATGGAGAATTTATTGCTGAAGTTTTAAATTATATGAACACTCCTCAGTATTTGAGGAAAAGTGCATTTCCTATAATGCCAGAACTTAAGCATGTAGGTATTCTTCCACCACTTAGAGCTCCTCATCATCCAGTTAATAGTCAACCAGACGTGGGCGACTATAGACAGGGATTTACTGTTAAAAGAAATAAGAAAGGAACTTTTGTGGATATAGGTATGGATAAACTTGCATTCTGCAAAGAGCAACTTACTGTTAAGAAAATTTTTAACTTTAAGATTACAAAAATTGCTAAGAAAGAAGTAATAGTCACACCTGATAAACCAGATGACATTTACTGGGGATATAATGTAATATCCTCTAATAAGAGTCTTAAAAATAGCTTAAAATTAATTAAACCAGATTTTGTTGTTGAAACTACAAGATATGGGGATTATATTGATTCTATTTTTGATGAATTAAAACTTAAAGTAGATGAATTTAAAAATATTGCTATTTTGTTTGGTGGCCCATATTCTTCAATTTCAGAGGATGTTTCTAGCAGTAATTGGGAACATATTAAGTTAAATACTATCCCTAACCAAGGAACTGAAACTGTTAGAACTGAAGAGGCAGTTGTCGCTACACTTTCTTTATTCAACATTTTGAGATTTTAATTCTCTTTATTAATTATTAGTTTTTATACATGGCTAATAGATAATTTGCTCAACTTTTTATACATTGATGTTTTTAGGACTCTCCTAAAAATTACTTAGCGCAGAATGGTTTATACATTAAACGAGCGCTTAATTATGTTTCAATTAATTTCGCTCAAAAGAATATATTAAACTTTGATGTTTATTTAACTGTGATTTTATTGCGGTTATTTATTACTCGGATAATATTATACTTGGTGTAATATTACCCAAATCTGAAAATAGCTATTTATAGCTATTATTTAAAAATTTGAATATAATAAAATAAAGGAAAATATTAGTTAAGGAGGTAAAATAAATGGTAAGACATCACCAGCCAAGAAAAGGGTCTGTTGCTTTTAGTCCAAGGAAAAGAGCAGCTAAAGAAACCCCTAGGATAAAATCTTGGCCACAAAATGATGAACCAAAATTACTCGGCCTCGCAGGTTATAAAGTCGGTATGACTCACGCGTTAGTGACTGATTCTGACAAAAACTCTCCAACTAATGGTATGGATGTTTTCACTCCAGTAACCGTATTGGAAGTACCTCCAGTCGTAGTAATGGGAATTAGAGCATACGAAAAAACTTCTCGTGGATTAAAAGTGATCACCGAAGTACTTGCAGATAATTTAGATGAAGAACTCTCAAGGAAAATTTCTCTTCCTAAAGAATACAATAAATCTGAAGCTATTGCAAAAATACAAGGTGTATTAGACAAAACTGAAGATATTAAAGTTTTAGTCCATACTAATCCAAAAGTAACTAGCGTACCTAAGAAAAAACCGGACATATTTGAATGTGGTATTGGAGGAGCAAATCCTGAAGAAAAATTAAATACTGCATTAGAATTATTAGGTAATGAAGTAAAAGCTAGTGATATCTTAAACGAAGGTCAATTTGTAGATGCAATTGCAACTACTAAAGGAAAAGGATTCCAAGGTGTAGTTAAAAGATGGGGAATCAGAATTCAATATGGTAAAGCTGTAAGAGCAGGTAAAGGAAGACATGTAGGTTCTATTGGACCTTGGACTCCATCAAGAACCATGTGGACTGTAGCACAAGCAGGTCAAATGGGATACCATAAAAGAACTGAGTTTAATAAAAAAATCTTAAAAATCGCATCTGCTGATGAAGTTGATCAAATTAATCCAGATGGAGGATTTGTAAAATATGGTCTTGTTAAAAATGACTATGTTTTAGTAAAAGGTTCATTACCAGGTCCATCTAAAAGATTAGTTATTTTAAGACAACCTATTAGACCTAATAAAAAGTCTGAGGATATGCCTCAAATAAACTACATAAGTACAAAATCTAAACAAGGGGTCTAATCATGAAAGCAAACGTTTATTCAATGGAAGGGGAAGTTAAAGAAGAAATCGAACTTCCAGCTATTTTTAATGAAGAATACAGACCTGATTTAATAAAAAGGGCTGTTATTTCAGCACAAACCGCTAGAGTACAACCATGGGGTAATGATCCTAAAGCAGGTAAAAGAACTTCTGCAAAAGGTTGGGGATCCGGTAGAGGTACAGCTAGAGTACCTAGGATTAAAAACGGTTCCAAAGCAGCATTTGTACCAATGGCTGTTGGTGGTAGACGTGCACATCCTACAAGAGCTGAAAAAAATCATCACGAAAAAATCAACATAAAAGAAAGAAGATTTGCAATCAGATCTGCTGTAGCAGCTACTGCAAATAAAGAACTTGTTGAAAACAGAGGTCACAAATTAGGAGACCTTGAACAAGTACCTATTATTGTTGAAGATGATATTTGTTCTGTAAAAACTACTAAACAAACTCGTGAAATTTTCCAAAACTTAGGAGTTTACGATGACATTACCCGTGCTAAAGAAGGTAAAAGAATAAGAGCGGGTAGGGGTAAAACCAGAGGAAGAAAATACAAAAAAGTAAAAGGACCTCTTTTAGTAGTCGGTGAAGATAACGGTATCAAATTAGGTGCAAGAAACCATGCTGGTGTAGATGTAGTAACTGTTGAAAACTTAAATGCAGAATTATTAGCACCAGGTACTCACCCAGGAAGACTCACTATTTTCACTAAATCAGCTGTTGAAAAATTAGGAGGTTTATTCCAATAATTTTGGATAAATAAGGTGATTATTATGGATTCATACTCAATTATTATTAAACCTCATGTTACTGAAAAAACCATGAATTTAATCGATAAAAATAATGAGATTACTTTTGTTGTAAAACGTAGTGCTAACAAAGGTCAAATTAAAAGGGCTTTTGAAGAGTTATACGAAGAAAAAGTAGCTAGAGTAACTACTCATATCACTCCTCGTGGTAATAAAGTAGCATTTATTAAACTTGTTGAAGAAGAAATGGCAGAAGAACTCGCTGTCAAAATAGGAGTATTCTAAGGAGGAATTATAATGGGAAAACGATTAATAATTCAAAGAAGAGGAAGAGGAACTCCTGCTCACCGTGTTGCTTCTCATCGTTTTAAAGATAAAATCAGATACAGGTCTTACGATGCATTAGAAAAAGAAGGTAGTATTAAAGGAATTGTTACTGATATTGTACACGATCCAGCAAGAACTGCTCCAATTGCAGAAGTAAAATTTGAAAATGGTGAAAAGAAATTTATCTTAGCACCTGAAAGCATTCAAATTGATGATGAAATTGAATGTGGTATTTCTGCTCCTATTAAATTTGGTAATACTTTACCTCTTGCTGAAATTCCAGAAGGAACTCCTATTTATGATATTGAAAACACTCCTGGAGACGGAGGTCGTTTTGTAAGATCATCTGGAACTTATGCTTCTTTAATTACTCATGATGCTAATCAATCTGTTGTAGAATTACCATCTGGTGAATTAAAATATCTTAACCCAAGATGCCGTGCAAGTATCGGTGTTGTAGCTGGAGGAGGAAGAAAAGAAAAACCATTCCTTAAAGCTGGTAACAGATGGCATGCTTACAAAGCTAAAGGTAAGAAATTCATGACTGTAAGAGGAGTAGCTATGAACGCTGTTGATCACCCTCACGGGGGAGGTAACAGGCAACATCCTGGTCGTCCAACTACTGTTTCAAGACATGCACCACCAGGAAGAAAAGTTGGTTCAATTGCAGCTAAAAGAACAGGATTAAAAAGATAGATAGAGGGTGTTTCATTGGCAAGAAAAATATTTAAATATAAAGGTTATACTCTTGAAGAATTACAAGACATGTCTTTAGAGGAAGTAATGGAATTATTCCCTGCAAGACAAAGAAGGTCTTTAAAAAGAGGATTTTTACCAAGACAACAAATTGTTTTGGATAAAATGAGAAAGTTAAATAAAGAAGGCAGCAAAGATGGTAGGCCTGTTGTAATCAGGACCCATTGTAGGGATATGATTGTTTTACCTGAAATGGTTGGAACAACTTTCGGTATTTACAATGGTCAAAACTTTGTTGAAGTTACAATCGAACCAGAAATGATTGGTTGTTACTTTGGTGAATTTGCACCAACAAGACAAAAAGTTCAACATGGAGACCCAGGTATGGGAGCTACAAGATCATCTATGTTTGTACCACTTAAATAGGGAGATTAGATCATGGCTAATAAATATGCTTATAATAAAGAAACTAATGAAGCAAAAACTGCACGTGCTATGGCAAAATCTCTTAAGATTTCTCCAAAACACTGTGTTGAAATTTGCAATGCAATAAGAGGAATGGAAGTAACTAAAGCTAAAAATTATTTAGAAGATGTTATTGATATGAAAAAATCTGTTCCTTTCAAAAGACACAACAGACAAGTTGGTCATAGAAAAGGACAAGAAGGATGGGCAGCAGGTAGATACCCTGTAAAAGCAGCAGAACAAGTATTAAAAGTTTTAGAAAATGCTGAAGCTAATGCTGAATACAAAGGTATGGACACTGAAAACTTATTCATTGAACATATCTCCAGCCACAGAGGAGTTGTACTTCCTGGAGTTATTCCAAGAGCATTCGGTAGGATGACCCCATTTAACACTCCAACTACTCATATTCAAATAGTATTACAGGAGGCTAACTAATGATAGAAAAAGATTTTGTCACTGAGGGCCTTAAAAGAACCAGAATTGATGAATACTTAGAAAAAGAACTTGAAAGAGCAGGATACGGGGGTATGGATGTTCAAATTACACCTTTAGGTACTATGGTCGTTGTTTATGCAGAAAGACCAGGTATGGTAATTGGTAGAGGTGGAAAAAACGTAAGGGCTATTACAAATACTCTTAAAAACGAATTTGGTTTAGATAATCCTCAAATTGAAGTTAAAGAAGTAAATGTTCCTGAACTCAACCCAAAAATCATGGCTTACAAAATAGCTAACATGTTACAAAGAGGTATGCATTTCAGAAGAGTTGCTTACTCTACTATTCGTAGAATTATGGGTGCTGGAGCTCAAGGTGTAGAAGTTACTATTTCTGGTAAAATCAGAGGTTCAAGATCTGCTGTAGCTAAATTTGTTGAAGGTTACATCAAAAAATGTGGTGAACCATCAATCAGATTAGTTGAAGAAGGATTTGCTACAGTTCAATTAAAACCAGGTGTACTTGGTATTTATGTAAGAATCATGCCTCCAGAAACTGTATTACCTGATTCAGTCGAAATCATCGAACCTAAAATAACTGAAGAAATCATCGAAGACGACGAAGTAGTTGAAGAACTTGATGATATTGATGAAATCGTTGAAGATGAAATTGTTGAAGAAGTAGAAGATCTCGATGAATTAGAAGAGATTGTTGAAGAGGAATCTGCTGAAGAAGCAAAAGAGGATAGTTAAATTATTAAAAATTTAATTATTTCAAAAGAGTTGGAACAATGGCGATTTTAAGAAGTAAAGAAATTTGGGACATGGAAGTTGATGAGATTCAAGATAAATTAGTTGAACTCAGAGCTGAATTATCCAAAAATGTTTCTAAAAGTGCAGCTGCTGGGGTAATTGAAAACCCAGGAAAAATTAGAGAATTGAAAAGAACAATTGCTCGTGTTCTTACAATATTGAATGAAAAACAGAAGGAGAATTAAATGTCAAAAATCTGTGATGTCTGTGGGCTTCCGGAAGAACTTTGTGTGTGTGAAGAGATTGCACGTGAAGTTCAAACTGTTAAAGTATTTACAGTAAGGAGAAGATTCGGAAAACTCATGACTATTATCGAAGTTATAGATGAACACGATATTGATATCAAAGAACTTACAAAAACTCTTAAAGCAAAATGTGCTTGTGGAGGTACTTCTAAAAACGGTCAAATAGAACTTCAAGGGGATCATAAAGTAAGAGTCAAAGAAGTTTTATCTGACATGGGTTTTTCATCAGATACAATAGAAATTCGTGAATCTAAGAAGAATAATAAAAAAAGAAGAAGGTAATTCATCTCTTCGATACATTTCAATAAAAATTTTATAATTTTTTGCTGATTACAGTTTTTTAAGAGATGCAAATATGATTACGGTAAATAATTTAGTCCATCATGAGTTCATAGGATTAAGTGTAAGTGTTACTAGTGTATCTAACAAGTCTCTTAGATTAAAAGGAACTGTTATTGATGAGACAAAGAATACCATTAAAATTGAAGTTGATGATGTTGAAAAAATAATTCCAAAAAAGGGTTCAATATTTATATTCGAACTTCCAACTGGAGAGAAAGTTGAAATTAATGGTAATATTTTGTCAATTCGTCCTGAAGATAGAATAAAAAAAAGATTTAAAAAAATATAAATACGGTGATAATATGGTTGGGCTTAATGTTCAAGAACCAGAAACTACATGTGATGATCCTAACTGCCCATTTCATGGAACTTTACCTTTAAGAGGTCAAGTTCTTGAAGGAATTGTAGTGAGTAACAAAGCAGAAAGGACCATTAGTGTTGAACGTAGTTACTATAAATTCATAAAAAAATATGAAAGATATGAAAAAAGAAAATCCAAAATTAACGTTCACAAGCCAGATTGCTTAAGTGTGAATGTTGGAGATTCTGTAAAAGTTGCAGAATGCAGACCATTAAGTAAAACTAAACATTTTGTTTTAGTTGAAGTAAAAGGAGAGTAATTGTTATGAAAGCATTAACATCAAATGTATCTAAAGCATTACCAATTGGAGCTACTCTCCAATGTGTAGACAATACCGGTGCACGTGAAATCCAAATTATATCTGTAAAAGGTTTCAAAGGTGTAAGGAGGAGATTAGATGTTGCTGGTGTTGGAGATTTAGTTGTTGCTTCTGTTAAAAAAGGAACTGCTGACATGAGAAGAGAAGTTGTAAACGCTGTTGTAATCAGACAAAAAAAGGAATACATGCGTGCTGATGGACTTCGTGTTAAATTTGAAGATAATGCAGCAGTTATCATCACTCCGGAAGGAATCTTAAAAGGATCTGAAGTAAGAGGTCCTGTTGCTAAAGAAGCAGCTGACAGATGGCCTAGTGTAGGTAGTGCAGCAAGTATTTTAGTATAGGTGAAAAAATGTCAAAACAACCAAGAAAACAAAGAAAAGCTCTTTACAATGCTCCTGCTCATGCACGTGGAAAACACATGAGCGCTACTTTAAGTAAAGACTTAAGAGCAGACATTGGTAAAAGGTCTTTACCTATTAGGAAAGGAGACAAAGTTCAAGTTCTCCGTGGAGATTTTAAAGGACATGAAGGTGCAGTTTTAGGTGTGGACTATGGTTCATACAAAATAACTATTGAAGAAGTAACTTTATCAAAACCTGACGGAACTGCAGTTTTCCTTCCAGTAGATCCATCTAACGTAATGATTATTGATGCAGATATGGATGACGATAGAAGAATTAAAAATGTAACAGGAGACAATTAAAATGGCTAAAATGGGATCTAGAAAACATTTAAAAACATACAAAGCACCAAAAACTTGGCCTATTCATCCTAAAGAAGATACCTGGACTGTCAAACCTTCAGCAGGTTCACATTCTATTGAGAATTCTTTATCTTTAACTTTAGTTATTAGAGATATTTTAAAATTAGCTGATAATTCTAGAGAAGCTAAAAGAATCATCAACTCAGGTAATGTTCTTGTAGATGGAAGAGTAATTAAAGATTATAAATTCCCAGTTGGTTTCATGGATATTATTGAAATCCCAAAAACTGGTGAAGTTTATAGGGTGCTTTTAGATAAAAAAGGAAGATTACAATTAAATAAAATTGAAGAAAACGATTCTAAATTATGTAAAATAGTTAATAAATCTACTATCAAAGGTGGAAAAATCCAAGTAAACCTTCATGATGGTAAAAACGTAATTATTGATGAAAATGATTACAATGTAGGAGATGTTATTGACTTAAAAGTACCTGATCACGAAATCAATGAAGTTTTCGAATTAAAAGAAGGTGCTTGTGTACTCATTACTGGTGGTAAACACACTGGTGAATTAGGTACCGTTTCTGAAATTATTGTAAACGAATCTTCTAATCCGAACACTATTCTTATTGAAAATAGTGCTAAAGATGAATTTTTAACTTTAAAAGATTATGCATTTGTAGTTGGTGAAGATGCACCAGCAATATCTTTATTGGAGGTTAATAAATGAATCCAATGAACGAAGTACAAATTTCTAAAGCTACTGTCAGCATTGGTGTCGGTGAAGCAGGTGAAAAATTATCCCGTGCTATTACCCTTTTAGAACAAATGTTCGATCAAACTCCAGTTAAAACATTTTCTAAAGTTACCAACCCTGAATTTGGTATTAGAAAACGTCAACCAATCGCATGTAAATTAACTTTACGTGGGGAAAAAGCTGATAAAGCTATTGAAATGGTTTTAGAAGGAATTAATAAAAATATCAAACCTACTCAATTTGATGCTCAAGGAAACCTTTCCTTCGGTATTAAAGAACATATTGATATTCCAGGTATGAAATATAATCCTGATATTGGTATTTTTGGTATGAATGTATCTGTTACTTTTGAAAAACCAGGTTACAGGATTGCTAAAAGAAGAATCCAACAAAAGAAAGTTCCAGCAAAACATAGAATTTCTAAAGAAGAAACTATGAAATACATGGAAGATAATTTTAATGTCAATTACGTGACTGAATAAATGTTAAGGTGATATTTTGCCAAGAAAATATGGAAAAGCTGCAAAAAAATGTACTCGTTGTGGAGACCACTCTGCTATGATTAGCAGGTACGGTCTTAGCTTATGCAGACAATGTTTTAGGGAAATAGCTCCTAAAATAGGTTTTAAAAAATATAATTAGAGGTGTTTTAATATGAGTCTCATGGATCCACTTGCTGATGCTTTAACTAATATTAGAAATAACGAATTACAAGTAAAAGACTCTTGTGTTATTTCACCTGCATCCAAATTAATTGGAGAAGTTTTAAGCACAATGCAAAAAGAAAATTACATTGGTAATTTTGAATATATTGATGATAACAGAGCAGGTCAATTCAAAGTAGAATTAGAAGGTAACATTAACAAATGTGGTGTTATTAAACCTCGTCATGCTGTTAAAAAAGATGAATTTGAGAAATTTGAAAAAAGATATTTGCCAGCAAAAAACTTTGGTATTTTAATCGTTACAACTCCTGAAGGAATTATGACTCATTATGAGGCAAAAGAAAGAGGAATTGGTGGACGTTTGTTGGCTTACATGTATTAGGTGATAAAATGGTAGTAGCTGCAGCTATAAGGGAAGAAATTGAAATCCCTGAAGGCGTTGAAGTTATAATTAATAATAATGAGGTCACTGTAAAAGGACCTAATGGAGAAGACTCCAGAAAATTCACATATCCTAATGTGGATATTAGTGAAGTTGAAAACAATGTTGTTTTAGAAACTTCATTCCCAAGAAAAAAAGATAAAGCAATGATTGGAACCACAAAAGCTCACATTAGTAATATGATTACTGGTGTTACTGACGGTTTCGAATATCATATGAAAATTGTATTTGCTCACTTTCCAATGACTGTGAAAGTAAACAAAGACATTGTAGTAATTGACAATTTCCTCGGGGAAAGACATCCAAGAACTGCTAAAATAGTAGGTAGTGCTAAAGTAGTAGTTAAAGGTGATGAGGTAACAATTACTGGTATCAATAAGGAACATGTTGGTCAAACCATGGCTAACTTAGAACAAGCAACTAAAATTAGGGGAAGAGATCCTAGAGTATTCCAAGATGGAATATATTTAATTAGCAAAGAATAAGGAATTGGTGATTAAATGGCTAATAAAAGATTTAAAAGACAAGAATATGCTCGTTATAAAAAACTTGGAATCAAATGGAGACGTCCTAGGGGTAAAACCAGTAAAATGAGAAGATATGAAGCAGGAAAACCTGATATGCCTGCTATCGGTTACAGAACTCCTAGAGCGGTTAGGGATTTACATCCTTCAGGTTATAATGATGTTCTTGTTCATAATATGATGGAATTAGAAGACTTAAACCCAGCTACTGATGCTGCAAGAATAAGTGCTTCTATTGGTAAAAGGAAAAAAGATTTGATGTTAGAAAAAGCATCAGAATTAGGTATTAAAGTTTTAAATAAATAAATATTATATTCACATTTATTCAAGTTGAATCAATTCCGGGTTTTATGAATTGATTTTTCTGATTTAAAGGGAATTTAGATTTTTATCTAAATTTATCAGCTATGCTGAAAATGGAGGATTATATATATGAATCTTACAACTCAAAAAAGATTAGCTGCTAGTATACTTAAAGTAGGACTCAATCGTGTATGGATTGATCCTGAAAGAATGGAAGAAGTATCCATGGCAATTACTAGGGAAGGTGTAAAGCAGTTAATAGATAATGGAGCTATTAAAGCTAAACCTCAAAAAGGTATTAGTAGCTACAGGTCTAAAAAATTAGCAGAACAAAAGAAAAAAGGAAAAAGGAAAGGTAGAGGTAGTGTAAAAGGAGCTAAAAAAGCTCGTAATCCTAAAAAACAAGAATGGATGACTACAATTAGAGCTTTAAGAAAAGATCTTAAAGACATGCGTGATGCAAACGAAATTGATGCTACTACATACCGTAAATTATATAAAATGGCTAAGGGTGGTGCTTTCAGAAGTAAATCTTACATGAAAACATATGCTCGTGACCATGATTTAATTAAATAGGAGGAATAAACGTGGCTCAAGGATCAAATTATAAAGTACCATTTAGAAGGAGAAGAGAAGGAAAAACTGATTACGCAGCTAGGATGAAATTAGTCGATTATGACAAATCTCGTTTAGTTGTAAGACTTTCTAATGCTCATGCAACTGTTCAAGTTATTGATTATGCTCCTGAAGGAGATATTACATTAGCATCTGCAGTAAGTAAACAATTAGCTAATTACGGTTATTTAGGTGGAGCAAGTAATACTTCTGCAGTATATTTAACTGCTTACCTTTGTGCTAAAAGAGCATTAGCTAAAGGTATTGACTCTGCAATTTTAGACATTGGTTTAAAATCTGCTATTAAAGGATCTAAAGTATTTGCAGCTCTTAAAGGTGCTGTAGATGCAGGTTTAGATATCCCTTATGGTGAAGCTGTTTTACCAGATGAATCCCGTATTAATGGAGAACATGTAGCAAACTATGCTGAGTCTTTAGATGATGATGAAATTGCAAAATTATTCTCAAAGTATTTAGAAAGAGGCCTTCAACCAGCAGATTTACCTAAAAACTTTGAAGAAACCAAAAAGAATATCGATGAGGCAGAGGAATAACTATGAGTTTTAATATAGATGAATGGGAACCTAAAACTAAAATGGGTAAATTAGTTAAAGAAGGAACCATTACAGATATTGATGAAATCTTTGAAAAAGGTCTTCCTATAATGGAATTAGAAATTGTAGATGCTTTAGTTCCAGATTTAGAAGAAGAAGTAATGGATGTTAACTTAGTTCAAAGAATGCACAAATCTGGTAGAAAAGTTAACTTCAGAGTAATTGTTGCTGTAGGTAACAAAAACGGTTATGTTGGATTAGGTCAAGGAAAAGCTAAAGAAGTAGGTCCAGCTATCAGAAAAGCTGTTGACAATGCTAAATACAACCTTATTAAAGTAAGAAGAGGTTGTGGAGATTGGGGTTGTGTTTGTGGTAAAGAACACACTGTACCTTTCAAAGTACAAGGTAAAGCAAGTAGTGTAAATGTTTCCCTTATGCCTGCACCTGCTGGAGTAGGTTTAGTAATTGGAGATGTTGGTAAAACAATCTTAAATCTTGCTGGTATTAAAGATGTATGGTCTCAATCTTTCGGTCAAACTCAAACTACTGTAAACTTTGCTAATGCTATATTTGATGCTTTAAAAACTTTAAGTGCAGTTAAAGCTAGTGAAGCTGACCTTAAGAAAATGGGAGTTAAATATTAGACGGTGATTAAATATGTTTTTAGTTATAAGAGTTAGAGGAACTACTGGTGTTATTAAAAACATCGCTGATACTTTAGACATGTTAAGACTTAACAGAATTAGCCATGCAGTTTTAGTTGAAGATACTCCAAGTTACAATGGTATGCTTCAAAAAGCTAAGGATTACATCACTTGGGGTGAAATTGATGCAGACCTTTTAGCTGAAATTATTGCTAAAAGAGGTAAATTCACAGGTAACAACAAAGTTACTGATGAATATGTAGCTGAAAATTCTGATTACAAAAATATTGAAGAATTGGCTAAAGCTGTAATTGCTGGCGAAGTTAAATTAATGGACTTAGATATTAAACCTGTATTCCGTTTACACCCTCCAAGGAAAGGATATGAAGACATCCGTCTTTCTGTTAAAGAAGGAGGATCCTTAGGTTACAGGGGAGAAAATATTAAAGATCTTGCAGAAAGAATGCTTTAGGTGTATAAGATGATTAGATCAAAACGTAAAATTAATAAACTCAGAGGTTCTAGATCCAACGGTGGAGGCTGTACCAAAAAATGTAGAGGTGCAGGTAACAAAGGTGGTAGAGGTAATGCAGGAGCTTCCAAACAACATTGGACTTGGACTGCAAAATTTGACCCAGACCATTATGGTAAACATGGTTTCAAAAGACCTCAAAAAATGATTAAAAAAACAAATCCTGTTAACTTAAGTTACTTGGAAGAGCAAGCTGATAAGTTAATTGAAAGTGGTAAAGCATCTAAAGATGGAGATTCCATTGTTATTGATGTTACTGAATTAGGTTATGATAAAGTTTTAGCTAAAGGTAAAATAACTAAATCTTTCATTATTTCAGCACCTCAATTTTCTGCTTCAGCTATTGAAAAAATTGAAGAAATGGGAGGAGAAGCTATCGAGTTATAGTTTCTTTTTTCTTTTTATTAGAGGAATAAAATGTCATCATTAAAAGTTTTAGAGCCATTATTTAGGTTTTTACCAGAAGTAAAATCTCCTGTGCATCATGAAGATTTTAATGAAAAACTTAAATGGACTGCTCTTATTTTGGTATTATACTTCATATTAACTGAAATACCATTATATGGTTTGAGTTCTGCAGCAGTGGACCAGTTTGCTCAATTAAGAGCAGTTATGGCGGGAAGTTTCGGTTCAATTTTAACATTAGGAATTGGGCCTATTGTAACTGCGTCAATTGTATTGCAATTATTAGTTGGTTCCAAATTGTTAGATTTAGATTTGTCTTCTCCAGAGGATAAATCCCAGTATCAGGCCACACAAAAAATATTATCCATAGTCTTCACAATGTTTGAAGCTGGTGTATTGGTATTGACAGGAAGTTTAGTACCAATTGATAATTCATATCTTGGTGTGTTATTCCTTCAACTTGTTATTGGAGCAATATTGATAATTTATCTTGATGAAGTTATCTCCAAATGGGGATTTGGTAGTGGTATTGGTTTATTTATTGCAGCTGGTGTTTGTGAAGCTATTCTTGTAGGTACCTTCAGTTTCATACCTGGATCTGACGGTATTTATGGTGGTGCAATTCCTGCATTTATCCAATCCTTCTGGTCAAGTTCTATTGACTTTTCAGTATTAATTCCATTAATTGCAACAGCAGCTGTATTCTTTGTTGTTGTATACGGTGAATCTATGAGAGTGGAAATTCCTATCTCTCATGGTTCAGTAAGAGGACATGGAAGAATTAGAGGGTCTGTTGGTAAATATCCATTAAAATTTGTATATGCAAGTAACATGCCTGTTATTTTAACCAGTGCATTACTTGTAAACGTTTCCCTTCTTGCAAGTGTCTTCCAAAAAATTGGTTACCCGATTTTCGGTGAAATTGTTAATGGTAAAGCTGTAAGCGGTATTGCATTATACTTATCTACACCAAATGATGTTAGTTTGTTAGTAACTGACCCTGTTCGTGTAATTATATATGCAATTTTCTTCTTGCTTTGTTCAATTTTATTCTCATATCTTTGGGTTGAAATTAGTGGATTAAATGCTAAGAAAATTTCAGAACAACTTTACAAGTCAGGTATTCAAATACCGGGTTTCAGAAGCAGTAAACGTCAATTATATAAAATATTGAAAAAATACATTCCAGCACTTACTATTATAAGTGGTCTTTATGTAGGTATAATTGCATTTTGTGCAGACTTAACTGGAGCATTAGGTGGAGGTACTGGTGTATTGCTTACTGTTGGTATTATACATAAAATATACGAGGAAATGGCTGAGGAACAACTCATGTCAGCAAATCCAGTACTCAGGAAATTTTTAGGAGGAGAATAATTATTCTTCTTCATCAATCTTTTTAAAAATGGGGGATTAAATTGAAATTGGTAGTATTAACAGGTATTCCAGGTTCTGGAAGTACCACTTTGCTTAATAAAGCACTTGAAGAAGTAGATTATATTCATTTAAATTATGGAGATATAATGACTGAAATCGCAATTGAAGAGAAAATTGTTGATGATAGAGATGCTTTAAGAAAATTATCTCCAGATGTTCAAAAAGAAATTCAAGAAAAAGCAGCAAAAAGAATTAAAGAAAGATCTGAAAATGAAAATATTATTGTAGATACTCATTGTACTATAAATACTCCATCTGGGTTTTTACCAGGTCTTCCAATTTGGGTTTTAAATGAATTGCAACCTAATCTTTTTGTCATGATTGAAGCTAATCCTGATGAAATTATTTACAGAAGATTAAATGATGATACTCGTTCTAGAGATATTGAAAGAGCAAAAGATATTCAATTACATCAAGAAATGAATAGGGCAGCATCTATGGCTTATGCTACATTAACTGGTGCTACCGTAAAAATTATTGAAAATCACGATAATCATTTACCTTCTACAGTTTCAAAATTAGTGGATGTTTTAAATAAATAGAGGAATTTCATGATTGACATATTTAACATGGTATTTGAGGCACTAAATGCAATATTCAGTCCATTGCTTGCTTTAGATCCGAATCCTCAAAATCCAGCATTAACTGTTTTGGTTATTGCATTCATTGTTTCATTAATAACTACAATAGCTAATAAATTATTAGTTGACCAAGACGAAATGAATGAAATACAACAGAAAATGAAAGACTACCAAAAAGAGGTTAGGGAAGCTCAAAAATCTGGTGACGGGAAGAAATTAGCTAAACTTCAAGCTCAACAAGCTGAAATTATGCAAAATCAAAGTAAGATGATGACTAATTCTTTCAAGCCGATGATTGTTACTTTTATTCCAATTATTTTGATATTCTTTTGGATGAGAGCTTCTCCAATTAGTGGTTTAGTTATCTCTATGCCTCCTGGTGCATTTTATGTATCATTAGCTCCAATTTGGCATTTTATTGGTAGTTTTATGTATGGAGGCCATTCTGTCGGATATAATATTGGATGGTTATTCTGGTATTTCATATGTACTTTTGGTATGAGTCAAATATTAAGGAAATTTTTAGGTTTCAAACAAGGATTTTAATTAATCCTTAACCTATGTATTTATTAATAATGAAAACAATATAGTATAATATTCTATTTTGAATACGCTATTACACAATTATTAAATTTATTATTTAAAATTAATTTAGGTGATTAAATGCCTGCAAACAGATATAGATCAAGATCATATAAAAGAGTTTATAAAAACACTCCTGGCGGAGAAAATGTTTTAAGATATAAAAAGAAAAAACCATCTAAGCATGTTTGTGCTGAATGTGGTAAATTATTACATGGAGTTCCACGTGGACGCCCATATGAAATTAACAAATTAGCAAAATCCCATAAAAGACCTAATCGTCCATATGGTGGGTATTTATGCTCAAGCTGTGCTCGTAAACATTTCAAAAACGAGGCTAGAAAATAATGATAATTACTGTTGGTGGACTGGCTGGAACTGGAACCACGACAACTGCAGAGCTGTTGTCTGAAAAATTGGATATTCCTTTTGTTTCTTCAGGCTCTATTTTTAGGGCTATGGCTAAAGAAAAAGGTATGTCTGTTCTTGAATTCAGTGAGTTTGCTGAAAGTAATGATAATATCGATAAAGAAATTGATAAAAGACAAGCTGAACTTGCTAAATCTTCAGAGAATTTAATATTGGAAGGAAGACTATCAGCTTATTTTGTTGAAGCTGATTTAAAACTTTGGTTAATGGCACCACTTGATGTTCGTGCTCAAAGGATTAGTCAAAGAGAATCTAAATCTGTTGATGTGGCTAAAAAAGAAATTAAAATTCGTGAAGAAAGTGAAGCTTTAAGATATTTAGATATTCATAACATAGATATTAGTAATTTAGATATCTATGACTTAATGATTAATACTGACAGTTTTGATCCTGAAAGTATAACAAAAATTATTCTAACAACATTAAAGGTGATATAATGGCAGCAATTGAAGTAGGAAGAGTTTGTGTTAAAACCGCTGGTAGAGAAGCTGGTGAAAAATGTGCAATCGTAGAAATCATCGATGAAAACTTCGTTGAAGTAATCGGTGAATCTGTTAAAAATAGAAGATGTAACATTGCTCATTTAGAACCAACTGCAGATTCTGTAGATGTTTCTGGTGATGCTGACTCTATTAAAGCAGCTTTAGCTGATTTATAAATGGATAATTAATTAAATTATTCATTACTTATTTTTATTTACTTATTTTTTTTATTTATTGATTTTTAGTGATTTTTCATGAAAGACTTTCTTACAAAATCCAAAAGTTTTACAAATCCTGAATACGGATGCGCTCCTGAAGAACGTGAAATTTCAGATTATATTTCTCATGGTGTTATTAATTTAGACAAACCCTCTGGACCAACTTCTCATGAAATTGATTCATGGGTAAAGCGTATTTTAAATTTGGAAAAATCAGGACACGGCGGAACTTTGGATCCAAAAGTTACAGGTGTTTTGCCTGTAGGGCTTGGAGATGCAACAAGAGCTATTCAACTTCTTTTAACAGCTCCTAAAGAATATGTTTGTGTAATGACTTTTCATCATGATGTGGATGAGGATAAAATTCGTGAAGTATTTAATGAGTTTACCGGTAAAATTTTCCAGCTTCCTCCAGTTAAATCAGCAGTTAAACGTGAATTAAGATCTCGTAATGTTTATTATTCCACCATCTATGAAATTAATGGTAGGGATGTTTTATTTAGGATAGGCTGTGAAGCTGGAACTTATGTTAGAACTTATTGTCATAATATAGGTGAAGCCATTGGTGTTGGTGCGCATATGGCGGAGCTTAGAAGAACACAGGTAGGTTCATTTACAGAAGATAATCATTTATCCACTCTTCAGGATGTTACTGACGCATATCATTTCTACAAAGAAGATGAAGATGAATCATTTTTAAGAAATGCTATTATGCCAATGGAGAGGGCTGCAGATTACCTGCCAAAAGTAGTTATTAAAGATTCTGCAGTTGATGCAATCTGTCATGGTGCTAACTTAGCCAGTGGCGGAATAGCTTATTTATCTGATAATATTCAAAAAAATTCCATAGTAGCTATTGAAACACTTAAAGGTGAACTGGTTGCTTCAGGTAATTCTTTATTTAGCAGTGATGAGATTTTAAATTTGGAATCCGGGTTTGCTGTTAATGTTTCTAAAGTTTTTATGAAAACAGATATTTATCCTAAAATGTGGAAATAACTTTTTAAACCTTTACTTTTTTTATTTTTAATTAAATTTACTTTTTTTTCTAAGAGTCAGATTAATAACTTTCAAATTACTTATATACATTAAATAAGAAAAATAAATGTAATTGAATGTATATATTGATTATTTGGTATTGAGGGATAATAAATGGTTATGGAGTGTCCAATATGTTCTAAAGTTTTAAATAATGAAGAAATTTGCCCATATTGTGGAACTAATATTAATGAGGATATTTTTGTTGATTTTACATCATTTCAAAAACTTAAAAATTCATTTTCAGGTACTTTCGGTAAAGGTTTGTCTAAAAGCGATAAAAAAGATTTAAATGAATTTTTATTAAATAATGAAAGCAAAATAGCTGATTTTATAAGTAAATATCAGAGTTCTTTTGAAAATTTGGTTTTGGATATTCCAGCTATTAAGGAAGAAAATAAGTCTATTTATGAAATGATTTGTAAATTAACTGATTATTTTGAAGAAAAGAAGTTTAATTTATCTATAAATCAAAGAAAGTCTTGTTATACATTTAAAAGAATTTATGATGAATTAGCAGATATTATTCCTAAAAAGAATAATGAATACTGTATTAATACATTTGACAGCATTAAATTAAATTTAGAAAAGTTAAATGATTTTTTTTCAGTTTCAATTCCTAATGAACGCATTTCTAAAGATAAATTATCTTATAAAAATCAGTTTAAAGATAATTATGATTTAATTAAGCCAATTAAAGATTATGCTTTAAATAATTCAGATGTTTTTAATGAATTTCAGGAGGAAATTATATCTAATTTTATTTCAAATTTCGATAACTTTAACCAGAATGTAGATGATTTAAACAATAATTATGATATGGACCAAAAGTTAAATTTAATAATAAAATTATCTTCTGAAATTTCAAGGTCCAATAATCTTGATGAGCTTCTAAAAGAAAAAGAAAATTATAAAGGGCTTTATAATTTAGCTATTGAAATGCTTGATGATAATGAGTCATTTTATTATTTAAAAAATAAGATTGAACTTAACAGAAATAATTTACACAATTTCAAAAAGGCTTATAAAAAATTAAACAGTAAAATAAAATTGCTTCGATCTGAAAATTGGATTAAAGATAATTTTAACATATTGGAATCTATAAAAAATTATGAAACTAAATTTCCTAAAGAGTTTATAGATAATTTTAAATTTAAAGAATTATGCTCTGATTTTAAAATGGTCCTAGTTAATGTAGATTGTATCCTGAATAATGATATTAATATTAGCAATCAATATAAAAATTTATTAAATGATTTTATAAAATATTATATGAAATTTCCATATATTGTTGAAGAATCTAATTGTTATTTTAAAATTAATAGTAAAACAGCTAATTTTAACAATATTAAACATTTCAAATCAGAAATTTTGCATAAATTTGAAAATAATTTATCGTTTAAGTATGATTGTATAAAAAATGATTATGAATTATTGGATAATAAACTTGATGATGCCATATATGTTGATGATAATTGGAGTAATTTAGTTTATTTCAATGGCTTAAAAAAGTCTTCCAGTATAAAAATAACTGACAAAAAGAGTTTTGAGAAAAAATATGCTGATTTGAATGAAAAAGTTATTAATGTTCAGGAGTTTATAACTGATGATAATAAAATAGACATTGATGATTTTATTTTTAATTTTTCACATATTGCAGAGTATATTGATGAAATTAATTTTCATTATGAGTTAAATTCATATCTGATTAAAATTAATAAAATTGAGCAGGTTTGTGAGTTAGATGATCTTGTAAATCAGCTATTGGAATTTAAGGAAGCTTATATTTATTCAAAAGATGCAATTGCCAATTTTTCAAAATGGTTATCTAAAAAGAATGAAGAAATATTGATTGATTTTATAGATTATTATGATTCTTTAGATGCTAAGATTCAAGAGAAGAGGAAAGAACAGATTAAGAAGTGGTTGAATGATAATAGAAGTGATTTTGTTAGGTTTAATGCTTTGAGGGATTCTGAGATTACTGGTCATCTTGATGCTGATGTAATTAGGGAAGATTATAAGCAGTTGTATGGTGTCTGTCTTGATTTAAATTGGGATTTACTTGATATTGATGATTTTAAGTTAGTTAATGAATTTAAATCTAATTATGAGGGTATTGATGCTATTGTTTCTTATTTGAATAATCGTTTTGATATTAAAGATTTTTTAGGTTCTGTTTCTGGTTTTGTTTTAGGTAGTTCTGTTGATGTTTTGGAAAAGCAGAAGGAAGATTTTAAAGTTTTCTTTGATAAATGTGATTCTTTTGTTTCACGTGTTAGTGATGATTTGTTAGAGTCTGAAAAAGTTAAGATTAATGAGTTTAAGGATGTTTATTCTTCTATTGATGGTAAAATTTATAAAATTAAAGTTCATAACTGGTTGGATTTTAATAAAAATAAATTAGCAGATTTTAATAATGAAATGAGTGAAGAAATTTCTGCTTTTATTTTGGATGATGATGTTGAAGATTTAAAAAAGCAAACTGAAGGTTTGTATAATAAGATTGTTGAATTTAGAGATAATTGTCCTTTTTTATCTCAGGATGAGGTTGTGTCTTCTTTTGTTTATAATTTTGAAAATTTAGATGATATAATTGCTGATAAGAATTGTAAATTTAGGATTAAACAAATTTTAAACGAAGTAAATAAGAGAGATTTTGAAAATGGTTCTCCTGAGTTTTTGGAAAAACAAAAAGAGCTGTTTTCTAAGTATTATGTTATTTCCAAAAGAATCATTGATTCATTTGATGATAAAATTACTGATTCTCAAAAAGATGAATTTTTAAAGTTTATTGAAGAATATGGTAATTTAGATAATGAAATTTGTAATTTGAGAATAGCTTCTTTTTTTAATAAACATTTAAAAGAAATTAATGAATTTATTCTGTTTACAAAAGGAACTAAAAAATATGAAATTTCTGATAGGAACAGAGATGATTGTAAAAAAGGGGTTAATTATCTTTATGATATTCTTTTAAAAATTAGAGATGTTTTTAACCAAAATCCCAATATTAAACAAAATAGGAAAAATTTAACATTGGAATTCATTGAAATATATGAAAATTTCGAGAATATAGTTCAAAGAATTAATTATCAGACATGGTTTTCTAATAATTTAAATGATATTAACAATTTCATAGGTATAAAATCTAAAACTATCACTTCTTATATATTTGAAGAAGAAAAAGACACTTTAAAAGCATCTGAAGACTGTTATAATAAATTAAATGAAATAGTTGATTTTCATAATAATGTATTTCCATCAAATCTTGATTTAGATATTATATGTGAATTTATTGAGGATTATGATAATTATGATGATATAATTACCAGATTAAATGTTGAGTTTTTCTTTAAGGATAATTATGAAATTATTTTGTGGGGTGCATCTTTGAATAATGTTAATCCTTTTTATTTTATAAAAAATGAAGAAAAGGAAAGGTATAAAATATCTATTCAAAAAATTTATTCAAATTTAACTAAAGTTAAACAGTATTGTGTCAAAAAACATATTTTCAGCGATGATAAACTTGATTTGATGGAAGATGTTATCAGAAACTATGAGAATATTGATGATTTGGTAATTAGATGGAATGTAAGTTACTATTTAAATGCTGTTGTTAAAAAATTTGCTAAAATCGGAGAATATGCTCCGGATAATTATTTTTCTCATAACTGGAAAGAGAAATTGTTGCTTTGGCATAAAAACGCAATTCCTAAAGTTAAAAAATTTAAAGAAGATTATGCAGAATACATTTCTTCAGAAGATGAAAAATTTTTTGAAAAATTTTATAATAAACCTCAAACTTTTGAAATGGACACTAAACAAGCTAATGAATTGTATATAAATCAGGAATTAAACGACAACTCTGATTTATTTGATGATTTAGATGGAAAATCATTAGATTCTCAACAAAGAAACGCTATTGTTGTTGATGAAGATGCAGTAAGAGTTATTGCAGGTGCTGGAAGCGGTAAGACATTTACAATTCAAGGTAAAGTTAGATATTTAACTGAAAAAAGAGATGTTGATCCTAGTGAGATTTTAGCAATTTCATTTTCCAATGCATCTGTTAATGATTTGGAAGAAAGAATTGCTGAACCGATTGATATTAAAACATTTCATAAAGTTGGAAAAGATATTTTAACACAGTATAATCAGTATTCTAGACAGGATACTTCTGCTCTTAAACGTATTATTAAAAGATATTTAACTAAAAAAGCATTGAAAAGTGAGGATATAAGTAAAAAGTTAATTGAATTTTTCAGTTTTTATATAAATGTCCCTCCATCTGAAGAGGATATTAAATATGAAGGGGATTTGCTTGACTGGCAGGAAGGAGTAGATTTCTCAACATTAAAAAGACGGTTTAAAAATAAACAGAGGGAAACATTAAACAATGAGATTGTAAGAAGTTATGAAGAGTTATATATAGCTAATTTCCTGTTTATTCATGGAATTAATTATACTTATGAAAAGATTTATTCATATCCTAATAAAAACTTTGAAAGAGAATTTAATAAATTTAAAGAATTTTTATTTTCTTTTGATGAAGAGATTCCTGATGAATTAAAAAATGATATTGCAAAGGGTTTGCTTAATTTAACAGATATCTGTGAGGAATATGAAATTAAAGATTATTTTCCTGATTTTTACTTGAATGATTATAATATTTATATAGAACATTTTGGATTAAACCGTAACTGTGAAAATCATTTAATTGGTGGAAAATCATCTGAAGAATACGTTAAAGAAATGGAATGGAAAAGGAAAGTACATAAAAAATATGAAACTACTTTAATTGAAACTTTTTCATATTATCAATCAGAAAACAGATTGTTAACACGTTTGGCAGAAAAATTACAAGCTCAAGGTGTTGAATTTAATGAAATTGATTATAGGCAAGTTTATGCAATATTATTGGAAAATAAAACTATAAAAGAATGGGAAGATTTCATTGTATTGTTAAAGACATTTATTGAGTTATTTAAAGGAAACAATTATGATGGAGATAAATTTAAAGAATTCTATGAATATGTTGATGGATTTAAAAGTAGTTTTTCAAAAGATAGGACAATAGCATTTTTAAAAATTGTTGAAGAGATTTACAATGACTATGAAGCATATTTATTAAAAATTAAAAAAATTGATTTTAATGATATGATTAATAAAGCTAGTGATTGTATTGTGAAAAATGGGTTGAATTTACCTTATAAATATATAATTGTTGATGAATATCAGGACACTTCATTTACTAGATATAATTTGTTAAGAAATATCTGTGATAATATTGGTGCCAAGATAATGGTTGTAGGTGATGATTGGCAATCTATTTACAGTTTCAGCGGTTGTGATGTAAATATTTTTACCAAATTTGATAATTTCTTTGATGTTTGTGAAACCCGATATGTTGAAAAAACATACAGGAATTCTCAACAGTTAATTGATGCTTCAAGTAACTTTGTAATGAAAAATCCCGATCAATCTAGAAAGGAATTAAAATCTTCTAAATCATTGGAATGTCCAATTAAAATTGTTAAGTTTGATAATGATTTTGATGAAATATTAAAATTCGAATTGATAATAAAAAATATCATAAATCAATCAAAGTTTGAAAACAAAAAGATTCTGATTTTAGGTAGGAATAATAAGGACATATTTAATTTGCTGAAGAATTTCAATGTAAAAAATGAAGACGGAAAAAGAAAATTTGAAATTTTGGGAGATGAAGATAAATTAAGAAGAGATAAATTTGTAAAAATTGTTTATAGGTATAATCCGGATGTTAACATTGAATATCGTACTGTTCATCAGTCTAAAGGTTTAGAATGTGATAATGTAATTTTGATAAATTTGAAAAATTGGAAGGCAGGTTTTCCAAATAAAATGGTTGATGATCCTGTTTTAAATTTTGTTAAAAGGAATGGGGATTCTTTTAGTTATGCTGAAGAAAGAAGATTGTTTTATGTTGCATTAACTAGAACAAAAAACAATGTTTATCTGTTAGCTCCTTATTTTAAAAGTTCTGTTTTCATTCAGGAGCTGGAAAATGATGTAAATGTTGAATTGCTTAATTTGGAAAATAATAAGCTTGAAACTCTTAAAAATATTGAAAAAAATGGTGAACGTTATGCGATTCCAACTAAATTAAAATGTCCTGTTTGTAAAACAGGTATAGTTTTGCTGGAATCTTTTTGGAATAATGGTAAACTTAATAGGGTCCTTAAATGTTCTCATAATATGGCACCTCCATTTAATCGATGTAATTGGAAAGGGGGTTATTATGGAAGTGAACTTAAGGATTTAGATGATATAAAACATTGTCCGAACTGTGATGGAATACTTATAAAACGTCGCAGACATAGTGACGGGCATCCATTTTTAGGATGTACAAATTTTAAAGAAACAGGATGTAGGGGAAAAAGTAAACTTGAGTATATTGGTAAAAACTGTCCTAAGTGTAGTAAACCTCTTGTAAAAAGGCATAATGGTGAAGATAATAGTTTATTTATAGGGTGCAGTGGTTTTCCTAAATGTAGACACACAGAACCATTTGAAGAAAAATAGATGGGAAGCTAAAATGCCCCTCCACCTCCTCCACCGGAACCTCCACCAATGTCACCAAAGCCGGAGCTGTCAGTATTTGCATTTGCTGTTTGTATTCCTGTATCTATTGCAGTATGCATCATGTAATATCCTGTTCCATAATAATAGTATGAATCAAGATAATCGTCATCAATGTTTCCTTCACCAACATGGAGTTTCATGGATTCGTAAACCTTATCAGCTACTCCAAGAGCTGTTGCATATACAAGGTATTGATTCCATATAACTATTGATTCCGGAGGGTGTTCTTTCATTAAACTATTGTCGCTTAAAAACTTCTTAAAGTTTTTCCACTTTAGCATATATACTCTGCCTTCTTTTGTCCATTGCCCAAAGATATCTTCAGGCAATATGTAAATCACAAATCCAGAAATGAATAAAAATACTGATCCTATAAGTCCGATTATTCCTCCTGTTGTATTTAAACCAGTTACCATATAGAATAATGCAGCAAACAGAACTCCAATAATTATGCAGGCTATTGAATAGTAAAGAGCTATTTTATTTCCTTTATTATTAAAGAATTGCTTTAATCTGGATTTTGATAAATGTTCGTAGACAACATCATTTTTCCAGGATTTGATTCTGTTATTGAACCATTCTGCATTATGTTCATCAGATAAGTAATCTTTGACATTACTTAAATCCAAGAGATTATCTTTAGCTATTGTTTTGAAGATATCGAAAACATCTTTTTCATCTAATGTTAAGCTGCTGTAGTTTGTTTCATCTAATTCTATGATTAGATGTTTTTCTTCATTTGATTTAATTTTAAATATTTTACGATTGATTAAATCCATTATTGTAGCTTCAAATCCTTTTAAATCTGGAGTTCCAATATTGTCTCTTTTTTGGATTAATGCATTAACTACAGCTGGAGGGTCGTTACTTGGAAGATCCCTTTCATAAATTCCTTCATAATTCACTTTAGGTTCCACGCCATATTTGCGGTAAATAAAAAATGGAATTACTGGACTTATAATAAACAGTATTCCGATAAGTGATCCGATATTATCCCACATCTTTTCATTTGCCTGATAATCATTGTAGCGTTGTTCTATTTCTTTTTTAGCCGTTTTATCAATATGGATTGCATTTGGTGAGTTTTCAAAGTCGTTTTCAGGCATTAAAACTTCAATTTCGTAAAAGTTTCCGGAATCTATGTAATTGCTGGTTGAAGTTATTGTATTTCCATCTAATGAGCTGGTTTTGGTATATTTTGTAGGATTTAACCAGTACTCATTACCGTTATCATTAGGTAAATGTATAGTTGTTATTAATTCATCAACTCCAACTGCCCATTGGTCTCCCCAAAGCTGATATTGCAGGGATGCAGTATCCTGATAAACAGTCACTACATTTTTCATATCATAGCTGATATGGACTTTAACATTTGTATCACTTATTGGCTGGGTTTTGGCAGCATCTGAATATAAATAAATTTTTATATGCTGAGTTCCATCTTCCTGATGTTGCTCTACTTTTGTATAGGCACCTTCTGCTGATACATGAATATTTGAAATACTTTCTCCATCTTTTAGGGGAATATCTCTATAAACTCCATTAAATGTTCCGTCAAAGGAATAGTCAAAGGTTTCATTTATATGAAGCATTCCATTTGTATCAACTACAATGTCTACAAGTGCCTGTGTAATGGAATAGCTTCTGTCATCGTCATCTGCATAAACGCAGGAGACTGTTGATGTTATTAAAAAAAGTAGAAGGAAGATGGTTATTATCTTTTTATTAACCATGTATTTAATCTCCCTTAAAATTGCACTTTAGGTGCTTCTCTCTCACCACTGGCTATTTCAAAAAAGTCAGCTTCTTTAAAATTAAACATTCCTGCAATAATATTGCTTGGAAACTGTTCGCATTTGTTATTGTACATTAAAACAGCATCATTATAGAATTGTCTTGAGTAAGAGATTTTATCTTCAGTTTCTGTTATCTCTGATTGTAATTCTTTGAAATTCTGATCAGCTTTTAATTCAGGATAATTTTCAGCAATAGCGAATAATGATGTTAATGCACCTGTTAAAGCATTGTTAGCTTCACTAACTTCTTTAACGCTGCTGGCATTCATCAAACCGCTTCTTGCTTTGGTTACATTTTCAAATACTCCTTTTTCATGACTTGCATAACCTTTAACAGTTTCAACAAGATTTGGTATTAAGTCATTTCTCCTTTTGAGCTGAACATCAATTTGAGAATAACTGTTTTTAACTCTGTTTCTTGCATTAACAAGGCCATTATATCCACTAATAAGATATAACACAATAGCAAGTATGATTATTATAATTACTACTAAAATAATCATGGTTGTATCCATATTTTTTGCTCCTTTTTTATTAATTTATATATTGATTTAAGTTTTATTAATATGTTGTTAATGGATTGTATTATTTGTTAGACTCTGTTGAAATCCTATTTTTCTATTTTGATTGATTGAAGAATATTGTAAATTGTTGTTTTGAGTCTTGTTTCTTTGTTTTGTAGTCTTGTACTTTTACTTTTGTTGTTTCCGTTTAATTTTCTTTTTATAACACTAAATACGCTTTCTACATTGTTTCTTAGTGAGTATATTTCTTTGTTGAATGTTTTTTGGCTTAATCGTCTGTACCAACCGTGTCTGAAGTTGGATTTGAGTGGTATTTGGTCGGATGCTTTTATTTCTTTGTTTATGCATTCCCTTATTTTTTCTGTGTCATATGCTTTGTCTGCTATTACATATTCCGGTTTATGTTTTTTTAAACTTCTAATGGATGCTATTGCAAAGGTTGTATCGTGTTTAGGTCCTCTTGCTGCTTGTGAATACAATATTAATCTTGAATCAACATCGATTGCAATGTGTGATTTGGTGTAAGTGTTTTCGTTCGTTATTGCGTATTTTTGCGTAATAATTTGTCTGCATTGTCGCTAGTGAATCCAGTACCATCAAGAGCCACATATTTAACTTTAATTTCCAAATTATTAAGTATTAATGTTGTTATTTTTTCAAACATGTTTGTAGGCATTCTTTTAAAGAATTTCTGCAATGTTGATGGATCCAGAGCATTTTTAATACTTAAATAACTCCTTAATCTATCTGAAAACTCCAAATATTCACTTATTTGACGATAAGTTAATTTTAAATAAATTTTTAACACCAAAATAGTCAAAAGTGCAGGTTGAGAATATAATTGCTTCGAATAACGACTGGAATACTTATTTAAAGATAATTTAGCATAAACTATAGGTGTATTCAATTAATTTAATCAATTCATTGGTCTTATAACAGTTTTTACTCTTATTTTTAATTTTTTTGAAAAATTTTCGTGTACTGCTTTTTGAACCCAAAATCCAAAAGAGTTTCATACTTTAAACGACTAATTAATGATTGGAGAATGTTTATTTTCGTTGTTCATATATATAAATATTCTCCATTATACTATATAAAACTTATTAGAAACTATTTTTAAATATCGCTGATTAATTTAAAATTATACTAAATTTAACAAATAAATAACAAGATATAATTAAAATAACTAAAAATTCTTCAAAAAATCATAGTCGATGTGCAACTTCAATTGTAAAAAATTATAGGATTTCAACAGAGTCGAAAAATCAAAAAATCAAACCAAAAATAATATAACAAGCTTATTAGATAAAAAAATAATTAAAAAATTTCATCAAAAAAATCTTAAGTTTCTAGGAATGTCGTATTATGAAAAATTTTATATACTATTTTGTTGTTATATAAATATTAATAAATAGTTTGATGGTTATTTTTATGAATAAATTTAAAATAGGTATTATTAGTTTATTTTTCTTATTAATAAGTATGAGTTTTGTTAATGCAGAACATTCTAATATGGCTAATGGTACTGTTATTGTAGATGATAACAATTTTGATTCTTATTTTGATAATGATGGTTGTTTAATTAATAATTCAATAGATACGATTTATTTTGGAGATATGTCTAATAAAAGTATTGTTATTGATAAATCTTTGAGTATTTATTCTTTAAATTCTTCAACAACAATTTTAAATTCATGTTTTAAAATTACTGAAGATGGTTCTAATTCTATTTTAAAAAATTTAAATTTTGTTGTTAATTATTCTAAAGGTGATTTTTTACCTCCAATTTACATAGATCAATCATCAAATAATGTAATTGCTGAAAATAATATTAATATTAATTTTAATAATGCTAGTTATACAAATGTAGTTGGAATTTATAATTTTGGTGAATGTATAAATAATATTATTTCTTATAATAAAATTGCTATAACTTATTCTAGTCCTGGTAATCATTATGTTTATGGTATAGAATTTACAGGGTCTTCCATGGGGGGGGGCAAAAAGTTATGGTAATTCTAAATTTAATAAAATCTGTGGAAATACAATAAAAATTAATTCTTACAATTATGTATCTGGAATTTATATTTCTTGTGGTTCTGATGCTATTGTAAGTAATAATGATATTAATTTATTTTCAAAAAATTTTGCATATGGTATTGTTGCAGAGTATTCTGAATTACTTGGTTCAATAAATAATTGTAGCAATATAACTATTAGTGCCAATACTATTGATGCTACTTCGAGTATGGTTTATGGTATTGAATTATTTAATATTTTTAATGTTAATATTGCAAGTAATATTATAACTACTTTATCTAATGCTAGTTATGGTATTGTAGGATATGGTTGTTATAATCATAATGTCATATGGAATGATATTTCAATTAATGGTAGTGATATTTCAATTATCACTAATAATTTTGATGTTATAGGTACTGGACATGCAGGTATTTGTTATATAAAAAATTCCAATAATTTAACTATTTCTAATAATAATATTTTATCTTATTATGTTCTTGGTGGAGATTATGCTATTCGTTTTGATGATAGTAGTTTAACAAGGATATATGTAACATATAATAATTTAACTTCTAATAAATTTACATATATTGGTGATAATGCTGTTAATGGTAAAGTTAGATTAGTTAATAATAAAGCATATGTTGTAGATAATATTACTTTTAATGCTATTAATTATACTAGTGTTAATATTTATGTTAATTTAAATGGTAGTGATAGTAATGGTAATGGTTCTTTTAAGAAACCATTTTTAACTATTAATAAAGCATTAATGTATTTAAAAAATTTAAAAATTTCTAATAAAACTGCAAATATTAAAGGCATTATATATATTGGTGAAGGTACTTTTGATGGATTTAAATTAAATCTTAGGGATTTTGTAGTTGATTTTATAGGTTATAATACTATTATTGATGGAAAATCTAATTGGTTTTTACAAACATCATCAAAGTCAATAATCAATATTAAAAATGTAACTTTTATTAATGGTGTTTTTAATCAAGACGATGCCGGTTTATTTAATAATAAAGGGATATTGAATTTTTATGATTGTAAGTTTTATAATTCAAATTTGTTTGCTAAATCAGGAATTATTTATAATAATGGTGTGATGGAAGTAAATAATTGTATATTTGATAAATTAATTATATCAAATAAATCATCTATTATTTGTAATGTTGGTATCTTAAAACTTAAAAATAATTCTATGAGTTTCCATGGTGGAGGTTATTCTATTTACAATAGTGGTAAAATAGATAATGTTGTATTAAATATATTTAAAGATAGTTCAATTGATGATGATAGAATTATTAAATTAAATTCTCCATATATTGAACTAGTTGCTTATCTTCATGATGATAATGGTAATTGTATATCTGGAGGTATTGTTAAATTTTTCATAGAATCTAAAGAAATTTCATTAAACACAACTTTTAATCATGGAAAAGCATCTATATCTACTTTTGTTTCATCAATTAATGATTTTAGAGTTTCAGCATCTTATTTAAATGCATATGCAAATATTGTTATTAATTACGGATATGTTGTCAGTAATTTATCTTCTAATGATGTTAAAATTTATGTTAATGAAAGTGCATTAATTGATGGTGATGGATCTATAAATAATCCTTATAATTCTATTAATAAACCACTATCTTTAATTAATTCTTCTATTGGGCATTGGAGTATTATTTTATTAGATGGTTATTATCAAAATTCTTTGAATAGTTTTGATGCTAAGTATGGTGTAACTTTTGAAGGAATAGGGAATGTTTATATCTTGAATGATTGGGTGTTTAATACAACTTCAAATATTGAACTTAATAACTTGATATTTTATAAATCTTCTATTGTTAATTTTTATTCAAATATCACAATTAAAAAATGTTTGTTTACAAATTCATCTAAAACAGCTTTATATTCAAGCCAAGGGAATGTAAAAATTTCAGATTCTAATTTTACATTTAATAATATTCATGATTATCATTATGTTTTTAAAACAGGACATGTTGTTGTAGATAAAGGAGGAGCGATATTCAATACAGGTGGATTTTTAATGATTTTTGATTCAATGTTTATGGGCAACGAAGCATGTCATGGTGGTGCCATTTTTAACACATATGCTGATTTGCATATTTCTAGTTGTAAATTTATAGATAATCTTGCTTTTGGTGGATTTAATGATGATAGACTTTCTTATTCTGTAGGTGGTGCAATTTGCCAATTATTGGGTAATGAAATTATAGTTTCAGATACTATATTTTTTAATAATACTGCTAATGGTCAAGGTGGTGCATTTTATTATACTGGTAGCAATCTTCAATATATTTGGGGTGTTTTTAGTAATACTGGATTAGCTGATGATGGTGTTTTGAATGAGAATCTTCAAGATCTTTATTTCATTAACTGTAATTTTACAAATAATTTAGCTCCATTATCTGGAGGTGCTGTTTATATATTTTACAATTCTTTAACTAATTATATTAATTGTATTTTTTCACAGAACCTTGTTTATACTTATGATATTATTCAATTATTGGCGCAGGGGTCTATGGGTCGTAATTGGTTTTATCCCAATGAAGTAAGTTCACTTAGTTCAATCTCATTACTGCCTATTAATAATGGTGGAGCTATTTATGATGATAATGTGATTATAATTGGCAGTACTTTTGAAGGTAATACTGCAGAATCTGGAGGATTACTTGTTGTTCCATCATTGCTATCTTCAGCAAAGGAGTTGAAATTATTAAATAAACATTATGTGGGAATTACTTTTCTTACATATCATAATAATAATGAAAGAATATATGTTGAAGATTCTTCATTATTGACAAGTAGGGATTCTAAATTTATTGGAATTGGTAAATGGGTGGGAAAATATGATGGTCCATCTATTAGTAAGTATATTAAGGAGTATTATGATGCTCAAGGTTCTTATCCATCTTCTCCACCGGGGAACGGTAATGGTGGTTTTGGAACTGGTGGGAGTAGTGGTTATGCAAATGGTTCAAAACCTGGTACGGGAAGTGGTGGTCAATCTAATTTAAATATATTTGGATCTTTAACTTGGGGTCAAATTCTTAATTATTTGAACTCACAGGGGAGTAATATTGCTATAAATAATGGGAATCATATTACTATTGAAGATATTATTAGTAAACTAAATCAAAATTCTAACAATCAAAATAATAACTCTCAAAGTAGTGATTCAAGCGATTCTCATGATACAATTAAAATAAATGGGACTACTAATAAGGATTCTGATAATTCGGGAGGACATATAGTTAATGATGGTGTTGCCGTATCTGTAGGTGTTAGCTCTAATAGTTTAAATGGTGTTGTAAATGATGGGGATGAATTTTCTTCAAAAGATTCTTCAAGAGATAAAAGTTACTCATCATCTTCAGATTCATCATCTGGGAGTCCATACAATTCTTATGAAATTTTAAAAGATGTGAATAAAGAAGTTATTCATCAGAATAATGAATATTTTATTCTCATTTTAATTATTTTATTTATATTATTGATAATTGGATTTTATAAAAATAATAAAAGGTAGGGGGTTTTTTAATTGAAAAAATATTTAAAGTTATTTATATTAATAATATTGTTTGTTTTATCAATTGGTTGTGTAAATGCATCAGATAACTTACTAAATGATATAAATGACACAATTTATGTTAGTGGGGATGGAAATGATTTAAATAATGGTTTGACTCAGAATAGTTCTTTTAAAACAATAGATAAAGCATTAAATGTAGGGAATTCTGATAAAGTTATTTATATTGGTGAAGGGAATTACTCTGGGAAATTAAATACTAATTTATCCATTAATTCAAGTAATATTTATTTGATTGGTGAAAAAGTTAATAAAACCATTATTGATGGGGATAATTTAAATAGACTTTTGGTAATTTCTTCTAACTCTAATGTTGTTTTAATTAATTTGACTTTTATTAATGGTCATGATTTATATAAAGGTGGAGCTATATTTAATTCAGGAAATTTGACATTAATTAATTGTACTTTTTTAAGTAATACAGTTTCTAATTCCTTTGTTTTTAAGAATTATGATATTGGTAATGAATGGGATTATGTTTATGGTGCTGCAATTTATAATGAAGGTTATTTAAATATTAAAAACTCCTATTTTGTTAATAATATATTAGGTAGTGCAAATCAGAAATTTGCTTTTGGAGGAGCTGTTGCGAGTTATGGTAAAATAATTATTGATAATTCTTTATTTGATAATAATGTTATTATCACTTATAAAAATTGGAATTATTCTAATCAGCATAGTTCTAAAAATTATGTTAGTGATATTCAAGCATTTCAAAAAGGAGGGGCAATATTTTGTATAGCTAATTCTTCAATAATCAGTAATTCTGTTTTTAATTATAATAAATTAATATTTTTTGAAAATTGTCCATCAAATCATACGATGTTTTTTGTATATTCTGAAGGAGGAGCAATTTATTTCAAAGGTAATAATTGGAGTTTTACCAATTGTTCTTTTTTAAATAATGCTGCGGATGTTGGAGGAGCAATTTATTTTGAAGGTAATAATACATTATTTGATTCATGTAATTTTGAGTTTAATTCTGCTTATTTAGGATGTGCAATTCTTTCATGGGATTTTAATCATAATAAAATGTCATCTAAAGTTCATTATATTGATGGGTTAAATAAATATTATAATGTATTTATTTTAAATTCTAGTTTTAGAAATAATTATTTCACATGCAGTAAAAATGATAATATTGATGAAATTTTTTTCCGTATGGGTTATGGTGCAGGAGCATGTTATTTAAAGTTAAATAATATTATGATTAATAATTCAATTTTTGAGAGTAATGGGATGATTTATAGTAAACAATTTGCACATCTATATCAAGAGTGTAATGGGGGAGCTTTATATCTTTTTGGAAATAATTCTAAAATATCTAATTCTTTATTTAAAGATAATTATGCAGAAATGGGTGGGGCTATATCAAGTTCAGGTTTTAACAATTGCATAAGTAATTCTTCATTTTTAAATAATTTTGCTCTTTCAAAAGATGGAGGTGCTATTTGTAATTCTCTTGGAAATATTCATATTAATAATTCTAATTTTACCTCTAACTTTGCTTTAAAAAGGGGAGGTGGAGTTTATTCAGCTTCATTTTGGAATAATGGTGATGGAAATCAGGTTTATTCAACATATGAAAATTCTAAATTTATAAATAATGTTGTTAATGGTTATGGGGGCGCTATTGATGATAGTAGTAGCCATATTAATTATAAAAATTTAGAATTTGTAGGAAATGTTGCCTATTGGGGTGGTGCTGTTTATTCATCGGGTAATGGTAATATTTTCAATGAATCTAAGTTTATAAATAATATAGCTAAAAATGATGATTATTCTAATGGTGGTGCAATATTTAGCCAAGGTTCCGATTGTGAGTATCTTTCTTGCGTATTTTTGAATAATTCTGCAAATTTAAATGGTGGAGCAATTTATAGTGCTGGAAACAATATTTATTGTGTTAATTCATTTTTTAATAATAATCATGCATTTAAAGGAGGAGCAATTTGGTTATCTGGAAGTGGAGGCAAAATTCAAAATAATACATTTAATTCAAATGGTGCGATATATGGGGGAGCAATTTATACTATCACTAATGAGTTGATTGTTGATTATAATCTATTTAAACAAGACAATGCTAATATTTCTGGAGGAGCTATTTATAATGGGGGTATTAATTTAACATTATATTCAAATAGTATGCTTGATTGTGTTGCTAGATTAAATGGTTATGGTTATGGCCATTATATATTCACAACATCTACTATTTCCTATTTGGTTGTTTCATTTTTAAATGATACTTTTGTTTCTTCAGATAGTAATAAATTCTATGTTAATGTAACAGACAATTTTGGAAACCCTATTACTGGCGGAAATGTCACTTTTGTTTTATATAATGAGTTATCTGGTGAAACAATTGATTTAGGAATTGGTGAAGTTATTGAGGGTTTTGCTTCAGTTGATTATTCTAAAAAATTAGATTATGGGGAATATTATTTAATGGGTAGTTATTCTTATGCAGCAAATCCTATTCTATTAAATAAAGGAAATTTATTATCTGTAAAATTATCTAAATTAAATATTTATTATTATAATAATCCAAATAATTTTAGTTTAGGCAATAATTTTACATTTTATTTAACTTTGGTGGATTTAAATGGTGATTTTATTCCAAATGCAGAAATTAAGGTTTATGAAAATGGAGTTTATTCTCATTCTTTAATCACGGATAATTCTGGTTTTGTTAATTCATCATTTGATAATTTAAACACTTTAGGCACTCATTATTTTAATTTTGTTTATAATGGTGATTTAATTCATTCCCGTACATTTAATAATTTAAGTATTACAATTTATCCGGATGATAATGACAAATTTAAAGATGTTATTTTCTTTTCTTATTATCCTATTGTTATTGCATCTGTTGGTGATCAGATTCCGTTTGAGTTTTTCATAGGGGTTGATGGAAATAAACCATTATTTAATATATCTACTTTAAGATACTTTTCAGTATATAAAAACGGTGAATTAATAAAATGTGAAAATTATAGGGATTATTTGGGAAAATGTGTTAGTTCTGGTAAATTGTATAATTATAAATCAGTTAATAATTTAACATTTATTGATTTTTTAGTTTCTGATTACGGTGAATTTTGTATGCCGATTATTGAAAATGAATCTGGTGTTTTTGTTTATACTATTTTATTCAATGGGGGATTAATAAAACAATATAATGCTTCTAAAGAATATTTGCCTCTTGTTAATGATGAAGATTATTATTATAATTCTGCTAATGTTTCTGTGATTGTTATTATAAATCAAAAAGGAGTTAATTTAAATACTAAAATCACTACTGGAAGTTCAATTACTATTAATGAAGTTCAGAACCTTAATTTTACATCTAATTTATCTTATCTTAATGGGACTGGTTTGGATAATAAAAAAATTTTAGTTTATAATAATGGAAATTTTGTAGGTTCATTTGTAACTGATAATTTGGGTGTTGGATCATTTAAGCTTGATGATACATTGAATAAAGGAGAACATATATTTGAATTAGTTTTTGCAGGCGATAGCGAGAATTCTAGTTGTTATACTTTTTTGACAGTGAATGTTGTTGATAATCCTGATAAAATCGATACTTTTATATATTCTAATGAATCCGTGAATAATACGGGTAGATTTATTAATATTTCTGGTAGTTTGGCTGATAAAAATGGTAATGGGTTAGTTAATGAGTCTTTAATTATTAATATTTATTCAGATAATATTCTAATTAAAAATTTCACAATTAAAACTAATAATAATGGTTTGTTTTCTTTTAATTGGAATTTTGGGGCGGGAAATTTTATTATAAATTATTTATATAATGGTAATAAACTTTTCAGTGCTTCAAAATTTAGTTCTAATATTATTATAAATAAAATAGAAACTCTTTTAATTGGTGTTTCTTCATTGGATGTTGTAGGTAATGAAAGTTATTTAACTTGGGTTTTAGTTGATAATAATTATAATATTTTAACTAATTCTAAAATTAACATTAATTTTTATTCTAAAGATTATAATGTTTCATATGTTATTTTTACAAATGAAAGTGGTGTAGCATCTTTGAAATTAGATTTGCCGGTGGGTTATTATCAAGTTTTATCTAAATTTGAAGGCGATAAATGGTATGGTGGTGGTGCTGTTTTGACAGAAGTATCAATTCATGGTGATAAATCCGTATTAAAAACTAATCCTAATCTTATTTTAAAAGAAAAAGGTAATTTTTATGTTGTTCACTTAACTGATTCTGTAGGGAATCCTTTAGTTGGTGAAACAGTTATAATATCTATTAATGGTGTAAACTATACTAAAATAACTGATAATATGGGGAGGGCCTTTTTAAAAATTAGTTTAAATTATGGAAAATATATGGTTTATTCTTATTTTAAAGGAAATCTTAAATATTCTAGCAGTTTTATTTCATCTAATTTGTTAGTTGTAAATAAAGATTATAAAATTCCTTCAGTTTTAATTACTAATAATTCATTTACATTTAAAGGACATGGTATGTATAATGTTGTTTTAAGAGATATGCTAAATAATCCGTTATCTAATGAAAATATTATTATAACTGTTAATGGTAAAGTTTATAATAAAGTTACTAATGATGAGGGTTGTGTAAGTTTAGATATTGGATTAGCTACTGGACATTATATTATTAAATCTATTTTTAATGGAAATAATGAGTATCATGGAACTGAATGTGTTTCAGATTTGGTCATTGTTGATAAAAATGCTATCAATACTATTTTAAATTCCTCTGATTATCTTGTTTTTAGAGGTAAAGGCAATTTATTTAATGTAACGTTACTTGATGAAAATAACAATCCATTAATTAATCAAAAGATTAGTTTCACTGTTAATGGAGTTACATATAACAGAATAACTAATAATCAAGGTGTTGCTAGTTTAACCATCAATTTAAATTCAGGATCTTATGATGTGTATTGTAAATATTTAGGTTCTGAAGGTTATTTTACAAGCGAATTTAAATCAAAATTAGTTGTTATTAATTATATGGGAATTACTACATTATTAAAATATTCTAATTCTTCATTTATTGGAAAAGGACAATATAAAGTTTGTTTACTTGATGAAAATAATAATCCTTTAATGTCTAAAAATATTTTGTTCACGATTAATGGTGTTGTTTATACTAGAAGTACTGATGAAAATGGTGTTGCTACTATCAATATCAATTTACGGGAAGGTATTTATTCTATTTATTGTGTTTTTTCATCTGATGGAGCATATAAAAGATCAAATTCCTTAATAGATAATATAACAGTTTATTCAACAATACTTGCAAATAATTTAATTAAGTATTATTGTAATGATAGTCAATTTTATGCACATTTAGTTGATGTGGGAGGTAATCCATTAAAAGGTGTTAATGTATCTATGAATATTAATGGTGTATTTTATGTTCGTTGCACTGATGAAAATGGTGTAGTTAAACTTAATATTAATCTTAATCCGGGATTTTATATTTTGACAGTTTATGACCCTTATTTAAAACAAATGGCAAGTTCATATAATATAACAGTTTTATCTACATTGTTATTATTTAATACAACAATGATGGAAGGGGAAAATACTGGTTACGATATTTATTTGTTTAATGGTAAAGGTGAGGCAATGTCTAATTCCAGTGTTATTATTAATATTAATGGTGTTTTTTATACTAAAACAACTGATAATCAAGGATTTGTACGGTTAAATATTAATTTAAATGCGGGTAATTATATTGCAACTGTTGTTGATACAGTTACAAAACTTGAAATGTCTACTTATATTAATATTTTAAAGTCTCAGCCAGTATTATCTGTTCCTTCAAAAATTTTGTTTGAGGGTAAAGGAAATTATTTCAAAGCAAAATTAACAGATTATGATGGAGTTAAATTAATTGGTGAAATAATAACAATATCTGTTAACAATGTTTCATATGTTCGTATGGTTGATAGTGAAGGGTTTGCTAGCTTAAAAATTTGTTTAATGTCTGGGGAGTATATTGTTACATGTAATGCTTTAAATGGTCTAAAAAGTGAAACAATTCTTGAAGTTAAATGATTTATTTTTTGCTAATGATAAAAAAATATTTTTTTTTGAAGCTTGGATTTTTAAATTAAATTTGATAGTAATTCAATTTATTTGGGGTGAAAATATTTTTAAAAAGAAATGTGTGGCAGTATTATCATTATTAATTGTATTTTTTATTTGTTTAAGTTCTGTTAATGCAATGGATTTAAATGATACTTTTGCTAATTGTAATAATGCCAATTTTAATCATGAAAAGAGTATGTTATCTGATGTTTCAGATGATGTTCTTTTAGATGATTCTACAAATGATGTTGAAATTTATGTTAATAATAGTGTGGATATTTCGGGAGATGGTTCTAAAAATAATCCATATAAAACTATTAATGAAGCGGTAAATGTAGTTACTGAAAATCATACAACAGTTATTCATATAGCTTCTGGAATGTATAATATTACAGATAATGGTAATATGACTATTAATTTTAATCATAAGAATAATAATAGTTTATCATTCAGTGGTTATGGTGATACTCAGCCTATTATAAATGGTTATGGGATGAGTAGTATTTTTTTAAATGTAAATAAAGAAGCTAATATTTTTCTAAAAAATTTAGTTTTTATGAATCTTTATGGCGCGGATAATTTGATTGTTAATAATGGAAATATGTTTATTATTAATTGTGATTTTAAAAATAATAAATTTACAAATTTTGGAAGTTTAATTAAAAATTATAATAATCTTGAAATTTTAAATTCAAATATTGTGAATAATATTGTGAATAATACTGGGAATAGTTTAATTGTGTCACATTCAATTAGCAATAATGGAAAAGTTTATTTAGATATAATTAATTCTACATTTAAATCAAACAATGGAAATTCCATTAGGTTAAGTAATTATTATAATTCTATATTAAATGTTAATGACACATTATTTGAATATAATAATGGTAAGTGTATTGATACACAGAGGGGTAAATCTTTTATTTATAATTCCAGATTTGTCAATAATGTTGGAAATAGGGGTGTTGCATTGATGTTAGATAATGAACATTGTACAGATATTAGAAATTGTTTATTTGAGAATAATACTGCTAATGATAAAGGAACAATATATGTATATACTAGGTGCAGTCTTTATTTGATGAATAATACAATAAAAAATTGTTCTTCCCCGAAAGATAATGGGATATATTTTGTAGCAGGTAACAGTATGAGTGATTGTTTACTAAGCCCTCATTACCTTACAATTTTAGATAATTCTTCAGTAAGAATTAATTCATCCAATATTTATTTAAAAGCTACTTTAACTGATGATAATGGTAATGGAATAACTGTAGGTAGAGACTGGGGAGATATGCCTATTAGATTTTATATTGATGGTATATATGTTGGTTCTTCTGATGTTATTAATGGAACTTTAAATTTAAATACTAAAGTTATATTGGATGGTGCCTGCACAGTTTCAGCTACATTTACTAAGTACACTTTAGTTAAAAATGCAACTCTTTTAGTTTCACTAAAGAAAAATGAGAAAATTTACATAGCTGAAGATGGGGATGATGTTTTAGGCGATGGTTCAGAAGATAATCCTTATAAAACAATTGAAAAAGGTTTTGAAGTTGCATCTTCTACATATGATAGTACAATTTATATAAAATGTGGGGATTATCTTATGTCAAATCCTATTGATTGTACTATTTCCGGTCTTTCTTTGACTATTATTGGTTATGATGGGCAAGTTACTATAAATATGGATAATAAAAATATTTTCACAAATATTGGGGCTAATTGTAATCTAAAATTGTATAATTTATCTTTTGTAAATGGTAAAGGTAAATATGGATCTTCTAGTGTAATTAATGTTCTTAAGGATGGTTCTTTAATTGTAGATAATTGTACTTTTAAAGATAATCAAGGATATTATGCGGGAGCAATACACAGTGTTTACAAGAATATTCAGATTAATAATTCCATATTTATTAATAATGGTGGAAATTCTGCTAATTCAATTTATGCTTCTGGTTTTTCTGTTATTTCAAATTCTATATTTTATGGTGTAGAAAATGGAAAGCCTTCAGTTTATAGTATGGGTAATATAAGTAACTGTACATTCATTAAAGGCTGTGCAATTAAAGGTTCTGGTTTTTCTGTGGATAACTCTACATTTATTAATTGTTCATCAGATTTAGGTGGAAGTATTCATATTGATAATAATGTTGTTAATTTAAATAATAATCGTTTTATTAATAGTTCTGCAACTAGTAAGGGCGCAGCAATTTATATGAATTCTGGTGAGTTATATTTAACTAATAATACAGTAATTAATTGTGTTTCTCCTAAAGATAATTATGTCTATGTTAATGGTGGAGTAGTTAATAATGCTATTGTTAGTGTTTTAGATAATAAAACTGTTGATATTGAAAGTTTTGGTGTTACTTTAAAAGCTAAAATACTTGATGATAATGGAAATGTAATAACTGTAGATTATTTATCTTTTTATTTAAATGATGAATTAATCGAAGAAGATTATAATTTAGCAAATGGTGAATATGTATTAAATTATAAAAAATTATTAAATGGCACATATTTAGTTTCTGCAGGTTCAGATAATCTTAAAAATTACACAGTTAAAACTGCTACTTTGAAAATCACTCCTTTAATGAATCGTGAAATTTATGTAGCTATTGATGGTAATGATGAGATGGGGGATGGTTCTAAAGATAAACCTTATAAAACTATTGAAAAAGGCATAAGTGAAGCCAATGCTTATAATAATATTATTTATATTGGTGAAGGAATGTTTAATTTATCTACTGCTTTAGAAATAAATGCAGGTGAAGGTAATTTTACTATGGCTGGTTGTGGTGATAAAACTATAATTAATTTAAATAAAAATGGAAGATTTATTGATGATATATTCGAAGAATCACATGTTAATTTAATGGATTTATGTATTATTAATACTTATAAGAGCAATTCTGCAGGTGGTGCAATTGTCAATAATGGTAATTTAATTATTGATAATGTTTCTTTTATTAATGCTACTGCTGCTGGAACTAGGGCTACTGTTCGTGGAGGAGCTATTTATAATACTGGATATTTATATATTATAAATTCTAAATTTGTGAACACTACTGCCAAACAGGGTGGTGTTATTTATAATACTAATTATTTATATTTAAAAAATAATACTATGATTAATCCTACTGCATCTGTTGGTAAGTATGTATTAACTACAGGTGTTGTTGATAATGTGATTTTAAACATTAATAATAATTGCACTTCTAATATTTCAGAAAATTCATTTACTGTTAATGCTACTGTAACTGATGATATGAATCATCCAATTACTGCAACTGCACAAAATAATAATGTAATGGTTAAATTTTTATTAAATGGAAATTCCATAAGCACTGCTTATTTAAAAGATGGGATAGTTACTTCAACAATCAATATGAAATTAAATGGTAATTTTATTCTTAATGGTACTTTTGGAACATCTAATAATGTTATTGTTAAAACTGCTGTTTTAAACTTTAATAATTCTCAAGTTTTAAATGATGTGTGGGTATCTGTTAATGGGGATGATATTAATGGTAATGGTTCTAAAGATAATCCTGTTGCAACATTAAGTAAAGCATTAACATTATCTTCTTTTGTTGGTGCAACTATTCATATTGTAGATGGTGTTTATAATACAAGTTTTATTAACATTAACCATTATGGATTATCAATCATTGGTGAAGGAAACAATGTTCAATTTAATTCTCCATCTTCATTTTTCAGATTTTATCATGATGCCCATATTATTAATTTAAATTTTATTAATTTGGACATGTCCAAAAATTTTATTTTCGATGCATATGGAGATACTTTAACTATTGATAATTGTAAATTTATTAATATTACCTGTGGATATGATTATGGAATAATTAAATCAGAGGCTGCTTTTGCAGGTATTAATATTTTAAATTGTACTTTTGAAAACATTAGTGGAACTTATAAAATTGGACAAAAAGGATTTTTAATTTATTCAGATGGGGGAGATTTAAACATTGTTGATTCTAAATTTAATAATATTACTTACAATTTATTAGATAGCAATATGCCTATTTGTAGTTTAATTTCTATATCTAATGAGGTTAGATGGATTCCTCCAACTTATTATCAAGCTATTACTACAGCATGTGGAAAATTTATTAATTGTGAATTTAGCAACATTTATGGAATAGATATTTTAAGTATTAATTCTGCCAATGCAGATATTGATAATTGTAATTTTGTGAATATTTCTGGAAATAAGGTAATTTCATTAAGTTTCTCTGTACTTGATAAATATGATGATTATAATGTAACTATTGCAAATTCTGTTTTTGAATTAATTAATTCTACAGATAGTTGTGTTTATAAAGGAATTAGATCATTAGGAGGTCAAACTGGATCTATGTCTGTTATGATGATAAATAATACCTTTAAAAATAATTTTGCATCAAAGTATATTGTTTCTGTTAGGGGATATGAAGGTGCAGCTGAAATATATCTTGGTAAATTTTTAATTAATGATTCTATTTTCATAAATAATGTTGTTAATTCAAGTGAAGGTGCACTTATTAGTGTAAACTCAAATTGTGTTGTGGATGTTTATAATTCAGTAGTTATTAATAATTTAAATTTATTTACAAATAATCAGTCATTTGTTTATCTTCATGGTTCTGGTAAAATTATAGTGGATAATAATTGGTGGGGTAATAATACAAGTTTTGAAGAAATTATTTCACAAATAAATGGTTCTGGATATGTATTAACCAATTGGGTTGTAGCTGAATTATTTGCTAATGTTAGTGACATTCATGTTGGTGATGTTGTTGAATTAACAATTACTTTTAAATCGAGTAATGGTTCTACATTAGCTAATTTTGTTCCTACAAGATTGGCTGAGTTTTTAGGAAATGTTACTTTTAATGGTTTGAATAATATTACTGTGAAGTTTGTTAATAATTTTGCTCATGTTGTGGGTATTGCTGCTACTGAAGGTAAAGTAACTGCAATTGTTGATAAACAGGTTTTATCTTTAAATATTACTAAATCTAATACTTCTTTAGTAGCTAATAACTTAACTGTTGGTTATGGAAATATGATTTTATATAATGTTTCTATCAGTGATGTTAATCAAAATCCTATTAAAGGAGCCACTATTACTATTGATATTGATGGTCAAAAATATAGTGCCATATCTAATGATGAAGGGGTAGCTATATTTAATTTAGGTAAACTAAATGTTGGTAAGTATAATATTAAAATTAGTTTCAGTGAAAATAATCAATACTTTGGATCAAGTAGTTCTAATGTTGTTATTGTAAATCAAACTAAAACTATAATTATTGTCCGTGGGGAAGATATTAATGTTGGTGAAAATGCACTTATTAGTGCAGTTATAACTGATGGTGTTACTGGAGACATTGTCTTTAAGTTAGGTAATATTACTAAAACAGCCACTATTATGGATGGTAACGCTAATGTAACATTTGATAATTTAGATTATGGTGATTATACAGTATCTGCAAAATATGGTGGAAATGCTAATTATTTGCCATGTGTAAACTCAACTATATTTAGTGTATCAAAAATGGATTCATCAATTAAATTAGATAATATTAAAGATATATTGGTTGGTGAAACTGTTGTTATTCGTGCTGTTGTGACCTCTGGTGTAACTGGTAATGTTACTTTTGTTGTGGGTAATAAGCAATATATTGAAAATATCACTGATGGGGGGGTTACTTTAACTATAAATGATTTATTAAGTGGAAATTACTCTGTAAAAGTATCATATAATGGAGATAATAAATATTTATCAAGTGAAGACACAACTGAGTTTATAGTTTCTAAAGTATCAGATTATAAAATTAATGTTAATGTCTCTACATTAATTGCTGGTGAAAGTGCTACACTTGAAGTATTTTTACCAAATGATGCACATGATAATGTAACTATTGTAATTAATAATAAACATTACACAGCTACAGTATTAAATGGTAGTGCAAAAGTTGTCATTGCACCATTGAATGCAGGTAAATACAATGTAACTGTAATTTACAGTGGGGATGAAAAATATGTTCAATCATCTATCAAATTTAATGTAACTGTGAATATTAACAAGAAAGTTAATTTAAACATTTCTGATATTGTGATGATTTATAAGGATGGTACTAGGATGGTTGCTGTTTTAACTGATTATAAAGGTAATCCTATTGTTAATGCTACTGTTTACTTTAGTATTAATGGTGTAACTTATGTTAGATTTACTGATGCTAATGGTTCTGCTTCTATAGGGTTAAACTTAGGTTCTGGTGTATATGGTGCTTCTGTTTATTATAATGGTTCTGATATGTATGATAAAGTAAGTAAAAATATTACCGTTACTATTAATCCTACTATTGTAGCTGATGATTTAGTTAAAATGTATCAAAATGATACCAGATTCTATGCTAAGTTTACTGACAGCACTGGAAAAGCACTGGCCAACACAGAAATCAAATTTAACATCCATGGGGTTTTCTATACTAAAAAGACAGATAAAGATGGTGTAGCTGACATGAGTATCATGTTAAGACCTGGATCTTACATTTTAACTGCTTACAACCCTGTAACTGGTGAAGAAAAAGGATTTAACATAACCGTAAAATCATTAATCATGCAAAACGATTTAACCAAATATTACTTAAATTCTTCTAAGTTCCAAGCAACTATCTACAACAAAGACGGATCTTTAGCAGTAAACAAAGAAGTAACATTTAACATCAACGGTGTGTTCTATCACAAAAAAACAGATGAAAATGGTGTTGCAAGCTTAGGAATAGCTTTAAGACCAGGAAACTATACCATTACAACAATGTATGACGGTTTGGATATTGGAAACAAAGTCAGCGTCATACCAACATTAGTAACTAAAGATTTAAATATGAAATACTTAGACGGCAGTAATTTTACTGCTTTAACTTTAGATGGTCAAGGTAAGCCATTAGCTAATCAAAATGTATCATTTAACGTAAATGGTGTATTCTATCACAAAGTTACTAATAAAGATGGTATTGCAAGCTTAGGAATCAGATTAATGGCTGGTGAATACATTATAACTTCCTATTGGAATGACTTCCAAACAGGAAACACAATAAAAATCAATCCTTAAAGAGAATTTTAAATAATTCTCTTACTTTCTTTTTTTATATATTGGGTGTCCGCCAAAATTGATTTTTTGAGGATTTATTGATTTTTTTTAAAATATGAGTGTTGGCAGAAATTATTAGCATTTGATTAATGTTTAATTTAATATTAATTTTTACCTTATTTTTTTTAAAAATGTTCAATTAATATATTGAACTATTTTTTTTATAGAATATACTTTATTTTTTACATTTGACTATGAAATTTTTATTGATTTTTGCTAAATCTAATGTATTTTTAGTAATAATTAATAATTAGATTATATGTAATGTTATTCTTAATAAAAGTAATTAAAATCTATTTATATTAGAAAATATAAATATATAATTAATTATAATTAATTTTATAATTATTTAATGGAGTATTTGGAGTTTTGATATATATGATTTTGAATAGATATATTTTGAATGATTTTAGTGGAGAAATTGAAAAAATGGAGGAAGAATTTCAACTCATGTATCTTGCTTCAGAAAATCATTGATGGTACTTTTAATTTCTTTAAAATTGAACGTGACACATCAGGTCCCGGAAAGCCACCTTTTAATCTGAAGGATATAATTAAACTTATTTTTTATGGGTATATTAATAAAATAACAAGTTCTATAGTGTTGGCTTATAATGCTAAGCATAATTATTTGTATAATATTATTTCACATGGTATAGAACCGAGTGATAGGACAATAAGAGATTATTGTGTTTATTTTCAACCGATCTATCGATTGGTAATGAGTTTTATATTAATTGTGGCAAATAGGATGGTTTTGACTGATTTTGAACATGTTTCAATTGATGGTACTATTAAAGAAGCTTATAACTCTCCTTTCAATATAATCAAAGAAAAAGACATTAGTTTGTTAATAAGGCATTATGTGATTCAAGAATTAACAAAGGATGAGATTAAAAAGCTTAGAAGGACTGCAAGGAAATTTTTAAATGACAAATCAAAATCTGATGAAGAAAAAGTTGATATTCTTTTTTATTGGTGGCATTTGCTCGATTATTCAGGTCAGGTGTCGCTTGCTTTGAATGATTATGATGCTAGATTAATGAAAACTAAAGATAAAGGACAGAAGTATCTTAAATATTTCATTTAACATTCAATTGGGAACTGATACAGAATCTAAGTTAATTTGTGGAGTTAATGCAGTTCAAAATCCCACGGATCATTATCAAATTCCTGCATTAATGAATCAAATCCTCGTTAATTTACAAATCAAACCCCAAAAAATTAGCGCAGATACAATTTATTCAACACTAGCGAATTTGCGATATTTAGATAACTTGGGTATAACTGCCTTAATTCCAACATTACAGCAAAATAGAGAGAATTCAGGTAAACAACCTGACAATCCATTTGCTATTGATTACTTTGTTTTTGATGAATATAAAAATGTTTTCATTTGTCCCAATAATAAAGAATTAACTCTTGATGGAGCATATCCGGCCCCACAAGAAAAAGAAAGGGGAAATAAAATCAAATTAGTCTATTCCAACTACTTTGCATGTAAAAACTGTGAATACAAAGGAATATGTTACAATAAGAACCATAGAACAATAACAAGATATGTACATGAAGTTTCATATAAAACTGAGAGATTAATGTCCACAGAAGAAGGAATAAAAGAATATAAAAAACATTCCAAGACTGTTGAAGCACACAATGGAACTTTCAAAAATGTTTATCACTATGACAAGCTCCCCATAACTGGATTAAAAAGAGTTCAAAACTTAATGTACACAATTGTGGCAGCCTATAATTTAATACGGTTATTCAACCTCATAAAAGAACATAATTTAGACTTACATTCAGTTATCAGTTCAATAAGATTCGTATCAACGAGTTAAAAAACATATTAAAATATCGAGGATGGTGAAATGAAAAAATGTTCAAATCTTAATAATTTCTGCCAACACTCATTTATATATTTGTCTTATTTATTTGTGTGTTTTTTAGATTTTTTTCTTATTAAATTGGGTGTTTTTTTGTTTAAATGGTGGTTGTTTCTTTTTTTCTTATTGGGGTGTCCGCCAAAATTGAATTTTGGCTGACTTGTTGATTTTTTTTAAAATATTGTTACATCAAGTTTTAATTGGTTTTTAATGGATGTGCTTTCGCAGAAATCTTCTAAATCTTCTGTTGTGTTTTTTATTTCTTGTTTTATGTTGTGTAGTCGTATTAAATTATATGCTAATGCATCTAAGTTTATTCTTTCTTCTGTTTTTACCATTCCGATGACTACTTCTTTTTCTATTTGGAATTGTTCTTTGAATATTCCAAATGGTCCTTCAACGCTTGATCTTTTGCTATATTCGTCTTTATATTCCTGTTTTTCCATTTTTTCGTTCATTGCTTTTTGCATTTCTGATCCGTATTCTGTGATGGTTTTGTGTGTTTGTTTGCCTGTTAAGCATTTGTTTCGTGCTTTGCAGTTTTTACAGGCTTCATAATTGTTGTAGAGTCTTTTTATTTTGTCTGGTTTTTCTGGATCTTTGTGTGGTTCGATGTATTTTGCGAAAAAGTGCATATATTGATTTTTTGGGCATTTGAATGCATCTAATTCATAATCATATTCAAAATGGTCTTTATGGTATGGATTTGGATTTAATTTTCCTATTTTTTCTTTACTTTGCTTTCTATTTGGTATTAAACCATCTATTTTTTTATCTGCTAAGTATGATAGTGATATTTGGTTTAAGTATATTGTATCGGCACTTATATACTTTGGTGTGGTGTTAATGTTTCTTATTGCTCTTTCTGCGATTATTGGTAGTTCGTAGTGGTCTGTCGGGTTTTGTGTGACGTTTATTGCACAGATTAATTTGGTATCATAATCGACTGCAGATTGGATATTATAAGCAACCATGAAGTTTCCTTTCTTTCCTTTCATAAATCTTGCTTCTATATCATTTACTGGAATTTTATCCTGTCCTGTGAATGTAAATTGTGTTTTTATTCCATATAATAGTTCTAATTTATCTTCATCATCTATGTCTTTCTTTTCCAATAATCTTTGAGCAGGTTTGTGAAGTTTTTCAAGACATTCAGGGTCAATAGGTCGTCCTTCGTAGTAATCGATCAATATTTGAGTTTCTTTTTTTGTAATGGTGTTGTTGTTGGAATTGTATGCTTTTTTGATGGTTCCATCAATGGCAACGTGATTAAATTCAGTGAATCCTTCATCAAAGGCCTTTTTTAATGTCATTTGCAGCAATACTTCAAAATAATGGCCATATTCTCTTCGATATCTTTGGATTGATCTTTCAGAAGGTCTAATATCATCGCACACGTATTTAAATATATCATGGTATCGCGCCATATCTGCAATTATTGATGTTCTATCAATATGTTGGATTTTGGCATAAATAAGCAATTTTAACATGGAATCCACTGGAAGGGAGTCTCTTCCTTTCTTTTTCTTGGGTTCTTTGATATTTAAAAGTGGAAAAACTTCTTCAACAAATTCAACAACAAAACGAGAAATATGATTCTCCGGAACATTCCAATCAAGAGTATTAATGCCCAATTTTGCCTGATTCCTATCAAACTTTCTTTTAACCATAAATAACAACACCAAAACAACTTATATCTAATATAAAATATGTACAACAAAGTATATAAACTTAACTGTCTTAAAACCATTAAAAATCAAAAATAAGAATAAAATAAAACTAAACAATAATTTAAAAAATAATTAAACCAAATAAAATAAAATAAACAAAAATTAATTGAAATATATTAAAAATAATAAAAATTAAGCCCAAAAATTTTTTTGACGAAAAATCAAAAATCAATTTTGGCGGACACCCATTGTTTTTATTGTTTGGTGTGGGTTTTTTTATATTTTTTTTTGTGTTTGTAAAATCAGAAATTAAAATTAATAGTTTTATATTATTGGAGATGCTTAATTATTATTATGTATGAGCTTAAAAAAACATCTCCAATTAATAATATGAAATCTATTCAATATATATTTTGTGTTGAATGTGAAGATACTGTTGAACGTGAATCTGTGTCTGAAATGGAAGATAATAGTGTTCAATTAGAGTTAATGAATCCTTTTTATGAAGTTAAATGTGAAAAACCAAGTGATGTGTCTTTTGATATGGATGAAAAGGGTGTGTTTTCTTATTCGGATCCTTTTTGTAAACATTGTTATTCTCATAAAGTTACAAAACATGGTTATAATGTTAGGGATTTGATAACTGAGGATGGTGAGCATTATACTGCTAAAGTTCAGAGGTATTATTGTCCAGTTTGTGGTAAGTATTCTCAAACTGAATTTACAGATCAGTATGAAAATTATTGTAATTTTTCTAATGAAACTAAAGCACAATCAATTAGTGTTCGTGAAATAAGCGGATATCCGTTTCGTAAAATGAAAGATTTGTATCAAATTTTTTCTGGTGTTGCGATTTCGACTCTGTTGAAATCCTATAATTTTTTACAGTTGAAGTTGCACATCGACTATGATTTTTTGAAGAATTTTTAGTTATTTTAATTATATCTTGTTATTTATTTGTTAAATTTGGTATAATTTTAAATTAATCAGTGATATTTAAAAATAGTTTTTAATAAGTTTTATATACTTGAATGGAGAATATTTATATATATGAATAACGAAAATAAACATTCTCCAATCATTAATTAGTTGTTTAAAGTATAAAACTCTTTTGGATTTTGGGTTCAAAAAGCAGTCCACGAAAATTTTTCAAAAAAATTAAAAATAAGAGTAAAAACTGTTATAAGACCAATGAATTGATTAAATTAATTGAATACACCTACAGTTTATGCTAAATTATCTTTAAATAAGTATTCCAGTCGTTATTCTAAGCAATTATATTCTCAACCTGCACTTTTGACTATTTTGGTGTTAAAAATTTATTTAAAATTAACTTATCGTCAAATAAGTGAATATTTGGAGTTTTCAGATAGATTAAGGAGTTATTTAAGTATTAAAAATGCTCCGGATCCATCAACATTGCAGAAATTCTTTAAAAGAATGCCTACAAACATGTTTGAAAAAATAACAACATTAATACTTAATAATTTGGAAATTAAAGTTAAATATGTGGCTCTTGATGGTACTGGATTCACTAGCGACAATGCAGACAAATTATTACGCAAAAATACGCAATAACGAACGAAAACACTTAAACCAAATCACACATTGCAATCAATGTTGATTCAAGATTAATATTGTATTCACAAGCAGCAAGAGGACCTAAACACGATACAATCTTTGCAATAGTGTCCATTAGAAGTTTAAAAAAACATAAACTAGAATATGTAATAGCAGGCAAAGCATATGACACAGAAAAAATAAGGGAATGCATAAACAAAGAAATAAAAGCATCCGACCAAATACTACTTAAATCCAACTTCAGACACGGTTGGTACAGACGATTAAGCCAAAAAACATTCAACAAAGAAATATACTCACTAAGAAAACAATGCAGAAAGCGTATTTAGTGTTATAAAAAGAAAATTAAACGGAAACAACAAAAGTAAAAGTACAAGACTACAAAACAAGGAAACAAGACTCAAAACAACATTTTACAATATTCTTCAATCAATCAAAATAGAAAAATAGGATTTCAACAGAGTCGCGATTTCTCATGAAACAGTCCGTAAAGCTCAAATAATAACTGATGACTTATTTTATTTAAATAAAGAAATAATACCTTCTGGTTTTTATGGTTATGATGTTCAATGGGAACCATTGGATGATGGTTTCCATTATAGGCATTTATTATTTGATTTAGTTAATAATGCACCAGTTGCAGAGTTATTAAGTCCTAATGAAGACCTTAAAACATCATATGATTTCATCAACAAATCACTAAAACCAAAGGAACGAAAAGCCATTGTAACTGATTTAAAACCAGGATACGATAGTATCATGATGAAACTAGGATTTAAACACCAACATTGCATATATCACCTAAGATTAGCCATTAATGAACGAATTAAAAAATATTTAAAACAAAAAGACATTGAATTTAGAATTCAATTCCAAAATAAAAATAAAAAAATCTCACAATACCAATTAAATAAATTAGTTAAAAAAGAACTTAACACATTAAAAGATGAAATAAACATTTATAAACAATTATTTTTCGAATTATTTGAACAACAAACATATAATAAAGCAATAAATTACATTAACTTATTAAAAAATGAAATAAATAATTTTCCAGAAGTTTTAAAAAATTACCTAATAAAAAAATTTTTCCCAGAATATAAAAAATTCTTATGGTTCCTTAAAAAAGAATTTAAAGGAAAATTAACCCGAACTGACAATTGTTCTGAAATGTACTTCCATGCAACACTACCCAAAGCTGAGAAAAAACGATACAAAACAATGAACGGAATATTCAACCAAATATGCAACAGAAAAAATGGATGGATGAAAAAAATAAAATTCCAACTAACAAAATGACAAACCTGTTATTGTAGATAATTTTGAGTCTGTAAAATTTTATAGGCTTATTTGATTTTAATGTGTTTTTCAGTCCAATTTTGCATTTGATAGTCTAAAAATGTCAGGATTCCATTTTTGGTTTTGTATATTTTCTTTATTTTTTTAGGATTGGTTTGTCTGTAGTAATTTTCGACTTTATTGGATGTTTTTTCTATATTTTCATCATCAAGATATTCTATGTATCTGTGGGAGTGATTTATGATGTGTTTTCTTATGAAATCTTTTAAAACAACTGGTATGGTCGTATATTTTTGTAAAATATTGTTTAAATTGTTCTATTGCTTCTTTTTTTGATTTTTGTCTGAAACAGTTTTTTAATTCTTGTGCATTTTCGTAAATATGGTCTCTTTGTTTTCCATTAATCTTGTTTCTTCTACAATATACTTTTAATTTTATGGTTTATTGTTTGAAACAAATGAAATATGCACAATTGATGTTTTACTCCTATTTCATCTGCTACATTACGATACAGTGGGAATAAATCGGTTGTTAGGCAAATGAATGGTTTATTTTCTGTTGATTCTAAGATAAATTTTTTCGTGTTTTTTGGTATTCTGCGACGTACTATTCGTTCTGTGACTGGAATATTGAGTATTGCATCAAATAAAGTTAATCTGTAGTGTCTAGTTCCATTAAGTCTTAAAAATTGCTCATCATATAAATAATAGCCAGAATATTCAAATTTTTCATTGCTGATGCTTTCTTCGTGATTTTTGTCAGACCAGTTCTTGATTGTTTGATGAGATATTCTGATTCCAAGGAATATTATGAAAGTATTTACTTATTTTTATGAAGTGATTGGTACCCTATTTTCATTATTCCTGGAATTTTATCCATTATTTCTTGTAAAAATTGTTTATTTTCACCAATTAATGGATTATTGTATATTTTAGAATTTTTTTCCACATTTTTTGCATTGATATTGCTGTTCTTTGAATTCTGTTGTTTTTCCATTAGTATTTTGTTTGTTTTTCTTTATTGTGCCTTTTTTGATTATTTTGTGGCTTCCACAAACTGGACAAATGGGATTATCATATTTAAAAGTATTATTTTCATCTAAAAATAGTTTATGATTAGTATTTTCAAAATTAAGTGTTTTATTCAATCTTTTCTGAAATGATTTTTTCTTGATCAATTTTTTCATCAAAAAAATCATAAAGTTTAAGTTGTATGAAGTCTATATTACTATTGAGGGCAGATTTGTTTTGTTTGCTCATAAAACATTATTTGTCCTCACTTATTAAAGTAATTTACTATTTTTAAATCATTTATATTAAAATTAAAGAAAAATTAGAATGAAATTTCATCAAAATGAAAGTTCAACTGTAAAAAAATTCAAAAACAAATAAGCCTATAAAATTTTACAGACTCATAATTTTGAGTATTTATAGTAGTTTTTATATAAATATTTAATAATAAATAGTGAAACTAAAATTGTGGGAAGGTATTAGTTTCAAATAAATAAATTTGAATGATAAAAATGTTATATGGAATTGTAGATATTGGCTCAAATACTATCAGATTAAAAATATATGAATATAAAAATAACAAAATTAAATCCGTTTTTTCTAAAAAGAAAACAGCAGGCCTTATTGCTTATCGTGATGATGGCAAATTAAATGATGAAGGAATAAATATTTTATCATCTATATTAAATAAATTTAATAAAATTATGGATTTATTAAATGTAAGTAAGAGATATTTCTTTGCAACAGCCAGTTTAAGAAATATTTCAAATACTTATGAAATAATTGGTTTCATAAAAGAAAAATTGGGTATAAAGATTCATATTCTTGATGATGAAACCGAAGCACAGTTAAGTTTCAATTCAGTTAAAGACATAGGATTGGGAAGTGATGAGGGGATTCTTATTGATGTTGGTGGAGGCAGCTGTGAAATAATTATCTTTGAAAATAAAACACCGATTGGTAAAGGAAGTTTACCTATCGGATCACTGTCATGTTATGAAGATTATGTTGGAGTTATGTTTCCAAATAAAAAGGAATCTGAAAATATTGAAAAAAGAGTTATTAAAGAAATTGAAGATTTGGATTTTGTTAAAACTCATAAAAAATATTTATTTGGTGTAGGTGGAACTGTTAGAAATCTTAAAAAATTACTGGTTCATCTTAATTTTATCAATGAAAAAGAAGATACAATTCCGGTTTATTTGCTGGATGATGTATTGGATGAACTTAAATATAATAATAAGGAAAATTTTAATAAAATACTGAAAGTTAAAGCTGAAAGAATTCACACACTTGTGCCGGGAATTATAATTATTAAAACAATTGCAAAATATTTCCATATAGAGAAAATATGTGTTTGTAAAAATTCCATAAGGGAAGGAGTTTTATACTCACTTTTGGATGCTGAGGGATTATAATGAAAAAGAGAGATTATTCATATACTCAAAATAGGGAGCTGTCTTGGCTTAAATTTGATGACAGGGTTTTAAAAGAGGCAAAAGACAATACTGTTCCGTTGTTGGAAAGACTAAATTTCATATCTATTTTCACAAGCAATTTAGATGAATTTTATATGATTAGATGTGGCAGTCTTTTTGATTTGACTCTTATTGATGAAGATGACTGGGATAATAAAACTGGCTGGAGCCCTCAGGAACAACTGGATGCCATATTTAAAGCTACTAAACCGTTATATGAAGAAAGGGATTTGATTTTTGATGAAATAGCTAAAGATTTAAGAAAATATGGTATTGTTAAACATAATTTTGATGAGTTAAACAGTAAGTTTAGACAATATGCAACTCAGTATTTCTATGAAAATATAGCTCCGTTATTATCTCCTCAAATAATTGACTCCTATCATCCGTTTCCTCACCTGGCAAATAAAAAGTTATATATTTATTGTATCTTGGAAAGAGATGAAAAAAAGAAGAAAAATTCAAAGGAATACATTGGATTAATTCCGATTCCATATTCTTTACCTAATTATATTAAATTTCCGGATACAAATGAATTTATTTTAATGGAAGATTTGGTTTATGCATTTGTCGAAGGTATTTTTACAAATTACAGGGTTAAATATAAAACTGTAGCTGCAGTAACAAGAAATGCAGATATTAACCTTCAGGAAACTCCTATTGATGAAGATGAAGATTACAGACATTTTATGAAAAACATTCTTAAAAAAAGAAAAAGATTGTCACCAATAAGATTGGAGTTTTACAAAAGCAATGATCATAACTACACTAAATATCTTAGAAAAGAGTTGGGATTACATAAAAACCAGGTTTTTCTTATGCAGTCTCCAATAAATCTTGATTTTATCCATGATTTCATAAAAGAAATACCTGATGATGTAACTGAGGATTTAACTTTTCCGGAGTTTATTCCTCAAAGAACAAGTCAGATTGATCCAAACAAATCATTGTTTAAACAGTTGGATAAGAAAGATATTTTATTATTTTATCCATATCAGACAATGAACCATTTTCTTGATTTTTTAAAAGAGGCAGCTAATGATCCTGAAGTTTTATCAATTAAAATAACTTTATATCGTGTGGCAAGAACATCTTCTGTTATTAAATATTTGCTTGAAGCTTTAGATAATGATAAAGAGGTGACAGTTTTAATTGAGCTTCGTGCAAGATTTGATGAGAAAAATAACATTCACTATGCAGAATTACTCGAAGAAGCAGGCTGTCAAATATTGTATGGATTTTTAGATTATAAAGTGCACTCTAAAATATGTACTGTAACTAAAAAACATAAGGGAACTATAAAGCAGTACACACAAATTGGTACTGGTAATTATAATGAAAAAACTGCAAAATTATATGTTGATTACTGTTATTTAACATCTAATCAGGAAATTGGGGATGATGCTACTGAATTCTTTAAAAATTTGGCATTAGCTAATTTGCAGGGTCATTATAATAAGTTTCTTGTAGCTCCTAATTCTTTAAGATCAGGAATCATGAATCTGATTGATAAGGAAATAGCTAAAGCTAAAAATAATCAGCCTGCTGAAATTTTAATGAAAATGAATTCATTTACAGACAGACGAATCATTGATAGGATAGCTAAAGCTTCAGAAGCAGGAGTTAAAATAAAAATGATTATTCGCGGAATCTGCTGTATTATTCCAGGTCTTAAAGACAAAACAGATAATGTTGAAGTTCGTGGAATTGTTGGCAGGTATTTGGAACATTCAAGAGTCTATGCTTTTGGTGTTGGTGAAGATAGAATTTTATATATTTCAAGTGCAGATATGATGACAAGAAATACTGCAAAAAGGGTTGAAATTGCATGTCCTATTGAGGATGAAGCTATAAAGGCAAGAATTCTTGAAGATTTGGATATCATGTTAAAAGATGACATCAAAGGCCGTAGAATAAATTCCGAAGGGGATTATGAATGTATACAGCAGGCACGTCATATCAATTCACAGGAATTTTTTCAGCAAAGAGCTATTGATGAAATGAAGGATGTTAAAGTTAAAAAAGAAGATCCTAATTTTATAAAGTCAATTGTTGATAAAATTAGCAGTATTTTTGATTAAATAGTTTTCATCGAAATTCTTAATAGGAATTTCATTCTGATTCTATTTTTTTAACAACTTTTAAATTTTAGAAGTTAAATATTGTTATATTGGCCTTATTTTTGATTGAAAAAATCAATACCTTTATATAGGTAGAGAATTAAATATATTGTTATCATGTTAATTAGTGTTTAATATGATAGGCTAAGTATTTTTATTATACTTGGAGCTATTTTAAGCAATAATGCCGAGATAGTCTAGCCTGGTAAGGCGCGAGACTGGAAATCTCGTGGGAGCTTTTCCCTCCTGGGTTCAAATCCCAGTCTCGGCGTTTATTAGTTTTTAACATACGATTTTTTAATTATTTTTTTCACGATTATTAAATTATTTGTTAAACTGATATTTTGCACTCTTAGTTGTAACACTAAGTTTTAAATTGTTGAAAGAACTGTGTTTTGAAATCAAAACATTCGAATCTATTACTTTTGCGTCTCGTAGATTCGCTCTATAAATGGAGGTTATTTAATGGAAGACGACTTTAAGCACTTGGTGCGTATTTCTAGAAAGGATGTAGATGGTAATAAAACCATTGAACAAGCTTTAACCGAAATCAAAGGTGTTGGAATATCTTTATCCACAACTATGTGCCGTACTTTAGATTTAGATTCTGAAGCTCAAATCGGTTATATCGCTGATGAAGATGTTTTAAAAATTGAAGAAATTTTAGAAAACCCACAAAAATTTAATATTCCTGATTGGATGTTAAACCGTAGGGAAGACTATGAAACTGGTAAAAATATTCATTTAATTGAATCAGATCTTGACATGACTTTAAGAGATGATTTAAACAGAATGAAGAAAACCAGAAGTTACAAAGGTAGAAGACACGAAGCAGGTTTACCTGTTAGAGGTCAAAGAACTAAATCTACTTTCAGGAACAGTTCTTCAGTTGGTGTAAAACGTTCATAAGCATGAGAACTTTTTTTATAATTAATATTACTCAATAATTTTTTTTACAATGATGGTATTAATTTAATTATTTTTATAAAGGAGATGTTTTAATGGGACAACCTAGAAAATCAAGGAAAAAGTATAATACACCGCCACATCCTTGGAATGCAGAAAGAATCAAAAATGAAAATAAATTAATGACTAAATACGGCTTAAAAAACAAAAAAGAAATTTGGAAAGCTGATACTTTAGTTAGAAGATACAGTAGGGAAGCAAGATACCTACTCGGGTTCGATACGAACCAAATGCAAGATGAAAAATTAGAATTATTAGGACACTTAGCTAGAACCGGTGTTTTGCCTGAAGGTGCAGCACTTGAAGAAGTCTTAAACTTAACTGTTGAAGATATCTTAAGAAGAAGATTACAAACTATTGTTTACAAAAAAGGTTTAGCTCGTACTCCTAAAGAAGCTAGAATGTTTGTTGTACACGGTCACATAACTTTAAATGGTAAAAAAATCAATTCACCAAGTTATGTTGTATTAAAAGGCCAAGAAGATGAAATTGGATTTTATCCATCATCACCTGTAGCTAAACAGATTGAAGAGTACAATAAAAACAAAAATGAAAAAGCTACTGAGGAATAAAGGGTGTAATTATGGCAAAAGATGAAAAATGGGGTATAGCTAATATTTACTCATCATACAATAACACTATTATTACTGTAACAGATATTACTGGTGCTGAAACCATTTCCCAATGGTCTGGTGGTAAAGTTGTTCGTGCAGATAGGCAACAAGCTTCACCTTTCGCAGCTATGGCTGCAGCAACCAGAATAGCTGATGATGCTAAAGAAAAAGGATTTGTTGGCTTACATATTAGAGTAAGAGCTCCTGGTGGAAATGGACACAGAAGTCCGGGACCTGGTGCACAAGCTACTATTCGTGCTTTAGCAAGAGCTGGAATTAAAATTGGTAAAATAGAAGATATCACTCCTATTCCTCACGATGGTACTGGAAGACCTGGTGGTAAAAGAGGAAGAAGAGTCTAAGAAGGGTTTAATATGGAGATAGAAGTTAAAAGTCAAACAGATGATGAAATTGTTTTCATTGTCCGTGATGTAGAAGTACCTTTTATTAATGCTATTAGAAGGTGTGCAATGGTAAATGTACCTAAAATAGCTATTGAAGATGTAAATATCATGAGAAATGATTCAGCTATGTTTAATGAGGTACTTGCTCATAGGCTTGGTTTAACTCCTTTAGTTTCTGACATGGACGCAATTGAAGGTTTACCTTTACCTGGTGATGATGATTATGAAGATGACCATAGCGTCATGTTTTCTTTAAAAGAAGAAGGACCTAAAGTTGTTTATTCTAAGGATTTAATATCTTCAGACTCAAAAATTAAACCAGTATATGATACCATTCCTTTAGTAAAACTTAAAGAAGGAGAAAAACTAAACATTGAAGCAGTTGCAAAAGTTGGATATGGAAAAGAACATGCTAAATGGATGCCAACTACTGTATGTGTTTATAAACAATATCCCGAAATCACTTTTAATGAGAATACGGAAATTGATTATGAATGTGCTAATGCATGCCCAAGAGGTGTTTTGAAATCTGATAAAAGATCTAAAGAGATTAAGATTTTAGACATTGAAAATTGCAGTATGTGTAAAAGCTGTGTAAGAGCTTCAATTAGAAATGCACAATCTGAAGGAAAAGACGAAAGCTACATCAATGTAGGGTATCATGAAAATGATTTTATATTTAGAATAGAAACTGATGGATCAATGCCTCCTAAAGAAGTTTTATTGCAAGCTTGCGATGAATTAGGTGAAAAAGCAGATAAGTTTATCAGATTTAGTGAAGGAGGAAGTAAATAATGGTTAAGAAAATTATCAAAACAAATCCTAACCTTATTGAACTTATTAATAAACTTAATAAAAAATCAAAAACAGAAAATGCAGCTATTTGGAAAGATGTTGCTAATAGACTTGGAAGGTCTAACAGAAGAACTGCAGAAGTTAATTTATCAGATATTGCAAGGTATGCAAATGCTGATGAAACTGTTTTAGTACCTGGAAAAGTATTATCTAATGGTGATTTAACAGAAAAAGTAAATGTTGCAGCATTTAAATTCTCACAAAAAGCACAGGAAAAAATTGAAAGTGCTGGTGGAGAATGCGTCTCAATTGATGATATAATGGAATCTAATCCAAAAGGAAGCAACATTAGAATCATGGAATAAGATGGATGTGTTGTTATTATGATTATTGACGGAGAAGGATGCGTTTTAGGAAGATTAGCTAGTGTAACTAGTAAAAATCTCTTAGAAGGCGAAGAAGTAGTAATTCTTAATGCTGAAAAGATTATGATTACTGGTAATAAGGATTGGGCTTATGCAAAATACAAACAAAGAGTAGACAGAGCAAGTATCTCTAACCCTCGTGATTTAGGTCCTAAATATCCTAGAAGGCCAGATGATATATTCAGAAGAACTGTAAGAGGAATGTTACCTTATAAAAAATCTAAAGGTAGAGTTGCTTTCAAAGGTTTAAAAGCATATGTAGGTGTACCTGAAGAATATGCTGATGCTGATCTTGTTGCAGTTCCTGAAGCAGAATACAACAACCTTAAAAAAGGTATTGAATTAGGTGAAGTTTCTAAACTTTTAGGAGCTACCTTTTAGATAAATGGATGTGTGATTATGGTTAAAGTTATTCATACAAGTGGAAAACGTAAAACAGCTATCGCAAGAGGTACTGTTCAAGAAGGTACTGGTAAAGTAAGAATTAACAGAGTTCCTTTAGAACTTTACTCACCAGAACTCGCTAACTTAAAATTACAAGAACCATTAACCTTAGCTGGAGATTTAGCTAATGAAGTGGATATTAACATCCATGTTGTTGGTGGAGGAGTAATGGGTCAGGCTGAAGCTGCACGTATGGTAATTGCTAAAGGACTTGTCCAATGGTCTCAAGATATGAATTTAAAAGATAAATTCATACACTACGACAGAACCATGTTAGTAGGTGACCCAAGACGTTCAGAACCTAAAAAATATGGTGGTCCTGGAGCAAGAGCACGTAAACAAAAAAGTTACAGATAATTTTTCTGTAATTTTATAATTTTTATTTAAAAAATTAAAAAGATGATATAAATGATTCCTATAAGATGCTTAAGTTGTGGAAAACCGGTATCAGCTTACTTTGATGAATATAATAAAAGATTAGCTGCCGGTGAAAAATCAAAAGATATTTTAGATGACTTAGGCTTAAACAGATATTGTTGTAGAAGAATGTTAATTTCTCATGTTGAAACATGGGAATAGGTTTTTACAAGTTGTAGGGATATATTTTTACTTATAAAATTAATCTTGGTAAACGGTAATACCTAAAAAATGGAAGTAATATTCATGACTACAGAAAATTTAACAAGGTTTGAAAGAGCTAGACTTCTTGGAGCTAGAGCAATTCAGATTTCAATGGGTGCTAAACCTTTAGTGGAAATTGGTGACTCATTAGATCCAATTGATATAGCTTACGAAGAACTCAAAGCTGGAGTTTTACCATTAGATGTAATAAGATATGATGAATAAATAGTTTATTCTATTTATTTCATTATTAAATTATTTAAAAAAAATAAAAAATACCAACATAACTCTATAAAGAAATTTACTAATTTTTTATGAGTATAGATTATATGGTAATAAATTAATTGACACTGAGGTGTTTTTTTTGGATAGTATAATAGAAGATGTCCAGGTTCGTAAAATTTTGGACAGCAGAGGAAACCCAACTGTTGAAGTAGATGTAATTACTTGGAATGGGTTCGGCAGAGCTGCTGCACCAAGTGGGGCAAGTACTGGTTCAAGAGAAGTAGTATCATTCCCTGAAGGTGGAGTAGACGTAATTGTAAGTGAAATTGAAGATATTATTGCTTCTGAACTTATTGGAATGGATGCTGAAGATATAGCTACTATTGATGAAGTTTTAAGAGAAGTTGACGGAACTGACAATCTTTCAGCTATTGGTGGTAATACTACTGTAGCTGTTTCCATGGCTGTAGCTAAAGCTGCTGCTGCATCATATAATATGCCATTATATAAATTTTTAGGAGGAAATTTAGTAAATGAATTGCCTTTCCCTCTTGGAAATATGATGAATGGTGGAGCACATGCAGGAGTTAATGCACCGGATATTCAAGAATTTTTAGTAGTTCCTGTCGGTGCAAAAAATATGGTTGAAGCTGTATTTGCAAATTCAAGCATTCACAAAAAATTAAAAGAATTAATCCAAACTAAAGACTCCAATTTCACTGGTGGAAAAGGAGATGAAGGTGGATGGGTGCCTAACATTACTAATGATGCTGCTTTAGAAATTCAAGCTCAGGCATGTGAAGAAGTTGGTGATGAACTTGGTATTGAAATCAGACCTTCTTTAGATATGGCTGCTTCTGAATTATGGAATGCAGATGAGCAAAAATATATTTATGCTCAAGACGGTATCAAAAGAGATACTGGAGATCAAATTGACTTTGTAAAAGACATTATTGACACTTATAATATGTTTTATGTAGAAGATCCATTTGATGAATCTGATTTTGATGGATTTGCTCAGTTAACTTCCAAAGTTGGAGATAAATGCCTTATTTGTGGTGATGATTTATTTGTAACTAACAAAGAAATTTTAGCTAAAGGTATTGAAATGAATGCAGCTAATGCAATCATTATTAAACCAAATCAAATCGGTTCTTTATCTGAAACTTATGCTACTGTTAAATTAGCTAAAGAAAATGATATTGTACCTGTTGTTTCTCACAGGTCTGGTGAAACTACTGATGCAACTATTGCTCACTTAGCTGTTGGTTTTGGTTCTCCTATGATTAAAACCGGAGCTATAGGTGGAGAAAGAATAGCTAAATTAAACGAACTCATTCGTATTGAAGAAGAACTTCCTAATCCAAAAATGGGTGAATTTTAAATAACTTATTGGAGATTTAAATATGCCTATTGTAACTATTAATTATGATAAGTGTAAAGGTATTGATTGTGCAGAATGTGTTGACGTTTGCCCAATGGAAGTTTTAGTTCTTGAAGGAGACAAAGTTGAAATTGTAGATCCTGAAGACTGCAGTTTCTGTGAAGTTTGTATGGATGTCTGTCCTGAAGAATGTGTCAATGTTGAAGATGATGATTAAATTTATTTAAAAAAATTATTAAAATATATTATTAAAAATTAAGGTGAATAATTATGTCCGAACTTTTAATTGAATTAGATAACTACTTAGCAGCAGGTTTACATATCGGAACCCAACAAAAAACTAGCGATATGGAAAAATACATATTCAGAGTAAGATCTGATGGTTTATACGTATTAGATATTCAAAAAACTGATGAAAGAATTAGACAAATAGCTAAATTATTAGCAAAATACGACCCAGAAGATATTTTAGTAGTAGCTACCAGACAATACGGTCAAGCTCCTGTTAAAAAATTCGGTGAAATTACTGGTGCAAAAACCATTCCTGGCAGATTCATTCCTGGAACCTTAACTAATCCAACTTATGCAAAATTCATTGAACCAAAAATTATTGTAGTAACTGACCCAAGATCAGATGCACAAGCAGTTCTTGAATCTAAACAAAACGGAATTCCTGTAGTTGCATTATGTGATACTGAAAACTTACTTAGTTTTGTTGACATTGCTATTCCTGTAAACAACAAAGGTAGGAAAGCTATTGCTTTAGTTTACTGGTTACTTGCTAGACAAATATTAAGAGAAAGAGGTACCATTCCTGAAGATGGTGACTTAGATATTGAAGCTACTGACTTTGAACTTAAATTTTAAGTGAGTTTTATGTTAAGAAAACCTGCAGTTGCTGGAATGTTTTATCCAGATGATCCTGATGAGCTTGTAAAAACTGTTGAAGGCTGTTTTTTACACTCTTTTGGTCCTGGTAAAATTCCAGACATTAAATCTTTTGAGGGTAATGATTATCCAGTTAATGTTATGGTTCCACATGCAGGTTTTCAATATTCTGGAACAATAGCTGCTCACAGCTATTGTGAATTAGCTAAAAATGGTTTTCCTGAAGTTTTTATAATAATTGGTCCAAATCATACTGGTTTAGGCAGTGAAGTTTCAGTTTTCAACAAAGGAGAATGGATAACTCCACTTGGAAATATTCAGGTTGATGATGAATTTGCAGATACTTTAATTTCTTTTTCAGATTTTGCATCAGCTGATTTTACTGCCCATATAAAAGAACACAGTATAGAGGTTCAACTTCCATTTTTACAATATTTTTCCAATGACTTTAAAGTAGTGCCTGTTGTATTAGGTTCACAAACACTTTCAACAGCAAATGATTTGGCAACAGCTATTTTTAAAGCTGGTGAAAAATTAGGCAAATCTTACTGTGTTATAGCCAGTAGTGATTTATCTCATTTTAATACTCAAGAGAGAGCTAATAAAGTTGACGGTTTTGTTTTAGAAGATATTGAAGATATGGATGAGTTTAAACTTTTAGAAGAAATTATTCAGTATAATATAACCATGTGTGGTTATGGTCCGGTTATGACTACAATAATACTTTCAAAGATGTGTGGGAAAAATACATCTGAAATATTGGCTTATAAAACTAGTGGTGATATATCTGGTGATTTAAGTTCTGTTGTAGGTTATGCTTCAGGTATTTTTAAATAAGGTGTGTTTATATGAGGGCTTTAGCTTCTGCTCCAGCAAAAACTATTTTGTTTGGTGAACATTCTGTTGTTTATGATGAACCTGCGATTGCAGGAGCAGTTAATAAAAGAGCATATGTTGAAATTACTGAATCAAAGACAGATAAATCTATTTTGAAGTCTCATGATTTGAATTTTGAAGCTGAGTTAGATACTAAACATAAGAAATATAATTTAAAAAGAGGAAAGCCGGGTATTATTCGATATATTTTAGAAGCTCTTAATAAAGTTCACGATCATAGTCCAATTGTGATGAAATTATCTTCAAATATTCCTATTGGTTCCGGACTTGGTTCTTCTGCTGCAGTTACAGTAGCTACACTAGCTGCATTATATAGGTTTCATAATATAAGATTTAACAAGAAATCTTTAGCTCATGATGCCCATATGGTTGAACAGGCAGTTCAGGGAATAGCCAGTCCATTAGATACATTAGTTTCTACTTATGGTGGCCTTGTTTATTTATCTAGAAATAAAAAAGTGGAACATTTCAAAGTTAACTTCAATGCGCCTTTTGTTGTAGGTTACACAAATAAACATGGTAATACAGGCAAAATGGTTAAGGATGTAAGACTCCTGAAAAATAGAAATCCAAAAATTATCAACCCTGTTATTAGTGCAATGGGGCAGTTGACTAACTATGCTAAACAGGCTATATTAAAACGTGATTTCAATAAAATTGGTGAGTTAATGAATATAAATCATGGATTTTTGGATGTTTTAGGAGTAAATACTATGGAATTGTCCCGTATGGTTTATACTGCTAGAGAATATGGTGCTATTGGTTCTAAAATCACTGGAGCTGGTGGTGGAGGAAGTATTATAGCACTTTGTCCAAACAGAGTAGATGAAGTTGCCCGTGGAATTGCTGCTGAAGATAATGTTTTAAAAATAAGATTTACTAGAAAAGGGGTTTCTTCAAGGGTTTACAAGTGATTTATATGATTATTTTAAAAATTGGAGGGAGCATCTTAACAAATAAAGATGCAACTAAAAGCGAAATTGATGAGAAAAACTTATCAAGGATTGCAAATGAAATTAAATCTTCACTTGACAATGAGTCTAAAGAGATAATAATTGTTCATGGTGCAGGTTCATTTGGCCATCCTCCAGCTAAAGAATATAAAATCGGAGAACCTTTTAACAAAGAAGAATATCCTCAAAAAAGAATAGGATTTTCTAAAACACAAAATGCAGTTAAAAGATTAAACATGCTTATTTGTGATGAATTTATAAAAGAAGATTTGCCTGTTGTAGCTATTCCAGCTTCAAGTTTTATGGTAGCTACTAATAAAAGAATAACTGAAGGTAATTTAGATAGCTTTAAGAGATATTTAAATAAAGGATTTATTCCAGTTATTTATGGGGATGTTGTTTTAGATAAAGATTTGGAAATCTGTGTTATTTCTGGTGATCAGATTATTCAATATTTAGCTAAAAATCTTAATCCTGATAAAGTTATTTTAGGAACTGATGTTGATGGTGTTTATAATAAAAATCCTAAAATACACGATGATGCAGTTTTCTTTGATAAATTTTCTTCACTTGAAGATTTAGATACTTTAGAAGGAACTACTAATGTTGATGTCACAGGCGGAATGGTTGGTAAAATTAAAGAGCTTTTATATTTAGCAGATTTGGGAATAGAATCTAAAATAATAAATGCTGAAATTGAAAACAATATTTTCAAAGCTTTAAACAATGATCAAGTAAAGGGAACTGTTATTTCAAGGGGATAATAAAAACATGATTTCAGATAGAAAATTAGAGCATTTATTAATTTGTAAAAATTATGATGTTGAATTTAAAAATAAAAAAACTGGTTTCGAAGATGTTGAATTAATCCACAAAGCACTTCCGGAAATTGATAAAAACGACATTGATTTATCAACTTCTGTTTTTGGTAAAAAATTAGATTCTCCTTTATTTATAACTGCTATTACTGGAGGTCATCCTTCTGCAAAAGCTATTAATAAACAATTAGCTATTGCTGCAGAAAGTAAAAATATAGCTTTAGGTGTTGGCAGTCAAAGAGCTGCTATTGAACATCCTGAACTTGCAGATACATATACTGTTGTTAGAAAAAATGCTCCTGATTGTTTGCTTGTTGGTAATATTGGAGCACCTCAATTGGAATTGGCTGATAAGGCTGTTGAAATTTTAGATGCAGATATTTTAGCTATTCATTTAAATCCTCTTCAGGAATCAATACAGCCTGAAGGAGATTTGGATGCAAGAGGTTTTCTTGATTCAATAAATCAAATAACTAAAAGAGTTGATATTCCTGTTATGGCTAAAGAAACGGGCTGTGGAATATCTGCTGAAGTAGCAAAGCAGTTAGTTGGTGCTGGTGTTAGCTATATTGATATTGAAGGTGCAGGAGGAACAAGCTGGGCTGCTGTTGAGACTTACAGAGCTGAAGACAGATATTTAGGTGAAACATTTTGGGATTGGGGAATTCCAACAGCTATCAGTACAGTAGAGGTTACTGATGCTGTAGATGTTCCAGTTGTTTCATCAGGTGGTATCAGATCAGGACTTGAAGCAGCAAAAGCTATTGCTCTTGGAGCAGATAGTGTAGGTATGGCATTACCATTTTTAAAACACTCTGTTTCTGAAGAACAATTAACCACATTCATTGACAGATTCAATGATTCTCTAAGAATAGCTATGTTTTTAGTTGGCGCAAATAATATCGAAGAACTCAAAAATTCAAACTTAATTATAAGTGGAAAAACAAGAGAATGGCTTAATGAAAGAGGAATTAACACAAAGAAATATTCAAGGAGATAAAAACATATGAGTGTTGAAGTAATCGCAATTGGCGGATATGAAGAAGTCGGGAAGAACATGACTGCTGTCAAGATTGGCGAAGATGTTATCATTTTTGATATGGGAATACATTTAGACAGAATCAATATTCACGAAGATACTGATATTGATAGAATGCATAGTCTAGATTTGATTGAAAGGGGAATTATTCCAGATGACACTTTAATGAAAGATGTTGACGGTAAAGTAAAAGGAATAATCTTCTCTCACGGTCACTTGGACCATATTGGTGCAGTAGCTAAATTAGCTCACAGATATGATGCTCCATTAATTGGAACTCCATATACAACTGCACTTGTTGAAAAACAAATTAAAGGGGAACGTAAATTTAAAGTGAATAATCCAATTAGGCCTTTAAACCCTGGAAGTAAAATGAAATTGTCTAAAAATATTACTTTGGAATTTGTTCAGTCAACACACAGTATTCCACAAGCAGTTTTTCCGGTTTTACATACTCCTGAAGGAATTATTGTTTATGCACTTGATTTTAAATTTGATAATCATCAAAAAGTATCTCCACCACCTGATTATAAAAGATTAAGAGAATTAGGTAGGAAAGGAGTTCTTACTCTTATTGTAGAGACTACTAATGCAAAAAACACAGATGAAGTTAAAACTTATTCTGAAAGAATTGCAAGAAACATTTTGGAAGATGTAATGCACGGACCATTATATGAGAAAAAAGGTATGATTGTTACTACTTTCGCTTCTCATATTGAGAGAGTTCAGGCTATTGCTGATATTGCTAAAAAAAGCCACAGGGAAATTTATTTCCTTGGAAGATCTATGGAAAGGTTCTGTGGTATTGCACAAAAACAGGGTATTTTAAAATTACCTAAAAATGCAAGTATTTATGGAAGCCCGAAAGCAGTTAACAAAGCTTTAATGAGAGCTGATGAAGACAGGGAAAAATATTTGCTTGTAACTACTGGACACCAAGGAGAACCAGATGCATTACTTCCTAGAATAGCCAGTAACAGAACTCCATTCAATATTAAAGAAGGAGATAATGTTATTATTTCTGCACCGATTATTCCAAATCCGACTAATGCAGCTAACAGGCATATTATGGAAAGTAAATTAAGAGCAAAAGGTGCAAGAATTTATTCAAATGCTCACGTTTCAGGACATGCTGGAAGGGAAGACCACAGAGAATTCTTACGTATGTTAAAACCACAGCATATTATTCCGGCTCATGGAGATTTATCAATGCTTGCAGCTTATGGGGAATTAGCTGAAGAGGAAGGTTATAGAATTGGTTATAATGTTCATATATTAAGAAATTCACAAGCACAAGTTTTTGAAAATGAACGTGCACATGGAGGAAATTAGCATGGATGTAATAGAAGAATTGGGAAATTATTCCATTGATATTAGTAAAACAATAGAAGAAGAATTATCTTGCATAGTTCCAAATAATCTTCAGGAAGCTTCAATTTATTTAACTAAAGCTGGAGGTAAAATGCTTAGACCAGCTTTAACTTTAATTACTTCTGAAGCAGTTGGAGGATCTAGGGATAATTCATTGAAGTCTGCTGCAGCTATTGAACTTATCCATACATTTTCACTTATTCATGATGATATCATGGATGATGATGATATGAGAAGGGGAAAACCTGCTGTACATAAAGTTTGGGATGAAAATGTAGCTATTTTAGCTGGAGATACTTTATTTTCAAAAGCTTTTGAAATAATTATGAATTCAGACCCTGAAAAAAATACACCGACCCAGTTAAGCCAAACATTAGCTACTGTAGCTGATGCATGTGTTAAAATTTGTGAAGGTCAGGCTTCTGATATGAGTTTTGAAGACAGATATGATGTATCTGAAGATGAATACTTGGACATGATCTTTAAAAAGACTGGTGCATTAATAGCCGCAGCTTCTAAAGCTGGAGCTATTATGGGTGGAGCCAATCAGGAAGTAATTGATGCAATGTATGATTACGGAAGATTAATTGGTCTTGCTTTCCAAATTCAGGATGATTATTTAGATTTAGCTAGTGATGAAGAAACATTAGGTAAACCTATTGGAAGTGACATAGCTAAAGGTAAAATGACTATTATAGCTATTAAGGCTTTAGCTGCTTGTGAAGGTGAAGACAATAAAAAATTATTAGAAATCTTAAAAGATGATAATAATTCACAAGAAGATATAGATATGGCTCTTGATTTATTTAATAAATATGGCGCTATTGAATATGCTAAAAATGTTGCGTTAGAAAATGTAGCTTCTGCTAAAAAAGTACTCGAAATATTGCCTGATTCTGAAAGTAAACAGATGCTTTTTGATCTTGCAGATTTTGTACTTGAAAGACATTCTTAAATTCATTTGGGATTTCAAATCCTATTTTTTTCTTTTTTTGATTAACCGATTTATTTTATCCATTAAAACATTTTATGATATTTTTTTAAATAAAACAATTTTAAAATAGAAATTAATTCTTTTTACATTCAATAAATAATTTTAAAGAGGCAGTTGTAAATTCTGATGGGAAAGTAATTATGCCTCTCTGTTGAATTTTAGTAAAGTTGGATTAATTAACATTAAACTAACAATATTTATATTATGTCATATTAATATTAATATATGAACTTTAATTCTCCAAGAGACATTATTTCGGATTATAAACAAACTTTCGCAACCAATAAAAAATTTATTTTAATTTATTTGGTGGGGATTGTGTTTTTTGTATTTTCAATGTTTTGTTGGGATAACTTTATCTACTTTAAAGGGGAGTTAATAGGTTTAACTATTCTTTTGATTTTTGGAAGTTTTGGAGTATTGTACAGTATTAAACATAAAAAAGAACCTCACAAAGTTGCTTTTGTAATTATTCTTCTTTTTGGGCTCTTGATGGTATTTTTTGCACCTCCACTGTCATTTCCAGATGAGGCTATTCATTTTGAACGTGCAGAATCTATAACTGAGGGTGTTTTATATCCTGTAAAAACTCCGAATGGTTATCATGTTCATGATTATTTCTTTGAAATGAATCAGGCAAAATCAGGAACAACAATTCTTGATTATAATTTTAATAATCCTATAAATGATTCATGGGGTTATTGGCCGGCATCTACAAACACTCCATTTTATTCTTATTTGTTTTCGGCTTTGGGAATTTTAATAGCTAAATGTCTGGATTTGTCTGTTATATGGACATTATGGTTAGGAAGACTGGCTAATTTATTATTGTATGGGGGTTTTGTTTATTTTGCAATTAAAAAAGCTCCTGTTTATAAGATGCCATTGCTGTTTATGGCTTGTTTGCCGATTGCAGTTTCCCAAGCTTCATCATTTAGTTATGATGCATTTATATTTGGCTGTGCTATAGTGATGTTTGCTTATTTTGTCCATATGTATAAAAATAAGTTTGAAACTAAAGATTTGGCCATATTTTTCATAGCATGTTTGCTGATGAGTTTAATAAAGCCACCTTATGTCTTTTTAGCTTTGGGTATATTTGCTGTTCCTAAGGAGAATTTTCCATCTGCAAAACTTCAGAAATATTCTGCAATTGTCACATTTGCAGTTTTTGTAATTGTAATATTGCATTTTGGAAATTTCTTTAATCAGTTTATTGGTGCTAGTCAACACACCACGGATTATGTATTGAATAGCCGTAATGCATCATTTACTGCTCAGATGGAATATATTATGGGTAATCCTGCAGCTATTGGTACTTTGCTGTTGTTTGCAGTCAAATCTGTATTTGATGTATTTGTTGTCAATTCAACATTTTATCATTTTGCAGATTTTAAAGGGTTGATTTTATTTAATGCAATTTATCTGGTCTTTTTTGCTGTATTTTCTGTTGGATATCAGCATGAATTAAATCTGTCCAGAAAAAGAAGGCTAATATTAACTGCTATTGTTTTGCTTGTGTACTTTTCAATATTCGGTATTTTATACTGTACATGGACTCCTGTTGGTGCAAGTTACATTGTCGGAATTCAAACAAGATATTTTGTTCCAATGCTTCCTTTAATTCCTTTAATAGTAAATATAAAACATGAGAAATTTGAAAATAGGGATGATTTATTTTTAACTTTAATAATAGTGTTTTTAGCAGGTTTATTTTTACTTACTGTTTCACATTATTATTAGCTATTTTTTTTAGCTGATTTTCAAATCGTTCATTATAGTTGTTTGCTATTTCTTCGTACTGGTTCCAGATTCCGATAGCAGTATTTGGAAGTATTTCACCATTTTCCTTTGAAAATTTTGAATATATGTGCATCATTTCTTTTGAATCAGATATTAACATCTTAACATAGGGAATATCTGTTGTATAGACATTTACATTTTTCTGATTAAATAATTTGGAAATATTAAATTCTTCATAGGATATCCGGCAGTAAGGTGAAACCATAATGTTTATTTTAACATTTTCAGATTTTAAAAGCAGTTCATAAACTAATTTTGATCCTTCGTTCTGAAGTAAAAATCCTATTTTCATGTTTATTGTTTTTTTAGACCGTCTGATGATTTCCAGTTCTTTATCGATTATATTGTCCAAACCGCTTATTCTCCAAATTGGAGCTTCAACTTCAGATATTTTCTTTTCATATAATGTATTCAGATTTTCGCCGGTTTTATTAATTCTTCTGATAAATTTTTCTTTTTCCCTTTTCAATACATTAATTGGAGGATTTACATGATATGTTAAAGGGCGTCCACTTTCTATTTTGATGTAGTCTTTTGAATTTAATCTTTTTAAGACATCATATATTTTGGATCTTGGTATATCTGATTTGTCACTTATTTCATCAGCTGTGGCATGAATTAGTGAACTTAATGTAATATATGTTTTAGCTTCGTATGTGGTTAGCCCCAATTGTTTTAATAAGTTGATGTCTTCCTGTTTCATAGTAATTATTTTGTTTTATCCATTAATATAACTTACTTTTCACCCTTAACAAGTTACAAAATCTTTATAATGGATTAAATCAACTGTTATTATAATAAATAATGAGGTGGTTATTATGGTAGATATGTTTTGTTATCAATGTTCACAAACTGCAAAAGGTACTGGATGCACTGTACGTGGAGTTTGTGGCAAAGAACCAACTGTAGCTAGATTACAGGATAATTTGATTTTTGCTTTAAAAGGAATAAGTGCATACAATTATAATGCAAACGTTTTGGGAGTTAAAGACTCTGATGTTGATGAATTTTTAACTAAAGGATTGTATTCCACATTAACTAATGTTAATTTTGATGCTGAAGACTTGATTAATTTGGGACTGGAAGCTGGTGAAGCCAATGTTAAAGTAATGAAAATGCTTAAACAAGCACATATTGACCATTATGGTGAACCAGAACCTGCAGAAGTAAAAGTTGGTGCACAGGAAGGGCCTGCAATAATTGTCACAGGACATGATTTGAAAGCATTAGACGAGTTATTAAAACAGACTGAAGGAACTGATGTAAAAGTTTATACTCACTCTGAAATGCTGCCTGCTCACGGTTATCCGGAACTTAGAAAATATGAAAATTTAGCAGGTCAGCTTGGAGGAGCATGGTTTGATCAAAAAGACATATTCTCTAAATATAATGCAGCTATTGTAGCAACAAGCAACTGTGTACTGCTTCCAAAAGATGACTATGCAGACAGGATTTTCACTATGGATGTAGCTAAGTTGCCAAATACACCTGTGGTGGAAAATTATGACTTTAAACCAGTCATTGATAAAGCTATTGAATTAGGTGGTTTGGAAGCTGAAGAATTAACAACAATCACTACAGGATTTGGAGCATCTACAGTACTTTCACTTGCTGATAAAATCAAAGAATTGGTTGAAGCAGGTAAAATCAGAAGGTTCTTCTTAGTAGGAGGATGTGATGGACCGTTCCCTAAATCTAACTACTACAGAGAATTTGTACAAAACTTACCTGAAGATGTTGTTGTACTGACATTAGCCTGTGGTAAATTCAAATTCAATGATTTGGATTTGGGAGATATTGAAGGAGTGCCAAGACTTATAGATTTAGGTCAGTGTAATGATGCAATTGTTGCAGTAGATATTGCACTTGCATTATGTGACTTATTTGGTGTAGGATTAAATGAATTGCCACTTACAATTGTTTTAAGCTGGATGGAACAAAAAGCAGCAGCTATTTTATGGAGTTTATTATATCTGGGCAAAACAGATATGCTTATTGGGCCTGTTTTACCTGCCTGGGCAAATGAAGACATACTTAATTACCTAGTAAATACATATAATCTAATACCAATTGGTGATCCGATTGAAGATATTAAAAAAATAATGGGCGAATAAAATGAGCGAAGATATTAAAGCTAAATCTTTAAACATTGAAAATTTGGTTGATTATCAAAAAGATACAGTAGTTAGTAGGGAAGTAATCAAAAAAGAGCTTGGAACAGTAACTTTTTTTGCATTTGACAAAGGTCAAGGCTTAAGTGAACACTCTGCACCATTTGATGCTATGGTTCAAGTAATTGATGGTGAAGCAGAAATAACTATTTCAGGTAATAAAAATATTGTAAAAAAAGGTGAAATGATTATTATGCCAGCTAATGAGCCTCATGCTCTTCAAGCTGTTAATATGCCATATAAAATGATTTTAACTATGATTAAATCTGATTAAAATCATTTATTTTACTTTTTTGATTGCTGAAAAGATTTGTGTAATTAGGGTTATTTATAATGTGAAAATTATAAATAACTACTTTTTCCACCAAATTAAAATCCAGTCAGCTTTATCTTTTTCATTGTATAATTTTCCTGTTTCAGGGTCTTTTTTAAGAATTTCATTAAGGTATTTTTTCAATTGTGCTTTTTCATCATCATTAAGTAAATCCAGCCTAAATTTACCGTTGTCCATAGCTTCTTCAATGTTGCTGTATTCTCTATATGCTTTAATGTCCAGGCGTTCTATATTGGCATAAATCCCCATATTGTAGAGTATATTAAACATATAATTATACTCTGGAAACGGCTTATTTTCTTTTCCGAGGTATTCATTGAATTCTTTTTCTATTTTCCAATTTTCAGGACCAAATAAAGTGATAAAAACATATTTGTTAGCTATTTCATTTATTGTTTTAAGAGTTTCTTCAATTGGGATTATTCCATTTAATGACCTTGAAGCAAGTACGACATCATAATCTCCAATTTCTTCATAACTAATGTCCTCTAAGGATTTTAAAATAGTGTCCACGTTTTTGATATTTTGTTCTTGAGCTCTTTGGTTTAATAGTTCCAACATTTTAGTTGATGAATCAACACCTGTTACTTTTCTAACTTGTTTAGCTATAGGTAGGGTAATTGACCCTTCACCACAGCCTAAATCTAAAAGACTGTCATTTTCATTTAAAATAATCTTTGAGAATAATAAATCATGATAATCATCTTTTTTAGCTCTTTTATGAAAATGGGGAGCTGCTTTATCCCAGTCTTTGTTTTTGTCTGTCTTTTGTTTGAGTGCTTCCTGCCAATATTCAACCCAATCAACTTCGTTCGGATTAGTTATAGTCTGTTTCATTGCATTTACTTCCTTTTTTTAATTTACCTAAAAACGTGATTCATAAATCTGTTTAGCTAGTGAAGCTACAGCAGTAATTAAAAATATTATATTTGCAGCTAATTTAACTGTGCCATTAACAGGCAGAAAATTAACTAAAATAGCCAGAGCTAAAAAAATATAAACTAATTTGCTTAAATTAATTGTGTGTTTGCTATATTTAAGATCAGCTATGCCCATATTAAGCAGTTCCTGCTTTTCTTTTTCACAATCTTTCAATAATTTTATTCCTTCTTCATTTAAATCGGCACGAATTTCTATAGCAAGGATTATGTCCATTGTTTTATTTAAACATTTCATTGCTTCTTCGTATTTCTGCAATTGAATTAATGATAAGGCTTTTTTGTGATACCATTCAATACTTAGGTATTCTTTACTTCCACTTAATGATTTTATTCCAATATCGAAGCATTTAATAGCTTTTTCGTGCTGGTTTAAATTAATGTAAATGTCTCCTTTTATAAGAATCCCTTCAATAACCCTTTCTTTTTTCAGGCATTTGTTAACTAGTTTCAAAGCTTCCTGATTTTCATTATTTTTACATAATAATTTGGCTTTTATTAGCATGGCTAAAATGCTGTCAGGATATTCGCCAAGCAGTTGATTTGCATAATTCAGAGAATCTTCGTCTGATTCCTTTTCGAAAGTGTAAATTAATTTAAGTTCGCAAAGCTTTTCTTTTGACTCACAGGTGATTAGTTCATCACTGTATGGACTTTCATGATAATTCTCAATAAGATTGTCAATAATTTGTTTGGATTCTTCTTCATTTCCTTTTGCAGATGATGCAATAGCTTTTTGAAAACGAATGGATGTTGAGTCTGGCCGTTCTTCCAAATATTTATTGAAGTATTTTTCACCGTAATCATTGTTGTCATGATATGCGTCTTCAATTAGGTGGTAATAACCTCTTAGAGGAAGTGCAGGTATGTAATTTTTTTCCAGAAGCAAATTATTGATTTCTAAAAATTCTTTCATGTTCTTTTTTTGAAATAATATAAATGAAAGCCGGTTTGCCTTTTCATATTCTTCGTTGTTTATTAGTTTAATCGCTTTTTTATTTACCATATTTAATTTCACCTATCAATCTACGATGGTTTTTCCGTTTAAGATATTTTCATAATCCTGAATATTTTCTTTAAGTAATTGAGGTATATTTAAACTGTAGGGACATTTTTTAATACATTCTCCACATTCATCACATTTTTTTGCCTGTTTCATTTTAGATTGGAAATCTTCACTTAAACTAGGCTGTGTAGGCATTCTTCTGATCCATAAGGACATTCTGGCACATGTATTAATCTCAATATCATTTGGACAAGGCATACAATAGCCGCAGCCTCGACAGAAGTCGTCTCCCAGTTCCTGTTTGTCTTTTTTTATAGCGGTTTTTAATTTATCATCTAAAACCGGAGGATTTTCATGATATGATATAAATTCATCCAATTCTGACTCTCTTTGAATTCCCCAGATAGGCAATACATTATCATAATTTGCCATAAATGCATATGCTGCTTTTGAGTTTGTGATTAATCCTCCACCCATAGCTTTCATGGCCAAAAATCCGACATCTAATTTTTTACATTTTTCAACCAGATTTAGTTCCTGAACATCGGTTAAATATGAAAACGGAAATTGCAGTGTTTCATAAAGTCCACTTGAAAGAGCTTGTTTGGCTATTGTAAATTTATGTGAAGTAATTCCAATATGTTTTATTTTCCCTTCGTCTTTAGCTTCCAGCATTGCTTCATAAAGTCCTGATCCGTCATTAGGTTTTGGACAAAATGGAAGATTGTGGAACTGGTAAATTTCCACATAATCTGTTTGAAGATTTTTAAGTGAAGTTTCTAAATCCTTCCAGAAATCCTCTGCATTTTCAGCTCCGGTTTTTGTTGCAATAATTACATTTTCCCGTACTTCATTAAGACTGGCACCTAATTTTTCCTCACTGTCTGTATAAAAACGGGCAGTATCATAGAAATTGATTCCATTATCATATGCCTTTTGTATGATTTCGATGGAATCTTTTTTATTCCTTCTTTGTATTGGAAGTGCTCCGAATCCATTTTTATTAACTTTATAATTTGTTTTCCCAAGTCGCATCATTTTCATTTAGTATCACTAGTATCCAATAATTTTCAAGATAATATAAACTATTATAATAATTATAAGGGCAGTTATTGATGTTTTTGTAGATAGGAATTTAAAATTACTGAATCGTTTGTCCTCCACATTATTTTTATACATTAATCTGTCTTTTTCAAAGGAACATTTTTGATAAATCTCTTCAAGGTTTTTATCTAATCTGCCATTTTCATTCAACATGTCAATGGTTTTGTTTAAATGCTTGACTGCTTCATCATAGTTTCCAAGTTCAACATTACAAAATGCAGCTTTATAATTGAAATTAGTAACTAACTCCAAGTCATCTTTAACATCTTTTTCATGAGTAATGCATGAATTATAGGAATCCAAAGCTTTTTTATATTCTCCTAATTCATATAATGCATTTCCTTTTGAATTTAAAGCTATTATTGTGTGGTCTTCATCTAAACTTTTATCTAGATATTCCAGTGCCTTTTCATATTCTCCGGTTTTTTCAAGAAGCTGGCCCTTGTAGAAAATTTCTTTTTTATTTTGACCGAATTTCTTTTCATATTTGTTTATTTCATTTAATGCTTTTTTATTTTGATTGTCCTGCATTAAAAGCTCAATTTTACCCATTCTAACTTCTTCATGGCTAATTCTAGGCTCTTCTTTTTGAGAATATGCATCATAATTTTTAAAAGCCTTATCCATATATTCAATAGCTTCTGTTAATTTATTTTTATTGGATAAAGACATTGCTTTATCACATAATCCGTTAATTGACTGGGGCTCTATTTCCAAGTACATATCAAAATATTTTTCACCGTAATCTCCATTGTCATGATTTGGATCGTAATATTGATGATAGTGGCCCCTTTCTTCAATTGCAGGCAAATATTTTTCTTGAATTAATAAGTCTAAAATAATCAAGTATTCATTTATTTTATCGTTTCCGTGTCTTTTTTTAGCTATATCAAGAGCTTTTTTATATTCTTTGTTTTTTATTAACTCTTTTGCTTGTTCAAGCTTGCTGCTCATTATATCATACCTAAATTTTTATTCAACTCCGTAAAAATAAATAACTACTCTTGGTGAATATTTATATATTTTCAAGTAAATAAATTATATTATTAATTACTATTTTTATATAAATTGTGATGATGATTTTATGAATGATTTAGAAGAAATTGTCTATAAACATGCTTTATTAAATGCTGCTAAGCATAAAGGAAATGCAAATCCGGGGGCAGTTATTGGTTCAATTATGAGTCAGGAACCGGATTTAAGAAGTAGAGCAAAAGAAATTGGTCCAATTGCAGGAAAAATTGTAGCTCAGGTTAACAAATTAAGTGAAGATGAACAATCAGCTCAAATGGCTAAATATCATGTGGAAGTAAAAGAAAATAAACAGAAAAAAGAAGAAGGTCTTCAGGAGCTTCCAGGTTCTCATGATAATGTAGTAATGAGATTTGCTCCAAACCCAAGCGGACCTCTACACATTGGTCATGCCCGTGCAGCAGTTCCAAATGCAGAATATGTTAAAAGATATGGTGGTAAACTTATTTTAAGAATAGAAGATACTGACCCTAAAAGAGTTTTCGAACCTGCATATGATTTGATTCCTCAGGATTTGGAATGGCTGGGAATAAAAGCAGATGAAGTTTACTATCAAAGTGACAGATTTGAGATTTATTATGATTATGCTCGCCAATTGATAGAAAAAGGTGCTGCTTACATGTGTACATGTGACGGTGCTACATTTAAGGAGCTTAAAGATAACTGTAAACCTTGCCCATGTAGGGACAACAGTGTTGAGAAAAACCTTGAATTATGGGATAAATTTGATCAGATGCATGCTGGAGAAGCTGTTTTAAGAGTAAAAACAGATATCAATCATAAAAATCCGGCTATTCGTGACTGGGTAGCTATGCGTATTGTAGAAGAAACCCACCCACGTTTAGGAAATAAATACAGAGTTTACCCTATGATGAACTTTTCAGTAGCTGTGGACGATCATTTAATGGGTATGAGTCATGTACTTAGAGGAAAAGACCATTTGGCAAACAGTGAAAAACAGAAATACCTTTATGACCATATGGGGTGGGATGTTCCTGAATTTATCCATTATGGTAGGTTAAAAATGGAAGACATTGCATTAAGTACTTCTAAAGCCCTGGAAGGAATCAGCTCAGGTAAATACTCAGGATGGGATGATCCGAGATTAGGTACATTAAGAGCAATAGCAAGAAGAGGAATCCAACCTCAGACAATATATGATTTAATTACTGAAATTGGAGTTAAAATGTCTGATTCTGCCATCAGCTGGAAGAAGATTTACGGATTAAACCGTAATTTTCTGGAACCTATAGCTAATCGTTATTTCTTTGTAGAAGATCCTGTTGAAGTATCTGTTGAAGGATATGAAGATGGTGCTGTTGATATTGAAAGACCATTACATGCAGACCATGAAGACAGAGGAAACAGAATATTGCCATTTGCAGGAAAAGCATATTTAGCTAGTGAAGATATTAAAAATGGAGTAGCCAGATTAATGGATGCAGTAAATGTTGATATTAATGGGGATAAAATTACTTTTAATTCAACTTCTTTTGAACAAGCAAAAGATTTGAAAGCTAAAATTATCCAATGGGTTCCAATTGAAGATAATGTTAATGTAAGTATTGTTATGGATGATGCATCTGTAAAAACAGGTCTTGGTGAAGGAGCACTAAAAGATTTAAAAGTTGGGGATGTTGTGCAATTTGAAAGAGTTGGTTTTGCACGTTTAGATGAAATTAAAGATAATGAGTTAATATTTTATTATGCTCATAAATAGGAGAAACTATGACATTATTTACTAATGGATATATTACTCTTCCAATTCCTGAAGGATTTCAAAGTGTAAATAATCAGGAGGAATTTGTTGAGTTATTTTTAGTTGATTCGACGAAACCTATGACTATTAAAATATCAGTTATTCCTACACTGGCTGGATTAGTGGATATTAAAGAAAGCATTGAAAGAAACTTTAAAAATGGGGAGGGAAAATTAATTTTTTCTGATTTTATCCCTATTAATGATGATATTTATTATGCAGCTATTTCTTCTATGGATAATGGTGAAGTATCTGCCCGTTGTAATGAATTTTTATTTGTTAAAGATGATAATTTATATTCTTTTGAATTTGCATATCCCTATGCTGATGTAGAATTAGACGACTTTTATTTAAATATAATTCGTTCATTAAAAATAGGAAAAGCAAAGTATATAGTGGAAGATGAAAGTTATAGGTTAAATGAATAAAAAATAAGAAAGTTTTTTTCTTATTTTAATATATTTTTTTAATGTCTTTTGGATTAATAGTAATTTTTTTACCTCTGTATTTTACAGATATGTCATTACCTCTAATGCCATAGACTTTACTTGAGTATGATTCACCGTCATGCTTAAAGATAATTTCAGCACCTTTGCGAAGAATTACTTCATCATTGTTTATTTTTATTTTAAGATTATTTTTTTCTGGTTTTTCTTTTATTTTAAGTGTTTGTGATGCTTTGTCTGTTTCAGAATTTTTAACCATGTTTAATACTTTACGTGTATTTTCCTGTCTTAGTAATTGTTCTTGAGTTGGTTCAGTGTAATCATAGTCACTTGGATACTCTTCATGCCTTTCATTTATGATAGGTTCATATTCTGGAAATGCAGGTTCTTCTTCTTTGTATGTACCAACATTTCTTAAATACATTTCATCTGTAATGTGTTCTTTTTCATTTATTTGATTTTCCGGTGCAAGTTTTTCTTTTACTTCATTGAATATTTTAGAGTTTTTAATAGTGTTTGTTATTTTAGCTAAATCTTTTCTGTAGTCTAAATCACTTAATACATTTTCTTCTGGTTCTTCTTCATCTTTAAATAATTCAGATTCTTCTAATGGAGCTCCAAATTCATAATCCTCTTCAACAGCTGGAAGAACACTTAATTCATCTTCTTTTGATTCGATTTTAGTTGGAGATTTTAAAGTTGGTGTTTTTATTTCTTCATCATTAGCTAAAACATCTGCAATATTTTCTTCCTCAGGTGTTTTATCTTCTGTTTCATCTTCAATTAAAATATCTTTAATATTTTCTTCTTTTGAAACATCATCAGTAATTTCTTCTTTTTTATCTTTAGCTAAAATATCTGCGATACTTTCATCTTTAGGTGTTTTTTCTTCTTTTTTACTGGATTTAATTGCATTAGCTATATCTTCAGTATCTGATTTTTCTTTAACTTTATCTTTAGTTGTGTCATTAACAGCATCATAAAAATTAACTTCTTTTTTACTTTCAGCTGGTGTTTCAGTAATGGATTCAATTGAATCTTTTTTAATTTCAGTTATTGGAGATTCTTCTTTTTTACCTTCTTTCATTTGTTTGATACTTTTTTTAATTTCTGTCGTATCTTCTTTTTCTTTTCTGATGGTTTTAGATTCTTTTTCCCTTTCATTATCTTTTCTTTTTGATTCTTTAATCAATTCATCGATACTGAATAAATCTTTTAATTCATGTTTTGGTTTTTCTTCCAATGAAATATTATTTTCATTTTTTTCTTTTTTCATGTTTTTATTATTTTTACTCATAATATCCATCTGGGTTTCGTTAATTGGTTCTTGGAACTTTTGAACTTTTGTTTCATAATTAAAATTTATAGGTTTTCCTGGTTCTTCTTCTTTTGTTTCTATTTTGTTGGAAAATAGGTGTTCATTGGTTTCAGGAACAATATAGCTATTGAAGTTATCTTCCGGTATTTGACCTTGTTTTCTTAAGGAAGTACCTTTAGGCTGATCTTGTTTAGAGAAGTATGTTGAAACAAAAGATTTAGTTGGAGCGGTTTTTGATAAATTATTTTGATTATTTTTATTGGATGGGATTAATCCATCTAAACTATCCTTAGATAATAAAGGAGAGTCGTCTTTTTCTAATTCATCTTTTCTAAAATACAATTTTACGATAATTATAGCGATTATACCAATTATCGCAATATTAATCCACACTAATATAGTAGTTTCATTCATTTTTTCTCCACTTCCTTATTGAAATTTTATAACTTATAATTATATATCAGTTATTTATAATTATATAGTTTTAGATTTTTTAAAATTTTTAAAAAGCAGTTAGTTTATATATTCTGATAGCTAAAATATAAATTATATTAATAATTATATGAGGTTCAATCATGGTTGTTAAAATTAATGAAAACTATCTTAAATTAAAAAGTAGTTATCTTTTTGTTGAAGTAGCAAGAAGAGAAGCTGAATTCCAAAAAAATAATCCTGATGCTGATGTTATTAAAATGGGTATCGGAGATGTTACTAAACCATTAGCTCCTAGTGTTATTAAAGCATTTAAAGGTGCTGTTGATGAAATGGGTAAAGCAGATACATTTAGAGGTTATGGTCCTGAACAAGGATATGATTTTTTAGCTGAAGAAATTATTAAAAATGATTTTGAACCGTTTGGAGTTTCTCTTGACACTGATGAAGTATTTATTAGTGATGGAGCTAAATGTGATACTGGTAATATTCAGGAAATTTTTGATTTAGGTAATAAAATAGCTGTTACAGATCCGGTTTACACAGTATATGTTGATACTAATGTAATGGCTGGAAGAACTGGTGAAATGAAAGATGATGGTATGTATGAAGGACTTACATATTTAAAATGCAATGCAGAAAATGGATTTGTTCCGGAACTTCCAAAAGAAGATGTTGATATTATTTACTTATGTTATCCAAATAACCCAACAGGTACTACTCTTACTTATGATCAGTTAAAAGTATTTGTTGATTATGCAATTGAACATAAAGCACTTATTTTATTTGATGCAGCATATGAATGTTTCATTAGTGAAGATGATGTGCCTCATACTATTTATGAAATTGATGGGGCTAAAAATGTAGCTATTGAATTCAGAAGCTTTTCTAAAATGGCAGGTTTTACTGGTACCCGTTGTGCTTACACTGTTGTTCCTAAAGAATTAATAGGTTATGACAGCGAAGGTAATGAGGTTCAGTTAAACCAATTATGGAACAGAAGACAAACTACAAAATTCAATGGTGTTTCTTATCCTGTTCAAGTTGCAGCTGCTGCAGTTTATTCTGATGAAGGTAAAAAAGAAATTAAAGAAACTATTGACTATTATATGGAAAATGCAAAAGTAATCAAATCTAGCTTAGAAGAATTAGGTCTTGAAGTTTATGGTGGAGTTAATTCACCTTATATATGGGTTAAAACTCCAAATAATATGGATTCATGGGCATTCTTTGATTTATTATTAAATGAAGCTAATGTAGTTGGAACTCCAGGTTCCGGATTTGGACCAAGTGGTGAAGGTTATTTAAGACTTACTGCATTTAATACTTTAGAAAATACTAAAGAAGCAATGAATAGAATTTCTAAATTAAATTTTTAGGTGTTTTTTGTGAGAAAAATTGAAAAGCCAGTTGAAATTGAACAAGGTGATTCTTTTAAAGTTATTTTATCTAAATACGGTGCTTTAGCTTTAGATAAACAGGAAAACTTATCAGAATTAATCGGAGATTTGGAAGGTCAGTTGGATATTGAAAATGGTGTCTTAACATTTAGTGATGACATTTCTTTTGATGTTCAGATTTTAGGTTTCTTTAATGAGGAAGCTAAAAAATGGTCATGGGCATGGGATAATGAAAATGTCGGTTTTGATGAAAGTCTGATTGAAGCAGCAAATGAAATTCATGAAATTGGTTTAAAATATGAAATTAACCAGTTTATAACTCCTGAATTTGAAACAACTTTTGATGACTGTCATATTTGGGCAATGGTAGCTACCTCTATTTTAAAAATGGACGGATATTATGGAGTTAATATGGAAGGATTGGATATCTTTGTAGCTTTTAAATCTGATTTAATAATTGAAAATAATTCAGTTCTTAAATTCAGAGATACATTCTATACTTTCCAGAAGAATTTTGAAATTTTCCCAAAAATAGCTTTTGAATCATATACAAAACTTAAAGGCTATTCTTTCAAACAGAAAGAAGAGTTTGCAGTTGCTAAAATTGGTGAAAGCCGTATTATTGCAAGTTTCACTGAAAGAGGTAATGTAACTCATATTCAAATGCTTTTAGAAGATGAGTGATTTTTTATGAATCAGGAATTAGTTGATGAAATAGAATATACAAAGGAATTATTAGCTAATTCTGGTTTTTTCAGCAAAGGGGATATTGTAGAAATATTGGAAGAACAGTTTATTGAAGAGGATATTGATTTTTCCAATATTGAAATATCTTTTAGTCAGGGAGATAACTCTAATTTTGAAGTATTGGAAAATGCATTTATCAAATTAGCTGGTAAAAACATTATAGCTATTCATAATTGCGGTTATGATATTGAAGAGGGAGTAACTGATGCCTTTGAGTTATTTGTTCATCTGAAAAACAATAAATACGACCCTGTCGGTTTTTGTTTTTATGCATTTGAAGATGTTGAAGAAGCTATTGAAGACGATAAACTGAAAATCACTTTTGGAGATTTTGAAAATAATCCTGATAAAGCTTTGGAAATCGGAAAAATTGTTGTTAATACTTTAAAAGAAGCTAATTTTAATGTCAACTGGGATGAAACAGTTAACAATCAAATTGAAATTTCTATTAAATGGGATAAAATTTTTGATGAAAATAAGGAATATGAAATGGAAGGTGCTTTTGAAGCATATATAAATAATAATTAGGTGTTAAAAATGAATTCAAAATCATTAAATTTAATTGAGGAAGTTGTGACTCCTTTTGGAATGTGGGATTCTTTAGAAATAGCTCAAGATTCAATATATCTGGAATTTAGTGATGTTGAGTTAGGAAACCCTAAATATAATGATAGTTTAAATTTATCCTTCAGATTTTCAGACAAGTCATTTATTGTCTTTTTTTATAATAATATCTGGGATGCTGAGTTTTTAGCCAATTTTGATTTTAAAAACCATTTTATTAATGAAGATTTTGTTTTAAAAGTTGAAAAAATTAAATTTTTAGATTTTGAATATCTGAATACCTTTTTTTATAATTATGCAAAGGAAAAAGTACTAACTATGGATAATGAGTTTGATATTCATAATATTAGAAATGATTTCTTTGTTTTACTTGAAACAAATGAATTAGCTATTGTTGTTGGCGGAAATAAAATGGATTTCTTTTTTAATAATTTAAAATTAGACAGTGACAGCTTAAAAGAATTATCTAATCAGTGGGTTCTTTATTTTTTAAAATATCGTTTAAAAAGAAATATTATCATGAAAGATCCGATGTGTGAACATAACACATTAATTTAAAATAAAATTAATAGCTGTTAATTTAAACAGCTATATTTTTAAAAATACAGTTTGTCCTTGGATTTGTAACCTATATGACAGACAATAAAACAAAGAGCACTGATTATAGTTATAATCAGTAATGTTATTTGGGAACAGGAAATCAGCTGCGGATAGTTAGATGGCTGAATTATTACATTTCCCATCATTATTGCAAAAATCACAGTTAATATTCCAGTACTTAATGTTTGACCGAGTATTCTCATTGTAGCTACTGCACTTGATGCCATTGGAGTATCTTTTGGTGGAACACTGCTCATTATAGTGTTGATGTTTGGACTTGCGAATAATCCGTAGCCTATACCCTGCAATGCAAGTGATACAAGTACAATTGCAATTGATGTGTCTTTATCAAGAGGTACAAGCAGGATTAAACCGACAGTTACAATTATCATTCCGATTGTTGCAATTTTTTGAGGATCAATTCTATCAGATAATTTTCCAGCTGCCGGAGCTACAATAGCCATCAATAATGGGAATGTAATTAAAATCAGTCCTGAAAGCTGTGAATCAAAACCACGAACATACTGGAAATTGTAATTGACAATTGTAGTTACTACAAAGGTAGCTATGTAACTTAATATACTGGCTATATTGCTTGATAAAAATTTCTTATTTTTATATAATTTTATGTCATATGCAGGATATTTGGAGTTTAACTCAATTTTACCAAATAAAATCAGTAAAAGCACTCCAGCAACAGTTATTATAAATCCTATTGCTGTATTAAATATTGAAAATCCGTAAATCAATAATAAGATTCCAATTGCAAAGACTATAGAACCTTTCAAGTCGAATTTTTCATTTTGGTATTTGAACCATTCCTCTTTTATTGTAAAAAGTAATATTAGGTTTAATAATATAAATGGAATCATTACCCAGAATATGGATTCCCAGCCGAAATTATAGGTTAGACTGCCTCCAAGTACTGGTGCCAGTGCAATTCCGATATATGTGCAGCTTACAGTTATTCCCAGTGCCTGACCTCTTTTTTCAGGACTTATTGCCTCAGCAATTATTAACATTGAATCTACACAAAGGCCGGCACCTCCGATTCCCTGAATTACTCTAAATATTAATAATTCCGGAATTGTGTGTGATAATGGAGTTCCAATACTTCCGATTAACATTAAAATTACAGAGTAAATAAATGTTTTCTTAACTCCATATCTGCTGCAGAGCTTTCCTAAAGGAATAGCCAATACTCCCATTGTTAATAAAAATATGTTTGTAACCCAATTTTGCATTATATTACTTAATCCAAAAATTTCAGCCATTTTAGGCAGTGCAACAGGCGTAACATTTCCCATGTATGCACCGTAAAATGTGGCGAGAGAGGCTACAGTTATAACAATAAAATCTCTTTTTTTATTTGCATTCATAAAAAACAACTCTCTTTTTTCTTTATTATAATGTAGTTTGTATTTTTTAAGTAATATGCAATTTTCTATTTGATTTATCTGTTATAATCATAAATTCATTAGTGGTAAAATAAAATTATTAATTGGTGGGAAGAGGTTGTTAATAATGGTAATATAATAAAATTGAATATGTTTAAAATAAAAAAAGAATAGGTGTTTAACACCTATTTGTAACTTAAAGCTTTTTCAGGACATGTTTCGATACATTGTCCACATAATGTACAGAATCCTGCTATTGGAAGTTTAGGATTATCTGTTGTTTTTAGCATATTATATGGGCAACTGTTTACACAATCTCCACATTGGTCACATTTTGATGGATTATATTGTATTCTTGGTCTTTTTATAAGTGTGCCATCTTTATTTATTTCAAATTCCGTATCTAATGTTAATGCATTATTCGGACAAGATGATGCACATGCTCCGCAGCGTATACAACTTTTAAATGAAGGATCTTCATCAGTTTTTATCTGTTCAGGAACTGACATTCCTGTTTTTGTAACCACATGAATAGCTTGTGTAGGACATTTCATTGCACATGCTCCGATATGGTCACATTTTTCTGCATCACAAACTACTCCCTCTTCAGTACATGGTGTTGCGTCATGGAGTTTTACATTTAATGAAATTGCATTTACTGAACACATTTTTTCACATAAACCGCATGCTGCACACATTTTTGGAAGAGTTATTGTTAGATTGTTGTCATTGAATTTAATAAAGTCTCCGGGACATATTTCAACACATGTTTTACAACCTATACATGAGGATTCATTTAGTTTAAATTCAGTAATTTCTTTTGTTCTTTTTGTTGGAATTTTTTCAGAGATAAACACTGCATTCCATGGACAGGTTTGAGAACAAACACCGCATTTAATGCAAATTTCAGAATTAATTTCTATTGGTTCGCCAAGTTCATTTAAACTGATTGCCTGTACAGGACATTCTTCAATACAGGTTCCGCACCCAACACAGTTTTCAATATAAATCGGTCCTTCAATATTAAGTTCGCGATGATTTGGATTTTTAACGCCTTCAATGCCCACATAATCCAAAGGACATATTTCAACACATTGCTGACACATGACACAAAATCCCTCAATAGGAATTTTAGGATTGTTGGTTAATGTTATAGTGTTTTGAGGGCATGTTTCTACACATTTTCCGCACTGATCACATTTTAGGCCATTAAAAATTAATCTTGCTTGCTGGGCGCCACCTTCTTCAAGTGTTAAAAAGTCTACTTTTAATGCATCATTGGGACATATTTCAGCACATTTAGGGGAATCGCCACAAGTATCACAGTGAATTATGTTATTAGGTTGTACTTTTATAGCATTTGAAGGACATATTCCTTCGCAGGCTTCACATTTAATACAATCGTCAGTATTAAAAATAATCATTTCAAAACCTCTTTTTTATTCTAAATTCAAAGGACCTAATTTGCTGACTGTTTTTTCAAATTCTTCCATTGTTTTTTGGAATTTTTCACCTTCTGAAGCAGATACCCATTCAAATCTAAATCTTTCTTTTTCAATACCAAATTCTTCTACAATGTCTTGAACCATAAATGCTCTTCTGTTCCATTTATAATTTCCTGCATCATAGTGACAATCTCCAAGATGACATCCACCTACGAATACTCCGTCAGCACCTTCTTTAAATGCTTTAAAAACTAAAGACGGGTTAATTCTACCAGAACACATTACTCTTATAATTCTAATGTTTGGAGGATATTGCATTCTTGCAGTTCCAGCTGTATCTGCACCACCATAACAACACCAATTACATAATAATCCTACTATTTTAACATCACTCATATTATCACCTTTTATTTTATAAAATCTCTTTTTTTGGACTGTATAATGGAGGTTTCTCTTCGGATATTCCTGCAACATATCCAGTTCTATTTTTATATTTTCTTTGTATTTTGTCGAATAGTTTATCAACTGGTATTTCCATAGGACATACATCTCCGCACTGTCCGCAGTTTACACAACTAAATGCCATGTGGGATAATCTTACACCTTGGAATGAAATAGCACTTGGTGGACAATTTTCGTTTTCATTTTCAAAGTATGATTTTTCTAATTCACATTCATTACACCAGCAGATTGGACATATGTCTCTACATGCATAACATTGAATACATCTGTTCCATTCATCAGAGCTAATGGAAATATCTTCGTCTAAAAGTGAGGTTTTTTCTTTTTCACCCATTTTTATCATGAGATTTTCTATTTTGCTTCTTATTCCAATAGCTTTTTCACTAGGTGTTTTACCTTCGATGTAACCTTCAGCTTTTGCCTGGTTTACTATTTTTGCTCCTTTTTCGGAATTTATTTCAATGAATGTCCAGCCGTCTTCAGCACCCCAGTTTCCACAGGCTATATCTGCATTACGTGGAACTTTAAGTTCACATCTTTGGCAGTTATGTCTTCTACCATATCCGTTTTCTTCCAGTTCATCGATACTGACAGCTTTTTCGCTGCCGTCTTCTAGTTCAACTATGAATTTACCTTTTGCAATTTCTTCTTTAACAACAGAACTTGGATCAATGTCATAGTATAGTTTAAGCATTTCACGTGCTGTTATTGGACTTATAGTTCCCCCACAGTTTAATCCTATAGTGTAAATATTGTCAGGATTGATTCTGTGTCTTTTAATTAACTCATTTACTGCTTTTGCATCACATGGTTTTACAACTATTCCGATTTTTTTATCAGATAAATATTTGCTGATGAGGTCTGCAGTCATTGTTGGTGCACAATGGAGTGAACCGCTTGTTTTTAATAATTCTTCACTAGTTGTTGCAATAGTTGGAATTCCATCATAGATATCATCTTCAGGTTTTAATGTTAAAACACAGTCTATAATGTTGTTGTCTAATAAATATTGTAAAATTCCGGTTACAGCTCCTCCAACAGCAGCTTTTTTTAATATTTCTTCGTCTTTAGAACGAGCTAGAATATAATTTGAACTCATAAACATACCTTCTATAAATCAATATCTAATTTTTCGGAAATTTTCATTAAAATTTCAATTTCAGAAAGATTTTCATTTACAATGTCTGGAACAGATATTTTAAAGTTTTGATTTGTATTTACACTGTTTGTGTAAGATCCTTCTTTAAAAGCCCAAGGTTTTCCAGGAATTACATAATCGCTTTTATTTACAATATCATTTTTAAAATAAGAAATGGTAACTATTTTTTTTATGCTGTTTAAATCATCTTCAGTTATATAATCAAGAGGATTTTCATTGACAATTAATAAAACTTCAATATTTTTCAATTCTTCTTTTAATTCATTTAAATTAATAGGATCTATTTTATTTAATGCTCCTTTACTGTTACATTTGTTGTATATAGGTAAAATTTTAGCATTGGTTTTTAATCCTATTTCAGATATTTTTTGGCAATCTTCTTCATTGTCTACCTTATTGAATATTATAATTGCATCTTCATTTAATTCATCTAAAATTTCTTCATCTAAACTATTGAGGAATTCACTTACAGAGTCAAATTGAATATATTTATCGGAGTTTATGGAGGTAGTGTTTTTATTTTCATTATCTGCACAAATAACTTTTGCACCATTTTCTTTAGCCATTATTACTCTTCTGGCAACTAAAGGGTTTTCATCATATAAGTCTCCGATAATCAAAATGGTTTTGGAATTGTTGATGTCATCGTAATTTGCTACTGTTTTGTCAAGGTTTACAAATCCATTTTCATATAAGAATAATTTGTTTCCATAGCTTTCGCTAAATTTTTTCATCAAATCCAATTCTTCATTTGTTGAATTTCCGGAACATAAAATCCCAAACTGTTCTGGTTCTACATTTTTTATATCTTCTATAATCTGTTCTATAATGCTTTTAAAATCAGATTCATTTAATTTTCCGTTATTTACTATGGAAGGTTCATCGATTTTATTAAATGAATAGTTTGTAAAACAGTATCTACCATTTTTACAGTTTTTTCCTTCATTAATTTCATGTCTTTTGTAGGGATAAGTTCCAAGTAATTCTTTATTATTTGAGATTAAAGTTATGCCGCAGCCAGTACTACATGATGGGCATATTGTATGCTTTAAATTTAACATATATATCACTACTCTATCAATTTATCAATTGATTTTCAAAAAATGCTTTTGAAAATGTTGTTTCGTTTTCGTTTTTTATTTCATAAACGTGCTGTCTTGTTAGATTAATCATTTCCATTAGAATATCACTGCTTTTTTTAACTAAAATTTGAGAAAATAGTTCTTTTTGAAATTTTTCGTATTCCTCCAGAATTATTCTACCTTCAACTTTTAATTTTATATCAAAAGAGCCATAATTTTTTAAAATGCAATCATAATTTAATACTTTTTGATCAGTGTTTTCATAGTCTACAGACCAGTCTAAGTTTAATGTTAATTGCTTATTTTTAGGGTTAGGATTTAATCTTATTAATCCAACCTTTTCTATATGGATTTCCATTTAATCACCAAGCTCCAATTAATAAATTATTTTTTTAAATTATTCAATCAAATATTTTAGAAAGAATAATCTATTTAAAGTTTTTAGTAATAATTATATAAATTTTATTAATTATTTTAAGAGATTATAAGATTTATTTTTCATATTTAACAGTAATGGTAGTATTTTATAGAAAATTAGTTTTAATGGAATGAGTATTGATTAATTCAATGATTTAGAACCCAGTTAATTTTTTAAGTATTATTTTAGCTTTATTTTATTTTCTTTAATTTTAGTTTAATTTTTGTTATAATTTCTTAATATGATTTATTTTTTTATTTTTTCAATTATGATTGTTATTTTATAGTTTTTATAGTTTAATATGCTTTATAATCTTGTTTTATTGGAAAATATTTGTTTTTTAAAAGTATTACTTTTTACTAAATTTTTCCTATTTTTATTAACATTTTTTTATAAAAAAGTATTACTTAAAAATTTTTTATTTATATATGTTTTTGTTTTTTGTATTATCTGGCTAATTGCTTTTTATGGTATTATTTGTTTGTATTTTTGGGGGATTTTTAAGCTATAAAGTGCTAATTATTATTTTTTTTCATTTTTTTTCAAAAAAAGTAATACTTTTTTAGCAAAAAGTATTTATTATACTTAGTTACTATATATGATTGTTTGAAGATGATTCCGTAATTTCGTTAGAATCATAATTTTGCTCAGCTGTGTTATCTTGGGATTGGTTTCTATTTTCAAACAAAGTCATCTCTTTTTAAAATAGATGAACATTACAATTTTTACAAAAAAATAAGAATTAGTTTTTTAACTAATTCTTATAGCCTTTATGTACTTATTTTTAAAATATAGTGTGAGATTATCTTTGTGTGGTGTTTAGTTTATCATTGGAGTTCATTCCCACAAGTGATGCTAAAATACTTATGAATCCAAGTATTGTAGAACATATTAAAGCTAAATGACAGCTTTCACTAAGTTGTGGATATACGCTAGGGGTTATAGTTACATTACCCATTACAAATGCAAAAATAACTGTTAATATACCTATACTTAATGTCTGACCGATAACTCTCATGGTAGCTACTGCAGCTGATGCCATGGTTGTTTCATTTGGCGGAACACTGCTCATCATTGTATTTGTATTTGGGCTACTGAACAGTCCATATCCTACGCCTCCAATCATCAATGCAATAATTATGACATATATTGATGTGGTGTCATCCATTGTTGTCAGTATTAATATAGCTATTGTTGCAAGCCCCATTCCAAGTGCTGAGAGTTTTTGAGGATTTATCAAATCAGATAATTTTCCTGACTGTGGTGTTACAATTGCCTGCATTATAGGCATGCTGATTAAAATCAATCCTGTCATTTGTGCATTCCAGCCTAAAATATATTGAAAATGGTAATTGATAATTGTAGATACACTAAAAATGGAAATATAACTTATTACGCTTGCTATATTGCTTGATAAGAATTTATGGTTCTTATATAATCTTACATTAAATATTGGATATTTCTGTTTTAATTCATAGTAGATGAATATTATTAGAAATATTACTCCAACTGCTGTAATTATCTGTCCGGTTAGTGTATGCAGTTCTGTAAATCCATACATAAATGCTGAAATTCCAATTCCATAAAAAACACTTCCTTTTATATCAATAGGATCATTTGCATCTAATTTCCATTCGTCTTTAATTTTTAAATAAGTAAGAACTACTACAATAAAACTTACTGGAAGTGTTATTGCAAAGATACTTTCCCAGCCAAAGTTATATGTTAAACTTCCTCCCAGTACTGGAGCCAGAGACAGTCCGATATAAACTGAAGCTATGTTGATTCCCAATGCACGTCCTCTTTGATTATTTGGAACAGCTTTTACAATCATACTTACGGATGATACAAAAATTGCAGCAGACCCTATAGCCTGAATAAATCTGAACAGTAATAGCATTTCAGTATTTGCAGCCATTATTATTCCTGCAGTCCCTATGAAAAATACAAGAGCACCATAGAAGAATGATTTTTTAAGTCCTTTTTTAGCACAAATTTTCCCGAAGGGGACACTTAATACAGCCATGGTTAATAGATAAAGGTTTATTGTCCAATTTTGCAAAATATTGCTTAAGTGAAATACTCTTGCAAGTTCCGGCAGAGCCATTGTTACTGCATTTGATGTGTATGCAGCCATAAAACTAGCTAGTGACCCTACAAGCACTACATAAAATGCGGTTGTTTTTTTAATCATTTGTTTTTATTTCTCCGTTTTATTGTTTTTTTAAAATAAGAACATTAAATATATTTGTTAAGTATGTACAATAAAACTTTGCCAGCAATTATAAAAAAATTAGTTTGGGAATAAATAGTTATAAATTTTATTTATTCCAGAAAAAAATCCATTATATTCTTTATTATGTATGTTACTTATCATATCTTCGATACGGTCATCTAACTCTTTAGTATAAGTTTTGTTGTTGTAATCATGGGTTGTGAAGTAATGAACTTCAATACTATAATTTGTATCCTCTTTTGGGAAAACATAGTTTACTCCGACATGATCCCATTGATAATCATTATCTCTTGAAGGATTTGAATAATACTGTTTGGAAACATTAATGCCTCCTAAATCAACATTTTCTTTTTTCAATACTTTAAAACCTCCAGATTCCATAGAAGCAAATTTGGCATTTGAAATGTCGGTTATACTTGATTCCGGCCAATCATCCCATACATCAATAATAGTGTAGTTGTTTGTAATTCCATTATCTGTTTTTGCTTGACCACTAATGTTTACTTCATCTGTTGTGTTCCAAGCTTCTGGAACTACAATATTTGAATGTCCAAATTCAATGGTTTTGTCTGTATGGACACTTAAAAAATTATTTATGGCACTCATATTAGCCACAAAAAATATTATTATAATAACAATAACAATGCTCATAAAAATATCTCTTTTTTGCATATTATTCCTCTATTCTTTTATGTTTGGTTTTATCCCATTTTCTTTCTTTTCTAATAATCATTTTAAACATTGTTTCGAAAAATAATGGTATTAAATGGAAACAATAAATCCAATAACTGATAATATCTTTTATAAATTTTAAAGGACCTGCTTTTTCACGTAAAAGGGCAATAGAAATTCCGGGAATAAATGCTATTGTTGAGATTATTCCTACAATAATTGGAGCATCCATTCTAATTATAGTTACTCCATGAAATATAAACCAAGAAATTGAATTTATTATACTAACAATAAATCCAAAGAATATGAATAAGTTAAATGCATAAAATGAAATATGTTCGATAATCCCGTATTTTTTTATAAGTGGTAGTGGGGATTTTAAAATTTTTGGCAAATATATGAATATGGTTTCAAAGTTACCGATAGCCCACCTTGTTCTTTGTTTAAAGAAAGACTTCCAATCAGTTACAGCTTCCTGATAAACTGCAGTTTCTCCACAATAACGTATTTGACCACCTTTAAGTAATATTTTAACGGATAGATTTAAATCTTCAGTTACTGCAAATCCATCCCATTTTTCACCATCAATAATAGCTTGTTTTTTTAACAAATTGTCCATTACCACCTAAAAATCCACTTTTTCCTAAATTATCTTTAGCTATTAATGTATTTCCAAAACTTTCAAATTCTACATGTTGCATATTTGCAAGGAAGTTTTCATCTTTGTTATACATTTTAACTCTAGTTTGAACACCCTGAACTTTGGGATTATTTAAATAAGGTATAACAATATTTAAGAAATCTTTTTTTACTTGGGTATCAGCATCAAAAACTCCAATTATTTCTCCTTTTGATAAATTTAGAGCATCATTCAATACAAAACCTTTTCCTTTCCCAGATTTTGGAGGTTTTCTTGTAACAATTCTCAATATGGGAATATCTTTCTTTAATTCAGATAATTTTTCACCAGTACTGTCTGTTGAACCGTCATTTACAACAATAAGCTCAAAGTTAGGTTTTCCATTTAAAGTATAATCTATTTTGCTAATGCTGGTTACTGTTTGAGCAATAGTATACTCTTCATTATGTGCAGGAATAATAAGACTAACAAAAGGAGGTTTTTCATAAGGGATAGGTTTTTCCTGTTTTTTTGTACTGATTATAGCTAAGAAAAGCATGGTTAATGTTGGAATAAGAAGAAGCCATTGAAGCCATGTTACATTTCTAGCTAGTATTCCGAAAATTATTAATGCACTGCAAGTCACTAGAAGAAATATTGAATTTGATTTTTCAATTAAAAGTTCTTCATTTTTTTCTTTAATCTTATCTTTAGCATTTATTGTTTTTAGTGTGTTGATATTATGTTTTTTTACAGATACATCAATCATTCTTTCTAATTCTTCTATTTCAATAGGCTTTATTAAATATCCGAAGGGATTTCCAGGAATTATTTCATCAATTATGTTATCAGTTATATCATCGATTATAGCTATATGGGGTATGTTTATTTTTTCAATTGAAGAAGTTATTTCACTGTAACTTGAATTATTGATTTTTGTATCTAAAAGAAGTATGTTGGGAATGTCTTTTTTTATATTTTTTACAAGTTTCTTCCCATCACTTTCAAATCCAATTATTTTATATTTGGCATTGTTTAATGATTTATTTATAGTGGATATAAATTCATCATCATTACTTCCAATATAAACATTGGTTGTGTAATTTTTTGTTGTTGCAATTTGTTTTATATTCTCTTTTGTTGCCGACTTCATTTTAACCCCATTTATTCTGTAAACCCATATGAATCATTTATTTTCTTTGATTCTACTTTTGATTTAGCTATTGCTATTTTTAAAGTTTTATCTAATTTATTAATGTCATATGGTTTTGAAACAAAGCCGTAAGATCCTTTTATATTTGATTTGTTAAAAGTTTCAGTATCATTGTTTGCAGTTAAATATACAACTGCAATTCCTAATTCTGATATGACTTCACTAGCTTCAATACCACTCATACTGCCTTTTAATTTAATATCCATTAAAACAACATCAGGTAAATGTTCTGCAGCCATGTCAATTGCATCCTGACCGTTATCTGCGGTGCCGATTACTTTATAACCCAAATCTTTTAATCCGTATTGTAAATCTAGTGCAATAATTGATTCATCTTCTACAATTAATATTTTTTCTTCCATATTAAGTTCCTCTTTTATTTATATCCTACATATTCTTGATTTATTGGAAATTTTATTTTAAATTGAGTTCCATTATTTACAGTTAATTCTAAAGTTCCGTTAATCTGTTTAATTAATGATTTAATAATTATTGAACCTAAACTTTGCATTTTAGTATCTTTCAGCCCGATACCATTATCTTTAAATACAAATTCACAGGTTTCGTCATCAATTAATTTCATATGTTTATATATTTGTTTATTTTTTGTATTGTCATTAAATGCATGTTTAATTGAATTAGTTGTTAATTCGTTTATTATTAATAAGAGTGGTGTAACAAGAGAAATAGGCATCCATAATTCTGAGTCAATGCATGTTATAAAATTTATGTCGTTACGTGAACTCAATAAATTATTTAATGTTTCATCTTGTTGTGTAATGGCTTCACTTACATTTAAATTTTCAAAATCTAAACTTTCACAAGTTTGTGCATGTAAAATTGATAATGAATTTAGTCTACTTTGCATATGTTCAATGATTAATTCGGGTTCTTTTGAATATTCTCTTTTTTCCAAATTTATAAAACTATTTAATATTTGTAAGTTATTTTTTATTCTATGATGAACTTCTTTAATTATTATTTTTTGTTTTTCTATAATTTTTATATGTTCTCTTTTTTCAATATCATGTGTAATGTCAATTAAAAATCCAATAGTATGGAGTTCATTGTTCACATAAAAGTTTTCAAGTATTAATTCACAGGTTATTGGTTTTTTTGTAGTTTTATCTTTATAAAAAGTAAAAGTTTCATCAAATTTATTTATTTCCCCGGATTCCATTTTTTTTAGTTTTTCAACTACTTTTTTTTCTCCAATATGCTTATAAATATTATAATTATGAGTATATTCTTGTTTTTTTACTCCAATAATATTATAAAAGCCATCAGTAAATGAATAAGTTATGGGATTAAATGGCTCTATTAATAGTGCAAGTTTTTGAGTATGTGTAAATCCATTTAAAATATAATCAATTGGATTAAGGATATTTGAATCTAATTCTGAACTTATATCTTTAAAAAAACCATAAATTCCCATATATTCATTATTATTGTATTTTGGATATAAATTGCATTCTAAAGTTTTTATTTTCCCATTTTCAGTTTTAATCCTAATTTTTTCTTTTATTTCCATTTTTCTTGGAAGATTTTCATGCAGGGCTTTTTTAATTTTTTCTTTATCTTCTTTAAGTGCCAGATCAAAGATTATATTATAATATTTGTCAGAAGACTTTTGATGTCTTCCTAAAATATTGTATATTCCATTTGTCCAGACATATTTATTATTTGTTTTATAGTAACTGCCTGTTTGTGACATATATTCAATTAAATATAATTTATCACTTTGATTATTAATTGCAGAATTTTTAGTAATTGCTTCAGCTTCATAATTGTTAATAATGTATATTTGTCCGCTTTTTTCCATTATTATTGTAGTTACAATTAAACTTAGTATATTCTCTTCAAAATAAAGTAATCTTAATTTTTCAACTTCGCTTTTTTTATTTATAACTTTTTTAACATGTTCCTTGAATAAATTATGATAAAATGGAAGGCATTCACTAAAACGTCTTCCGAGGATATCTGTAGGGTTTATATTTAATCTTTGCAGTAATGTTTTTCCAAATCGTGTGACTATTAAATCTTCTCCATTATCAACAGGAGTGAATTGATTAACATCAGATGAAATTTGATTTAAAATAGATTCAAATTCAGTAGGTTCAACATCTGTTACTTTCGGGGAATCATAAAATATTACTTCTTTACTTAAATCATATATTTTTACTTCTTCGACTTTTTCTATTGGGAAGTATTTTTTTTCAATATTCATTTTTTGAGACCTTAATTATGTAATTTATTATTTTGTATATCACATGTTTATTCTTTAATTGGGAATATTATTTTAAATCTGCTTCCGTTTTCAGGAGTGTTAATTTTGAGAGTTCCATTTATCTGTTTTGTTAAAGATTGGATAATATTTAATCCTAAATGCCCTTCTTTATTCTCAATTTTTTTAATTCCCTTACCGTTATCTGTGTATATAAGTTCACAAGTTTCATTATTAATTAATTTTGCACTTTTTGTTATTATTTTTTCTTGATTTTCATCATTAAATGCATGTTTAATTGAATTGGTTGTTAATTCATTAATAATTAACATTATTGGAGTTGTTATTGAAATTGGCAAACAAATATCAGGTTCAATATTTGAAATAAAATTTATATCTTTATTTTTACTTAATAAATTATTTAATGCAGTATCTTGGTTTTCTATGTTTGTTTTTAAGTTTAATATTTCAAAATCACCATTTTTATATGTTTGATTGTGTAAATCAGCTAATGATTGTAATCTACTTTGCATATGTTCAATAACCAATTCTGGTTTATCTTGATAAACTTTTTTTTCTATATTAGGGTGTCCGCCAAAATTGATTTTTGATTTTTCGTCAAAAAAATTTTTGGGCTTAATTTTTATTATTTTTAATATATTTCAATTAATTTTTGTTTATTTTATTTTATTTGGTTTAATTATTTTTTAAATTATTGTTTAGTTTTATTTTATTCTTATTTTTGATTTTTAATGGTTTTAAGACAGTTAAGTTTATATACTTTGTTGTACATATTTTATATTAGATATAAGTTGTTTTGGTGTTGTTATTTATGGTTAAAAGAAAGTTTGATAGGAATCAGGCAAAATTGGGCATTAATACTCTTGATTGGAATGTTCCGGAGAATCATATTTCTCGTTTTGTTGTTGAATTTGTTGAAGAAGTTTTTCCACTTTTAAATATCAAAGAACCCAAGAAAAAGAAAGGAAGAGACTCCCTTCCAGTGGATTCCATGTTAAAATTGCTTATTTATGCCAAAATCCAACATATTGATAGAACATCAATAATTGCAGATATGGCGCGATACCATGATATATTTAAATACGTGTGCGATGATATTAGACCTTCTGAAAGATCAATCCAAAGATATCGAAGAGAATATGGCCATTATTTTGAAGTATTGCTGCAAATGACATTAAAAAAGGCCTTTGATGAAGGATTCACTGAATTTAATCACGTTGCCATTGATGGAACCATCAAAAAAGCATACAATTCCAACAACAACACCATTACAAAAAAAGAAACTCAAATATTGATCGATTACTACGAAGGACGACCTATTGACCCTGAATGTCTTGAAAAACTTCACAAACCTGCTCAAAGATTATTGGAAAAGAAAGACATAGATGATGAAGATAAATTAGAACTATTATATGGAATAAAAACACAATTTACATTCACAGGACAGGATAAAATTCCAGTAAATGATATAGAAGCAAGATTTATGAAAGGAAAGAAAGGAAACTTCATGGTTGCTTATAATATCCAATCTGCAGTCGATTATGATACCAAATTAATCTGTGCAATAAACGTCACACAAAACCCGACAGACCACTACGAACTACCAATAATCGCAGAAAGAGCAATAAGAAACATTAACACCACACCAAAGTATATAAGTGCCGATACAATATACTTAAACCAAATATCACTATCATACTTAGCAGATAAAAAAATAGATGGTTTAATACCAAATAGAAAGCAAAGTAAAGAAAAAATAGGAAAATTAAATCCAAATCCATACCATAAAGACCATTTTGAATATGATTATGAATTAGATGCATTCAAATGCCCAAAAAATCAATATATGCACTTTTTCGCAAAATACATCGAACCACACAAAGATCCAGAAAAACCAGACAAAATAAAAAGACTCTACAACAATTATGAAGCCTGTAAAAACTGCAAAGCACGAAACAAATGCTTAACAGGCAAACAAACACACAAAACCATCACAGAATACGGATCAGAAATGCAAAAAGCAATGAACGAAAAAATGGAAAAACAGGAATATAAAGACGAATATAGCAAAAGATCAAGCGTTGAAGGACCATTTGGAATATTCAAAGAACAATTCCAAATAGAAAAAGAAGTAGTCATCGGAATGGTAAAAACAGAAGAAAGAATAAACTTAGATGCATTAGCATATAATTTAATACGACTACACAACATAAAACAAGAAATAAAAAACACAACAGAAGATTTAGAAGATTTCTGCGAAAGCACATCCATTAAAAACCAATTAAAACTTGATGTAACAATATTTTAAAAAAAATCAACAAGTCAGCCAAAATTCAATTTTGGCGGACACCCATTAATAAAACTATTCAATATTTGGAAATTGTTTTTTATTCTATGGTGAACTTCTTTGATAATTATACTTTGTCTTTTTGCATATTCAAGTTGTTTACTTTTTTCAATATCTTTTGTAATATCAATTAAAAATCCTAAATGGTGTATTTCATTATTTATGTAAAATGATTCAAGAGAGAATTCAATAATTTTCTTATTCTCTTTTGATTTATTTGGGTAATATGTAAAAGTTTCATTTAGTTTAGTTATTTTTCCATCCCGTATGCGTTAATTTTTTGAACTATATCTTTTTCTTCTATATTTTCAATAATAAGTTTCCAATTATTTTTATAGTCATGCTGTTTATCTAGTTCTAAAATTTCGTAAAATCCTTCACTAAATGAATATTTGCTGCTAAATGGTTCTATAAGTAGTGCTAATTTAGAATTTTTTATAAATCCATTTATTAAATAATCCATACTTCTATTTTTTTCAGTTAATTCATGGCTAATATCTTTAAAAAAACCAGTTTTACTTATAATTTCATTATTTTCATCAAATTTTACATAAACATGGCTGTCAAGATATTTAATATTGCCAGTTTTAGTTTTGATTTTTATAATTTCTTCAATATGTGACGATTCAGGATCTAGATTATTTAATAATTTTTCAACTTTGTGCTGGTCTTCATCAACTACTAAGTTAAAAACAATATTATAATATTGGTCGTCAATTTCAGGAGTTCTATTTATTATGTTATAAATTCCAGAGGTCCAAGTATATTTGTTTTTATATTTGTAATAACTTCCAGTTTGGGAGAAATATTCAATTAGCTCCAATTTTTTGCTGTCTTTATCCTCTTTTATTCTGGGCTTATTTTTTTCTTTCTCTGAGGAATAATCTTCAACAATATATAGTTTTCCGTTGTCTTCTAAAATAGTTGTATGGACTATTGATTGTATGCGATTATTTCTATAATAATAAAGTCTTAATTTAATTGGTTTTTTGGTAGTTACTGCTTTTTTGCAATAATCTTTCAATAAATTATAATGAAATGGAAGAACATCACTATACATTCTGCCTTCAATATCGTTTGAATCAAGATTTGTTTTTTGCAGGGTAGTCCAGCCTAAACGTATAACTATAAAATCATTTCCCTCACGTATTGGCAAAAGTATGTGGATGTCTGAAGGTATGGCTTTTAATAGTTTTCTGTGTTTGGGCTGGTGTATGTCCAATATCTTAGGTGATGGTTTGTAAATGTCTTTTGTGTTTATATCATGTATTTCAATTTCCGCTATTTCACTGATTTCATCATATCTTTTTTTAACATGCATTTTTAAATTAACCCCACATATATCCAATTTTAATTTATACTATATATATAATATTTTGGGTAGATATGCATAGAATATCTGCTCAATTTGCCTATCTAATGTATGTTATGTGTTATTTTTATTTTTTTATATGATTTTTGGATTTTATTTATTTCCGTAGTCTTTTTTTAACATTTATTTTAATATTTTTAAGTTTTTTTAATTATATTTTTGAATATTTTTTTTTAATTTTCATATAATGTTGATTTTTTCGAAATTTGTTTTTCTGTTTAGTTTTTTAAAAGGAAATGCTCCTGAAAATATATTGATAATTGAGTTTTTGGAAAAGTTTTTAAAAGAGTACTGACAAAATATTTTAGTGTTGTGAAAATTTTTATTTTTCATGTTTTAATATTATGAAAGGAGTTATTAAATGACTTGTAGTATTTTAGTCGGTGGAGCATGGGGTGACGAAGGTAAAGGTAAATGTATCACTTATCTTTGCGGTAATGATAAACCAGATATCATTGCTCGTGCAGGTGTAGGTCCAAATGCAGGACATTCTGTAGAGTTTAATGGTGAAAAATATGGTTTAAGGCTTATCCCTTCTGGTTTTGTACATACTGATGCTAAACTCATGATTGGTGCTGGAGTATTAGTAGATAAAGATGTTTTATTTAAAGAATTTGAAGATTTAAAGAAATATGGTGTAAAAGAAAGAACTTTTGTTGATCCTAGATGTGCTATTATTACTAAAGATCACAGAGAAAGGGACAAAAAATCAGAACATTTAGCTAAAAAAATAGGAAGTACTGGATCCGGCTGTGGACCAGCTAATTCTGATAGGGTGTTAAGGACAGTTAAATTAGCTAAAGATGTTCCTGAGCTTGAAGATTATTTAGCGGATGTTTCTTTAGAAACTAATAATGTTTTAGATAATGGAGGGGATGTATTTATTGAAGGTTCTCAAGGATTTGCATTATCTCTTTACTATGGAACTTATCCATTTGTAACTAGTAAAGACACTACTGCAAGTACATTTGCTGCTGATGTAGGTGTAGGTCCAACTAAAGTTGATGAAGTAATCAATGTATTTAAAGCTTATATTACCCGTGTTGGTGAAGGACCTTTCCCAACTGAAATTTCACAAGAAGAAGCTGAAAGTAAAAATATTGAAGAATATGGTGTTGTAACTGGACGTAGGCGTCGTGTAGGTTTATTTGATATGGAACTTGCAAAAGAATCCTGCAGAATCAATGGTGCAACTCAAATAGCTTTAACCTGTGTAGACAGATTATATCCTGACTGTGCTAGAACACAAAGTTATGATGATTTGTCTGCTGAAACCAAAAAATTCATTGAAGAAATTCAATCTGAAACTGGTGTTCCAGTAACTATTATTTCAACAGGTCCGGATTTAAAGGACACTATTGATTTGAGAAAAGAATTATTATAATTAATTAATTCCTTTCACTTTTTTTAATTTATTTTTTGCTTATTTGTTGATATTTTTTTAAAAAGGTTTTGTTCATGGCTTTAATTTTAAATTTTAAGAATGTTTCAGAAACTTTTATATATTGCTATTTTTAATACATATTACTGTAATTTAATTATGGTGATGATATGAATAAAAAATCAATTATAACTATTGTTATAATCGTTGCTGTTATCATTATTGCAGCTGGAGCATATATGTTTTACTCCAATCAAGATGATGGTACAGTAACTATCGGTTATCTTCCAAGTGATCATGATGCAGCTTTATTCATTGCTGACGCTCAAGACATGTATCAAAAAGAAGGTATTAATGCTAAATTAGTTCAATTCAATAATGGTGGAGACTTAATGACCGCTATGGCTAGTGGTGAAGTGGATGTTGGATATGTAGGTATCACTCCAGTATTGTCTTCAATAGAAAAAGGTGTACCAGTAAAAGTTATTTCTGGTGTACAGACTGAAGGTAGTGGAATTGTTGTAAGTAACAGTTCAGGAATTACTTCTGTTCAGGATTTAGAAGGCAAATCCATTGCTACTCCTGGAGAAGCTTCCATTCAATATATGTTGCTTAAATATTATTTAAATCAGAATAATATTGATATTAAAGATTTAAAAGTTTCTGCAATGAAAGTTCCTTCAATGAATGATGCTTTAAAATCTAATCAGATTGACGGTATGTTAACTTATGAACCGTTTGTAACTACTGCAGTTGAAAACGGCAATACTGAATTGGTTGACTCATCTGAAATCATACCTGGACATCCATGCTGTGTAGTTGCAGCATCTGATGATTTCTTAAAAGAACATCCTGATGAAGCTAAAAAAATTGTAGAAATCCATGATAATGCTACTAAATATGTTCAAGAAAATCCTGACGATTCAGTATCCCAATTACCAAAAGATATAGTAGCTAATCCTGATATTGAGAAAAAATCTTTAAGCGGAATCAATTTTGTTTCAGGATTGGATGATGCATACAAACAAAAAGTATTGGACTTCATGAATATTGAAGTTGATTTAGGTGTCTTAAAAGAAAAAATCCCTGCAGAAAAAATCTTTTATGATGTAACTGCTTAATTTATCTTTTGAATGTAATTTTTATAAGTTACATTCCCCTTATTTTTTTTAAATTTTGATTCTGTTGCTGCTGAAAGTTACAGTATCCTATTTGAAGAATTTGAACAATGTTTTGATTGCAAAATAAAAAGAAGTAGCTATGATTATATTTGAAAGTTTTATTTTCACTTTAATATAATCAAAGCAAGTTTTAATTTAAATTATGGATTTCAATGTTTTTTTAAATATCTTTTGCCCCAGATACATAATCAATAGCTATTTTTAACAAGTTTGTAAATGTATTTACGATTTCCATAATTGCATTATCCAGATTTGCAATAGCTTGGTTCAATTCGGAATTGTCTATTCGGATATTTTTTAAATTGTCAATACTTTTTACAAGACTTTCCCTGTATTGTGGAAATATCTGATTTATATATTTAAAAAATGGTTCATATTCATTGTAATTAACTTCTTTTTGATTTAAGCTGTCTACAATATCCAAATACATTCTGTTAAAGTCTTTGGCACTATTTTTAAAAGATGGAGCTGTGTTTTCAATTTCTTCAGTTAATATTTTTATAGCTTCAGGATTGTTATTTTGAAGTTCATCTGCATTTTTTTGAATTATTTCACCGATATTTTGAAATCCTGTGTTTAATCTGGTTATAGCTATGGTATATAATTCCAAATCGATTTCATTAGTTATAGTATAACCTCCAACTAATGTTTAAAAGAAAAAAAGAGTAATTTCTCAAATGAGAAATTATAATTTGATTTTTATATCAAGAGCACTTGATCCGTTTTCGTATACGAAAATTGGGTTAATATCCAATTCGGATATTTCAGGGAAGTCTAAGGTTAACCTAGCTACTCTTTTAATAGCTTCTTTTACAGCATCAATATCACATGGTGCTTCTCCTCTGTAACCTTTAAGCAATTCGCTAACTTTAGTGTCATTGATTTGCTCATCAATTTCCTGACTGCTGATACCGTTAGCTAATTTAAAGGATACATCTTCAATAAGGTTAACGTAAATTCCACCCATACCAAATGCAATCATTGGTCCGAATTGTTTGTCTTTAATCATACCGACAATTACTTCCTGACCGGTTTCCATCATTTTTTGCACTTCCACACCGTCAGGTACAATGTCAGGATGTGCTTTTTTAGCATTAGCTATGATTTCATCGAAAGTTGCTTTAGCTTCTTCTTCACTTTCAATTCCTACTTTTACTCCACCGATATCTGATTTGTGAAGTATTTTGTCAGAAGCTATTTTAAGTACAACCGGGAATTCCATATCTGCTGCTAATTGGCTTGCTTCATCTGCATTGGTAGCTAATTTAATTGGCGCAGCTTCAATTCCATAAGCTTCAGCTACTGCATATGCCTCACTACCAAGTAAGGTGTCTCTGCCGTCAGCTTTAACTTTAGCGAATATTTCTTCTACAGCTTTTTTATCGATGTTGTCTAAATCATCAATACAGGAATCAGCTTCTCTGCGTTCCAATTCAGCATAGGTTGTCATAGCTGCAAGTGCATCTACTGCATTTTCAGGGAAAACATAAGTAGGCACATTGTGGGATCTTAGTGCATGATTTGCTGCTTCAAAGGTTGGTCCACCCATATTTACAACTAAAATAGGTTTTCCGAATTTTTCTCTTTCTTCTAAGATTGCAGCTGCAATTCCGTCTGGGTCTGCAGATGCTGTAGGACAAACCATGATGATTAAACTGTCTACTTGATCATCTTTTAAAACAATATCTAATGTTTCTTTGTACCTTTGTACTGGAGCGTCTCCTAAAACATCAATAGGGTTGTTTACACTACCTTCTTCAGGAATACCTTTCCTTAATTTTTCTTTTGTTTCTTCATCAAATTGAACAAGTTCCAATCCCTGTCTTTCCATTTCATCTACAGTAAGCACTCCTCCACCACCGGCATTGGTAATGATAGCTACATTGTTTCCTTCTGGAAGTGGTGCTTTGGAAAATGCCAATCCAATATCAAACAATTCTGCCATGCTGCTTACACGAAGGATTCCGGATTGTTCAAAAGCAGTATCAAATGCCAAGTCACTACCTGCTAAAGCACCTGTGTGAGAAGATGCTGCTTCTGCACCAGCATTACTTGAACCGGATTTAAGTACAACGATTGGTTTTTTAGCAGTGGTTTTTCTCATTGCTTTAACAAAGTTATCATCATCAGATATTGATTCTAAATAACAGATAATAACTGCAGTTTCAGGATCTTCAGCTAAATACTCCATTAATTCGGTTTCAGTTACACCAGCTTTGTTTCCAAGACTGATTACTTTACTGAATCCGATTCCTGAAGTAAGACTCCAGTCAAGAAGTGCTACCATCATAGCCCCACTTTGGGAAATAAATGCAATATTTCCTTTTGGTGGCATCATTTGTGCAAATGAAGAGTTTAATGGAGTGTGGGAATCTGTAATTCCTAAACTGTTTGGTCCAATAATATTTATACCATATTCTTTACTAAGTGCAACTAATTCTTCTTCTAATTTTGCACCTTCTTCTCCAATTTCTTTGAAACCAGCACTAATAACTACCATGTTTTCTACGCCAGCTTCACCACAGTCTTTTATTGATTCATTTACAAAAGCTGCAGGAATGGACATAATTACTAAGTCCACCTTTTCAGGAACATCTTTAATATTTTCATATGCTTTTAACCCTTGGATTTCTCCTCCTTTTGGGTTAATTGGGTATACTTTTCCGTTATATCCTCCAGAGATGATATTATCTATGATAATATAACCTACTTTACCTGGGGTGTTTGAAGCTCCGATTACAGCAACTGAATCAGGTTTAAACATTTTATTGAGATCTTTCATAGGTTTTTTCTCCTAGTTCTTTAATTTTTACCATTATTTAAATTATAATTTTTATGACGTTATAATTTGTAATGATAAATAATTAAAAATTATTATACTACTATTTTATGTTCTATTGTTATATAAAGATTGTTGTTATGAACAGTTCTATATCTTTTTAATAATTTTAACAGTATCTTTTGATACTTTGGTTAGTGTTATAACGAATTTTTTTGCTTATTTTTAGAAGATAAATTTTTTTTAATGGAAATTTTTTTACAGTTGTATCAAAATTTGATGAAAATATATAACTTATAATAAATATAATATTATATTAACTTAAATTATTATAATTAATTTTTATTCACTGTTAATTTTAGGGGTTAGGAAATGAGTTTGATTATTGCTTATATTGGAAAAAAAGGATGTGTAATGGCTAGTGATAAAAGAAGAATTGGTTATTTTGGAAATAAAGAGCAGTTAAATGCATTGGAATCCGAGTTATATAGTGGCAAAATAAAAAATGATGATGAATTTAAAAAGAAAGCTGATGAATATGGCATTGCAATTAAGTTAACTGAAGATGCTACTAAAATAACTACTGTAGGAAATTGTGTAAGAGGGGAAGTCACTACTAAAAAAGCCTTTGAAACATACAGAAAAAGAATTTATGGAACTACAATGGGTTACCAAATAGTGGAACTGTCAGGCTCTGAAACTGTTTCCAGAGAAGCTGGTGAAAAAGCGATTATTGTATTCGGTAATAAATTTGCCAAACAGGAAGCAGAAAAGCTAATAAATAAAAAATGGAAACCTTCATTAAGTTTAAAATATATGGGTGACATCTTTGAGGAGATATTAACTGAAATTTCTAGAAAAACACCTACAATTGGAAATGAGTTTGATGTTTTAATCAAACAGCCTAAATTCAATAAATCAGAAGCTCAAAGACATCTTAATGTAAGTATTGACAAGGATATTAAGGTTTTATCTAAATTCAGACAAAAGCTGCAGGAAGATTTAATCCAAAAAAATAAAGAAATAGCGTTAGCTGATAAAATTATTGATAAGGGAGATATTGGTGAAGTTGTTTCAGTCGATGGAAAAATGCTTCATGTTAAATTAAATAGCAAAACACAGGCTTTTGATGGAAATTGGAAACAGATAGCTAAACCAAATGAAACTGTTTTTATGTTCAGCGACAATGGTGATGCAGAACTTGGAGATAAGGTAGTTATCCAGAATGAAAAATTATGTCTTAAAAAGGACAAATCCAATCTTAAGTGTGATATAATTTTATGTGGTTTATAAAGGGGATTTTTTAAATGAAAATAACATTTTTAGGTACTGGAGGTGGAAGGTTTTCAGCTATCAGTCAACGAAGAATGACTGGCGGTTTTAGAATTGATAATCTGAACGGGAAAAACTATCATGTTGATCCAGGTCCTGGGGCACTTGTTAGAACTTACCAATTCGGATTTGACCCAAGAAACTTAGATGGTGTTTTTGTTTCTCATGCACATACTGACCATTATAATGATGCGGAAATTCTCATTGAAGCCATGACCAGAGGAATGACCAAAGAATATGGTGTTGTTTTAGGAAATAAAAGTGTTCTTGACGGTTATGAGAGATGGGGTCCGGGAATTTCAAATTATCATCAAAGTCATTCTAAAAAATATGTTCTGGAGCCAAATCAGGTTGAAAACATTAATGGCTGTTCTGTTAAAGGTACAAAAACAGTTCATGGTGACCCTGAAGGTGTAGGATTTCAGATTGATTATAAAGGTTTTAAAATATCCTATACTTCAGATACGGGATATTTTGAGGATTTGCATAAATACCATGAAGGAGCAGATATTTTAATAGCTAGTGTACTTAGGCCGGGAAATAAATCTATTAGGGGTCATTTATGTTCACGTAATTTTATTGAGTTATTAAAAGAAGTAAAGCCAAAATTAGCTATTATGACTCACTTTGGTCTTAAAATGTTAAGTATAGATCCAATTGATGAAGCAAAAAGAATAACTAAAGAAAGCGGTGTAAAAACATTAGCTGCTTTTGATGGGATGTCTTTTGAAGTAAATACTCAAAATCCTGCAAGAATTAGAATTAAAACATTAAAAGATGTCAATTCTCAAATTCACAGTTCAAATATTGATTTAAATAGAAGAGAGAGGAAAAATACTTACCAGACTTCATTAAAAAATGGGGAAAATGATGAGCTTACAATTGGAAGAAACGGTTAGATTTCCAGATTTGAAGGATGAATATATCCGGATCTAATCATATGGTCTGCAAGAACAATAGCTACGCTGGATTGAGCTACAATAGTTGCTCTTGGACAGATACAGGGGTCATGTCTTCCCTGGATACTTATTTCCTCAGCTTCCATTTTTTCCAGATTAACTGTTTTTTGACATTTTGAAATTGAAGGGGTAGGTTTAACTGCGATTCTTGAAATAATAGACATACCATTACTTATTCCACCAATAATTCCTCCGGAACTGTTGGTTGAGGTATAAATTTCATTATCTTCAATATAGTATTCATCATTAATTTCTGATGCACTGCTTGTAGCTACATCAAAACCAAAACCGATTTCCACTCCTTTTACAGCATTTATATTCATTAGAATTCTGGCTAAATCACCATCAAGCCTTTCAAATACTGGTTCTCCAAGTCCTGCAGGAACTCCGACAGCTACTGTTTCAACGATTCCTCCAATTGAATCCCCTTCCTGTTTTTTAGCTAAAATTAATTCTTCCATAGCTTTAGCAGCTTCTAAATCACCACATCTTACGGAATTTTTCTCAACATTTTCTTTTACAGTATCAAAATCATTGCTGTGAGCCATTATGTCACCGATTTGAACAACCTGAGAAACAATTTCGATATTTTTTGTTTTTAAAAGCTTTTTAGCTATTGCTCCTGCAATTACATGACCTATAGTGATTCTTCCGCTTCCGCGACCACCTCCATTGTAGTCATAATTGCCATATTTGCTCATCCAACCGTAATCTCCATGAGATGGACGGGGAGTGTTTTTAAACATTGAGTAATCTTTTGAATGCTGATTATTGTTATAAACAATTCCTGTAATAGGTGTTCCGTCAGTTTTACCCTCAAAAATTCCTGATAAAATTTGAACTTCATCTTCTTCTTTACGTGGTGTTGTTACTCCGCTTGTTCCAGGTTTTCGTTTGTCCAGTTCTTTTTGAATATCTTCAGAGCTTAATTCAAGATTGGCAGGACATCCGTCAATAACTGCTCCAACAGCTTTGCCGTGACTTGATCCGAAGCTGGTTACTGAAAACATTTTTCCGATTGTATTTCCCATATTTGTTTCTCCAATAAAAATCTTATATTCATAGTAATATAATATAAATTTAATAAATGTTTTGTTGAGTAGTATGAGTGAAAATAATATTAATCTGATTTATGACAAATTACTTAAGACATATTCCTATCAGGGATGGTGGCCTATTATAGGTTATGACGGCTCAAATCCCACTAAAACAGGTGCTGTTAAAGGTTATCATCCAAAAGATTATAGTTTTCCAAGAAATTCGAAAGAGCAGTTTGAAATTATAATGGGGTCTGTTCTGACTCAGAACACTTCCTGGCCTTCAGTAGAAAAAGCATTAAATAATCTAAGTCTTTTAAGTGATTTTTCAGCTGAAAATATTCTTGAACTGGCTGATTCCTGTGAAGATGAATTTAAAAAAGCTATTCGCCCTGCAGGTTATTTTAATCAGAAATTTAATTATCTTAAAAATATTGCCAAATTTTATATTTCTTTAGATGGTGAAATTCCTTCCAGAAAAGAAGTTTTAGCAGTTAAGGGAGTAGGTAATGAAACAGCAGATTCTATTTTACTTTTTGCATATAAACAAAAGCAATTTAAAGTGGATGCCTATACTAAAAGGATATTTTCTTATTTGGGATATTTTGATGAAAAAGAAAAGTATATGAATATTAAAAAATTATTTGAAGATAGTTTTAATGGAGATGTTAATGCATATCAGGAGTATCATGCATTGATTGTTGAGCATGGAAAAAATTACTATCTAAAAAAGCCTTACGGGATTGAAGATACGCTTTTAAGTGAATTTAAAATATGATAAATATTAAGTGTAATATTTTACTAATAATTATGTAGGTGAAAAAATGGTATTTCCAGTTACAAGAATGAGAAGATATAGAAAAAACTCTAAAATCAGAGATATTGTTCGTGAAACTAAATTGGACAAAGAAGATTTGATTTATCCTATTTTTTTCAAAGAAGAACTTGAAGGTGATGAAAAAGAACCTATTGAATCAATGCCTGGAGAATACAGGTATTCTTTAAATGCAGGTATTGAATTTGCAAAACAATTGGAAGAAAAAGGTTTAAAATCAATTATTGTCTTTGGAGTTCCATTACCTGAAAGTAAAGATGAAGTGGCTAGTCCGGATTACTCATCTACAGGAATAGTTCAAAGAGCAATTCGCGAACTTAAAAAACAGACAGATCTTGTTGTTATCGGTGATGTATGTTTATGCCAATACACTTCTCACGGACACTGCGGATTAATTAAAGAAAATGACGATACTGACGACGGAGTGGAAATATTAAATGATGAATCATTGAAATACATTGCTAAAGTAGCTGTTTCTTATGCTAAAGCTGGTGTAGATATAGTGGCTCCTTCTGATATGATGGACGGCAGAGTGGATGCTATCAGAACTGCATTGGATGAAAATGGATTTTATAATGTTATGATTATGTCATATTCAGCAAAATATGCATCTGCATTTTATGAACCATTTAGAGCAGCAGCTGATTCATCACCAACTTGCGGAAACCGTAAAAGTTATCAGATGGACCCTGCAAATGCCTTAGAAGCAATTAGGGAATGTGAACTTGATGTTATTGAAGGTGCTGACTTTTTAATGGTTAAACCTGCTTTACCTTACCTGGATATTATTAAAACAATCAGAGAAGAATTTACACTACCTTTAGTTAGCTATAATGTAAGTGGGGAATACTCAATGATTATGGCAGCTATTGAAAAAGGATTTTTAACTGAAAATGCAATTTTGGAAAGTTTAATCTCTATTAAAAGAGCAGGATCAGACCTGATAATCACTAACTTTGCATCATATGTGCTTTTAAATGATTTGCTTTAAGTTGATATTATGGATTCAAAAACAATAGCTAAAATAGCTCAAATAGCTTCAGCATTAGAAGTAAGTGGATATCCAAAGCCTGGAAATGTTCATAGAACCCGTGATTTTGAAGATATGGAATTTGAAGACTTTATAATAAGTGGAATTGTAATTGGGGATACTATTGAAAAAGCAACTTCAAAAGTCAATAAAAACTGTCTTCAGAATGCAAGGTTAGGTAAATACATATTGGATGCTGTAAAAGAAACAGATAAATGGATAGCTAATAATACAAATCTTGGAATTGTAATGATGATTACTCCAATAGCCTGCGGGGCAGCTATCAGTGATGATTTTTCTCAGCTCAGAAAAAATACTTCTCAATTAATGGAAGCAACTACTGTGGAAGATGCAGTGGATTTGTATGATGCAATTAACATTGCAGATGCCGGCGGAATGGGTGATCAGGATGAGTATGATGTAGCTAGTGAAAATGCAAAAGAAGAATTAAGGGCAAATAAACAAACTATGTTTGATGTTTTAGAGATTTCTGCACCATGGGACAGATTAGCTAATGAAATGACTACGGGAATGCCTGTTGTTTTTGAAAAAGGTTATCCGACTTACCGTGATTTGAGAAAAACCATGAAAGCTAATGATGCATGTGTTTTAACCTTTTTAACTATTTTATCTGAAATTCCGGATACTTTAATTTCAAGAAAATATGGTGACAAAAAAGCCAGTGAGGTTTCATCTCAGGCTAAGGAATTGCTTTTATTTAAGGATGATGGCAGTTTTTCAGATAAATTAAATGAATTTGATAATTATTTATATGAAAACAAATTAAATCCCGGAACTACTGCTGATTTAACTGCAGCTTCTATTTTTGTCAGCTATCTGGAATCATATTTCTAAATACTTTTTTTTCTTTTTTTATTATCTTCAAAGCCCATACTTAAATTAAAATATTTCTTTTCCAATTCCTCTTTTTAAATAAAAGCTATTTTTAGCTAACATTTATAAATTCTATTTACATATATTATAATATTATTTATTATTTAAGGTGTTTAAATGAGTGGGGATATTAAAAAAACCATTAGTGAATTACATATTTATGAGAAAAAACTTTTAAAAGAATTGGAAACTAATCCTGATGCAACTCCTGAGGAAATAGCTAAAAATACGCAAATGGATATTAAATCTGTTATGAGTGCAGCAGGTTCCCTTGCTTCTAAGGATATTATTGAAGTGGATAAGGATGTTGAAGAAGTTATTTCTTTAACTGATAATGGAAATGAATATGCAGATGGGGGACTTCCAGAACGTAAAATCCTTAAAGTATTGTCTTCCAAAAAAGAAATGAACATGGGAGATTTAGCTAAAGATGCTAATATTGATAAAAAAGAAACTAACATAGCTATTGGCTGGTTAGTTCGTAAAAATTGGGCTAAAATCAATAAAGGCATTGTAACTATTACTGAACATGGTCAGGAATCCTTTAAAATCTTAGGAACTGATGAAAAGTTATTAAAACATTTGCAGGAAGCTAAAAATTCTATTAAAAGTAATTTACCTCCTGAATTATTAGACGGATTTAAAAAACTTAATGACAGGAAAAATATTTTAAATATTAAAAAGAACACCTCACACTCTTTTAAAATATTAGATAAAGGTGAAGCTATATTAAATGAAGGTTTCACTATTCAAAAACAAGCTACTCAATTAACACACCAACAATTAAAAGACGGGGAATGGAAAGATTTGGAATACCGTCCTTATGATATTAATGCTGAAGCTCCAAAAATTTTCCCAGGTAAAAAACATCCTTTAAGGGAAATTATTGATGAAATCAGAGAAATCTTTTTAAACATGGGATTCAGTGAGGAAAATGGTTCTATTGTAGCTTCTGCATTCTGGAACTTTGATTCTTTATTCCAGCCTCAAGATCATGCAGCCCGTGAAATGCAGGATACTTTTTATGTTAAAAATCCTTTGACATGTGATTTGCCAGATCAGAAATTAGTTGATGAAACTGCTGAAATTCATAATACCGGTGGGGACACAGGTTCTACAGGATGGCAATATGACTGGGATGAGGATGTTGCAAGACAAACAGTTTTAAGAACACATACAACTGGAATCTCAACAAGATATTTATATGAGCATGAAGCTCCGTTTAAAATGTTTTCTGTAGGTAGGGTATTTAGAAGAGAAACTATTACTTATAAACACTTGCCTGAGTTCCATCAGGTAGAAGGGCTTGTTGGCGGTGAAGGTGTTAACTATCAAAACTTAATGGGCTTTTTAAAAGAATTTTATAAAAAATTAGGTTTTGAAGTTAGATTCAGACCTGCTTACTTCCCATACACTTATTTGTCTACTGAATGTGAAGTTTACCTTGAAGATAAGGAAAGCTGGATTGAACTTGGAGGTTCTGGAATGTTCAGACCTGAAGTTCTTAAACCGTTAGGTGTAGATGTTCCTGTTCTTGCGTTTGGTTTAGGTATTGAAAGATTAGCTATGATTAGATATGATATTTCTGATATTCGTATGCTTTATAAAAGTGATATTAAATGGCTTCGTGAATTGCCTACAACAAATGGAGTTAGGTTATAAATGTCAGTTAAGCTCGTTTCTTGGAATGTAAATGGTATCAGAGCAGCCAGTAAAAAGCCAGAGTTTTGGGATTGGTTTAGTAATACTAATGCAGATATTATTAATTTTCAGGAAGTTAGAGCTACTGAAGATTCAATACCTGAAAAGTTAACCAATGTCAGTGGATTTAACTCTTATTTTAATGAAGCTGAAAAGAAAGGATATAGCGGTGTCGGCACATTTTCCAAAATCAAACCTGAAAATGTTATTAGAGGTTTGGGAGTTGAAGCACTGGATAAGGAAGGTCGTGTACTTAGACTTGAATATAGTGATTTTACTCTTTTCAATATTTATTTTCCAAATAGTGGAATGAATGCTAAAAGGTTAGACTATAAAATAGACTTCTGTAATGCTTTGCTTGATTTACTTGAAGATTTAAAAAATCAGGGTCAGAATTTAATCATTACTGGTGATGTCAATATAGCTCATAATCCGATTGATGTTTATAATCCGGATAATTGTGAAGGTAAATCAGGTTATCTTATTGAAGAACGTGAATGGTTAGATGATTTGCTGGCTAGCGGTTTTGTTGATACTTTCAGAATGTTTGATAATTCTGGAGATAATTTTACCTGGTGGAGTTATAGAACTCGTGCAAGAGACCGTAATGCCGGCTGGAGACTGGATTATTTCTTTGTAAATGAAGAATTTAAAAATAAAGTAAAATCAGCAACCATAAAAGATGATGTTTTTGGTTCTGATCATTGTCCGGTTACTTTGGAACTGGATTTATAATATTGTATTCACATCACCGATATTTTCAATAATGGTGATATCTAACTGTTCTTTTCTGATGTATGTTCTGTCTTCTTCTGTAACATCTGAATTAACAAGTATTGCACTCATTCCGGCATTCACGGCTCCAAGTGCATCTTCTTTAAATTTATTTCCAATCATTATTGATTTTTCAGGATCACCATTCATTTTTCTTAGAGCTACATCAAAGATTAATTTATCTGGTTTTTTTGCTCCTACTTCTTCAGAGGTGATTACAGCATCAAAAAAAGAGTACACATTAAGTCTTACTAATTTCTCCCATTGTTTGATTGTAATTCCATTGGAAATAACACCTAAACGATATCCTTGGCTTTTAAGATAAATTAGTGTGTCAATAGTTTCGGCAAATGGTCTTAAAAGAGCTATTTTAACATTATGGTAAGTTATCATACCTAATGCTACAAGCATAGGATCTTCATGACCTAAAACTACTTCTGTTAAAATATTAAAGTGCTTGCCGTAATTTGAACCTTTTTGTCTTATAATAGTTTTTAAAACACCATAAGCTTCATCTTTATCTAATGGAAGTCCATTGTCTACCATTAATTCAATAGCTGCTTTTCTTGCGGTTTGTGCAAATGTTGATGTGTCAAGTAAAGTATCATCTACATCAAAAAATACAACACGGTCATCATCAGGGTTATTGTGCATCATTATATTTACCTATTATTTTAGTCTTATTTAAAGTTTTATTAGAAAAATGCATCTAAACTTGTTTGTTTTTCTCCTTGTGCTAAATCTTCCAAATCTTGTTTTGTGTAGCCTAATGAGTACATTATTCTTCCAATAGCTGGAATCATCTGATTATTTATGTAGTAATCTCTGTCATATTCCAATCCTTCGCTATAGTCATAAGGAACTGCTCTTTGGCTAATTGAACCTTTTCCTTTTATGATTACATATTGGATAATTGTTCCTTTAGTTATTTTAATTCCGTGTTCTTCCATTTTTTTAGCTGCAATTACATGAGGGCCTATTTGTTTGTATTCATTTAAAGGTTTTGTGATTTGTGTGTGTATTATCAGTTCTTTTCCTTCAATTTTTCCACTTTTTAGTCTTTTTAAAACTTTTTTAACGGTATTGATTGCTTTTTTGGTGTTCCCTTCTTTCAGTATGTCTTTCAGTATGTCTTTTTGTGTTTGTTTAACAATTGGTGCCCAGTCTCTTCTGACTAATTCCAGACCTTTTGCTATGATTTCACCATCTTCAATAACTGCATATCTTTTTTTACTTACAAAGAATCCTCTTCTGTAGAATCCTTCATATTCCAATTCCATAACTTCCGGAAGTGTTGCATTAAGATTGGTTATGAATTTCTGAGCTTGATTTTTAATTTCAGCTTCCAATTCCAGCTGTTCTTTTGTTTCTTTTGGCAATTTTTTTACACCAATTTTATTTTAGTTATTTATTATTATTGCTTTGATAATTTAAATTGTTATTGTTTTGAAATATTTAATTGAGTTAATGTTGTTTGTTTTAGAAATATTGCTTTAAAAATTATTTATTTACTTAAAAAATACTTATAATTTCTTTTCAAATGCTCTTCTTGGTTAATTATTTATTTTATAAGATTATAACAATAAGTAAGGTGATATGTTATGAAAACTCAAAGATTAATTTCCAGCTATGATGAAATAAATGATATTTTCTGTGGGAAAATAGATGGTAAAAATGGCTATTTTGCAAATTATGCAATGAATAAAGGAATTTTTATAAATATTGATAAAAATGGATGTCCAGTATCTGTTTTTATAGATAATGCGTCCGATATTTTAAATGTTAAAAAAGAAATTTTAGAAGAATCTGATATTAAAATTGGTATTGGCTGTGATGGTCTTTCAATATACTTTGATATCTTTGTAAATGGGGTAAAAATTTATAATAATGAATTTGAAAATACTTATGGGATTCCAGATCTTAATTTTTTATTAGATAGTAATTATTAAAAGGAATAATACCTCCTTTTTTTTATTATCATATATATTTATAATTTATTTTTAATATACTATTAATTGAGTAAATTAATAAATGTGAGAGAATGAATAAAAAAATTATATTTTTTTGGTCTTTGTTTTTATTATTGATTATTCCGATAGCATCAGCTAATGATGCTTCCGAATGGTATGTAGGAACAAATACAACAATTGATGGTGACGGATCACAGGAAAATCCATTTAATAATATGGATTTGGCTTTAAGTTATGCATCAGATAATGACACTGTTTATGTTAATGAAGGAACTTATACTGGAGCTAAAAATACTAATTTAACAATAAACCATGAATTAACTATTCAGGGAATGGGTAATGTAGTATTTGACGGCAATAAATCCAGCAGGATTTTTAATGTTGCCTGTGATAATGTAGTTTTAAATGGATTAACTTTTATTAACGGCAATGGCAGTCTGGAATATGGCGGCGCAATATGCTGGGGTGGAAATAATGGTTTAATTTCCAATTCTGTTTTTGAAAACAATTATGTAGATAAACTTAACTATTCCTATGGTGGGGCCGTTAGTGTATCTAAAGATGCTAAATTGACAATTGATAATTCTACTTTTAAAAATAACATTGCTTATGGTGGAGGAGCTATAGATAGTGAAGGAAAACTGAATGTTGTAAACTGTTATTTTGAAAAAAATACAGCTGTCAATCGTGATGGCGGAGCTATTTCCAATGTTGGAATACTTAAAGTAAGCAACTCTACTTTTGTGAATAATTTTGCATCAAGAAACGGTGGAGCTATTAAAAATATAAATGGTAATTTAAAAGTAAGCAATTCTGTTTTTATAGCAAATCGTGCTGACGGAGTTTATAAAGACTGCTATGGCGGAGCTATCTATCAGTGGGATTGTGCCGATATGGAAATTTACAATTCATCATTTGTTGACAATTATGCAGCAAGAGGTGCAGGAGCTATATTTTCACATAGTGGATATATGGGAGGTTCAGCTTCCGTATTTGCCTATGGGTGCGAATTTATTAATAATTCAGATGTAGACAATGCTATAACTTTAATAGCTACTTCCTGTAATGTATCTAACTCCGTATTTATCAATGATACGGTATACAGCAATTTTACGAAAGTGTACTTTGACAATAACTGGTGGGGGTGCAATAATCCTAATTGGGCATCTACATTAGTTAATATTTTAGTTCCTAAAAGTTTTGCAGTTTTAAATTTCACTGCCAATCCTGAAACTGTTGAAGTCAATGAAAAGATTACTTTAAAGGCTGATTTAGTTTGGAATAAAACTGCAGTACATGCAGATGTTCCTTTAAGAGCTATTAAATTAAATGCAACTGGCGGAGTTTTAGAAAACAATAACGGTACTTTGGATTTCACTACAACATTTAAAAGCAGTGTTGAAAATGATTATACTGTCCATGCATATGTTGACAATGAAATTCAGAAAGTTAATGTTAATGTTAAAAATATTGCAAGTATTTTAACAGTTCCTGATGTTGAAATGTATTATCATGACGGAACTAAATTAATCATTAAACTAACTGACAAAACAGGAAAAGCATTAGCTAATAAAAATATCACTGTTACAATTAACGGAGTTACTATGAATCGTGTAACTGATGAAAAAGGTATTGTTGCAATGTCTATTAATTTAGTTAGCAATATTTACAATGTTACAACCTGTTATATGGAAGATAACCTTACAGTTAATTCTATTTTAAATGTCAAATCAACTATTTCAAGTTCTGACATAGTTAAAATATTTAGAAATGAAACCCAGTACAGCGCCAAATTTGTAGATGCTAAAGGTAATTTACTTACCAATGCTAATGTTACATTTAATATTAACGGAGTCTTTTATACCAAAACAACTAATGATAAGGGAATAGCTGGTTTAAATATTAGATTATATCCAGGAAATTATATTATTACAGCTATAAATCCTGTTAATGGTGAACAAATAGGAAACAAGGTCATTGTTAAACCGAATATTGCAGATAATAAAGAACTTGTAAAATACTTTAGAAATGCTTCACAATATTCAGTTAAATTACTTAATAATGACGGCAGTGTTGCTGTGGAAGGTGAAAAAGTAGTATTTAATATTAATGGAGTCTTTTACACTAAAGCAACCAATGCATCAGGTATAGCTACTTTAAATATTAATTTAAACCCTGGAAAATACATTGTCACTGCAATTTACAAAGAGTGCATGGTTTCCAATAATATTACTGTTTTACCAACAGTAATTGCCAAAGACGGAAATATAACTCAGGGAAATTCTTTTGTAGCAACTGTTGTTGACGGATGCGGAAATCCTTTAGCTAATCAAAGTGTTACTTTCAATATTAACGGAGTATTTTACAATAAAGTATCTAATGACAAAGGTAAAGCCAGTTTGAATATTAGATTAAATCCGGGTGAATATATTATTTCTACTTATTGTAATGATTGTGTAATATCTAATAGGATTTTAGTTATGGCTCCACAGGAGAATAATGTTCCTATTGCTGTTACACATACAGTAAATTCTGTTCTTAAGGAATATGATGACGGATATTATGCGGGCACTCCATTTTTAAATGGTGATAATTATCATGCATATATCTATGATGAAAAGGGGGCTGTTGCAGATGTTATAGAAATTAATCCTCTTACTGGTCAAATTATTGGGAGAGGTTAAAATAATGTCTGATGCTGTAATTGAATTGCAAAATGTCGTTAAAAAATATGATAAGATTGCAGTTGTAAATAATCTGTCTTTAGAAGTTAAAAAAGGCGAAATATTTGGATTTTTAGGTCCAAACGGTGCTGGAAAAAGCACGTCTATTAATATGATGGTAGGATTATTAAAACCTACAAGTGGAAATATATTATTTAATGGAAAGGATTCTTCATATCTTGATGAAAAAGAAATAGGAATTTGTCCGCAGGATGTTGTATTGTGGAACAATTTAACCTGCTTTGAAAACTTGTACATGATAGGAAAAATGTATGATATTCCAAAAAAGACTTTAAAAGAAAGGATACTGGTAATTCTTGAAAAATTACATCTGACAGATAAAAAAGATGAATTGGTGTCCTCTTTATCTGGAGGAATGAAACGTAGAATGAATATAGCTATGGCTACTATTCATAATCCATCTGTTGTTGTTTTGGACGAACCATCAGAAGGTTTGGATCCACAGTCTAGAAGATTGCTGTGGGATTATATTCTCCATCAGAAGGAATTAGGCCATACTGTTATTTTAACTACTCATTTAATGGATGAAGCAGATATGTTAAGTGACAGGGTAGCTATTATTGACCATGGTCAATTATTAAAATTAGACACTCCGAAGAAATTAAAACAAATAATTGGTAATGGAGACACTGTTCAACTTGAATTAGATAATTCTGAAGACAATACTAAAATTATCAATAAACTTAAAAGTATTGCTGATTTAAACAATATCTTTGAAGCTGATGAAAAAATAATTCTTGTTTTGTTGGATGCAGTTAAAAAACTTCCTGATATAATACATTTGGTTGAAAGTAATGATTCTAAAATAGTAGATATTAGCATACGTCAAAATACTTTGGAAGATGTATTTATTGAGTTAACAGGAAGACAATTAAGAGAGTGAGTTAAAATGAAAATATTTGATATAGTCCAATTAAATTTTAAACAGTTAATTAGAGATAAGAAAAACTTATTCTTCTTATTATTGTTTCCTGCAGTATTCATGTTAATATTCGGTATCGGTTTTGGAGATAATGTGGAAAGTGATGTGGATATAGCTGTCATTAATCATGACAATGCATCTGGGGTTAATTTAGGAAATGAGTTGGTTGGAGTAATTAAAGACTTTAATTCCAGCGAAAATGAAAGTTTATTTACAGTTCATGAGGTTAGCAGTGAAGATAAGGCTCAAAAAATGCTGGAAAACGGATCTGTTTCTACAATTCTGATTATTCCTCAAGGTTTTACTAGTGATATGGGAAATAATATGTCTAGTTTAGGGGAGATTGTAATTAAAGGAAATCCGATTGATGCAGATTATGGTATTGGAAGTAGTGTTATTTCAGGAATTGTTTCAGAATTCTCTAAACAAATTATAAATAAGGTTGCAGGTCAAACTATTCCGGAAATTGAGCTAAAATATGAAGACTTGAATATTTCTTCATCTTCTACCTTTGATTTATATGCACCAGGTTTGATTGTATTTGCAATTTTAATGACTATAACGGTAGTTGCTTCTAATGTAGCTACTGAAGAAGAAAGTGGAATGATTAAACGTTTGAGACTTTCTAAAATGAAAACAAGAGATTATGTACTTGGAAATTTAATTTCATGGTCTTTTGTAGGTGTCATTCAGGTAATTATAATGCTTTTGGTAGCTATTTTAGTTGGATTTAAATGGGAAGGGGGAATTTATACTTTATTCCTGGCCTGTATTGTAGGTATTGTAACTACATTTTCTTCAGTAGCTGTTGCTTTGATAATTGTAGCTTTATCAAAAAATGCAAAACAGGCTTCAAGTATTTCTCCAATTATTGCTGTTCCATTAAGTTTTATCGCAGGAGCATTTATTCCATTACCTGATTGTGTTATAGCTACTATAAATAATCAGCAAATACAGATTTATGAGATTTTACCTTGGAATCAGGCAATTACTGCAATTCGTCAGGTTCTGACTTATGGCCAGGGTTTAGATGCAATAGTTATGAACCTAATAATTATATTAATAATGGGAATTATATTATTAGGTATAAGTATTCTATTGTTTAATAGAAAAATTTCACGGGAAAATTAATTTAAGGTTTGGTTTATTATGGATAAAGAGAATGTGATTTATATTTGCATTATTATTGTAGCATTAGTTGCTTTAGCTATTGTTTCAATTTATGCATTAGAATATTCTCAGGAAAAAACTAATTTGAAGATTATGAGTGATTCTAATTTACATAATGGAGATTCATTTACTTTAAGATTAAGTGATGCTTATAATAAACCAATTAACAATAAATCTGTTGAAATTATTGTAACTGATGTATTAGGTGAAAAAAACAGTTTTAATGTTACAACAGATGCTTGTGGGGAAAATACCTTTGGAATGCATGTTACTCCAGGAGTCTATTCATTTGATTGTGTTTTTTCAGGTGACGGTAATTATAAGGGATCTAGTACTTCACAAAATATTTCAGTTTGTGATTACTAGCTAATTTCTTTTTTAGAAAAATCCAAATTTTTCTTATTTTGAAAGGCAAATAAAACATTTATATATAATGAAAGAGTAATATTTTATTATCATTATTCTTTAAGACTCTTTATTGCTCTCAAGATTTAAATTGTTATTTATCTTCTTGTCACAACAGTTTAAATGAAAGAGGCTTAATGACGCGATTATTATTTAATTATATTTATTAGGTGAAATAATGGCAATTTCTCAAGGAAAATCAACTAGATTACCATCTGGTGCAAGGAATGTTGCAAACCGTGGAAAAAGGAAAGCTGAATTAGGTAGAGATCCAGCTGAAACTAGAGTAGATGAAAAAAGATTGAAAAAAATCAGAACCCGTGGAGGAAACGAAAAACTCAGATTAGCTACTGCTAATAAAATGAATTTAACTGATCCTGCTACTGGTAAATCCCAAGTTGTAGATGTTTTAGGTGTAATTGAAAACTCTGCAAACCCAAACTATGTAAGAAGGAACATCATTACCAAAGGTGCTATTGTAGAAACTCCTGAAGGTAATGCAAAAGTAACCTCTAGACCTGGTCAAGACGGTGTACTTAACGGAATTTTAATTTAAATAATTTATTTTATTTAAATTTACTTTTTTTACTAAAATTAGAAAATTAGCTTTTATAAAATTTCTTTTTATGCTTATTTTAGATTTATACTTTATTTTTTAAAAAAGGAGTTAAAGGAATTTTCATTCCTTATTTTTTCCTTTTCATTAAAAGTACTCCAATTGGAGCACCAACAAGAATACCTATTATCAATCCAATGAATAACGGCACAGCAAATGAACTTTGAGACTCTTCATTTTGTGTTGGCGCATTCATTATTTTATTTAACCCGTCTTCTATTGTATCATTGTTAACGTCGTCAACTACAATAACCCTATCAGATACTTCTGAATGTTTCTTTAAAAATTCATTTCCGCTGTCCTGATATGCTATCATTAATATGCGTTTGTTTGTGTTGTTTACAGCGTGTTCTAAAATATGTTCTACATCAGCCTGTGAAGTAAATTTATAAACACTGATATTCATTCCGTTTGAATCAGCTATGTCTTTAGCTAACTGTCCGTTTGTTTCATCTGCGATAACCATTGTATCAGCAGTTACATCAACTCCATGTCCGTATACAGCAGACATGATTAAAGGTATTAATAAAATTATAATTAAATATTTTTTATTCATAGTATCACTCATTAATCTCCATTATTTCAGGTTTCATAGTTTTAATTGCACTTATAATAACCACATTTGCAGCTCCTTCAATTATTGATATAAATAAATAAAATGGAAGCAATGTTGCAAGTAATGCGTTTAAACTCATAGTTCCAGATATTAATAATATAATTATTTGTCCAAGTGTTGCGAATATAATTCCAATTACTGTTCCTCCAAATATTGCAAACTTTTCATTTAAGTCTTTAAATAAAGTGTAGAAGAAGTATGTTGTTATGGATATTATAAAGCCTATTACTATAAAATTAGCTCCAAGAGAAGTTAGTCCACCCATATTCAATGCTAATGCCTGTATAATTAAACTTATAAATGCAACTATGCTTGAGGAATGTGGTCCTAATATAATTGCAATTAATGGAATTAAAAAGAAATGAATCGGAACACCGAGAGGTGAAGGAATAGACAGTGATGTAATGATTACTGTAAATACACTAAAAATAGCCATTGAAACAATTTTTTTGTCTTTTTGACTGTCTTTTTGAAATTTATAGAAACATATTGCCATAATTAATATTGTTAAAATCCAGTAGATAAGTGCCTGGTCTATAGTTATTATTCCATCGGGTATATGCATTATATCACTTTTTCATTTATATTCTTATATATTTAAAGGTAATATGTATTTAAGACTTTTTATTACTTTTTTGCCATTTTTCATTGAAAAGTATTACTTTTTAAACATTTTTACTAATTGTATGTCGTTAATTGGTACTTTGTCAATATAGTAAGTATTACTTTTGATTAAATGGTATATTAATTAAATTGCCATAGGTTTAACGAATATTATGAACATTGTTCTGTTTGTAGGTCTTTGAAACTGATTTGGTGATGCTGGATAACTTGGTATTGCTATTGGTGCTTTCTACGAAGGGGGTTTCAATTTTTTTTTAAAAAAAGTAATACTATTTTTACTTTTTTTTCATAATCCGTAATAATTATATTTATATGGGTATTACTTTTTATATTAGAATTGTATTCATTTTTTTGTGGATACAAGTTTAATTAATTAAAAAGGAGGTTTGATTTAATGGTTGTTAAAAATAACGGGAAGCGATTCGTGTTTATATTATTGGTCGTGACATTAATTGCTTTAATGATGGGCAATGTTTGTGCAGAAGATGTTAATGGTACAAATGTTGATACATTAACACCAACTAAATCAATTAATGTAGAGGTTAATTACGAATACGCAAACGATAATAATAATGTAATTCCTGATTTTTATATTTACTCAGGTGAGGATAAAATAGAATATAACAAGGAGCTGGTTAGCTCAAACAGATTTGTTCTTACATTTAATGATAATTCTTCTAATGGGTATAATATAACTGCTTTGACTGCAGGATATATCTCTCAAAGTCAGATTATCAGTGATTCCATTACTTTTAATTTAAAAGCTAGTGATGCATATAAACTTGGTCGTGATGTAACTGCTGATGCAGACAGGTTATTGGACTTTAAAACTGCTGATGATATTCTTGTTGTAACAACAGCAGGAGTTACCAAGTTAAATGGTAAATCAACTGAAGATGCTCTTGAAGCTATTTTAAACTACGGAACTAAAATTAAATATTCAAATGTTTTAATGTTGCGTGACACTGCTGTTAATCCAATTGATTTTGCTTTTATTGTTAAAAGAGGAAATGAATTAAAAGCAGTAATTTATGAAAACGGTTCAAGATCTTATTCTTACTTAGGTACAATTTCTGAAAATATGACCAGAGAACAATGGAATAATTATTTCAAGTCTATTCATGGTCAAAATGCTTGGTCATTTGCAAGTTTAGCTAATGGATGGGTTGCAGGTGTTTCTAGAGAAGTACTTCAGGAAGCAGCATTTCATGGACATATCTGTGAAGGTACACTTGGTGGTTACAGTATTGTCAAAGCTTTAATAAAATATTATCCTCCAGTTCAAGAAACTTTAACTGGTGGAGGATCTCCAGCTGATGTTACTTCCTACAAAATATTAGGAGTTCCTGGAGGCTCTGATGATGATGCAGTACTATTTTTCTTAGATGCTACAATTGGTAAAACTTCATATGTTGGAATTGACACCACTGCAACTGGTGCTACTGAAAACATGATTGGTTTTATTAGATGGGATGCAAAATCATTATTTGGTGATTTAATTATAATGAGTTTTGATTCTAAGAAGATAAAAGCTGATTTTAAAGCCGAAACTGGTATTAATGCTGATGCTGGAAGCTTAGAAGAATTAAAATATTGTACTTGGTGGATTAATAAAATTAATAAAAATCCTGAAGAATTAGCAACATTTTTATATGAATTTACTAATTTAACTGAAGAACAATACTATTATTTGATGGGAACTGCAAAAAGTGTTGTTCATGGTAATGTATCTATTGATCCTATTGATTCTCATGGATTAGATATGAATTATATTTTATCATTAAATTTACCTAAAGCAACAAGAACTGTTTCTTCTAATGGGTCTGCTTCATTATCTGATAAAGAAATGAAAAATATTGCTTATGAAGCATTCAATAAAGCTAATGCTATTTTTAAAAAGGAATTAAATATTAATTTAGGTAAAGATAATGTGGATTTAGGTATATTTACTTCTGCAGGTTATGTTTATTTAAATGGTAAAGAAACTGTTGTAATACGTGATGGACTTCATGAAATTGCTGGTGCAACTCTATACAGTAAAAACTTGTTACAATATCACCAGGCATTATGGAAACCATTATGGTTTACATTTATATTGCGTAATCCTAATTCTGATGTTTTATACTCAGTTTATTTAAGGTATAATCCTGATGGAACATGGTTTGTCGGTGAATTAAATGGAAGTAATGTTGTTGATATTGGGATTGAAACTTTAAACAATTCTGTAAAAGTAAAAGCAATTCAAAAAACTTTCATGCCTGATAAAAATTGGAATAATATTCAATCTATTGCAAATGCATGGAAATCAAATCCTAATTTTGATCAAATAATGGCTTTTTTATACCATAATCATGTTTGTCCGGGTGTACAGCCTGGATTTTTCATAACTGATTATATTCAACAGAATCATCCGTTAGGTGAAAATGAATCATATAATTACATTGCATCTAGTACTTATTGTAAAGATGATAGTTTGACTTATTTGTTAGGTGTATCTCCGGGTATGGGAACTTATTTTGTTCAAAAATTACCTGATTCTGATGTAACTTCTGCATATGTGGAGGGAGCTACTGATGAGGGTGCTTTAGTTATTTGGGATAATAATTTAAATATTGGTCGTGTTGTTATTGTTTCATTTAAATGGCCTAAAGTAGATACTAGTATGTATGCTACTTCTGAAGCAAAACGCGCTGCTCAAATTCAAGCATTCATTGATTTATACAAGGGAATAAATAATCCAAATGTTTTAGAAAAATTTGTTGTTAAAACCAGTGAAGAAAAATGGATTACTGCTGAGCAATTTAATTTATTAAAGTCAGGATCTGGTGAATTAAACACTATGTCTTATATTAAGAGTCTTGACGGTTCAGTAACTAAAGAAGATTTGTTAAAACAGTTAGAAAAGAATAACAATTCAAACACTAATACTAATGTTAACAATAATACTAACTCTAATTCCAACTCTAATGTTAATGAAATATCTCATTCATCAGCAAGCAGTGCAGGTGTTTATAATAATCGTAACACACCGCAAAGTAGTAATTCTAATGTTGGCGATTCAAATAATGCATTAGATCCAAGCAGTGCTGATTTAGGTTCTGATAATGGTAAATCTTATGAAGTTTCTAAAAAATCTCCAGCTAAATCCATTAATCCAGATTATATGCCATATGTAGTAATTGTCATATTAATTGTAGGAATATTAGTTGGTGTAGGTTATATGAAACATAGAAAATAGGAATTTTTGTATTTATGGATTGCATATTAATTTTTTAGTATGCAATTCTTTTAATATTTTTTTTGATTTAAATGAATTTTAAAAATATATTATTGTTAATCTCAATAATTTCTCTAATATTTGTTTGTGTAGGTGGAGTAGCTGCACATCCTGGACACGGACATGAATATATTGAAGAGGTTTCTTCATCTTCAGATTCTCCACAGTCAGCTCCTTCACATTCCGGTTCATATCAACAGTCTCATTCTTCAGGTGGTTCTTTCGCTTCTCACACTTACCAATCTGAAAGTTCTCAGGGAGTGGCTGAAAAAACACATAGTTCTACTGGCGGAAAATCTGCCAAATCCAGTGTTGATTCACAAAATGAGGTGTCTGATTCTGGAGATATGAATGTTGATGAGGTTAATAATTCAAATACAACAGATAACAGTACTGCAGAGGAGGTAGTTGAAGAAACTAATCCTTTATTTAGCACATCTAATATTCTTATTTACATAGTGGTTTTTTTAGTAGGTTTATTTGGTTCAATATGTTTAATGAAATTATTTTCTAAATGAATTTTATTAAATGAAGTTATAAAACATAAAACACTTTTTAAAAATCATTTTTTTTATTTCTTTTTTTATAGGTTTATTAAAATAGGTGAAATCCAATATTTTAATTAACTATAATATTTCAAAAATATATTTCTGATATAACAACTATAATTAAATAGTTGATATTACAGACAATATAATTATAACTTTAATTATTTTTTAGGAGATAAAATGTCAGAAGATAAAATTAGTATGAATCATGGTGCTGGTGGAGAGGTAATGGCTAATTTAATCTCCAGTGCTGTTTTGGATAATATCACTAAAAAAAGTGTTAATGGTGGTATTAGCTTAGACGCTTTAGATGATGGTGCAACTATTCCAATAGGTGACTATGAGATTGTTGTAACTACTGATGGCCATACTATCGACCCGCTATTCTTCCCTGGTGGAGATATTGGTAGGATTTCCGCAGCAGGAACTATTAATGATGTTTCTGTTATGGGTGCTAAACCGCTAGCTATTTCTAATGCGATTATTATGCAAGAGGGTTTCCCTATTGCTGATTTGGACAGGATAATGAAATCCTTAAATGAAACTTGTGAAGAAGTTGATGTTGCTGTTATTACTGGTGATACCAAGGTAATGGAGCAAGGTAAGATTGACGGTATTGTAATGGTAACAACAGGTATTGGAATAGCTAAAAAAGGAGAGATTGTTCGTGATTCTACTTTGGAAGTTGGTGATAAAATAATTGTCACAGGTTCTTTGGGAGACCATGGAATGAGTCTCATGTCTTTTAGGGAAGGTTTCGGTTTTGAAACTGATTTGAAATCTGATACTGCTCCGATGTGGAATGTTGTTAAAAAAGCACTTGATGTAGGTGGAGTTACTGCTATGAAAGACCCTACCCGTGGCGGCTTTGCAAATGCAATTAATGAAATGGCTTCAAAATCTGGAAAAGGTGTTTTACTTCATCAGGAAGCAATTCCAATTAAAAAAGAAGTTCATGCAGTTTCTGAAATGTTAGGTATTGATCCCTTTGAAGTGGCTAATGAGGGGAAAGTCGTTATGGGTGTTAAAGCTGATAAGGCTGAGGAAGTTCTTGAAGCAATTAAAACTGAAGAATATGGAAAAGATGCAGCTATTATTGGTGAAGTTATTGAAGGAGATTATGTTGTTGTTGAAACTCCAATTGGTGGGGAAAGAATACTTGAAGCTCCAATAGCCGATCCGGTTCCAAGAGTATGTTAATTAGGTGATATTATGGCAAGTTTATTTACAAGAAGGATTGCAGCTTATCTTGCTGATTTTTTTGTAGTTTCAGCATTTATGTGGATTGTATCATTTGTTTTGTATATGTTAGCAAATCCTTATAGTATGAATTCACTTTATTCTTATTTCCCGTATGTAGTGCCTGTTTTAATAATGGTTTATTTTGTTGTATGTGAAAAGTATAAGGGAGCTACTGTTGGTAAAGCTTTATTATATTTACAGGTTAGATCCAACAACGGAGAATATGTTTCATGGCCGCAAGCTATTGTCCGTAATTTAACTAAAATATATTGGTTCCCAATAATATTTGATTGGGCAATTGGTAAAATATTAGGTAAAAATGATAGAATTTTAAATTCAATTACTAAAACAAGGGTTTTTGATGAATTAAGATAAAACTTTTTTATTTTTCTTTTTTTTTGGTGTTATTTATGATTAATCGGGTGCAGGTTTTATGGTATTTAAATAAAGATGATTTGGAAAATTATTGCTTGGACTTTAAACCTTATAAATCTCATAAACTTGATGGGTATGAAATTTGTGAGGTAGATGAAGATTTGATTTTTGATTTGTGTGATCGAGATCCTGATAAATTACAACCTATTGATTATTTTAAAAATAAAACTGAAATTAAGAATTATTTAACTGATTATATTACAAATGAAGAATATGAATTAGCTGTCGATTCTCCCGAACTTAAAGATAAAATTAATAAAGCTATTGAAACTATTGATTTTTCAGATGAAGGCTATTATATCAGTGTGGGTTCTGGTGAAATAGGAGATAGTGAAAATAAAATTGTTCATTGGTATGAAGCTCTTAAAAAAGAGTATAACAGTTCTTCAAAGGATAATATATGGGTTTTAATGGTTACTGGTTATGATCCTTATGATTTAAAACCAAGCGGTAAAGTTTTAACTTATGTATTGGCTGATATTTTAAATTTACATGAATCTTATTTTGATGACATTATTCCAAATAAGGGTCTTTTGGAAATTTCAGAGTGGAATGATATTTTAGATGAAGTTTACAGGAAAAATAAATTGTATTTAGGTCTTCATAGAACTGTTTAAAAAATAAAAATGAGAAATTATACACTGCCTTTAGCAAATTCGCTTGGAGGTATGTACATAATTTCCGCCAGATTTTCGTTTAATAATTCTCTGTTTATATCTAAATCTTCAGTATAAACAATAGCTAATGTTCTGTTGTATTTGTCGTAGTGTTTTTTATCATCAATATCTAAATAAACTGTTTTTCCAAGGCATTTTTCTTTAACATAGTCTTTTGCTTCGTGATAGCCCGGTTCTCCTCGTTCAGGAGTGTTTACCTGCACAAATCTGATTTTTCCAATACCTTCTACCCAGATTGTATCTCCGTCTACGACTTTGTAACATTTTCCACTAGCTTCATAGTGTACATTTCGCACTTCATGAGTTTTGGAATCCTCAATATTAAGTGTTCCCTGTGAAGGTGCAGCTGCTACTTCATTATCCATGAAATGCATAGCAGTTGAAACTGCAAATACTCCAACAAATAATATAAGTAATATTAAGGAGAGGTTTCTAGCTTTCATTGTTTTTTTATATGGTATTTTAACTTAAATAAATGTTGTGTTTTAATCGTGTATACAGTAACTTTGGAATCTGCAGCTTTTACATTTGTTCGGATTTTTTGTTTTTATAAATGGTTTTTCTCCTTCAAATAAACCATTCATCCTATCAATTATGAATTTAATTGATTTTTGTGCATCTTCATCAAATTCTTCACTCCAGAATATGTTGTCAGTTCCTCTTTGTCTTAAGGCACCTACAATTTTTCTTTTGTCATTAATCATATTTTTAAATGCAAGACAATATGCTCTGACCTGATTTATTGTTGATCCATATGCTCTGTTTCCTGGTTTGTCATCAATTATCACAAATTCCTCAGGAGTCATCCATATTTCATCTATAAATCCTCTGATTCCATATTCCGGAGAAATTACAAACATTTCTCTTGTTACTGTTTTTTCAGTTTTTGAAAATTCAAGTACTTCCTCAAAGGTTGCAGGTGTTGCACTTTCCTGGAACTTCTCTTCTAACTGGTTGTGTACGTTGGTTCCTGTAGTCATAGCCTGTGTTTCACCTACTTTTACTCCCTGGAAGTACTGCAGATATAGCTGATACTCACAATATCCCTGTTGATTTAACCAGCTAATAGGGAAATTGTTTTTACCTTCGATAATTTGGACACCTTTAATATTTGGATGGTATTTAATGTCCCAATCTTTGTTTAAATCAGTGATAATTTTGTTTTCCATATGTAGTATTTTGTTGTTTTTAAAATATAATTCTTTAGTTAAATTTAAATATTATTGTAACTTAATTTTATCTTAATTAATGAAATTTACATTTTGGAGAGATGAAATTGAGTTTTACCAAAAATAAAGATGTAGACAGCGAAGATATTGCAAATAAAGTACAGACTTTTGAAAATATAGTTGGCAGTTCTCTTGTTCAAAAATTAATCAAATCAGCAACTGTAAAATGCAGAAGGTGTGGAAAAAATCCTTTGGAAGTTGCAATTGATTATTATTTAGGTAAAAGATCAGATATCTGTTTAAAATGTAGATTGCTTGTTCCGGTAATTAAAACAGTTGTCGGAAATAGCATCAGTATTTTTGGAATGTCAGAAAAAGAATTGATTGATTTAATGCAGGATTCATACTGGACTAAAGGTCTGGTCAGTGTAATAAAAGGTCTTGGAGAAATAGGAATTGAAAAGCCATTTGTTCCTGCAGCACCTCTTCAGGTTCAATGGAATTTAACAGATGGTGAACTGTCTTTTGAACAGATACATGATGCAATAGAAAAATTAGCTAATTTTGGAGTTGCACATATTACATTTATCGGAAAAACTGATTCATCATTTATTAAACATGCAAATGATGTAGGAATGTATCCCTGCTTAATCAGCAATGGATTTAATCTGGAAAAAATTGATAAATATGTTGATGCAGGAGTTAAATTTGTAGATATTTCTCTGGAAAGCATTAGTCCTAAAAAGCATAATGAAAAATTTGGAATTGATAATTTATGGGAAAATGCAGTTGAATCCATTAAAAAATATAGTGAAAATGATGTTTATGTGGAAGTTTCAACAGAAGTAACTCAGGATAATCTTTTGGAAATTCCTCAAATAATCGAGTTTTTAAAGCAGTTAGGAGTTGGATGGTATAAACTGGATATTATCAATGGAGATTTAAATGATAATCAGAGACTGGAACTGTTTAAGCTAATTTATATGGAAAATATCAATGAAGACATGCAGATATTAACTAATGATCCTCAATTAGGTGATATTACCTCAACAATTCAGTGTAATGGCATGAACATGATTCCAACACATTTCTTTAATTTGAATTATGACAAGGAAGCTATGAAAGAGCTGGGAAATTATATTGGCAGCTGCGGAGCTGGAAGATTTTACATGGCAATAGATGGAAATGGAGATATTTACCCCTGTGATTATTTCAGGAATTTAAAAATAGCTAATATTCGTGATGATTTAGACAGTATGTGGCTAAATAATGATGTTTTATTAAATCTTAGAAATAGAAGCCTTTTAAAAGGAAAGTGCGGATGCTGTGAATCCAAATATATTTGTGGTGGATGTCGTAAAAGAGCATTTATGGAAAATAATGATTATTTGTCTGAAGATAATCATTGTTTAAAGGACATTAAGGAAAATCTTTTAAATTAGGCAATTTTTATTTTATCAATATATTATAAATAGTTAGTTTAACAAATACTAACTTTAATGAGTGATATAACATTTGATGATTTTGAAATTTTAGCAGAAATTAAAAAATCAATAAAAGAAATGGGTTTTGAAGAGCCAAGCCCAATACAAGAATTAACTATTCCTGAAGCTCTTAAAGGAATTGATATAATAGGACAAGCACAGACAGGTACTGGAAAAACCTTAGCATTTACTGTTCCTTTACTTCAAAAGATTTTTATTCCTGATAATTCTCCACAAGCTATTGTTTTATGCCCTACAAGGGAATTATGTATTCAGGTAGCTGGTGAAATCGGTAAAATAGGTTCCCATATGAAAAAACTTAAAATTTTACCGGTTTATGGTGGTCAGCCTATTGGGAGGCAGATTAGAGTATTAAATAAAGGTGTTCATGTAGTTATTGGAACTCCTGGTCGTGTTTTAGATCATATTGAACGTAAAACTTTAGACTTAAAAGGAATTTCAACTGTAGTATTGGATGAAGCAGATGAAATGTTGGATATGGGTTTCAGAGAGGATATTGAAAAAATATTAAGACACACTCCAAAGCAAAGGCAAACATTACTTTTTTCAGCTACAATGCCTAATGAAATTAAAAGAATTACTAAATTTTATCAAAAAAAGCCTAAGCATTTAAAAGTAGCTCAAAGTCAGATGACTGTTCCTGAAATAACTCAATACTATTTTGAAACAAAAGAAAGAGATAAACTTGAAAATTTAACTCGTTTAATTGATGTTTATGATATTAATTTAGGCTTGGTATTTTGTAACACTAAAAAAAGGGTTGATTGGGTTGCTAAAAACTTAAGAAACAGAGGTTATGCTGCTGAAGGAATTCATGGAGACATGAATCAGAAATCCCGTGATAAAGTCATGAATAAATTCCGTAATGGAAATATTGAAATCTTAATAGCTACTGATGTTGCTGCACGTGGAATCGATGTACCTAATGTTGAAGTGGTTGTTAACTATGACGTTCCTCAAAATCCTGAATACTATGTTCATAGAATTGGAAGAACTGGTAGAGCAGGTAATATGGGATATGCATTTACCTTTGTTGCAGGTAAAGAAATCTATAGTTTAAGAACTATTAAAAAAGTAACCAAATCTAAAATCAAACAAAGAAAAATTCCATCATATAAAGAAATGGAAAATATTAAAAATACTCAGCTAATGAATAGCGTTAAAAACTCCATTGAAAAAGATAATTTGGAAAAATATGTAAAATTAGTTGAAGGTGCTATGGAAGAAGATTTTGATTCTGTAGACATAGCTGCCGCATTATTAAAAATGGTTAAGGAAAATTAATTATTTTCCACCATCAATAATGTCGAATTTTATTTTTTGTTCTTCAAGTTCACGGGTAAAAGATTTAGTCATATCTCCGACACATAATGCCAAAACATTTAATCCTTTACGAGCTGCATTTGCTGTAGCCTGAGGAGCAGCATATTCAATAGTAACTGGGAGATCTAACATATTAGCTACTGCTCTGGAAACAGTTCCTGCAATAGCTACTCTATCTATTTTTCTGCCGTTAGTTGTTCCCTGTTCATAGACACTTTTAATTAATTCCAGGTTAGCTTTATTAGATCCCCCTTCTTTAATAGTAGGTAGGTTAATAACAACAGCTTCTCCTATGGTCATGTCGATTAAACCGGTAAGATTACTTAATGCTACATCACAGCCTTTTGCAGCATCTCCTAAAACAACACCAGTCGCATCTTCTTCTTTTTTATGAGCATATAAAACACCAGAGTCCATATAAAGACCAACAATTTCATCTTTTTTAAGATCTTCTTTTGCAATAGCTGGCCAGACAGTTTTATAATGATTCATTGTTTCCAAAACAGAATCAGAGTATTTTCTAAGAGAAATAGCATCTCTTTTAACTTTGTCAATACCTTTTTGGGTAATTTTATATGGTGATCTGCCATCTTTAGATGTTATATACTCCTGTTCAATAAGTGTCTTAATATTTTCTGAAACAGCCTGAATGGTGATACCTAAAGTTTTTGCCAAATCTTTTTGTTTAAGATGAGGGTTTTGCTTTGAGATTTCACTTAAAATTTGAAAATGTGTTAAGGCACCTCTTTTTTTAAATGCTTTCATTTTTTCATTCCTCAATTTTTTCAATGATAATTAATTTTGATTTAATGTTATATTTAATTTGCTATTTTTCCTTGTAACTTTTTATTAAATTTATCAAGAAATTCTGATTTTTTTTCATTTGGAATGTAGGCTCCGCAAGCTATTGCATGGCCTCCACCGGTACCTCCAACTTCTTTTGCGATTTCACGCATTATATTACCGAAGTGAATTCCGTCATAAGCTAAAAGTTTGGAGCATCTAAGTGAGACTTTGATTTGGTTATTTTTTGGTTTACTGAATCCTAAAATAGGTTTTTTCCAATTGCAGTAACCTAAAACCATACCAGTTATTGTACCGATGATATTGGAAGCTATATCTTCATCAAAGTCACTGCAGTCAAAATATTGGAAATTATCAAGTTCAATAATTTCTGAGTGGTAATTATCTGCAACTTTGCTGATGGAAGTGGCCAAATTATATTTGTGTGTTTTACTGACTTCTTCTAAAGAATCCAGAGCAACAATTCTGTCTCCTTTAAGAATATCTACTCCAATAGCTTCTTCACGGTTTCTGCCACAGGCATTCATAGCTGTTGAAAATTCAGAACCGTCTCTTAGAAAACTTCCTTCCTCTTCATTTAAGAAGGTGTATGCATCTCCGACAATCAGTTTAGGAACATATTTAAGGTATTTTGGAGGAACTCTTTTGGAAATCATTCTGCTTAAAAATTTCTTGATTTCCATTTTGTCCTCTTCAGTTACCTCTGACAATGTTTTTCTGTTGTGTTTTTCATCAACTCCCAATTCTTCCAAAACAACTTTAGCTTCCTGCTGATTGTTGGTTATCGGTAACTTAACATCACTGAAATAAGAGAGTGCAACGTATAACGGTCTGGTACTGCGTCCATAGATGTTTAAATCATTTTTAGTTACTTTCAAAAGACCTTCATTAATTGCATCTTCCTGGATAATTTCATTTAATCCTTCAAAATGTCCTGTTTTATTGTTTTGCATATCTCCAATAGCTGACAGGACACCAATCCAGCTCAAATCCTTAAAGCCAAATGTTTTAGCTAAGAAATAACACAATCCTCCACCGCAAATATAATATGATCCATCAATACCATAAAACATCGGATTAATTTCTAAATAAGTATATGCTTTGTCATTTTTATAGTTGATGTCTCTTAATGGTGGGTGGTGGTCTAAAATCAGTATTTTCTGATTGTCTTTTGCATTTTTGTCAACTCCCTGACCAGATCCTAAATCTGAAAAAATTGTTAATTCATGATCCAGATTCAGGTCTTCTATTTCATCCAAGTTAACAAATTCAATTTCATAATCCTTGTTTAAACGGTCCAATATTATAGATAGAATTGCACCGGAGCAGATTCCGTCACAGTCAGTATGTGTATAAATTTTAATGTTGTTGTTAGATTCGATTAACTGTTTAGCTTCAAGAAACTGCTCCTGCATTTCATTTGGTATTTCCATCATTGTTTTATTTCCTGTAGTTTTAAACTGATTTCTTTTAAAAGCTCTAATTTGGATTTATCACTTTCAACTAAGATACGTCCTGATTTTTCATACCATTTGCTGGGATATGCTCTTTCTTTTTGAGTGCTGTAAGGTAAATTAAGTCTTTTTAGAGCTTTTTCAATATCCTGCAGTTTTGGGTCTTCTACAGCTATTTCTTTTGATACTTTTCTGCCTTCATTTAAAGAGAGGTTTTTATCCAGATACTGTGGCCATACTGTAATCATATTAATTCACCTTCAAATTTAATGATTCTTTTTTATTTGTGTTTCAAATATTTCTAAAGCATTTTTAACAACTAAATCCATATTGTAATATTTGTATTGAGCTAGACGTCCTGCAAATATTACGTTTTCTTCTTTATCCATTTCTTTTTTGTACTGCTGGAATTTGTCAAGGTATTCCTGAGTAGGATACGGATAACATAATTCTCCATTGAATCCGGGATATTCCTTCATAATTGCAGTTTTGCCTTCAACATCCTGCATGGTTAATTTTTTAAACTCAGTAATACGGGTAAAGTATGGATGATTCGGATAATTGACAACACCAACTTCCTGATAGGAATCTTCGTCTAAAACTTCATATACAAAGTTCAGACATCTGTATAATAATTCCCCGTATTTGTAACTGTAAAAATAATCAATAGGCCCTGTGTAGATTAAAGTATCATACTCAATATCTTTTAAATAATCCTTATAATCAGTATTTAAGACGACTTTGATTTTATCATTGTCAATCATCTTTTCACACATTTTAGTAAAACCTTCTTTCGGCATTCCCTGATATGTGTCTTCAAAGTATCTTGTATCATGATTAAACCTGAAGGGGATTCTTGAAATTACTGACGGATCAAGATTTGCTGCTGAGGTTCCCCACTGTTTTTGAGTGTAGTTTTTAAAAAGCTTATTGTAAATGTCACGACCTGCATTTTTTAAAACAACATCTTCACTTGATTTGATTTCATCAATATCTTCTTTGTGCTCTTCAATCCATTTTTTCATAGATTCTTCATCTAAATCAAGGTCATATAAAGCATTTAAAGTATCTATGCAGATAGGCATAGGTACTAATTTTCCGTCTACATTACTTAAAACATGATGTTCGTAGTCTAACCATTCAGTAAACTCGGACAAGTATTCGTAAACGATTTTTTCATTGGTATGGAAGATATGAGGTCCGTATTTTTGTATTAAAATGCCGTCTTCGTAGAAATCATAAATATTTCCGCCGATATGATTTCTTTTTTCAATAATCAGAACTTCTTCATTAAGCTGGTTAGCTATTCTTTCAGCTATTGTTAAACCGGAAAGACCAGCTCCAACAATTACATATTTCATTAATATTTACTCCTTGTGTATTTTAATTGCAGATTCAATAGCTGTTGTCATGGAAGATAATAACATTTTGGTTTTTAAATCGCTTTTATGAATCCTTTTAAGCTTTTCCACTTTGCTTAACAGTAATCTGTTTTCGTTTTTGGTAAACGGTGAATTTTTCCATGTATGCATCCAGTAAATTAAATGAGGATTAACTGAAATTGTTTGAATATCTTTGGAAAACCTTTCAGTGCACTGTCTGGCATAAATATATGAGTCCATTAAATCGCTGAGGAATCTGACATTTACATTATTGGTAATTGACTTGTCATCAGGCAAATCACGTACATAATAGTCATAGCACATGAAATTATTCAAATATACAATTCCGTCAGCTTTAAGAAGAGTTTCTAAAGTAAATGCCAAATCGTCCCCGGAAACAAATGGCTGATAACGGATATTTTTATCCATAATAAGTTCCCTTTTAAAGATTTTACTCCAGACAGAAGGAGCCATTTTCAATAAATCAGGCTCTTCTTTAATGCTCTTAACATGGATAACATCAACAGGTTCGTTTCTTTCATATTTTCCCTGAATATTTTTGCCGTATAAAGCATGTTCTAAAATGTGGTCCCAAACATAATCCGGAACATTTAAAGGATTTGCTGTTTCAAATGTTTCATCAGGATAAGCGCTTTCCAAATCATCCAAATAAGGGGAATATGATTTCTGAACAGTTTCACCGTAAGTGTAGATTCTTCTAAATCTGCCAAAAGCCATATCTGCATCATATTTGGTTACGGCATTGTATAATACTTCACAGGCATCTAATGTATATCTGTCATCAGGATCTAAAAACATGATGTAATCGCCGCTGCATTCTTCAATACCTCTGTTACGGGGACCGTTAGCTGCACCAGTATTTTTTTCCAGGTGAATAGCCTTACAGCAGTCATATTTTTCATCATATTCATCAATAATCTTTCCACTTTCATCAGTAGAACAGTCATCTACCATAATGATTTCTAAATTTTCATTTCCTATTGTTTGGTTGATTAAAGAATCAATTCCTCCTCTTAAATGAGGGCCGACATTAAAAATAGGTAGAATAATACTTATTTTATCTTTCATGTGAATTTCTCCAGGTTTTGAATAATAACTCCATCATATCACGAACAGTGTAAGTATCAGGATATATATAATTAATATTGTACTGGTCTAAAATTTTACCGGTAATGGGACCAATACAGACAGTTAATAAATTATTTGAAAGTAAATCAGCTAATTTTTCTTTGTTTTTAGATATTTTAAAGAAATTGGTAACAGTTAAAGGACTGGTAAAAGTAATTGCATCAATTTCATTATTTTCTATTTTAGCTATCAAATCACTGATTTTATCTTCATCCATTGGGAATAATGATTTGTAAGCTTCAGCAAGTATAACTTTATTGTTAAGCTTTTCTAAGCCTTCCGGCAGAACAGGTCTTGCAGAAGCAGTTCTGGGAATTCCAATGGTCTGATTTGTAATATTTCTTTTTTCAAATTCCTCTAAAAGACCTTCTGCTGTAAAATCTTCAGGTATTAAATCAACTTTAACGCCCTGTTCACTGGCTATTTTTCCGGTTTTATTTCCAATTACAGCTACTTTACAATCTAAATTTTTTAAAAAATCAGGATAAAAAAGATTTAGTGAAGTAATTGTAGTTGGAGAGGTAAAAACAATCCAATCCAGCAAATCTTTATTAGCTATTAAATTCTTTAAAGATTCACTATTAACCGGTTTTAAATCTAAGGTAGGAGCTAGAATATATTGGCCTCCTAACTCTTCAACAATCTTACAGGCTGCTTTAGATCTGTCAGCAGGCCTTGTAATTGCAACAATGGGTCTTGACATTTAATTTACTCCAAATAATTTAATAATATTATAATTTTTGATTTTATTAGTTAATATTATTTATGTATTATTTGTTGTTAATAATTAAAAATTACAAAATGGTAAAGTGAATTCCTACAAAGTAGTAAAGTAAAATACTACAAAATGGTAAAGTGAATTGCTACAAAGTAGTAAAGTAAAATACTACAAAATGGTAAAGTATATTACTACAAAGTAGTAAAGTAAAACTATGTAAAATAATAAAGTAGGTTGTGTTTTATAATGAAAAATTACTTAAAAAGATATCTTGATGATGAAATTGAAAAATATCTTGAGGTTATTGGTGCAATTCTTATAGTGGGTCCAAAATGGTGTGGAAAAACAACAACTGGAGAACACCATGCTAAAAGTATTATTAAATTACAAGATAAAGATAAAATTAAATCCTACTTAAAATGGGCAGATATTAAACCCTCAAAACTTTTAGAAGGTGAAAAACCTAGATTAATTGATGAATGGCAAATAGCTCCAGTATTATGGGATACAGTTAGAAATAGTGTTGATGAATTAGGGGGGGAAGGATTGTATATTTTAACAGGATCTACAATTGTTGAGGATTCTGAAATAATGCATTCTGGTACTGGTAGAATTCATAAATTAATGATGAGACCAATGAGTTTGTATGAAAGTGGCGAATCTAATGGTAAAATTTCACTTGTAGATTTATTTTATTCACCTAATTTGGATATTGATGGAATTACATCAGATTTATCAATTGAAGAGTTAATATTTGTAACTTGTAGGGGGGGATGGCCAGAATCATTAAATAAAAAATCTAAAGAAGCCCAATTATTACTTCCATATGTTTATGTGGATAGCATATGTGAAAATGATGCATCATTAATTGATGGTGTTAAAAGAGATCCGAATAGAGTTAAAACTATCTTGGCATCATATGCAAGAAATATTTCAGAATCTACAAAAGATTCAACAATAATTTCAGATATTAATGCAAATTTTGAGGATATTAGTAAAACAACTTATTATCAATATATTGATGTTTTAAAAAGATTATATGTAATTGATAATGTAAAAGCATGGTCTCCAAATATCCGGTCTAAAACAAGTATTAGAACTAGCTCTAAAAAACAATTCATAGATCCTTCTATTGCTGTAGCCGCACTTGGACTGACTCCAGAATTGTTAATGGATGATTTAAACACTTTTGGATTTATTTTTGAAAACTTATGTATAAGGGATTTAAAAGTTTATTCAAGTGCTATTGGAGGAAGGGTTTCATTTTATAGAGATAGATCCAATCTTGAAATCGATTGTGTATTACATTTAAAAGATGGTAAATATGCATTAATCGAATTTAAATTAGGTAGTATGGAAGAAGAAAAAGGTGCAAAAAATTTACTCAAATTAAACGATTCAATAGCGAGAAAAAACATGAAACAACCTTCATTTTTAGCTATTATCACTGGTGGGGAATTAGCATATACTAGGAAAGATGGAGTTAAAGTAATTCCTATAGGCTGTTTAAGATAATTTTAGTTAGTATTTGTGTTTAATTAATAGTTTAATTCTAATCTTGACTATTTTCAGGTAATCAAATATAGTTTATTCTAATAAAATTAATAAGATACAAAAATTAATAATAAATTATAAAGATGGGGACTGGCTATGTACAAAATATCTATGATTATACCTGTTTATAATGCGGAAAAATACCTGAAAAGAACAATAAATTCAATTATTAATCAGAGTATCGGTTTTGAAAATATTGAACTTATTTTGGTAGATGATAATTCTCAGGATAACTCAAAAAGCATTATAGAAGAATATGTAGCTAAATATGATAATATAATTGGTATTTACTCTGATAAAAACCATGGATTTCCGGGATTTGGAAGAAATAAGGGTATTGAAATAGCTAGTGGCCAATATATTATGTTTTCAGATAATGATGATGAACATGACGAAGATTTATGTTTAAAATTGTATGAGGCTATTGTTTCAGAAGATGCAGACATAGCTTCCTGTGATAAAGTTAAAAGAGATAATATTAAGGATATTCCAGTATCTGAAAAGTATGTTGGCGGAAAGTTAAGTTCCAATGGGAATATTATAGTCTCAAATGATGATCTGGCATATTTTGAAGATATAACAATCTGGAATAAGATTTTTAAAAAAGAAATCCTTGCAGATAATAATATAAGATTTGTAGAAAACATGCTGGCTGAAGACTTGCTTTTTTGTCTGGAAGTCTTTTTCAACTCATCTAAATTAGTTTATTTGGAAAAATATTACGGATACTTTTGGGATATGCATGAAGAGTCATTATCTCATGAATGCAGTCCGAAACATGTGGAAAACTTACTTAATTCAGTTCCTGAAATGTTTAAAATTTTAGATAAATATAATAAAAAAGATTTAGCTAGTTTTTATTTTAAATTCTACTTACGTAATTTGCTCAGATTTTTCATTGATGTTAATACAACTGGAAGTAATTTGAAATCAATGATTAAAAAGTTGTATAACTATGAAAAAGAAGCTGGATTTGGATGCAAGGCTAATGAAGGATGGGCAAATATAATTAACTTTTTTATAGTTCACAGATTCTTTAATTTAGCTATTTTAATTATCAAAATCATGAAAGCTTCAAAAGAATCTACTTTTTTAAGAAAGATTTTCAGGTCTGTTTAATTGTTTATGCTGGATATTGTCTTAAATAAGGAATATTGTTATTATTTTGAATAATTGGAGTGATATGTAACATTAATTTTTTATATTAACATTTTTAATATATTTATTGTTCATTATAAGGAGGTAATAAATGATAAATTTTAATATTGAAGATGTTCAAAATATTTTAAGAAAGTGTAATGTTAATGATTTGGTGGTTCATCCACATATTTTAGATAATTGGTTTGAACGAGATTATAATTTAAATTATGTTGCAAATTGTTTAGTTAATGAAGTGCCTTTAAGTATTTCAAAAACTTGTGAAAATCGTTTTAAACTTATTTATCCACATGAGGGTGTCCGCCAAAATTGATTTTTGATTTTTCGTCAAAAAAATTTTTGGGCTTAATTTTTATTATTTTTAATATATTTCAATTAATTTTTGTTTATTTTATTTTATTTGGTTTAATTATTTTTTAAATTATTGTTTAGTTTTATTTTATTCTTATTTTTGATTTTTAATGGTTTTAAGACAGTTAAGTTTATATACTTTGTTGTACATATTTTATATTAGATATAAGTTGTTTTGGTGTTGTTATTTATGGTTAAAAGAAAGTTTGATAGGAATCAGGCAAAATTGGGCATTAATACTCTTGATTGGAATGTTCCGGAGAATCATATTTCTCGTTTTGTTGTTGAATTTGTTGAAGAAGTTTTTCCACTTTTAAATATCAAAGAACCCAAGAAAAAGAAAGGAAGAGACTCCCTTCCAGTGGATTCCATGTTAAAATTGCTTATTTATGCCAAAATCCAACATATTGATAGAACATCAATAATTGCAGATATGGCGCGATACCATGATATATTTAAATACGTGTGCGATGATATTAGACCTTCTGAAAGATCAATCCAAAGATATCGAAGAGAATATGGCCATTATTTTGAAGTATTGCTGCAAATGACATTAAAAAAGGCCTTTGATGAAGGATTCACTGAATTTAATCACGTTGCCATTGATGGAACCATCAAAAAAGCATACAATTCCAACAACAACACCATTACAAAAAAAGAAACTCAAATATTGATCGATTACTACGAAGGACGACCTATTGACCCTGAATGTCTTGAAAAACTTCACAAACCTGCTCAAAGATTATTGGAAAAGAAAGACATAGATGATGAAGATAAATTAGAACTATTATATGGAATAAAAACACAATTTACATTCACAGGACAGGATAAAATTCCAGTAAATGATATAGAAGCAAGATTTATGAAAGGAAAGAAAGGAAACTTCATGGTTGCTTATAATATCCAATCTGCAGTCGATTATGATACCAAATTAATCTGTGCAATAAACGTCACACAAAACCCGACAGACCACTACGAACTACCAATAATCGCAGAAAGAGCAATAAGAAACATTAACACCACACCAAAGTATATAAGTGCCGATACAATATACTTAAACCAAATATCACTATCATACTTAGCAGATAAAAAAATAGATGGTTTAATACCAAATAGAAAGCAAAGTAAAGAAAAAATAGGAAAATTAAATCCAAATCCATACCATAAAGACCATTTTGAATATGATTATGAATTAGATGCATTCAAATGCCCAAAAAATCAATATATGCACTTTTTCGCAAAATACATCGAACCACACAAAGATCCAGAAAAACCAGACAAAATAAAAAGACTCTACAACAATTATGAAGCCTGTAAAAACTGCAAAGCACGAAACAAATGCTTAACAGGCAAACAAACACACAAAACCATCACAGAATACGGATCAGAAATGCAAAAAGCAATGAACGAAAAAATGGAAAAACAGGAATATAAAGACGAATATAGCAAAAGATCAAGCGTTGAAGGACCATTTGGAATATTCAAAGAACAATTCCAAATAGAAAAAGAAGTAGTCATCGGAATGGTAAAAACAGAAGAAAGAATAAACTTAGATGCATTAGCATATAATTTAATACGACTACACAACATAAAACAAGAAATAAAAAACACAACAGAAGATTTAGAAGATTTCTGCGAAAGCACATCCATTAAAAACCAATTAAAACTTGATGTAACAATATTTTAAAAAAAATCAACAAGTCAGCCAAAATTCAATTTTGGCGGACACCCATGAAAAAAATAAAAATGATGATTTATATATTATTATTGTAATTGATGACTTTGATAATGTAGAAGTTTTAACAGTATATTCATTTAATAAAAGGAGGCGTGAGCGTGATATTGAACGAAAATAGTACTGTATTAAAGTATATGTATGATTATTCTTCAGATGTTTTAGGAGTTAAAGTCAAAAATGATTTTATCTATCATGAAACCGTTGAACTGGAAGATGGTGTATTATTGGATTTTGATAAAAATGATGTGCCAGTTTCTTTAGAAATTATGGATGCTTCTAAAAGATTCAACATTCCAAAATCTTCATTAAATGATTTAAAATTTTTTAATATGACTGTTGTTGTTGATAATAAATTTATTACAATTAATGTTGTTATTGGTGTTTTAATTCATAATAATGAAAATAAACAGATTTTAGAATCATTTACTGTTAATAAATATGGAATTCCAAATATAACTGCTGATTTAACTATTTAAACTATTTTTTTTATCATTCTGAAAAATTGCCTTGACTTTGGAATATTGCACTTAAATGCAACTATATTACTTTTTATTTAATAATTGATGATATAAAAAAATAAGAATATTTAACGGATTTAATTTTTAGTATAATTTTCAAGCATATCTTTTAATTTTATGGCCGTAGCTGGACTCATAACAATTTGTAAATCTGATTCGCTGATTAGCTCAAAATTATCATTTTTATTAATCAATTTGTTGTTTACTATAATTAGCCTGACTTCTTCGTCGTCTCCTCCCACTCCAAATGATGATGCATGAATGACTTCAGATTCATCTTTAATGTTTATACTAGAGTTTATTTGTATTTCTTTATTTTTATTTGCCATATTAAAATCCTCCAATTTTGTAATATTTTTTAGTGTTTGTTAAATCTAATTTATTATAGCTATTTTTTGGGTTTTTGGAAGGACAGGTAATATTATATTTTAATTGTCTGTATTCCTGTTTATTGATTAATATTTCTTCATTTAATTCAATTTCTTTTTCTAATTTGTCTAAATCAACATCTTTTGTATTTTCGTCAAAAAGTTTGTCTAATTCTTCATCAGAATATTTTATAAATTCTTCAGTTTCATATGATGATTGTTTTTCAAGTTCTTTTTTGGCTAGATATTCCTGTAGTGCATCTAATTTTTTAACAATTTCTGAATTGAAATTTAATTCGTATTTTGAATTTTTTAAAATCAGTATTTTATTTTCCAGCAGTTTATCAATAAATTTATCTAATGTAGATCTAGATATTTCAGCTCCTATTGCTATTTGTTGTTTGGTATAGCTTTCAAAAGGATTTGCTAATAAATAGTCTAATACTTTTATTTGGGGGCATTTTCCTAAAATTTCTATTAGCATACTTAATCATTCCATGTATAATAATTATACAATTCCCATTAATAAATTTTTGTAAATTGTCTAAATTGAATACATTAAATATTATATCTTTAATTTAATAAATTAATAATGGTGGTGATTAAGTTGTATGGAATTTTGTGAAGAAGAAATTGAAATAAAAATTGTATATGCATTGCATAGGAGAGCATATTACAATAAAAGGCACACTCCTATAAAAAATGTATGCAATAGATTATCATATATTCCCTGTAAACAAATAAATAAAGCTGTAAAGAAATTACACAAAAAGGGAATCATTGGCATTAAAAAAACATTTCATGGTGCGGATATCTATTTAAATCACAAGAAAAAAGCTGAAATTCAGGATATGATTTCAACTAAACTATCTGAATTAAATGATTTTTAAAATCATGCGGTTGTGTTTAATTTAAACTATTTTTTTTATCATTCTGAAAAATTGCCTTGATTCTGGAATATTGCAGTTAAATGCAACTATATGGCTTTTTATTTGATGAAAGTATTTTACTTATTTTAAATGTGCAGTTATTATGGTATAGCTGGAAGCATTAACAGTTATTATGCATCCGTCAGCTTCAATGTAATAGTTTTTACCTTTGCGACTTATTTTAGTGTTTTTATCTTTAATTTTGGAAATGCAATAGCCAACGACATCATCAGTATCTAATTTGAGGTTTCTTTTAATTCTTCCAACACCCATTGTGGTGGTGTGTATTTTATCTGTGTTTTCAAGCAGGCTCATGTATGTTATTTTTGAGGGATGCTACAGATAAATATTCTGTTATAATTGTTTTAATAGAGGAATATTGATGTTAAATCCTACAAAAAATATATTTAATAGTTTGAATTTATGATATATTAATTATTAATTAATATTTTTTTAAGAAAATGTTTAATCTACTATTAAAACAATATGAAAAATGTTGATATTATAATTTAAAATGGGGCTTATAGTTATGTTAAATGATATGGTGTTAAATATATCTGATTTTGGTCCAATTGATGAAGCTAATATTAAAATTGGTAGAATTAATGTTGTGGCTGGAAAAAACGGTACTGGAAAGTCCACATTTAGTAAAATTTTGTATTGTTTTTTAAATGCTGCATCTGATGAAGGTGTAAAATTAGCAAATAAAAGTATAAGGGATAAACTTTCAGAATTTATTTTTCACTGGTCTAATAAAGTATCTGAAGAATATCATGATGAAGAATCTAAATTAAAAAAAATTCAATTTGAACTTAGTAATCATGATTTGGAAACTTCCCTTGAAAAAGAGTATGATGAGCTTTTTAAATTAGCGTCTAATTTTGATGAAAATTTTAATAATCAATACTCTGAAAATTTAAAAGAAATAGGTGAAGTGATAAATTTCAATAAAAATAAAACCCGAAGATATATTCAGATTAGTAATGTTTTATTTGCTTTTGAATTTGATTTTTGTTATACTGGTGCTAAAATTAAATTTTATGGAACTTGTGATGAAAAAAATTTTGAAAATACTTTAACTTTTAATAATGATGGAATTGAAGGAAATGTGTCCGGTAAAATTTTGGACAATATTAGTTTTTCAAAAGTTATTTATATAGATTCTCCATCTATTTTTGAAATTAATTATAATAATGTCCAAAACAACAATGCGTATCACTTAAATGAATTATATAGAAAATTGCTTCCTAATGAAGATATTGATGTTTATGATAATGTTTATAATAAAGATTTAATTGATTTTAATAATAAATTAAATGGATTATTAAATGGTAGATTTAAATTTGATTATAATAAAAATGAGTTTGTTTTTATTTCTGATAAAAGTGAATATTTAATTAAAAACACTGCATCAGGATTAAAACAGTTAGGTATTATTCAATTATTATTGGAAAATAGGGGATTGACTAAAAATAGTTTTTTAATAATTGATGAACCAGAAGTTAATTTACATCCTGAATGGCAAATAAAATTTGCCGAAATTTTAATTTTATTAGTTAAAAAGTTGAATATTTCATTGTATATTAATACTCATAGTCCTTTTTTAGCAGAAGCTATTGAAGTATATTCTAAGTATTATTCTCTTGATGATGAGGTTAATTTTTATTTAACTGAAGAAAGTGGTAAAAATAAATGTAAATTCAAGAGAATACCTCTTTATGATGCTGTTGAAATTTATGATAATTTAGGTAATCCTTTTGATGAAATTGAAAAAATAAGACTTAAAACAGAGTTAAAAGAAGATATGGGGTAGTTTTAATGGTTTTCACTAATCAGGATTTTATTGATATGTTAAATTTCTTCAAAGATAAAAATTGTTTTTCTAAAAACGCTAAAGAATCATTTGAATCTATAACTGAAATTTCTAAATCAGAAAGTGGGAAAAGTTTAATTAAAAGTAATCATTGTTTGTATAACTTAGATAATATTGCTTATAATTTATCTTTAAATAGTCAAGGAAATCCTAATTCTATTCCAGCATCTGTTGATGCTTTGTTTTATTTCAATAATAATAATTTTACATTATATTTAATTGAATTTAAAGGAGTTCCCATAAATTCTTTAGATTATAAAGAAATTCTTAAATTAATTAAAATGGATTTGGAAAAAGATAAATGTGTAAATTTTAGAGAAAACTGTCCGATATCTAATAATTTAATGTTAAATTTAACTAGAACCTATGAAAGGTACGAAGATGAAATTTTTTGCAGTTTAAAAATTAAACCAATTGAATCTCTTTTTGTAGTGCTTCCTAAATTATATAAAAAATATTGTGATGAATTGGATAAAAATTATTATGAAACAATTTCAGGATTTATGGATTGGCTATTAAAGGTTAACAAAAAACTTTATGTTGTATTTTTAGATGATAAAAACAAGTCTAAGATTTATAAAAAAAATATTTCTAATAAAATTGATTCTAAGTATAAATATTTAAAAAGTTTTGTTAATTTGGAGCATAAATGTTATAATCAAAAAACATTTGAAGATGTGTTTGTTTCAATGTTGTGTTCTGAAAATTAAATTAGGATTTTTTTATAGTCAAATAAACAAAATTGATATTATATGTAGTGCAACCATTTGGTAAAATAGTATGATATATGAATATTGTTTTATTTTAGGAATATTAATGTTAAATCCGACAAAATTTTTATTTAACAGCTTAAATTAATAGTTTAATACATATATTTTTTAATTAATTTCTTTTTAATAAATCGGGCAAAAAGTCAGTGAATTCCTAGAATTTTAAAGATAGGAATAACGTTATATTATTTATACATAGTAGAATATGTAAGAAAATTTCTTTGGATGATTTAGTTAATAAAAATATTATTAAAGCACACCCACAATCTATTCAAAGGTTGGCACATGAAAAATATTTAAAATTAAAAGAAGAGATGTTAAAATGAATTTAATTATTTCAATTAAACCCCAGTTTGTTAGTAAAATAATTTCTAAAGAAAAAAAATACGAATTTAGAAAGAATATTCCTAAAAAACCTGTTGAAAAAATTTTTATTTATTCTACTGTTCCTGATAAAGAGATTGTGGGATATTTTGAATGTGATAAAGTTATTGAGGATACTCCGAATAATTTATGGAATAATTTTTCAAAAGATGCAGGGATTTCTAAACAAAATTTTTTTGAATATTTTTTGGAAAAAGAAAAGGGATTTGCAATGGAAATTTCTAAGTTAACTCTTTTTAATGATCCTATAGATGTTGATGATATTTGCGGTTTTGTTGCTCCTCAGTCATTTAAATATGTGGATTATGATTTTTAAAAGATTTTCAATAAGGAAAATTGGAATGGGAGAATAGCTATTAGGCTATTCTTTTTAATTAGCTTTTACGACATGGTAATCTCTTAACAGGCCTTCGTATTATTTGCAAGCTATTTTTGTTTTGAAAATAGATTTTTTTGTTGTGAGTATATGCTAGATATCTTGAAGGATAATAATCATGGAAATCTATTTTCAATTAATCTTATTGTTTTTGTACCTTATAAATGTTTTCCTATTTTGTGTAATTTTCTTCTTAAAATGTGTATTTATAGTGAAGCAAATTAGCTTGCATAAAACAAAAAGAATTTGGATTTTCTTTAAAAAGCAGTTTAAATTTAAAATGGGAAATTAATATTTTCCCATATAAGTTCCTATTTTGTAATTTCCATTTGAATCTGTGCCGGCATAGGTATAATACCCGTCTCCACCTAAAACATATTTTTCTCCAGCAGATGTTTCAATTAATCTGTCTTCCAGATCATCACCTAAAATTTTATAATTTCCGAAGGTTGGTGAATATTCAGGATAATCATCGGATACATCTTCAACAGCACTGTCGGATTCTGCAGGATCATTTTCATATAAATGGAATTCTGTAGTGGATATTGAAAGAGTATCATTAATAATATAAGCTGCAAACAGTGCAGATACTATAATTGCAATTCCGCAGATTATTAAAACAGTACGGTCTTTCATAAAATCACCCCTTAAACTCCAGGCCATTTAAATAGCTTTGTGCTTGTGAATTACTTTCATTAACACTTATCTGAACTACTTTACTGTTTACAGGAACGAAATAATCTTTCTGATTGCTGCCATCACAGGTATATGAAACAATAATTGCCTTTTTGTTTTTAAATGAACCCATCTGGACACTGATGTTGCTGCAGCCGTCAAGCTGGTAATCTGCTGTTGTGCCCGTAATCGTGCTTTCATCATTGTATAGCTGATTAAACCTTTCTTCTGAATCAGGACTTATTGCAATAAATATGACATTACTTTGGTTTTCATCACTTAAAGACAATGAACCGAAGGAATCATCATAGTAACCTCCATCAATAGGTGTTGTAATTTTTAACTCATCACATTCAAATGTTTGAGGATAGTTATCTGCAAAAAACAGTGATCCCCAAATAAGCAAAATACAAATTATAGCAGACAGAATTATAATTATTTTAGTATTTTTTTCCATAGATTTGTTTTGTTTACTATTATAAATCAACTTTTTGTTTAAGCTAATAATAATTATATATTATTATTTTCAAAGGCATTAATAATGTTAAATGTAAGTTTTGCATGTGATGATAATTATTCACCATACTTGGCTATTTGTCTTGTTTCACTATTAAAAAATAATATTGGTGATTTTGATGAAATAGAAATTTTTGTATTGGACAGCGGAATCAAAAAAATCAATAAGGAAAAAATAAGGAAAATAGCTCATGATTATGGTGCTGATATTTCATTTATCCATGTTGCAGATATTGAGGAAAAATATAATCTGACTTTAAATAAAATGAGTGTTAAAGGGGATTTTTCACTGGCTACCTATTCCAGATTATTTATAGCCAGTCTCCTTCCTGAAACTGTAGATAAAGTAATATATCTTGATTGTGATGCTTTGGTTTTAGGTTCATTTAAGGAAATCTGGGAGCTGGATTTAAATAATTATCTGGCAGCTGGAGTTTTGGCGCTGAACTGTACTGCTGAGGTTAAAAAAGCCATAGACTTAAATGAAGACGATTCCTACATTAATGCTGGAATGCTTTTAATCAACCTTAAGCGATGGAGACAGGAAAATGTTGAAAATCAGTTTTTAGAAAAGCTTGTTGAGTTTAACTTAAGAGGCAAACACTTTGGAATGGATCAGGGAGTAATCAACAATGTTTTATCCAAAAATCTCTTTGTTTTAAACCCAAAATATAATCTTGAAGGCAGCCTACACAATACTAACTATGACATTACCTTCAAATTAAACGGAAATATACAAAAGAATTACTATTCAAGGGAAGTTCTGGATGATGCAATTGAAAACCCTGTATTTCAGCATTTCTGTGTAGGAAACGGTGAAATATTTAACAGACCATGGTTAAATATGCATCATGAAGACAATAAATTATATAGAAAGTATTTTGAGTTAGCTGACTTTGAATTTGACGAAGTATTTGACTATCACCATGTAGCACTTATAAAAAGATTCAACAGATTTTTAGCCAGAAACAAATTAACTTCCTTTCTGATTTGCAAAGTGATTCCGGATAAATTAGCTAAAAAGATAGTTGGAAATAAAATGGAAGTTGACAATCTGACAGATATTGAGAGATGGTAAAAATGACTAAAAGAATCTGTACAGTTGATACAGTATACTCTCTGTTTTTGTATTTTTTAATAAATGGAGTTTCCGATGATGATTTGTTTATATTTTCATCAGGAGTTCCTGAAGATGTTAGAAAAAATATTAATCATGTTTATTTTCCATCTTCCCGTTTTAAATTCTGTGCTGATGATAATTTAATTAAATTTGCAGTTATGAATTTGGGAGTGTGTTTCAGACAGCTTTACGGCATTCTGAAACTTAGGTTGTTGATGCTGTTTGTTGGAGATGATGTTGAGATATACGGTCATGGGCATACGCAGTTTTCTTATATGTTTTATGAATATGAAAATGCATACCTTATAGAAGACGGTCTTGCTAATTACAGAAAACTGGAAAGTAACTTTATTTCAAACAGGCTTCTTAACTTTTTGGGATTGTATATTAAAGGATCCAAATCAGGATACGGAACACATGAAAACATTAAAAAGGTTTATCTGACTTATGAAGGTTTTTGTGATGTATCATCTAAAGCAGAAATAATTGATTTAAATGCATTGTGGGAGAATCTGTCTTTGGAAGATCATTTAAAGATTTTAAAAATTTTCAATTTCAGTAATCTGGAAAATATTGATGTATTATTGATTACACAGGCATTTAGTGAAGACAATTTAATGGATTTAAATGAGGAAATGAGGATATATTCTGAAATTGTTGAAAAATATCCCAATATTATAATAAAGCCACATCCTCGGGAAGTTAAAGATTATTCTAAAATTTTTCCAGACAATACTGTTTTGGATAAGCATTTTCCGGTAGAGCTGCGGGTGCTGATGGGAATTAAAATAGAAAAAACAGTTACAATCTCTTCAACAGCAGTTCTTCACTTTCCAGCTAGTGAAATAGAAACCTACTGGGGAGATATAAATTCCGGTTATGTTAAAAAATCCCGTGAGGCTTTGGAATGTTTGATTAAAGGTTTGAAAGATTAAAGGTGAGTTTATGGATTTAAGTAAAAAAGTGATTGTTGTAGTTTGTTTGATTATAGCTGTTTTATGCGGAGGAATTATTGCAGCTACATTATTCAGTGAACCTGAAAGTATTGATGAGGTAAATATTACAAATAATAACACAACTGAAGCTGACAGGGAAGTTGCTGAAAGCAGTGTTGATGTCAAAACAGAAAAATCATACGGATACTGTGCAGTTTGTGGAAAAGCTCTTTCAGTTAGTGAAGCTAATGATGAGTACACTCAGGGAAAAGTATGTCACAGCTGTGCAAATAACCCTCCCGGAGGACCTGATTATGCCAATCAGAAACTAAAAGAGGCATATCCTGATGAATATTATTGGTTGGAAACAGGTTATGAGGATAGCTATATGGAGTAGCTATTTATACTTATAATTAATTTACAGATTTAATTAAAAAGTATTTATATCCAGTTTCAGTGAAATTTTTCAATTCATCAAATATTTCACCAGTTTCAATAGTTATATTTCCATCAATTCCGTTTATAAAGTCTAAAAATTCATCATCAGTTCTGTAAATTGCATTATAATCAGCTTCCAGATTTTCAGAAAAGAAATCCTTTAAAGTAAGTCTGGTTTCTAAAAATGAAAGAGTTTCTCTTATGTAAATTGTTTTATTGGAAGCACATAAGCTATTTAAATCTTTAATCATTTTTTTAATAGTATCATCATTAAAATAGATTAATACTCCAGTAATTATAACAATATCAAAAGGAGCATTAACTAGTAAATCTGCAGTATCTAGTTGGGAAGCGGATAAAACCTGGAAATGGCAGTTATCATAATTATAATTTTCCTTAGCTATTTCAATTAGATCTTCAGAATAATCAATACCTAAATAACTGTCGCACTTGTCATGGAAAACTTCAGCCCATCTGCCAATTCCGCAGCCGATTTCTAAAATTTTTTTATTTTCAAAATCAATTTTATTTAATAGTAATTCACTTTCTTCTTTGTGACGTTTTTCAACATTTTCTTTGTCTGAAAATTCAGTTTTAACAAGCAGTGCTTCTTCGTCTTTTTTAGCCCGATTATTGAAAAATTTTTTAATTTTTTCAGAGTCTATTTCTTCAATGTTTCCATAAATTCTACTCATGTTGACCACTTAATATTGAATTAGTTCAAATACTTTAAATATTTTTAGTTTATCAGCTTTAAAAATTAAAGTTTAAATATACATTTTTTAAAATTTTGATATTAATAAATTATTTATATTTATATTGACATAGTGTTAATTTAATTAGTGTGTTTTTCAATAAACATTGGATTGATTTTTATGGATTTTGAAAAAATTTATGCAAAGCTGCCGGATTTTATTAAATATAATAATTATATTTTAGATTTCTTTTTAAAGATTCCTAAAAAGTTACAAAATTTAAATAAAAAATCTAATCAGTTAAATTCACAAAATCAGTTATTGGATTTATTGTTTACTAGTTGTGATATAAGAATAAAAGGTAATTTAAGAAATGTTCAGTTATTGTATATTGAATTGCTTCGTTTTGTAGATAATGTATGTAAAAAGCATAATATTGATTATTGGCTTGAAGGAGGTACATTAATTGGCGCAGTTCGCCATGGTGGTTTTATTCCATGGGATGATGACATAGATTTGTCTATTATGAGAAAAGACTATGAAAAACTAATTAAAATTCTTCCAGAAGAAATTTCTAAATATGAATACTTCAAAGAAAATTGTGGTTTGTCTTTACTTATTGAAAATCAAAAGAACTATTTTGAAGGATTTAGAAGTGTTTATGATGTTGATGATGAAAATGGTTTTTTAGATGATAATAAATTTTCATTTTTACAAATTGCATGGCTAAAACCTTATGTTAAGATTGATCTATTTCCGAAAGATTACCTTTTAGAAGAAAAGTTGGAATCTTTTAAAAAGGATTATGTGTCAACTAAATATAAGTTTAATCAGGATGTTAAAAATGGTAAAAAAGTTTTTTGGAACGAATTTAATGTAGTAAAAAAAGAATTAGGATTAGTTAATACTAAGACAAAGTATTTTGCAGATTCAATTGATGTTTTACAGTTAACTTCTGATTTGATTTATGAAACTGATAAGATATTTCCATTGAAAACAATAAAATTTGAAGGATATGAATTTAAATGTCCTAAAGATATTAAACATACCTTGGAAGTTCAATTTGGTAAGAATTTCATGCATATTCCAAAGATTATTGAAAATCATAGTTTAGTTCCATTTATAGAACATCAATTTAGTTCATTTGAGGAAATGGATAAATCATTTTCAAAATCTATTAGTTATTTAAAAGAAATTAATGATAATTTTGATTTTGAATAAATGAGGTTATTTTGAGATTTATTAATAATGTTAATTTAATATTTAATAGGTGATATTGTGTTGAATTTTGCTTTAGGTCCGGTTATGAGTAGTGATTTAGTTTTAAAAGTTGGAAGTGAACAAACTCCTTATTTTAGAACTCCTGAATTTTCTAAAATCACTCTTGAGAATGAAAAATTGATGAAAGAAATGCTTTTTGCAGATGAAGATTCCAAAGTCATATTTTTAACGGGATCTGGAACTTCTGGTATGGAAGCTACTGTGATGAATGTTTTTACAGAAAATGATAAAGTATTAGTAGTCAATGGTGGAGGATTTGGTCAAAGATTTGTGGATTTATGTAAACTCCATAATATTGACTGTGATGATATTAAAATAGATTTTGGATCATGTCTTACTTCTCAAATGTTGGAAAAGTATGATAATAAAGGTTATACTGCATTTATGGTTAATATTTGTGAAACAAGTTCCGGAGTTCATTATGATATTGATTTAATAAGTGATTTCTGTAAAAGAAATAATCTATTTTTAGTTGTCGATGCAGTTAGTTCTTTTTTAGCTGATTATATTAATATGAGCGAGCACGGAGTGGATGTCGTAATAACAGGTTCTCAAAAAGCATTGGCATGCCCTCCAGGAATTGCTATTATAACTTTATCTGGACGTGCTGTAGATAGGGTGAACAATAATTCATGTAAATCAATGTATTTTGATTTAAAAGATATGTTGTTAAATGCTAAGAGAGGTCAAACACCATATACTCCAGCTATTACTATTTTGTTACAGATTAATGCAAGATTGAATCAAATTAAAAATGATGGTGGAGTTAAAGTTGAAATTGAGCGAACTACAAATTTAGCTAATGATTTTAGAAATAAAATTAAAGAATTTCCATTTGAAGTTAGATGTAAATGCTTATCTAATGCAGTTACTACTGTTCACTCTAAAGAAATTCTTGATGTAAATCTTGTTGAAATATTAAAAAATGAATATGATATATGGGTTAGTACAGCAAGGGATGATTTATCAAAAGACATGATTTTTAGAGTTGGACATATGGGTGATTTATCTACTGAAGATAATGATACTTTGATTGATGCACTTAGAGATATTCAAAAAAGAGGATTATTCTAATGATTAAAGTTATAACCTATGGTACATATGATTTATTTCATTATGGTCATCAGAGATTACTGGAAAGGGCAAAAGCACTTGGAGACTATTTAATTGTAGGGGTTACTGCTGATGACTTTGATAAAAACAGGGGAAAAATCAATGTACAGCAGTCATTAATGGAAAGAATAGAATCAGTAAGGGCAACAGGACTGGCTGATGAAATTATTATAGAAGAATATGAAGGTCAAAAAATAGATGACATCAAAAGATATGATATTGATATTTTCACTGTAGGATCTGATTGGGTTGGCGAATTTGATTATCTTAATGAATATTGTGATGTTGTTTATTTGGAGAGAACTGAAGGAGTTTCAAGTACAGATATAAGATCAAAAGATAGACAGGTTACATTAGGTTTAGTTGGTGAAGGATTAGTTTTAAACAAATTTTACAATGAAAGCCAGTATGTCAATGGATTAACTGTTGAGGGAATATGTTCGGATGATGAAAATCAACTTAAAGACTTTGAGGATGATTTAATTTTAACTCGGGATTTTGATGAATTGATAGATAATGTTGAAGCAATATTTATTGTATCTCATCCATCAAAACATTACAAACAAGCAAAAAAGGCACTTGAAAATGGAGTCCATGTTTTATGTGAATCACCAATTGCTCTTAAAGAAGAGGAGCTCTGTGAATTATTCAAACTGGCTAAAAAGAATAATTTGATTTTAATGGATTCAATTAAAACAGCATATTCAACTGCTTATAACAGATTGTTGTTACTTGCTAAAAAAGGAAAAATTGGAGATGTAATATCAGTTGATGCAACCTGTACCAGTTTAGCAGATAGGTCTGGTGATGACTGGAACAGTATAACTGCATGGGGTCCAACAGCTTTATTGCCGGTTTTCCAATTGCTTGGAACTGACTATAAAAATAAAAACATTAATTCTCTTTTGTTAGACAGTGCAGAGAATTTTGATTTATTTACAAAAATAGATTTCACATATCAAAATGCAGTAGCTTCTATAAAAGTTGGAAAAGGAGTTAAATCTGAAGGGGAATTAATAATATCTGGAACAAAAGGATATATTTATGTTCCTGCTCCATGGTGGAAAACAGACTATTTTGAAGTACGTTTTGAAAATCAAAATGAAAATAAGAAATATTTCTACCAGTTAGATGGTGAAGGAATAAGATATGAACTTGTAGCATTTATAAAATCAATTGAATTAAATAAAACAGGTTCATATATTGATATTAATATTTCTAAGGAAATATCTTCAGTAATGGAAGCTTTTGATAATAATAAATTTAATAATTTATGATGGAATTATTTGTAAGGTCCAAAATCGACAGTATTATAAATATGATTGTATCTATCCTCTTTTGGAGGTATTTCCATATAATTATCTCCGTATATTATTTTTAGGTATTTATCATAATCATTTGGGATGTTAACTTCAACATCTTCAAATTTGACTTTTTTTGGAGGGTGGAATATATTTTTTGGAATTGAAACTAATTCATAGGTTGTACTTAAGTTACAAACATTTTCGCAATTTTCATTCCGGTATTTTTCTATAAAATTATTGTTGATTTTTATAATTTTTGTAAAATTTATTCTAAGAATTTTGAAAATAATTTTTAATATTTTCCCCAGTCTTTCTTTGTTTTTGGAGATGTATGCTTCACTATTTGTTATTTCATAACTCCAAATTAATTTCCTTATTAATGTTTGTTTTATTGAAAATATTTTTTTTCTTAATCCGTCATTGGGAATGTTATCCAATACAAAAATATCTAAGCATATTCCTAATGTGAAATCAGTATTCATGTCGTAATATGCTTCTGTTTTTGTTCCTTTTAAATTCCATTGGGAATGGAGCCTACAATAACATTTTTTATTTTTTGAACTTAATAATTCATATTTATCTTGAGGTAATTTTTCTAATATTTCTATTAATCGTTCGTATTCATCTCGGAATAGTATAATATCTATATCATCATCCCATGGAATGAATCCTTGATGTCTTACAGCACCGAGTGCACTGCCTCCATCAAGAAAATATTCTATCTGATTTTCATCACAAACTTTGATGAAATCTTTTAACATCATCAAATAAACATCTTGTAAATGTTTTAAAGTTTTAGGATCATATTCATTGAATTTCTTAGGTAGTTTTATTATAGTCATTTTACACCTTTTAATTACAATTCATTCCAAATCTTATTAAACTCGATTTTAGGATTTTTATTTTCAATTACTGTATGGTAAACAAAGTCAACAGTTGGACTGTGAATATTATGTTCATCACATATTTTTTTAAACACTTTGGATGTGTTTTTACCTTCAAAAAGCACTCCTGTTGCCTGTTCATCAATTACTATATTTTGTCCAGCTAGAACTCCTAATGTATGATTTCTACTAACTGGGAATAATGATGCAGTAATAATATCTCCAAATCCACAGTATTGATCCACAGTATCTCTTTTTCCACCTAATTTTTCAATAATGTCTTTAGCTTCAAGGAAACTTTTAGTGAAAAATGCTAATTTTGCATTGTAATTAATGTCCATTCCTTCTAAAATCCCCTGTGAAATAGCTATTATGTTTTTAATAATTCCACAAAATTCAGTACCTATAATATCATCATTATAATCTACTTTCATATTGCTTCCATCAAAAACAGATTTAACTAACTCAAAATCGCCTTTTCCTGCAATGGAAGTAGCTGCTGGAAAATTATTCATAATCTCCTTTGCAATATTAGGACCGGACAGTACATAAGTTGCATTATCAACATATTCATTGATAATCTGGCTCATTGTTTTATGGCTGGATAATTCAATACCTTTTATGGTTGTTATAATTGCACAGTCTGGAGATATTATTTTAGCTAATTTTTCCATCATTTCACGAATGACTGATGATGGAATGGCTAGTATAATAACATCACAATTATGTAATTTTTCTAAATCATCAATTCCGGTTATATTTTCATTTAATTGAAAATTAGGATAATATTTGCTATTTGTATGTTCCTTATTGATTTCATTTATTAATTCTGGGTTCCTGCCCCATAATAAAATGTTATCATTGTTTTTTGAAATGGATTGTGCTAAAGCAGTTCCAAGTGCACCAGCACTAATAATCCCAACTTTAGGTTTCATATACTTTCATTTGATTTTTTTTAGTATAATATCTTTTTGTAAAAGTCGGGAAATATTGTTCAATAATATTATTGTTCATTTTTTTTTTAAAACAAAACAAGCTTTTTTAGACGTTTTCAATTTTTAGTTGATAAAGTATAGAAATCTTCAAATAAATAAAAAACTCATTATCCATTAGCTAATCCATAAAATAAGAATAAGTGGACGGGGCTACACAACCTATCATTTTTACAAAACCCCGTCCAACATAGAAAAGGTGGAGAAATTTCCTACACAATTATCCACCTAATCAATACAAAGCTTTTATAAAATATTTTTTTGAAGCAGTTCAGAATTTAACTTCAATTGTATATATTTTACTATTACTTAATATATTTTACCTTTTTATTTTCATAAAATCCTTTAATATGCAATACATTATAAAAAATCAGTAAATTATTCCAGGTGATTTTACATAATTTAATATGATTGAAATAAATTAGATGTAATTAAAAAGCATTGTCTGTTGTTAGTATGTGTTGTCTTGGTTTGTTACTTAAATTATAGTATTTTCATCACTTATTTTATTCTTATTTTAATATTTTATCTTTAAATCAATTTTTCGGTTAGTTATTAGAAAGAATTATATGATGATTTGGTTTAAATTATTAAATAAGTGTTACTTAAGTTGTGAGGCAGATAATATGGGGAATATAAAAAATTTAAAAATAGAAAATTTCGGATCTATAAAACAGGCAAATATTGATATATCTCCATTAACTATTTTTATTGGCCCTAATAGTTCTGGTAAATCATTCATTGCTCATATTATCCAATGTTTCAACAGTCGTTTTGATAATTATGGGGATATGTTTAATGAGGCTTTAAATTCAACGAAATATTTTGATAAAAGAGCTGAGGAATTATTTTCTAAATTTTCTAATCAAATAAGCAAATATATTAAGGATAATCCTTCTTTATCTTCAGATCCTCTCAAAATTCCTGTTTCAGAATTAAAATATTTAATTGAAAATGGGATTTTAAAATATTTTTCAGAATTATTCGGGGATAAAATTAAAAAGCAATTTGATGTTAAAAACTTAGATGAGTTAATTCAATTTAAAAAAATTACTTTAAAATTGAAATAAATGATGATATATTAGTTAAAGAAGCTAATAAAAACTTTAAAATGGAAAGTTCACTTATGGAAGTTCCATCTTCTGAAGAACCGATGATTAATGATGAAATTGTTTTAAAATTTGATAAAAATGATGAAAATATATTAATTAATATGAATTCCTTTTTAATTAATAAACGCTTTGATGATGATGATGAAATGATTCATTATATGATTTATGCTCTTTTTGGAGTGTCAATATTTGAAGATACACTTTTGAAAAATTCTTATTATATTCCAGCTGAACGATCAATTTTTACTAAAGATAAAACAATAATTTCTAAAAGGATTCAAAATAAGATTGCTTTTTCAAAAAATCAGGAAGATTTTGCACTATCTTTATTTAATTTAAAAGGGGATGAAAAAGGCCAATTTTATGATTTGGCGTGTAGTTTTGAAAAAGAACTTTCTGGAGGTCATATTGTTTTAGAAAAAGATGGATTATTTAATAATGTAAAATATTTAGATTTTAATGAAAACATTAAAGTATCTCCGAAATTATTGTCTACTTCTTTAAATGAAATGGCTGCAATTATACTTTATTTGAAATATATATTAAAAGAAGATGATTTATTGATTATTGAAGAACCTGAAGCTCATTTGCATCCAAAAAATCAACGTATTTTAGTTAAGTATTTGGCTGAGGCTATTAATAAGGGGTTAAATGTATTGATTACAACTCATAGTGATTATGTTATCCATCAATTTAATAATCTTATCCGTTTGGGAAATTTAACATCTGATGAAATATTTAAATTAAATTATGATGAAAATAATGTTTTGAATTTTAAGGATGTTAGTATATATCACTTTAAAGAACAGTCAAAATATTCATTTGTTCCAGAAAAAATTGAAGTTAATAATACGGGTTTTACAGAAGATAATTTCTCAAAAATCACAGAAGAATTATATGAAGAGTCTATAGATATAATTAATTTTTAAAAAGGTGATTTTTTGGGATTTAAACAACATTTTATAAATGAATATGGTGAAAATTACATATTGGATAAATGTAGGGAAAAAGGATGCTTTTTTAAAGATATTAAAAAAGAAGATTATGTAATTCTTGATGGTGATGGTCTAGAAAAAAGAAATGGGAGAAGTTCTGTTGATTGTATTATTATTAAACTAAAAACTAATTTGGATAATAAGTATGATATAATTTTATGTGAATTGACTTCTGGTTCAAGGGATTTGAAAAAAGTCAGACAAAAATTTGAAGATAGTGGAAGTTTAGTTGTAAATGTCATGAAAAATATGGGGGAAGAAATAAATAATATTTCTTGTTTGCTTTTAGGTAAAATAAAAGATAATGGTCAAAGAATAACTTATAAAAATTTGTTGAATCCGGTTTTTATCAAAGGATTTAAAAGGAATGATATTTTTATTAGGAAAGAAAGTTGTGAATATAGTATAAATAATTTTAAATTTAATTAATATTTTTTCAATGTATAAACTACATAAACATAAAAATCAAATATTAGAATATGGAAATTAACAGATATTTTTCAATAGCTAAAAGAGAAGTTAAAAGTTCCATTGTGGATAATAAGCGTCTGATTTGTTTGATGTTTTCATTATATGTTATTTCAGCGGTTCTGGCCTGGATTTTTCATGCTCAGTTACTTGAAATTTTAAATCCTTTTTTAGGTGAAATTAAAGCAGAGATGTCAAGGGAGTTTACAATGGATCCTGCTTTGGAACTGTTTATTAACAATGAAACCGCCGGTCTTACAACATATTTTTCATCTGTTTTCTTTGGAATAATGTCATTTGTCAGTGTTATTGTTAATGGAATAGCTATAGGTATTGTTGGCGGAAAAGTAGTAAGTATGGATCCTTTTCGCATGAGTCTGATGTTTATTGCTTTAATTGTTCCTCATGGAATCTTTGAAATTCCTGCTTTGATTTTTGAATCAGCAGCGGGTGTTTTGCTGTTTCTGTTTATATGGAGATTTTTAAAAACAATTGACACTACCAGAAATGAGGTTCCGGGTTTTAAATTAAGGGCTAAAAATTCCTGGAAGTTAAACAGGATTTATTTAAAACAGTCCATTGTTCTTATGGTATTTTCCTGTTTTTTGCTGATTATTGCAGCACTTATTGAAGGTCATGTTACTGAACATGTAGGTATGTGGGTTGATTCATTTTTCTGATTGACCTTATGTTTTAAATTAGCTAAAAACTTTTATATAGTGTTACATTTTGTCTAAAATGATTTTATTGGGCAAATTGCTTATTTTAAATTATCATAAGTTTCACAGTTTAATGTGTATTGATGAAAAGTATAAAATAAATTAGGTGAAAAGTATAAAAAAATGAATTGTAATGAAAAATATTTGATGATGTAAATACCAGCAGAAACTAAAAGAACAAATTTTAGAGTTATGTGTAAATAGCTAACTATAATATTATCTTGCAGTTATTTTATATGATTGTTTCAAAAGTATATGGGAAGTTGAAAATACAAAATCGTTATTTAATCATTATCTTAAACTTTTTTTATTAAAATTTCCAGAATCATATTTTCCAAATTCTTTTTATATAATCTGTTATTTTTTTCATAAAATTTTATTCAACTTATTTTAAATTTTAACTAATTTTTATTCACTTAATCTCTGAATTAAATGTATATAATTAATATAGTATTTTCTACTAAAGTAATAATGTTGAATTAATAACAATAAATTTAATTTTATCGCAGTTGATTTTTTATGGCGAAAACGAAAGATAAAAACGAATGGGGAAGTAACCTGTCATTTCTGTTGGCTATGATAGGTTCGGCAGTTGGACTTGGAAATATTTGGCGATATCCTTATGTTTTGTACAGTAATGGTGGTGGAGCATTTTTCATACCATATATTGTTGCAATTTTGATTATGGGGATTCCCTTTTTAATTTTGGAATATGGTGTGGGATATAATTTCAAATCTTCTTTTCCAAAAGCGGTTAAAAGCATTTCAAATAAATGGGAGTATTTAGGTTGGTTTTTACCAGTAGCTGTTTTCATGATTCTTATTTATTATTCAGCTATTCTTGGTTGGGACGGATTTTATGTAATTATCTCAGCATTTAAAGGCTGGGGAGCTGATCCAAATGCCTATTTCACAGGCAGTTTCCTTCAGGCAAATGATACTTTAGGAGGTCTTGGTACTTTTGTGCCTTTTGTAGCTATTGCAATGCTTGTAGGATGGGTTATAATGTGGGTTATTTCCCATACTGACTTGGAAAAAGGTTTAGGTAGGGTTTCTAAAGTTTTAGTACCTTTATTATTTGCTATAATGATTTTTATTGTACTTTTCTCTTTAACATTACCTGGTGCAGGTATTGGACTTGCAGAGCTGTACAATCCTGACTGGAGTTTGTTGCTTAACTTCAATATTTGGATGGCTGCATTTGGTCAGATGATATTTTCATTAAGTTTAGGTATGTCTATTGCATTTACCTATGCAAGCTATACCAAGGATGATTCAGATTTGGTTTCCAATGCATTGTGGGTAACTGTAGCTAACTGCGGTTTTGAAAACTTTGCAGCTATTGGTGTGTTTTCAATTCTCGGATATATGTCACTTCAAAGCGGTGTGGCAGTGCCTGATTTGGTAACTCAGGGAACAGGTTTGGTATTTATTGTATATCCTACTGTATTTAATGTACTTGGAGATTGGGCTTCTGTAATTGGACCGTTATTCTTCTTTACAGTATATTTAGCTGGTCTGACAAGTATTTTATCAACAATTGAACCTTTATCATTTTCCATCCAAAACAAATTTGGCTGGTCACGTAATAAAACCATGACTGTTTTATGTGTCTTCGGTGCAGCGGTTTCAATGATTTATGCAACAGCTATGGGTTCATATATTCTGGGAATAGCCGATACATTTGTTAATCAGATAGCTATTTTAATTGGTGTTATATTTGAATGTATTGTATTTGCTTGGATATTTAAAGCAGAAAACATTATTCCTAAACTTAATGCAAAAAGCAAATCAATTAAATTAGGTAAATGGTGGCTTGTTGTAGTTAAATATGTATTGCCGATTTTCATTGCAATTGTATGGGTTGGAGGAATTTTAGAAGTTATCTCCTCAGGATCCATGTTGGAATTGGCTATTCTGGTTATTTTAACTGTAATCTTACTTGGTGCCACATTTATATTTACTAAACTGCCTGCAAAATCCGGCGAATGGGATGAAGTCAAACAGAGACTTTAATCCTATTTTAATTTTTTATTGAAGTGATATTATGGCAAATGAAAAAAATGAATGGGGAAGCAATATCTCATTTCTGCTGGCTATGATAGGTTCTGCAGTTGGACTTGGTAATATCTGGAGATTTCCTTATGTTCTCTATAGCAATGGTGGAGGAGCATTTTACATTCCATATATTACAGCAGTACTGATTTTAGGTATTCCATTTCTGATTTTGGAATATGGTGTTGGATATAATTTCAAATCTTCTTTTCCAAAGGCAATTAGAAGCATTTCAAAGAAATGGGAATATTTAGGCTGGTTTTTACCGGTAGCTATTTTTATGATTCTGGTTTATTATATTTCCATTCTCGGATGGGACGGATTTTATGTAATTATCTCTGCATTTAAGGGATGGGGAGCAGATCCCAACAATTACTTTACAAATACCTTTTTGCAATCAACAGAATCTGTCAGTGGTATTGCAACGATTGTGCCGATAATAGCTATATCAATTCTTGCAGGATGGTTTATATTGTGGTTTATTTCACACAGAAACCTGGAAGACGGAATAGGCAGGGTTTCAAAAGCACTGGTACCTCTGTTATTTATAATAATGATTGGTATCGTAATATTTTCATTGACATTACCTGGAGCAGGTATCGGACTTTCACAGCTCTTTAATCCTGACTGGAGTTTGTTAGGGGACTTCAATATTTGGATGGCTGCATTTGGTCAGATTATATTCTCCCTAAGTTTGGGAATGTGTATTGCATTTACCTATGCCAGCTATGCTCAGGATGACTCTGATCTGGTTTCAAATGTTTTGTATGTTGCAGTGGCAAACTGCGGTTTTGAAAACTTTGCAGCTATTGGTGTGTTTTCAATTCTCGGATATATGTCACTTCAAAGCGGTGTGGCAGTACCTGATTTGGTAACTCAGGGGACAGGTTTGGTATTTATTGTATATCCTGAAGTATTTAATGTGCTTGGTGGTATAGCTAATATTATCGGACCGTTATTCTTCTTTACAGTATATTTGGCTGGTATAACAAGTGTTTTAGCATTGCTTGAACCGGTATCTGTATCTATTCAAAATAAGTTTGGCTGGTCACGTAATAAAACAGTAACTGTTTTATGTATTATTGGTGGAGCCTGTTCAATGATTTATGCAACAGCTATGGGTTCATATATTCTGGGAATAGCCGATACATTTTTAAATCAGATAGCTCTGCTAATTGGTGTTATATTTGAATGTATATTGTTTGCATGGATATTTGATGCAAGTAAAATCATTCCATCACTTAATAAAAATAGTAAAACCTTAAAAATTGGTAAATGGTGGATAGTTGCAATTAAATATATCATTCCGATTGTTTTAGGATTTGTATGGATTGGTGGGTTGTTTGGAGTTATATCTTCAGGTTCAATTGTAGAATTAAGTATTTTAGCTATTTTAGCTATTCTTTTAGTTAGTTTCACTATTATACTTAAGAAATTACCTGCAAAATCCAAAGATTGGGATGAAACACAGCAAAGACTTTAATGTCTTTTTCTTTTTATTTTATTTTTTTAAACTTCCTGTTTTATAAATTAAAGAGTTATTTTTTAACTTTATATAATTTTTAATAATTAATAATTCTAATTTTTTAAAATTAACTAATTAAGCTTTGTTTTATAAGTTATTGGAAGTGGATTATTATTTTGGTATTTTAAACTTCTATATTTTCCTATTTTGTATAAATTGAATGAATAGCTAAAATGTCAATTTTGACATGTAAAATAATGAACATTAATTAAAATTATCTTTAATTTTTGTACAGTTAACTATAAATAAAACAAAGTCATTAAATAATTATTGTGAAATTATGATAGTGATTTTACTGGAGTTTCACAAAAATCTAAACATTTAAAAAATCTATTATTGGAGGCAAATTCAATGGATGTAGAATTTGAATTTAGCTTTGAAGAGGATGGATTTATGATTTATGTTAAACAAATCAATTAATTAATTTACTGGCTGTTTAAAATAATTAAATATCAAATTCACCTGTTGTGTTTAGTTATATGATGATGGTAATATGTTTACCATTATTATCTTTCTCTTATTTTTCTTTTTGGTGCTGTTTAAAAAATTTATTTTTCAGGTTAATAAAATATAGAAGTTATATATATATCTTAAAAGACATATATAATTGTATAATTTTAGATTTATTGTTTAAATTAGTATATTGGTGTTAAAATGAATTTTTTAAAAGTATTAGTAATAGCTAGTCTATTATTCATCTTTTGTGGTTCAGTTTATGGTGTTAATGAAGCAGATTCTTTAGATATTCAGGGAGTGGATGTTGATGGGAATTCAGATACAGTTATTGTTGAAAATGCTAATTTAACTTACGATAAACTTATCATAAATGATAATGGTGAAGAAGTCGTTATTGGAGATAATTCTATTTGGGATATTCCAATTAAAGAAGGTCCTATTGTAGAAAATGATAATACGTCTGTTCCAGATATTAGTTTAAAAGACGAAAATGGTAATGATATGTCTTTTAATAATCCTGCAGATGTATTTATCAATGAATCCTTTAACTTTCAAATGGTATTTAAGAATTTAGGAGATGCTACTGGATTTCAGCCTTATGTTCAGCTAATAGCTCCTGAAGAATTAACACAATTTACCGTTTCATTTTCTAATAGAAATATAGTTCCGATAAAAGTTGGAGTATTTGATGAAAGTACTTATAATAATGCAACAGGTTTATATACATTAATTGATCCATTTACTAAAAAAGAAGTACATGGTCCTGTAAACAGTACTTTTTATATTCTTCAGTATCCTTTAGGTAGTTTCCCGGTTGATGCTCCAGATGCTGTTTTAAATGTTACTTCAAGTATTGGGGCTTTGGAGATAGGAAAATTACTTAATTTCACTGTTACTCCTGTATTTAGATATGGGAACGGTCATATTGATGATCCGGTGAATTATCCTCCAATTTATGGAGAAACTGTCACAGGCTGGGTAAATCCGGTTGTTGTTAAAATAGATAAAGATTCAAACCTTCATGAAGATGAAACTGCTACAGGTTCAAATTTCCCATTTGAGTATTATGTAAATATTAACATAGCTAATGGTGCAAAAATTGAAAATATCACTATTGCAGATGTACTTCCATCTAATATAATGTATTTGGGCAGTCTGGTTTTATATGACTCCAAAGGAAAAATCATAGATTTCAGTTTATATACTGTTGAAAAACCTGACGGTAATAAAACTGGCGGAAAAATAATTTTAAAATTAAAAGAAGCTACTGGAGATTTAAGTGGTACAAGTCTTAGTTTAAGGTATAAAGCATATGCTCCGGAATTTGATAATAGTACAGATGATAATATAACCATTATTGATTCTGAAACTGGTGTAAGTACTGTTGCTAAAAATACTGTAAATATGGATTATACTTATGATAATAATACTTATGATGTATCTGATAGTTATAATGTATATTTAAAATCATTAGCTACTCAAAAATATGCAGAAATTTTAAGCACACCTATTGATGGAACATATACTGTTGTTCCTCATAATTCAATTAATTATAAAGTTGATTTTGAGATTTCTGATTACTTTGCTTTTGATAATTTAGTAATTTATGATAAATTTGACACTCATAAAGTAGGTTCAGCTCAAAAGTTCTTAACTGAGAATAAACCTGTTTTATCAGTTTATGGAAAAACATATGAATTAAATGAAAGTTATTACAATGTTGTTTCTTTAGGAAGCATTGATAAATCAGTTACATTTTACATTTCAAAATTCCTGAAAGATAACAATATAAGTACAAGCTTAACAGGCGGATATTATACAAACAGAAGTATTAATGAAGGTGCAATGGTAGGATCTTTGAATTTTGCTACAAAAGTTATTATTTATTATTCAAACGGATCTTCTGTTGTATCAAATGATTTAGTTATTAATCATATTAAAACATCAGCTGATGTTTTAAATACAACCAATACGGTTTCTGATAGCAGTTATACACAATTAAAAGTTCCAAGTGTCACACTTAAGAAAGATATTGTTGCAGTCAATGGTGAAATCATAAGTCCTGCTGATTTTTATAAAGTTTATCCTGGTCAGAACATAACTTTTGCATTGGATATTTATTTCCCTACAGGTTCTGTACATGATTTTGCTGTTACTGATTATTTACCAATTCCATTATTTAACTTAAAAGGATTTAATTTAGTTAATTCTACTACTGGAGTAATTCCTGAAGGTGGATACTGGGCTTATGCAAACAATAGTGGATTTTTATATGATGAAAACACCGGCAAAGTTATTATTCCTAAAATTAATATAGATAATTTCAATAATGCAATTTCATTTAGTTTTGGAAATACTTTGGATAACCTGGCTAATCCGGTGAATGTTAAATTATGGCTGACAGTTCAGGTATCCTCAGAACCTATGGCGGATCAGCTTAATTTAGCTAATCTTGCTGAAATGAAATTTAAAGATTCTGTTGATGTAATATATGCAAGTTCAAATATTGTACTGATGCTTACTAATGAACCTGAATTGGAAATTACAAAGCATGTAAATGATACAAAAATTTTAGAAAATATTGAAAATGCAACTGATGTTAAATATAATATAACTATAACTAACACAGGTCATTCTACTGCTTATGATATAATTGTAGCTGATGATTTTGTTAACAAAACAACTTCAAATGGAATTACAAAAGCAGATGTCAAAGCTGTTAGTTTAGTTTACTCAAATGGAACTGTTGTTGATATTACTGCATTTAAAGATGACTTATTTACAAAAGGATATATGATATCTCAATTAGCTCAAAACACTTCTTGCAGTATTATATATACTGTCAGGTTTAGTGAATATTTAATCCCAAAGGAAAGTATTGTTAACAATGTATGGATTACAAACTTTGCAGCATATCCTAATAGTACAAACTTTGCAAATAACAAAGATAAGTATAGGGATAATGCAACTATTATAGCTAAAGGATTAGAAATTACAAAAGACTTCATTGGATCTAATGTTACTGACAATACTAATATGCTATTTGTTGGTGAAATAGGTATTTATAGAATAACCGTAAACTTCCCAGACTTAAGGATTCCAAACTTAGTTATTAAAGATACTTCATATGGAATTAAGTATACTAACTTTACAATAACTACTAGTGAGGGTGTGGTTATTCCTGAATATGCATATACAGTAACTTATACTCCAAGTACTACTCATCCTGAAAAAAGTTATTTAACCATTAACTTTAATGGTGATATTATACCAGATTATACTAAAAATAATCAATTAATTATTAATGCATATTATACTGTTGTTAATAATGAAAATGTTATTCCGATTGGTGCAGATAGTGCAACAACTAGTAACTATGCAAGTATTACTTGGACAAATAATACATTAACTTCTAACACTGTTTATGTTAATGTATATCAACCTAAAATAGACATAAGTAAAATATTTGAACCTAATATAGTTCAAGGTAATGATGAAGCTAGTTTCACAATTACTATAACTAACACTGGTAAAGGTACTGCTCATAATACTACTATTACAGATGATTTAACAGAATTTATCAAAACCTTTGTAAATAGTAGAAGTGATATAGGTGTAACTATACTAAAAGGCAATGAAACAGGTAAAATTATTTTCAGTTGGAATAATGATATAGCTGTTGGAAAATACGACATTTTAAAAGTTACTGATACTCTTCCAGAGGGTTTAAAATACATTGATGGTTCAATTGTAGTTTACAAAGGAAATACTCAAAATAAAGCTATTGAAGGTAAGGATTATACTGTAACTGTAAATGGAAATATTGTGGAATTAACATTTGCTTCTGAATTTGCAGATGAAATTATTAAAGAATATGGCGGTCAATTCCATGCATTTTTAAATGCTACTGTTTTGAATGTTAACAATAACAAAGCAGGTGCTGTTAAAACTAATAAAGCAGTACTTACTTGGAATGATCATGAATCTGTATCTAATGCAGCTGTTAGTGTTGTTGAACCGGTCATAGATATTACTAAAAACTTCAATGTAGATAATGTTATTGGTGGAGATGTACTATACTTTGATATTACTGTAACTAACAATGGTCAGTCCCCATTATTTAATGTAACACTTAGTGATGATTTAAGTGATCTGATTAACAAGTTTGTCAGTGGCAGTGTCAATGTTACATCTGGTGGTGTTATTGTAACTCCAACATGGGATAACAATATTGTAAGCATAAATATTGCTGAACTTGGTATAGGCAAATCATTAACTTATAGATTTACATTTAAAGTAAGGGAAGATGTAGTCATAGGCAGTACTTATACTAACATAGCTAATGTTATCGGTTACTCTGCACTTTCTAATGGTAGAAATTATACTGATACTGCAAAAGACAGTTTCACTACTGAACTTCCTGTAATTACTAAATGGGTTGTTGATTCATCTATTGATAATGGTAGGGATAATGTAACTATCGGTGAAAAGGTAATTTATGGTGTTAATGTATCTTTGCCTGTTGGTAATTATACTAAATTGGTGATTAAGGATACTTTGCCTCAGGGATTTGAGTATATTGGTGCAGATGCATTTTATGCAAATGGTACAAAATTAGTAAATGGCAAAGATTGGACTGTAAATGTAAATAATTATGATATAACTATTACAGTCAATAATGTTCATTCTAGTGATTTTGCAAATGGTATTTTATCTATTAATTTAACTGCCAGACCTACAATATTTGATCCGTCCAATAAGGCAGGTGCTGTAAAAGTCAATAATGTGGAATTGTTCTTAAATGATAAGACTATGGGTAAGTCTAGTGCAAAGGTTACAATTGTAGAACCTACAGCAGACATTACTAAAAAATTCAATGTAACTGAAGTTGAAGGTTTAGATCATGTTTCATTTGATGTAATTGTTAAAAACAACGGTAAAACTCCATTATTTAATGTAACTATCTTTGATGGGTTAGATGACTTTGATTTATTTATTGGTCAGACACCGGGTGAAGATAATGTGGTTATTAAAGTAACTGATGCTGATGGAAATCCAATTGATGCTAAAATCAAATGGATTGGTTCTCATGTTGAAATTGATGTGGCTCAGTTAAATCCTGGAGATATAATTCATGCAAAATATTCATTTGTTATAAGGTCAGATATCCAAATTGGAAGTCAATATGTAAATATGGCTAATGTTGTCGGATATTCCGCACCTGATCACGGTAGAAATTACTATAATTATGATGAAGACACTTTAAAAACTAAACTTCCTGTAATTACTAAATGGGTTGTTGATTCATCTATTGATAATGGTAGGGATAAGGTAACTATCGGTGAAAAGGTAATTTATGGTGTTAATGTATCTTTGCCTGTTGGTAATTATACTAAATTGGTGATTAAGGATACTTTGCCTCAGGGATTTGAGTATATTGGTGCAGATGCATTTTATGCAAATGGTACAAAATTAGTAAATGGCAAAGATTGGACTGTAAATGTAAATAATTATGATATAACTATTACAGTCAATAATGTTCATTCTAGTAGCTTTGCAAATGGTATTTTATCTATTAATTTAACTGCCAGACCTACAATATTTGATCCGTCCAATAAGGCAGGTGCTGTAAAAGTCAATAATGTGGAATTGTTCTTAAATGATGAAACTATGGGTAAGTCTAGTGCAAAGGTTACAATTGTAGAACCTACAGCAGACATTACTAAAAAATTCAATGTAACTGAAGTTGAAGGTTTAGATCATGTTTCATTTGATGTAATTGTTAAAAACAACGGTAAAACTCCATTATTTGAAGTGACTATTATTGATGATTTGGAAGACCTTGCTTCATTTATTGGTCAGACACCGGGTGAAGATAATGTGGTTGTCAAAGTAACTGATGCTGATGGAAATCCAATTGATGCTAAAATCAAATGGATTGGTTCTCATGTTGAAATTGATGTGGCTCAGTTAAATCCTGGAGATATAATTCATGCAAAATATTCATTTGTTATAAGGTCAGATATCCAAATTGGAAGTCAATATGTAAATATGGCTTATGCTGTCGGATATTCCGCACCTGATCACGGTAGAATTTACTATAATGAAAGTAAAGATACTTTAAAAACTAAAATGCCGACTATTACTAAATTAGTAATTGGAACCACACTTGGCAATAAAGACGGCAACATATTTACACCAACTATTGGTGAAAATGTAACTTATCAAATTATGGTAAAGTTACCTAAAGGTAATTACACTAATTTGCAGGTTAAAGATATCCTTCCACAAGGATTTGAATATCTTGAAAATTCAGTTATTTTATCAAATGGTACTTTAATCAGTGATGTCAGTGTAAATGGAAACCTTGTAACTATAAACTTTGGAAATACTACATCTTACAAATATTCTGACAACATTATATTTAATTTATCTGCTGTTGTCTTAAATGATCAATCTAACAAAGCACAATCTATTAAATCTAATAATGTTGAATTATATTTAAATGATAATAAAATAGATAATTCTAATGCACAAGTTAAAATAGCTGAACCTAATATAAGTGTTGTTAAAACATCAGATAAACAAAAATATGAATACTATGAAAATGCAACTTATTCAATTGTAATTACAAATAATGGAAATGGAATGGCATATAATATTACAATTAAAGATGTGCTGCCATTAGGTTTAAAATACTCTGGTATTAATTCAACTTCTAAATCAAATGGATGGGTTGTTAAATTCGATGAAAATACACGAACATTTACAATTACTGGTCTTAATTTAACTGTTGGTGACAAATTCACTTTTACATATCAAGTTTCATTTGCTGAATGGGAGATAGATGGAGTAAAATACTCACCAATTGGCCAAAACTTTATAAACTCAGTTGATGTAGCTTATGTTTCAATTAATGGAACAAATCCAAATAATAGGACATACACTACTCAAACAACCAAAGAAGTTCATGTTACTGAAGCTGATCTTAGTGTAGTTAAAAACTGTAATAATGAAGTAGTTATAGCTGGTGAAGATATTTACTACACAATTATAATTACAAATAACGGACTAGACACTGCTCAAAATGTTAAATTAAATGAATATTATCATTCAGAATATTTAACTAATTTAGAATACTCTTTAGATGGTAAAACTTGGAATGTTTACACTAATCCTATTGATTTAGGAAGTATCAATTCTAAAGCTTCTAAAACTGTTTATATTAGAGGATATTTAGATGGAAGTATTGTTGATGATACAATATTAAACAATACTGTCAGAGTCAACACAACCACTGGTGAATTAAAACTTGATGATAATGAAGCTACAAACATTAAAAATGTTACTACATTAGCTGAATTACATATTACTAAAATCAATATTACTGAAGCAATTGCTGGTAAAATTATTAAATACGAAATAGTAATTACTAATAATGGACCTTCATATGCACGTGATATTATTTTAACAGATATTTATAATAATTCCGAATTAACTAATATGTTGTATTCTTTAGATGGTCAATCATGGACTCGTTATGATGCTTCTATTAATATTGGAACATTAGCTAATGGTCAAAGTAAAACAATATTATTTGAAGGATTTATTAAAACAACTATTCGTGGAAATATAGTAAATAAAGCTATTATTAATTCTACAACAAAATTAAGAGAAAACAGTACTTTAGAAGATGATGTTACTGTAAATGTTAAAGGAGACACTACATTAGATATCACAAAAGTAGTTAATACTGCTCTTGTAAATCCTGGAGATGTAATTAAATATACTGTTCAAATAACTGCTGGAGGATTGTCAGATTCTTTAGATGTTATTTTAACTGATAAATTAAGTGAAATATTCTTTGATGTTAATAAGGCAACTTACTCTATAAATGGAATAGATAAAGGTGTTTGGATAGGAAGTGTAAACTTAGGAACTCTCTCTTCTGGAACGACTGTTAATGTGGTAATTACAGTTCCAGTCAAAGCATATGTTGATGTTGGAAAATTAAACAGCATTACAAACTTTGCATCTGTAATTAATTCAGATAACAAAACAGCTAATGATACAAACATTGTTCCAATTAATGTAATTGATTTAGCAATTAACAAAACAGCTAATCATCAAAATAAAACATATAATTATGGAGATAATGTTGAGTATGTTATTGAAATTATTAACAATGGTCCTGGAATAGCTACTAATATTATAGCTACTGACAACTTACCAGAAGGATTGGAATTTATTAATGCTAATGTTCCTGGTGGATGGACTCTTAGTATATCCAATAATAAAATCACAATAAATGGTGAAAAACTAGCTAATGGCGAAAAAGTTTTAATTACTCTTATAGCAAAAGCTGCAAAATCAAATGTAACTATTATAAACGATATTAAAGTTAATGGTACTGGATTTGATTCAAACATCTCAAATAATAATGATTCTGAAACAATTAAAGTAACTCCTTTAGTTGATTTGGCTATTACAAAAGTAGTTGATAATGCAAATCCATTATATGGCTCAATAATAACTTACACAATCACTGTTGTTAATAATGGTCCTGATGCATCTACAGATGTTGTTGTTAAAGATATTTGGCCGGCAAATGGTTTAAAATTCATAACATCAACAGGTACATATGATTCCGCTACTGGAATTTGGAATGTTGGTGAATTAGGTTCTAATGAAATAGCTACTCTTACAATTACTGCTGAAACAATAGCTATTGGCAAATTTGAAAACAATGTATCAGTTAATGGCACTGGTTATGACAGTAACCTTTCAAATAACAATGCAAGTGTTAATATAACTGTTCCGGATTGTGTAATCTTAAATATTACTAAAGTAGTTACTGATGGAGTAATATCTGAAAAACCATATAAAGAGGTTATTGCTGGTGAAAAAATAACTTATACTGTAATTGTATCTAATTATGGTCCTTCTGTAGCAACTAATGTTTATTTAACTGATTTATTCAATGCTGATGAATTGCTTAACATGGAATATAATTCAAACGGCAACTGGGTAAAATATAATAATGGAATTGCACTAGGTGACATTGATGTAAATGAAGCAGTAATGATTCTGTTTAGAGCAACTGTAAATCACTCTACAAGAGGATTAATTAACAACACTGTTAGAATCACAACTGACATAAAAGATGCAAGAGGTAACTTTGAAGCTAATGAAACAGTCAAAGCTATTGATAACTCAACTTTAGTTATTAATAAAACTTCAAATGTTGATGCTATTAATCCTGGAGATTTATTCAATTATACAATTGTAATTACTGCTGAAGGTTCATCTGATTCATTAGGAGTTATTTTAACTGATAAATTAGATCAAAGCTTATTGGATGCTCAAAATGCTGTTTTCTATGTAAATGGAAATTATGTAGGAAAATGGAACGGTTCATATAATATTGGAACTTTAAAAACAGGAAATTCAGTAACTGTAACTATTGAAGTTAAAGCATTAAACAGTGCAAATAAAGATATATTTAACAAAGCTATTGTTGAAAATGAGGAAGGATTCATTAATGAATCTAATAAAACAGTTCATGTAAATACTGTTGATTTAGCTATTAACAAAACATCAGATAAAGTGATTTACAAATATTTAGACAATGTAATTTATACAATTGTTGTAACAAATCATGGTCCAGATGATTCATTTAATGTTACTGTTCGTGATATGTTGCCAAATACTTTAAGATTTATTAGTGCAAGTGGAAATTATAATCCTGTAACTGGAATTTGGTTTATTGGTCATTTAGCTAAAGGTCAAAGTGCAACTTTAACTATAACAGCACAAGCAATCTTCCCTGGAATTATTACAAATAATGCAAATGTAACTGGTAGCGGTTATGATGTAAATTTAACTAATAACCATGATAATATTACAATAACAGTTCCGGATTGTGTAATATTAAATGTAAACAAAGTAGCTATTGGCGGTGTTATTAACATTACTGGCGGTATTAAAAATGTAGTTGCTGGAGAAGAAGTTATTTATCAGGTACTTGTATCAAACCAGGGTCCTTCAACTGCAGCTAATGTGGTTTTAACTGATAATTATCAAACTAAAGATTTAACTGTTGTAGCATACTCTTTAGATAATATTACGTGGATTCCATATACTAAAGGAGCTAAAATTAATTTAGGTGATATGAATTCTGGAAGCAGCATAATTGTTTACTTTAAAGCAATGGTGAATGCTTCTACAAGAGGAATTGTGCACAATATAGTAAATATTACAACAGACACAGATGATGCAAGAGGAATATTTAGTGCTGAAGAACATGTAAATGTAATATCTAACAGTACTTTAAAAGTTGATAAAACAGCTGAAATTAAGGAGTTAAACCCGGGAGACACTATACATTATATAATAACTGTAACTGCTGGCGGATCTTCAGATTCATTAAATGTTGTTTTAAAAGATATATTGGATTCAACTCTATTGGATGTTAATGGTGCTACATATGCTATTAATGGTATAAACAAAGGTATGTGGACTGGAAGTGTGAGTTTAGGTACAATAGCTACTGGAAATAGTGTAACTGTTGATATTTGGGCTAAAGTATTGGATACTGCTGATAGTGATGTTTTCAATTTGGTTAATGTTACTAGTGATGAGCATCCTGAAGGAAATACTTCCAATATTACTGTTCATGTGAGAATTGTTGATTTAGCTGTTGATAAGCTGGTAAATAATTCTGTTCCTAAGTATTTGGATATGATTGAGTATACTATTGTTGTTGTTAATAATGGTCCTGATAAGTCATTTAATGTTACTGTTGGTGATTTATTACCTGATGGTGTAAAATTCCTCAGCTCTAATGGTCAGTACAACCCAGATACTAGTGTTTGGTTTGTTGGTGATTTGGATAATCATGAATCTGCAACTTTGAAAATTGTTGTTCAGGTTATTAAGGTTGGAAACATTACCAATAATGTTAATGTCACAGGTACTGGTCATGACAGTAATTTAACTAATAATAATGATTCTGTTAGTGTTAATGTTCCTGAATCAGTATTGTTAAACATTACAAAAGTTGCAAATTCAACAATAATTGTTGCTGGTGAAAATGTAGGTTATACTGTTGTTATAAACAATTACGGTCCTTCTGTTGCCAGTGATGTTGTTCTAAAAGATATATTCAACAGTAATGAATTGCTTAACTTACAATATTCATTAAATGGTGTAGATTGGTTAGATTACAATGGGGCTATTAATTTAGGTAATATTGATGTTGGTGTTAGTGTAACTGTTTACTTTAGGGCTAAAGTTAATGCTTCTGTTCGTGGGGATGTTTTAAACACTGTTAATATTACTACTGGTGTTGATGATGCTAGAGGTAATTTCTCTGATAATGAAACAGTTAATGTAATTGCTAACACTACTTTGGTTGTAATTAAGGATGCTGAAATTAAGGAGTTAAATCCTGGTGATACAGCTCATTTCATTGTTACTGTTATTGCTGGAGGATCTTCAGATTCATTGAATGTTAACTTAAATGATATTTTGGATAATAAGTTGTTAGATATTAATTTAGCTAAATACTCTATTAACGGTGGTATTTTAAGTGACTTTAATGGAAATATTTATTTAGGCAATATGCTTACAGGAACTACTGTCACTGTTGATATTTGGGCTAAAATATTGGATACTGCTGATAAGGATATTTTCAATTTGGTTAATGTTACTAGTGATGAACATCCTGAAGGAAATACCTCTAATACTACTGTTCATGTGAGGATTGTTGATTTGGCTGTTGATAAGCTGGTAAATAATTCTGTTCCTAAGTATTTGGATATGATTGAGTATACTATTGTTGTTGTTAATAATGGTCCTGATAAGTCATTTAATGTTACTGTTGGTGATTTATTGCCTGATGGTGTAAAATTCATCAGCTCTAATGGTCAGTACAACCTAGATACTGGTGTTTGGTTTGTTGGTGATTTAGATGCTAATGAAAGTGTAACTTTGAAAATTGTTGTTCAGGTTATTAAGGTTGGAAATATTACCAATAATGTTAATGTCACAGGTACTGGTCATGATACTAATTTAACTAATAATAATGATTCTGTTACTGTTAGTGTTCCAGATTGTGTTATTTTGGATATTTCTAAAGTAGCTAATTCCACTGTTATTGTAGCTGGTGAAAATGTAGGTTATACTGTTGTTATAAACAATTACGGTCCTTCTGTTGCCAGTGATGTTGTATTAAAGGACATATTCAACAGTAATGAATTGCTTAACTTACAATATTCATTAAATGGTGTAGATTGGTTAGATTACAATGGGGCTATTAATTTAGGCAATATTGATGTTGGTGCTAGTGTAACGGTTTACTTTAGGGCTAAAGTTAATGGTTCTGTTCGTGGGGATGTTTTAAATACTGTTAATATTACTACCAGTGTTGATGATGCTAGGGGTAACTTTACAGATAATGAAACAGTTGATGTAATTGCTAATACTACTTTGGTTGTGATTAAGGATGCTGAAATTAAGGAGTTAAATCCTGGTGATACAGCTCATTTCATTGTTACTGTTATTGCTGGTGGATCTTCAGATTCATTGAATGTCAATTTAGAAGATATTTTAAATGCTAAATTGTTAGATGTTGCTGGTGCTACATATGCTGTTGATGGTGTAAATAAAGGTTCATGGACTGGAAGCATAGATTTAGGTAATATGCTTACTGGTACTACTGTTACTGTTGATATTTGGGTTAAAGTGTTAAGTACTGCTGATAGGGATGTTTTCAATTTGGTTAATGTTACTAGTGATGAGCATCCTGAAGGAAATACTTCTAATGTTAGTGTTCATGTGAGGATTGTTGATTTGGCTGTTGATAAGCTGGTAAATAATTCTGTTCCTAAGTATTTGGATATGATTGAGTATACTATTGTTGTTGTTAATAATGGTCCTGATAAGTCATTTAATGTTACTGTTGGTGATTTATTACCTGACGGTGTAAAATTCATTTCATCTAACGGTCAGTACGACCCGGTTACTGGTGTTTGGTTTGTTGGTGATTTGGATAATCATGAATCTGCAACTTTGAAAATTGTTGTTCAGGTTATTAAGGTTGGAAATATTACCAATAATGTTAATGTCACAGGTACTGGTCATGATACCAATTTAACTAATAATAATGATTCTGTTAGTGTTAATGTTCCTGAATCAGTATTGTTAAACATTACAAAAGTTGCAAACTCAACAATAATTGTAGCTGGTGAAAATGTAGGTTACACAGTTGTTATAAACAATTATGGTCCTTCTGTTGCCAGTGATGTTGTATTAAAAGATATTTATAATGCTAAAGAGTTACTTGGATTACAATATTCATTAAACGGTAATGATTGGTTTAATTACAATGAGGCTATTAATTTGGGTAATATTGATGTTGGTGCTAGTGTAACGGTTTACTTTAGGGCTAAAGTTAATGGTTCTGTTCGTGGTGATGTTTTAAATACTGTTAATATTACTACTAGTGTTGATGATGCTAGAGGTAACTTTACAGATAATGAAACAGTTAATGTTATAGCTAATACTACTTTGGTTGTAATTAAGGATGCTGAAATTAAGGAGTTAAACCCAGGAGACACTATACATTATATAATAACTGTAACTGCTGGTGGATCATCTGATTCATTGAATGTTAACTTGAGAGATATTTTGGATAATAAGTTGTTAGATATTAATTCAGCTAAATACTCTATAAATGGAGGTGGCTTAGCAGATTATAATGGTAATGTTTATTTAGGCAATATGCTTACTGGTACTACTGTTACTGTTGATATTTGGGCTAGAGTGTTGGATACTGCTGATAGTGATGTTTTCAATTTGGTTAATGTTACTAGTGATGAGCATCCTGATGGAAATAACTCTAATACTACTGTTCATGTGAGGATTGTTGATTTGGCTGTTGATAAGTTAGTAAATAATTCTGTTCCTAAGTATTTGGATATGATTGAGTATACTATTGTTGTTGTTAATAATGGTCCTGATAAGTCATTTAATGTTACTGTTGGTGATTTATTACCTGATGGTGTTAAATTCATTAGCTCTAATGGTCAGTACAATCCAGATACTGGTGTTTGGTTTGTTGGTGATTTGGGTGCTAATGAAAGTGTAACTTTGAAAATTGTTGTTCAGGTTATTAAGGTTGGAAATATTACTAATAATGTTAATGTTACTGGTACTGGTCATGATACTAATTTAACTAACAATAATGATTCTGTTAGTGTTAGTGTTCCTGATTGTGTTATTTTGGATATTTCTAAAGTAGCTAATTCCACTGTTATTGTAGCTGGTGAAAATGTAGGTTATACTGTTGTTATAAACAATTATGGTCCTTCTGTTGCTAGTGATGTTGTTCTAAAAGACATATTCAACAGTAATGAATTGCTTAACTTACAATATTCATTAAACGGTAAAGATTGGTTCAATTACAATGAATCTGTCAGTTTAGGTGATATTAATGCAGGTGCTAATATAACTGTGTATTTCAGAGCTAAAGTTAATGCTTCTGTTCGTGGGGATGTTTTAAACATTGTTAATATTACTACTGGTGTTGATGATGCTAGAGGTAATTTCTCTGATAATGAAACAGTTAATGTAATGGCTAATACTACTTTGGTTGTGATTAAGGATGCTGAAATTAAGGAGTTAAATCCTGATGATACAGCTCATTTCATTGTTACTGTTATTGCTGGTGGATCTTCAGATTCATTGAATGTAAACTTGAGAGATATCTTGGATAATAAATTATTGGATGTTGATGGTGCTACATATGCTGTTGATGGTGTAAACAAAGGTATGTGGACTGGAAGTCTAGATTTAGGTAATATGCTTACAGGAACTGTTGTTACTGTTGATATTTGGGCTAAAGTGTTAAGTACTGCTGATAGGGATGTTTTCAATTTAGTTAATGTTACTAGTGATGAGCATCCTGAAGGAAATAACTCTAATACTACTGTTCATGTGAGAATTGTTGATTTAGCTGTTGATAAATTGGTAAATAATTCTGTTCCTAAGTATTTGGATATGATTGAGTATACTATTGTTGTTGTTAATAATGGTCCTGATAAGTCATTTAATGTTACTGTTGGTGATTTATTACCTGACGGTGTTAAATTCATCAGCTCTAATGGTCAGTACAACCCAGATACTGGTGTTTGGTTTGTTGGTGATTTGGATGCTAATGAAAGTGTAACTTTGAAAATTGTTGTTCAGGTTATTAAGATTGGAAACATTACCAATGCCGTCAATGTTACCGGTACTGGTCATGATACTAATTTAACTAACAATAATGATTCTGTTACTGTTAATGTTCCTGAATCAGTATTGTTAAACATTGTAAAAGTTGCAAACTCAACAATAATTGTTGCAGGTGAAAATGTAGGTTACACAGTTGTTATAAACAATTACGGTCCTTCTGTTGCCAGTGATGTTGTTCTAAAAGATATATTCAACAGTAATGAATTGCTTAACTTACAATATTCATTAAACGGTAAAGATTGGTTCAATTACAATGAATCTGTCAGTTTAGGTGATATTAATGCAGGTGCTAATATAACTGTGTATTTCAGAGCTAAAGTTAATGCTTCTGTTCGCGGTAATGTTTTAAACACTGTTAATATTATTACTGGTGTTGATGATGCTAGAGGTAATTTCTCTGATAATGAAACAGTTAATGTAATGGCAAATACTACTTTGGTTGTAATTAAGGATGCTGAAATCAAAGCACTTAACCCTGGAGACACAGCACACTTTGTCATTACTGTAATTGCTGGAGGGTCTTCAGATTCATTGAATGTCAATTTAGAAGATATTTTGGATGCTGAATTGTTGGATGTTAAATCTGCAACCTACAGAATAAATGGAGGTAATTTAACTGATTACACTCAAATTATTTCATTAGGAAATATGTATACTGGCAGTAAGATAGTTGTAGATATTTATGCTGTAATATTAGGTACAACCGGTCAGGATATCTTCAATTGTGTAAATGTCACTAGTGATGAACATCCTGAAGGAAACACTTCAAATACTACAATACATGTAAATATCGCTGATTTAGAAATTATTAAAATAGTAGATAATCTTACTCCAAATTATGGTGATGAAATAACCTACACAATAATTGTAAGAAACAACGGTCCGGATAACTCAACTAACATTAAAGTATCTGAAATATTGGCAGATAATTTCAAATTCATTTCAGCTAATGCTTCTAAAGGATATTACAATTTAACAAATGGTATTTGGGCAGTCGGTAATTTAACTAATAATGAAACAGCTAAATTAGTTATTACTGTAAAAATAATTAAAACAGGATTTATCCAAAACAATGTAAGTGTAAATGGAACTGGTTATGATCCTAACTTAACTAACAACAATGCTACTGTTAATATTACTGTTCCTCAAACAGCAGATTTATCTGTTATAAAAATAGTAAATGTTAATGTAGTAACTGTTGGAGATAAAATCATATACACTATTATTGTTAAAAACAATGGTCCTGACACAGCATTAGATATTTATGTAGTAGATAAATTATCAGATGCTCTTAAATTTGTTTCATATAAAGCAAGCGTAGGAATATATAATCCGACAACAGGTATTTGGACAATTGGCAATTTAACTAACAAAAGCAATGCTACATTGGAAATTACATGTATTGTTTTAAAAACAGGTATAATATCTAATGAAGTATTTGTAAATGGAAGTACAGTTGACTTGAATATGTCTAACAATTATGATAATATTTCAGTTACTGTAAATCCACTTCCAACTCCTGTTCCTACTCCTGTAGGTCCGGCTGATAAAGATATTATGATTTCTGATGAAGTTACAATGGATATTGCTGCAATGGCAAAAACAGGAAATCCATTATTTGCTTTATTGGTTGTTTTAATCTTTGGAATATTCGGTTTTGGAGTTTCCAGAAGGAAAAAATAAATTTAAAGGATTTTCATAAATCCTTATTTTTTCTTTTTTTTATTTTAAACTAATTTTAAATAGTTATTTTTTCATTTTAAACTAATTTTATCATTAAATAAAAAATTAACAATACTATACTCTTTTATTTATCAAATACAATTTTATTATAAAGATAGAAACTTGCTTCTAATAATCTTTATATATTTTCAAAAATAAACCTATAAATAATTTAATATTGGAGTTTCGTTATGTTAAATGATAAAACTATTTTAATTACTGGAGGGACTGGTTCTTTCGGTAAAAAGTTTACAAAAAGAGTATTAGAACAGTATAATCCTAAAAAAATTATTATATACTCAAGAGATGAATACAAGCAATATTTGATGCAAAGACAATTTGCCCAACATAAAAAAGTAATGCGTTACTTTATTGGGGATGTTAGAGATAAAGAAAGATTTGCACGTGCTTGTGATGGTGTAGATATTATTGTTCATGCAGCTGCATTAAAACAAGTTCCTGCAGCTGAATACAATCCTTTAGAAGCTATTAAAACCAATATTGATGGAGCCAGAAACATTGTGGATGTAGCTATTGACAAACATGTTGAAAAGGTAGTGGCATTATCTACTGATAAGGCAGTTAATCCGGTTAACTTATATGGTGCTACTAAAATGGTTTCAGATAAACTATTTATAGCAGCTAATGCTTATGTTGGAGCTAAAAACACTCAATTTTCAGTAGTTCGTTATGGAAATGTTTCAGGCAGTCGCGGATCTGTAATTCCATTTTTCAAAACTTTAATTGATGAAGGTCAAACTAAAATACCAATTACTGATATGAGAATGACCAGATTTTGGATTACTCTTGATGAAGCAGTTGATTTAGTAATTAAAGCTATTGGTGATGCTAAAGGTGGAGAATTATTTATCCATAAATGCCCTTCATTTAAAGTAACTGATTTGGCAAAAGCCATGCTTCCTGATTGTGAATTTGAAGATGTCGGTATTAGACCTGGTGAAAAACTCCATGAAGTAATGATAACTAAGGAAGATTCAAGATCTGCTTATGAATATGATGATTATTATATAATTTATCCGGATTTGGAATGGTGGGAAGATGTTAATATAAAAGAAGGTGGAAAAAAAGTAGAAGACAGATTCTACTATGCATCTGACAATAATCCGGTTTGGTTATCTGTTGAAGAAATTAGAGAAGCTTTAAAAGATATAGATATTGTATACTAGGTGATTTCTATTTCTAAATTTTTACCTTATGGAAAACAGTGTATAGACCAGGAAGACATTGATGCAGTCACAAAAGTATTAAGTGAAGATTTCATTACTCAGGGACCAAAAATAACTGAGTTTGAAGAGGAAATAGCTAATTATGTCGGAGCTAAATATGGAGTTGCTTTTAATTCAGGAACCTCTGCACTGCACGGTGCTTATTTTGCATTAGGTCTTGAAAAGGGAGATGAAATGATTACAACTCCTAATACTTTTGTAGCTACTGCTAATGCAGGATTATATTTAGGGGCTAAAGTAAACTTCTGTGATGTGGAAAAACAAACCGGAAACATTGATGCATCTAAACTGGAAGTCAGTAAAAATACTAAGTTAATAGCTCCTGTACATTATAGCGGTAATCCTGTTAACTTAAAGGAAATAGCTGATATTGCTGAAGATAATAATGCTAAGATTATTGAAGACGGTGCACATGCACTTGGTGCAAAATATGACGGTAAAAAAATAGGCTCTTTAAAATACTCTGAAATGACAATGTTCAGTTTTCATCCTGTTAAACACATTACAACCGGTGAAGGCGGAATTATTGTTACAAATGATGAAGAGTATTATGAAAGACTTCAGTTATTCAGATCTCATGGAATCACTAAAAATAATTTAGTAAATCCTCGTGACGGTGACTGGTATTATGAAATGCAGCACTTAGGATTCAATTACAGAATAACAGACATTCAATGTGCTTTAGGTTTATCACAACTTAAAAAATTAGATTCTTTTGTTGAAAACAGAAGAAAAATAGCTGAAAAATATGATGAGATGTTTGAAGACAATCCATATTTTGACGTTGTTAAAGAAAATCCGGACGGTGAGTCTGCATATCATTTATATCCGATTTTGTTAAAAGAAAAATATGCAAATCATAAAAAGGAAATATTTTCAAAATTACGCTCTGAAGGATTAGGTGTTCAGGTGCATTATATACCTGTTTATTTACAACCTTACTATCAAAACCTTGGATTTAATAAAGGACTTTGTCCAGTAGATGAAGAGTTTTACAAAAGAGAACTTAGTATACCAATGTACCCTACATTAACTGATGAAGATTTAGAGTTTGTACAAGAAAAACTTTACAAAGTATTTAGTGAGTATTAAAAAAATGAAAATTGGAGCAATTATTCAGGCCAGAACCTCTTCAACAAGACTTCCGCAAAAAGTTTTAAAACCGCTACCTTTCAATAGCAAAATAAATGTACTGCAACAGGTTATTAGAAGAGTAGCCAAATCTGAACTTATTGATGAAATAATAATAGCTACAACAACACATGATGAAGATGAAAAAATAGTTGAAGTAGCTAAAAAAGAAAACATTAAGTTTTACAAAGGCAGTCTGGAAAATGTTCTGGAACGATATTATAATGCTGCTTTGGAAAACAGCTTGGATGTTATTGTCAGGATAACCAGTGACTGTCCATGTGCCGATGCAAATATAATTGATGAAATTGTCAAAAAACATATAGACTCCAATGCAGATTATACTTCAAATACATTAACCAGAGGATTTCCAAGAGGAATTGATGCTGAGGTAATTAACTTCAATGTTTTGGAAAATGTATATGAAAATGCCACTGATAAATTTGAAAAGGAACATGTAACTCCATTTATCTATAAAACACATCCTGAAGACTTTAAAATAGTGCAATATGAAACAAAAAACGACAACTCTGATATTAGGATTACACTAGATACTCCTCAGGATTATGCTCTGCTCTGCAGTGTTTATGATAATTTATATGATAAAAATGAATTCTTCTCTCTGGATGATATTTTGGAATTATTTAGCAGTAAACCTTATTTAAAAGATATAAACTCTGAAATAACTCAAAAAAAGGTTTGCAATAGTTTAGAAGAAGAATTGGATGAAGTTCTTAATTTATGCGAAAAACAGGATTTGGATAGAGCTAAACTGTATATTGAAAAGATAATATGAATGTAATAATATTGACTGAAGGCGGAAAAAACTATGGATTCGGGCATGTAGCCAGATGCAGCTCAATATATCAGGCTTTTAGAAAATTCTGCATAACACCTCAATTTATTGTTAATGGGGACAAATCAATTGATGCAATTTTGCAAAATATTAACTATGCTATTTATGACTGGCAGAATATGGAATTTGCTGATGATGATATTGTTATTATAGATTCATATCATGCACCACTTGAATTTTACCGAAAAATAGCTAAAACAGCAGCATTAGCTATTTATGTTGATGATAATGATCGTTTAGATTATCCTGAGGGGATAGTTGTAAACGGAACAATCCTTGCAACAACTAAAAGAAAAGATGCGCTGTACGGATCAAAATACATTCCCCTTAGAGAGGACTTCTGGAATGCAAAGATAACTGATGTTAATGATGAAATAAAAAATGTTTTAATTACTTTAGGCGGAAATGATTTAAGAAATCTGACTCCTAAAATCCTGAATTTGCTGAAAAATGAGGATTTTGCAAAAAAGGTCATCATAGGAAACAGCTTTGATAATGTTGGTGAAATCGAGGAGTTTGATGATGAACTGATTTATTCTCCAGACAGCAGACAAATGCTTGATGCTATGGAAAGCACAGATTTGGCTATTTCATCAGCAGGCCAAACATTATATGAACTTGCAAGAGTAGGTGTTCCGACAATTGCTGTTGGAGTTGTTGACAATCAGATAAACAATATTCAAAACTGGCAAAAGCAGGGTTTCATTGAGTTTGCAGGATTCTGGGATGATGATAATTTAGAAGAAAATATTTTAGCTAAACTGGAGCTGCTTAAAGATTCTGCTTTAAGAAAAGAAAAGCAAAATATGGGCATCAGTGCAGTTGATGGTAAAGGTTCTATAAGAATAGCTAAAACAGCTCTAAACAGTTATTACAGGAAAAATTCTGTTTTCAGAGAAATTAAAAAAGAGGACTGTCTTAAAATATTTGAAATAGCTAATGATGAAGAAGTAAGAAAAAGCTCTTTTAATTGCGATAAAATAGATTTGGAAACTCATAAAAAATGGTTTAATGGGATATTAAATGATAATACAACAGAATTTCTGGTTTTGGAATATGACTCAGATATTATTGGTCAGTTAAGATTTGATTTTGATGAAAAGTATCCTGTTATTAGCATTAGCTTAAATAAAAAGTATAGGGGATTAGGATTGTCTAAATACTTGTTAAATAAGGGAATAACTTATATTAAGGAAAATTATAATCAGGATACTTTAGTTGCAGATATTAAAAAAAGCAATGCAAGGTCAGTTTCATTTTTTGAGGCTATGGGATTTAAAAAAGAATGTGAAATCAGAAACGGCAGTGCTTTAAGATTTATTTACAGAGGCTGAATTATGGAATTTAAAATTGAAAATAAAATGATTGGGGATGGACATCCGGCTTTTATAATAGCTGAGCTTTCAGCAAATCATATGAATGATTATGATATAGCTGTTAAAACTATAGAGGCAATGGCAAAATCTGGTGCAGATGCAGTTAAATTTCAGACCTATACTCCGGATACCATAACTTTAGACTGTGACAATGAGTATTTTCAGATAAAACAGGGAACAATATGGGACGGTCAGGTATTGTATAACCTCTATGAGGATGCATTTATGCCATGGGATTGGCAGCCTAAACTAAAAAAGGTAGCTGAAGATTTGGGGTTAATTGTATTTTCTTCACCATTTGATGAAACTTCAGTTGATTTTTTAGAAGATATGAATGTAGGTGCTTATAAAATCGCTTCTTTTGAAATTACAGACATTCCGTTAATTGAATATGTAGCAGGAAAAAACAAACCGGTTATAATCTCAACAGGAATAGCTTCAAAAGAAGACATTGATTTGGCCATTAAAACATGCAAGGATGCAGGTAATGATAAAATAGCTGTTTTAAAGTGCACTTCAGCTTATCCCGCCCCATTGGAAGAAATAAATCTTAAGACAATTCCTGATTTAAAAGAAAACTTCAAAACAGTTGTCGGACTTTCAGACCATACTTTAGGCAGTGATGTTGCTGTTGCATCTGTAGCTATGGGAGCTAAAATAATTGAAAAACACTTTATTTTAGACAGAACTATGGAAGGGCCGGATTCAGACTTTTCTATGGAACCTGATGAATTTAAGCAGATGGTTGATTCAATAAGAAATGTTGAAAAAGCTCTGGGCAAAGTTAGTTATGAATTATCTGATAAAATGAAGGCAAACAGGGAGTTTTCAAGATCATTATTTGCAGTTAAAGACATCAAAAAAGGGGAAATCATAACAAAAGACAATGTCAAATCAATCAGGCCAGGTTTTGGCTTGCATCCTAAATATTTAACAGAAATTATCGGATGCAAGGCTGCTGAAGATATTGACAGAGGAACTCCTTTTAAACTGGAATTTGTAAACAAATAAATTTAAATTAAAAAAGGATTAATATATAATTTTAAGAGGTGCTTAATGTCATTGAATGTTGGAGTTATAGGTGCTGGAGCAATGGGAACAGCTATTTCTCAGTGTATTGCACCAAATACTAATAAATTGTTATTGTATGCCAGAAGAAAAGAAATCTGTGATGATATAAATGAAGGTCATATTAACTGCGAGTATCATCCAAGTGTTAAACTGCATAAAAATATTATGGCTGTCAATGATTTATGTGACCTGAAGGATGTTGATGTTATATTTTTATGTATTCCTTCATCAGTTATGCGCCAGACAATGGTTCAGTTAAATGACATAGTTTCAGATAAGTGTATTTTTGTAAGCACAGCTAAAGGAATTGAAAACAAGACAAATAAAAGAATGAGTGAAGTTATTGAAGAGGAAACCGGAAGATCTGCAGTAGTGTTATCCGGACCGAACATAGCTTCTGAAATGATGAAAAACCTGCCTTCTGCAACTACAATAGCCAGTATAAAGAAAAAAGATCTGGAAATAGTCAAAAATGTATTGTCAACTCCCAAACTTAAAGTTAACACTAATCATGATGTTATTGGAACTGAATTTTGCGGTATCATTAAAAATATTTTAGCTATTTCTCAGGGAATCTGTAAAGGAATGGGCATTAATGACAATGCTAAATTTGCAGTTTTCACCAAAAGTTATAATGAAACTAAATGTATTATTGAGAAATTAGGTGGAAACAGATCAACAGTAGATGATTATTGCGGATTTGGAGATATTATAACAGCATCTACATTAAATGTAAGTAGAAATCATACTTTGGGTATCTGGTACGGTCAGGGAGTGTACCTGGATGAGCAGACAGGAGTGCTTTTTGAAGGAAAAAACACGACTATTGTTCTTAAGGAAATCTGTGATAAGTTAAATATTGAATGTTTAACTGTTAATTTTGTTTATGATGTTATTATTTTGAAAAAAAGTCCTAAAAAAGCATTTTATGTATTATGGGAAAAATTATAATTAATCTTATAATATATCTATTTTATCTTTATTTTTTCAGTTTCAAAGCAATTTTTCTATTTTAAATCAATTTAAGGTTAAACAGTTTTTTATAGCTATTTTTAATGTGTAATCAACAGATTTATATATTTTAAAGCTTAATAATATTGATTGTAGAACATATTTTTATATGTGTTCTTTTTGGTTTAAACAGAATATTTTATTATTTACTTATCTAAGTTAATAGTATTGAAAATAGTTTAAATTTAAGAGTTTTGTTTGTAAATCTAATTTTACAGACTTTTTAGATAATTTGAGCATTTTTGATGAATTTAAATCAAATTTGAAAATGTAATACAAAAGTTATATATGTAACACCAGTAATTATTTAAATAATAATTAATAAAAAGGTTATTACATATTATATTTTTAAGGAGTGATTAGTATGGCTAAACCTATTGGAAAAACTCCCGTTTTTGAAGGTAAAGATGCTATTGCTGTTTTAAAAAAGATGCAACAACCGCCTACTGAAAAAGATAGGGAGTTTGCAAAAAAAATTAGGAATCAAAGAACTGTTTTATTTTAATTTTTTGGTTCCTCTTTTATATCTTTTAAATCTAAATATATGTTAAAACACCTTGTTGGGTCTTGTTTTTTTATCATATCTATTTTTTTAAGGATTTCCTTATCACTTTCACGTGTGTAAAAATTATTTTTAATATAAAAATCTAATGCTATTGCATATGCTTCAACAATAATGACTCTAAATCCTATTTTAGTTTTTGATAGTTTAAGCATTGAAAGTAATACATTAGCAAGTATATGTGAACCTAATCCTTTTTTGGCATATTTTTTATCTATTGCAAATCTTCCAATTTTAATTGCAGGCAATTCATTGTTTTCACTAATGTTTAACTCATTGCATATTTCTTTTTTAGTTTCTTCATCTTCTAAGATTTTTAATTTCATTGAATCTGTTAGAATTGATACATATCCAACTATAATTTCATCACATATTACTAATTGTGTTAAGTTTAAATTCATATTCTGCTGATTTAATGCATCATTTTTTAAGAAATCTGTTAAATCCTGTGACTCGCACTCAAAATCATTTAGGTCATGATGTTGGTTTAATGTTTCGAAAATATAATTTTCTTTAATATACTCTATATTCATGTTTATTATCTTTATTATTCATAATATTAATATAATGTGGTTGGATAAGGTTATTAAATATAAATTAATTAAATTTAGTTTTTTAAAGGTTGTATATTGTGTTTTAAGCTATTCTGCTCTTTTATTTCCATTTAAAAAATTTATCAATGTGCATTATGTTTTTCAGCAATTTTTAAATTTTATTTCTTAATAACTCATTATTATCTTTCTTTTTTCAGTTTCAATGCAATTTTTCTATTTTAAATCAATTTTAAGATTAGGCACTGATTTTTAGATAGAATTTATAGTTTTGCATATTTTAAAGCTTAATTTTAGTAATTGCAGAATGAATGTTTGGAAATACATTATTATAAATATAAAAAATAACAAAATCTAACTTTAATGATATGTGCTGCACTACTTGCTGGAGGTATAGGAACCCGTTTGGATGTTGGAATGCCTAAGCAATTTTATTTAATAGCTGATAAACCAATTTTAATACATTCCTTGGAAGCTTTCTTAAAAGTTGAAGAAATGGATGAAATTATAGTATCTTCACCAAAAGAATGCATTAATAAAACTAAAGATGTAATAAAAGAATATGAATTAACAGACCCCAGAATCACTGTTATAGAAGGTGGAAAAAGACGTAGTGATACAATTTTAAATTCCATTAACTACACTCTTGAAAATGATTATCCTAAAGATTCAATAATGGTTACTCATGATGCTGCAAGGATATTTGTAACTCCTCAGTTAATTAAAGACAGTGTCAGGTATGCAAAACAGTATGGAGCAGCCAGTGCAGTTATTCCAGCTACAGATGTAATATTTGAATCTAAAAAACAGGGAATATTAACTGATGTTCCGGACAGGCAGTATTTGCTGCAGTCTCAGACGCCACAGTCATTTAATATAAATCATTACCTTGAAATTTACAGTGATTTGTCCGATGAAGAAATTGACAAATTAGATGAAGCTATGATTTTGTTTCACATGAGAGGTCATGAAATTGGTTTATTTGAAGGGGATAGAACCAATTTTAAAGTTACAAGACCATCAGATATTAAAATAGCTAATGCGATGTTAAGGGGATAAATAATGGCAGATATTGTAATCTTTTATGAACTTCCGGAAAGGGAATTAAATAATGCTAATCTTTTAAAAGCAGAATTTGAAAAAAGAGGATATTCTGTTGATATATTGGGGTATTATAATTACAGGGAACTTATTTTTCCAAAAGAATATAAACCGAAACTACTGATTGGTCAGGCAGGTTATAACAATAATGACATTGAAAGATATACTGTCAGATTCAAACCTAAAATAGATAAAATACTTAATTTAAGGTATGAACAGGTAATAGCTAAAAGAATTCTTGATTCCAAGGCCCATTATCCTAAGGAGTATATGAAAAAAGCCAGTCATGTTTGCTGGAGTGAAAAGATAAAACAGGATATGATGGCTGAAGGAATTGAGGAAAAGAATTTACCTGTTACCGGAGATATTAAAACTGATTTTTCAAATCACAGATTTGATTCATTTTTCAAAACTAAGAATCAGCTGGCCAGTGAATTTAATTTGGATTCATCCAAGGAATGGATTTTATTTATTTCAAGTTTCACATTTAATGAAAAAGACTCTAAACGTTTAATGAGTATGAATCATAATCTGGATGACGGTAAATATATGCAAAAATGGAATGTTGAATCAAAAGCTATTGTAATGGAATGGTTTGAGAAATTCCTAAAGACACATCCTGAAAAGGAATTTATTTACCGCCCTCATCCTGTTGAATTTAATGTACTTGATGAAGATTCTACAATCAGTATTTTAGATGAAAAATATCCTAATTTCCATTATATCAATAAATATGCAATTCAGGAATGGATCAGGCCATGCGATTACTTAAACACTGTTATAAGTACTTCTATTATTGATGTTTACTTGCTGGAAAAACAGTGTAATATTTTAAGGCCCGTTGAGCTGAATCCTGATTTTGATAATCCATTGCTTGTTGGAGCTAAAACAATCAGCACTTACGAGGAATTTGAAAAGTTAAACACCCTTAAAAACACTGAAGAATTCCCGGTTTCTCGTGAAATGATTGATCAGTATTATGATTTTGGAGATAAGCTGGCTTATGAGCGAATTTGTGATTATGCAGAAAAAATGATTAATGATGATTCGTTTAAGCAGGATTTCTATCCGAATCCGTCAAGATTCCACAGATTAAAGTTCATTATTAAAAGATCTCTTGATGTTCCGAAATTAATTCCTGCAGTTATCAAATCAGCTATTAAAAACAAATCATCAACATCCAAAACTAAAGATAACAGGTCAATTTATGAAAAAAATGCTAAGAAAATAAGAGAAATTATTAATCAGTCCTCATAGGGGCCAAAATCTATTTTTTGAGTTATATGATTATATCTTTCAGATTCTGGAGGTAACTTCATATAATCTCCATAAATTTGTGTAAGAATGCTGTCAAGATTATTTGGACAGTGAACTTCAACATCTTCAAACATTATTGTTTTTCCAGGTTTGAAATCACTTATTTTATAAATTTGCGGATGGTGAAGAGCTGAAATATCACAAACATATTTGCAGTCTTTATCATTATATTTATCCAATAATTTATGAGTTTTATCAAATAAGGATTCTCTTGAAATATTAAATAGTTTTAAAAAGCCATGTCCTGCATTAGCTAATGTCTGAACTAAAATAGGATATCCTTTAAATTTTATAACACTCATTGCAAGTAATCTGTCCAAAACACGGCAACGTTTTACATGGATGAATCTTTTTAATTTGTTGTCCGGAACTTTGTCCAATACAAATATGTCAATATCAATTCCCAAATCAAAATCTACCTGATCAACCCACCATTCTTCAAAAATAGTATCTTTTAACATGATTTTTGAAAATAAAAAGAAATAATCTTTTGTTTTACTTGTTAAAAAGTTATATTTATTATTTGATTTGGATAATGCTACTTTTTTAAACTTTTCATAGTCTTTTCTAAACATAATAATGTCTATATCATCATCCCAGGGAATAAAACCCCCATGCCTAACAGCACCTAATGCACTACCTCCGTAAATAAAATACTCAATGTTGTTCTCTTCACAAATAGCTATAAAATCCTTTAGAATCATAAGCTCTAACTTTTGCAGTTTGTGAATAGTTTCGCTAGAATAATCAGTATAGTGCATTTTTTTACCTTTAAAAAACTTGTTAAATATATTTTATTTAAATTTACATATATAACTTTTCTAATGGAAATTTTTATTAATTATGTTTAGTATACTTTTAGTTATATAGAGGATATGAAAAATATGACTTTTAAAATTAGTGTAATAATGCCTGTTTATAATGCTGAAGATGAATTAAACACAGCTATTGATTCAATAATAAATCAGTCTTTCGGTTTTGAAAATATTGAGTTAATAATAGTTGATGACTGTTCAACAGATAATTCCAGAAACATTATAACTGATTATGCTAATGAATATGAGAATATTATTCCTGTTTTTTTAGATGAAAACTCCGGACTTCCAGGTAAGCCACGCAGTTTAGGTATTAAATATGCCAGTGCTGATTATATCTCCTTTTTGGATTCTGATGATGAATATCTTAAAGATGGTCTTAAAAATCTTTATGATACTATTTTAAGTGAAGACTCTGATTTTGTAATCGGATCACATGTCATTAATCTTGATGGGGACAAAGTTAAAGTTAAATTTCTGCAAAGTGATGAAAAATTAGTGAACTTAAATCCTTTGGAATCTCAGGAAATCTTTGACAGCTTAAGTTTAAATTATTTTGTGGCTCCTTGGGGTAAAATGTTTAAAAAAGAATTGATTTTAGATAATAATATAACATTTCCGGAAGATACTTTATGTGAAGACACTTATTTTTATTTTAAAGCACTGATAAATTCAAACAAGATTTCTGTTTTACCTAATACTCAGGTTTACATGTATAATACTTTTGAACATAAAAAAACAGCTATACATGGTCATGATGTTAAAAAATTCAACAGATTCTTAAAAGGTATGTATAAAGTTAATAATCTTTTAGAACCAGTTAAATTATCTCAATATGTAACAATAGGGGAGAATATTGGGAGTTTACTTTTAATCTTTTCTAATTTGGATAAAAAACATAAAATGTCTGCAGTTAAAGAAATTTACAAGTTTGAAAAACATTTAAATTGTAAAATTGATATTCATAGAAAAGAAATAGCTGTTTTAAATAATAAAGTTTTAAATAAACAGTTTAAACAGGCTATTTTTATTTCTAAGCTTTATACTTCCCTTTATAATAATCAGACAATAAAAAATCTTTATAGAAAGTTTAATATTAGGAAAAATAACTGAGTTTTTTGTTTATTGGTGTTGGTAATGGGTAAAAAAACCAAAAAGAAGTTTTGGACTATGCCAAAAACTAGAAAGTTCAAATCTTTTAAAAAAAGGCAAGATAATGAATATTATTTAACTGAAGTTCAGCTTAATAAAGAAATTAAAGAATTTAGAGAAATATTCAATAATTTATCTTATCCATTATCTGTTGGCGAATATGATGATATGAATTCCCGTAGACTGAAAATCAAATTTTTATTTTCCAAACAGGAGAAAAAAGTCTGGAATAAATCCAATAATCGACGCCGCATTTATCTGGAACAGTTATCTTTTTTTAAACATGTTTATGTTAAATGGAAACATATAACTTATCCGATTTATCTGGAAAGACACTACGGGGTTCCTCACCATACTACATTTTTTGTCCCGTGGTTTTTGAAAAAGAAAGATAAAAAGAAATTTATTTCTGTTGTAGCTAATGGTTTAGTTTAAGATAATTGGACTATTTATGTAATTTAAAGTTTTTACAACATTTATAGGTTAACACAAATTTAGTTATTTTTGGTGTAATTTGAAGTGGCACTGATTTAGTTTTATGGTGTTTATTTAAAATATCTATTCGATTTTATAAAATGAATATTTTATCAAATTCTTTTTAAAGTTGCTTTAACTTCGTAAAATTGCTTTTAATATAAAAATACACTTACATATATTGGATTTTTAAGTTTTAAGATTTTAAATAAGTTTATATATACCTTAGTTTATACTATTTAATAAAGAAATCAATCAATGGAGACAATATTATGGCTGCTGAAATGTTACTTGAAATTGAAAATTTGGGGCTGATTAATAAAGCAAATTTAGAAATTGGAAAGATAAATGTTATTGTAGGTAAAAATAGCACAGGTAAATCTACTTCAAGTAAGTTTCTATTTTCACTTCTAACAGCAGCATCTAGTGAAGGAACTCAATTGGCAAATATGGATATTCATTCAAAACTTTTAAATTTTGTTCTATATTGGGGGACTAAAGGATCACAGGAAATGGATGATAAATTTAAACAAATTAGAAATTCTTTGATGCGTCATTCTGTTTCTTCAGAGCTATTTGATGATATTTATAGTAATATTGCACTTACCTTAGAAAATTATGATTTTAAAGATAAAGAGTTGTGTATTAATGATTTAAATGATTTATTTAGAATAATTAAACTGAATAAGGATGAATATTCTAGGTATATTACAGTTTTCAATGCTCTTATTGAATCAGAGTATGGTAGTTCATTAAATAGATTTAGTAATGCTCATATTAAGTTTCATGGAAATTATAATGGTGTTGAATTTAATCAAGATATTAAAATTGGGGTTGAAAAAAGGAAAAGTAACATCAGTAAAGATTTTTTGAATTATTTTAATTTTCAAAATGTTATTTATCTTGATTCTCCTTCAATTTTAGAAAATAATCCTCGCAGTTCTCAATATCATTTGCGAGTACTTGAGAGGAAACTTAAAAAAATTAAAAATCCTGATGAAATTTATAGTGATGAATTTTTTAAAGATTTAAATGATTTTAAAAGAAGAATTGATGAGTTAATTGGGGGAAATTTTGAATATGTTCATTCAGAAGATGTATTTATATTTAAAAAAGATGATGAAACTTTTTCCATGGAAAATACTGCTTCTGGACTAAAACAATTAGCAACTATTCAACTATTGCTTGATAATAATGAATTAACAAAAAATAGTTTTTTAATTTTAGATGAACCTGAAATTAATTTACATCCTGGCTTTCAGGTAGAATTTGCAGAAATCTTAGTTTTAGCTGCTAGGGATTTGAATATTACATTATATATTAATACTCACAGTCCATTTTTTGCAGAAGCAATAGAAGCATATTCAAGATATTATAATTTAATTGATGATACCAATTTTTACTTAACAGAAAAAGTAGATGGTATTGATAAATATAATTATAATTTACTTGATAATGATGAAATAATTGAGGTTTATGATAATTTAGGAAATCCATTTGACATTATTCATAAAATTAAAGTTCAGGCAGATTTAAAAGATGATTTGAGGGATTAACATGGCTTTTGACAATAGTGATTTTGTTAATCTATTAAATTTTTATAAAGAGAATGATAATTTTCATGATAATGCTAGGAAATCTTTTAATAAATTTAGTGAAGTATCTAAATCAGACAATGATGCAGGAGCATTTAAAAATCCATTAATTATTGATGATAATTGTATTTTTGATTTAGATAATATGTGTTGGAATAGTCATTTGAAGAATAATGGCTCTGTTAAAAGCAATCGCCCATTATCTGTAGATGCTTTGCATTTCAAAAATGGTAGGCTTTATTTAATTGAATTTAAAGGAACTTTTAATTCTACTTTGAATTTAGAAGAAATCATGGATAAATGTATTGAAAAAGTGGATGATAGTGATTTGGCTGGTGCTCTTGAGAGTATTAAAAATAGGTATGATGATGAGATATTATGTAATTTGAAAATCAAACCTTCTGATTCATTGTTTTTAACATTACCTCAAATTTACAAATATTATTGTGAAAAAAAGGATATAAAATATAATAAAGAAGAATTCCTTTCATGGTTGTTAAATGTTCCAAAAAGATTATATGTTGTATTTTTGAATGATATTCATGATAGTAAAAGAAATGAAAGTAAAAATTATAAATATTTGAGAATGGATAAAAAACTAAAGAAAAGATATGCTCCATTTAAAAAACTTGCAAATATGGAAAATTCAATTGTTACTCAAGATGAGTTTAGAGAGGGATTTATGAGAGAGTTTTTTAATTAATTTGTATATTTTTTGATAATGGGTTTAATTATGAATTTTAAATTAAAAAATTACTTTTTACATAATGTTTTAACTCCTCAGATGTATCTAGATATTTATCTTAATAATAATCATCCTGAGCATCAAAATCTTAAAGAAGATTTGGATATCTTAAAAGAAGAAGATCTTTTAAAATATTATAAAAAGCATGAAACACAAATTAATTTTTTAAACAAAAAAAATTCCTGATGTTATGGTATATTCAAGGATATTGTTATTAGGTGAATTAATTGCTGATTCAATATTTGAAGATAGACTTAATGCATTATTAAATAATAAACCTTATGATTTAAAAGAATTTAATGATATTTGTGATGATGAATTTTTAATTGATGTGAAGAAATCAAATATTAAATTTTCAGATTCTATAATTATTAACAATAATAAATATGGATTATGTTTGCCAATTAATGCATTTAATTCATCATATTGGATAACTCAAGAATTAAATAAGTTAAACTTAAATAAAGTAGATTTAAAAATTAGAGTAGATCCTTTTTTAAGAAATTTTGATAATATGTTCTATTCAAGCACTGTTTTTTCAAAACCATTAAATTGGAATGATATTATTAATTTAAGAAATGAAGATAAAGGTTCGTTTCAAAATTATCAAACCAACGAATTAACCGAATATTTATGGAAACCTAGAAAAGAAAATGAAGTTGTTTTCACATGTGAGGAATTGCCCTCAAAAGAAAATATACATTTAAGGGGGAGTAGATATTTTCATGCAATTTTTGAAAAAGATACGGGCAAATTTAAACATTGTGATGGTTCGATTATCATTTATGATAAGAAAAAATTTGACAAAAGGTCTAAGTTATCCATTAATAATAAAGTTAATGATATTGGTAAAGAAATTAAATTATTTAGAGTTGATGGTGTTATTCCAAAAGAACAATTCATGCCATTAGTAACTAGTTATTTTTATTGGAATTATGATTTATTATGTTATTTTTGTAAAAATTTGGTAAAGTAGTTTATAGAAATAATGTATGTTGATTATTGATTCTATCTATAAAAATTATGTTCAAGAAATTCAAGTTTTTTTAAAATAAAACATCTATATTTATCTTTTAAATAGAAAATTAAGAACAAATGCCTATAAAATAAGCAAAATAAGGAAAAATATCAAATCTAATTTATTGATAAAGCCATTTCAATAGATATTTTTTATCTGAAACTTTTCTGTGAGGGTATCTTATGGATTTAATGGCCTCTTTTTAAAAAATATTCAAAATAACCATAGAGAAAATAAAAAAGAGTTTTTTAATTTTTTATCTAAGTTAAAAATTTATTTTCAGTTAACACAAATACATTCCAACATTTTATTAATAAATATAAATAATAGTAGTTAACTTGAATTTAACCAATAAGTTATATAGTATTTTAATCAAAATTATACATAATATAAATTTAAAAATTATTTGTTGATATCATGGATAAAAAAGAGTTAATTAATAATGGTAAAGTAAAAAGTGTATATACTACTGATGATGAAGATGCAGTTATCATTGAGTTTAGAGATGATATGACTGCAGGTGACGGTGCAAGAAAAGAAGTCATGAATAAAAAAGGTTCTTATAATGCACTTATTTCCACTAAACTTTTTAAAGTATTGGAAGAAAACGGTATTAAAACACAATTTATTGATTTGCCTGAAACTAATGTTATGGTAGCTAAAAAATTAGACATGATTCCTATTGAGGTTATTGTTAGAAATATAGCTACAGGTAGTTTAATTCGTAAATATCCAATAGCTGACGGTACTAAATTAAACCCGCCTATTGTTCAAATGGATTTTAAAGCAGATGAATTCCATGATCCTATGCTTAATGATTCTATTATTAAAGCTTTAGGATTAGCTACTCAGGAAGAAATCGATGAATTAACTCAAAAAGCATTAAAAATTAATGAAATTTTATCCAAATTCCTTTTGGAAGCCGGAATTATCTTAGTTGATTTTAAAGTTGAATTTGGTAAAGATAAAAATGGTGAAATTATTTTAGGTGATGAAATTAGCCCGGACGGATGCAGATTATGGGATAGTGAAACCTTAGATATGTTAGATAAGGAATTGTTCAGAAAAGGTAAAGATAATGAAGTTATGGATGCTTATGTAGAAGTTTATAATAGAATTATCCCTGATGATGAGAAAATAGAATTATAAGGAGTTTTTGAAATGATTTTTGATATTGAAGTTAAAGTATCTCTTAAGGAAGGTATGTTAAACCCAGAAGCTACAACTATTGAAAGATCTCTTGCTTTACTTGGTTATGATGTTAAAAATGCTAAAACTGTAGACATCATTAAATTCCAAATGGAAGGGGAAGACAGGGAATCTATAAGGGAAGATGTTGTAGATATGTGTGAAAGATTACTCTGTAATCCTGTAATTCATAATTATAAAATTACTGTTATTCCGCAAAACTCTGCTTGCGGGGCTTAAGGAGTTTTTATAATGAAAATTGGAGTAATTAGATTTCCGGGAACCAACTGTGACAGGGATGTAGCTAGAGCTATTGAACTTGCAGGATTAACTCCTGAATATATCTGGTGGAATCAGGAGGATTTAACAGATTTTGACGGTATTGTAATTCCTGGAGGATTTTCTTATGGTGATTATTTAAGAGCAGGAGCTATGGCTTCTATTACTCCTGTTATTGATGGTATTAAATCATTAGTTAAGGAAGAAAAACCTGTTTTAGGAATATGTAACGGTGCTCAGATTCTTGGTGAAATAGGTCTTGTTCCAGGTGTTTTCATAACTAATGAAAATCCTAAATTTAACTGTGAATGGGTTGATTTAAAAGTTGGAACTACCAGAACACCTTTTACCAAATCATTTAAAAAAGGTCAGACTTTACAAATTCCAATAGCTCATGCAGAAGGAAGGTTTTACACAGAGGATATTGATTTATTAAAAGATCAAGATCAGATAGTTTTACAATTTAAAGACAGAAATCCTAATGGTTCTATGGAAGCCATTACCAGTGTTTGTGATGAGTCAGGTCTTGTTTGTGCAATGATGCCTCATCCTGAACGTGCCTGTGAAGAAATATTAGGTTCTAGCGATGGATTAAACTTTTTTAAAGGATTTTTATAAGTGATTTAGATGGTAGTTTATTTAGTGGGTGCAGGTCCGGGAGATGCTGATTTAATAACTCTTAAAGCTATAAAAGCTCTAAATAAAGCAGATGTTGTTTTATATGATTATTTGGCTAATGATGAAATTTTAGAGCATGCTCCGGAGGATGCCGAAAAAATATATGTTGGTAAAAAAGCTGGGGAACATTATAAAACACAAGATCAGATTAATGAATTGATTGTCAAACAGGCTAAAGAAAATGACAATGTGGTTCGTCTTAAAGGTGGCGATCCTTTTGTTTTTGGTCGTGGAGGAGAAGAAATATTAGCTTTAATGGAAAATGATATCAAATTTGAAGTAATCCCTGGTGTAACATCAGCTATTGGAGCACCAACATCACTTGGGCTGCCTGTAACTCATAGAGCTATAGCTACCTCTGTAACATTAGTAACTGGTCATGAAGACCCTACTAAAAAAGAAAGTCAGGTTAAGTGGGATTATACTGCTGATACATTAGTTATATTAATGGGTATAGGTAATATTAAAGAGAACACAACTGAAATCATGAAATACCGTTCTGGAGATACACCAGTCTGTGTTATAGAAAGCGGTACTCTTCCAGATGAAAATGTGATTTTTGGAACTCTTGAAAATATAGCTGATAAAAAAATTAACACTCCAGCTATTTTGATTATTGGAGATGTAGTAAGTCTTTATAAAGACATTTATAATTATTGAGGTGTAACAATGTGTGGAATTGTAGGTTGCATATTAAAAAACAATAAAAATGCAGCTCCTGTTCTTTTAGATTGCATATCTAAATTAGAATATAGAGGTTATGATTCAATAGGTATCGCTACAGTTAGTGATGGTATTAACATTAAAAAAGATAAAGGAAAAATTAAAGAGGTTGATTCTAAATTAGATTTAGCTGACATGCCTGGTCATTATGGTATTGCACATGTTCGTTGGGCTACTCATGGTGATCCGAATAAAATTAATGCACATCCGCATACTGATGAAACTGAGTCAGTGGCTGTAGTTCACAATGGTATTATTGAAAATTATTTGGATATTAAATCTCAACTTGAAGAAGAAGGTCATGTATTTAAATCTGATACCGATACGGAAGTTATTCCTCATTTAATACAAAAATACATGGATAAGGGATTTGATTTGGAAGATGCCTTACGTGAAACAATTGGAATAATTCATGGGGCTTATGCAATAGCAGCTATCAGTAAAAATGAACCGGGTAAGATAATAGCTACCCGTAAAGACAGTCCTTTAATTGTTGGTATTGGTAAAGACGGATATTATCTGGCTTCTGATTCTCCAGCTATCTTGGAATATGCAAGGGATATAATTTATCCTGAAAAAGGTGAACTGGTTATTATTGATGAAAATGAAGTAATAGTTAAGGATGAATTTGACAATGTTGTAGAAAAAGAAATTGAAACTATTGACTGGACTCCAGAAATGGCTGAAAAGGAAGGTTATGACTATTTCATGATTAAAGAAATCAATGAACAGGCTACAGCAGTTAGAAACACTTTAACTGAAAAAAGTACTATTCAGGAAATTATTGATGATTTAGGGGATATTTCAAGAATCTGTTTTGTAGCATGCGGTACTTCTTTTCATGCTTCAATAACTGGTAAATATCTTTTAGAATCTATAGCTGGCATTCCAACAGATGTTATTTTAGCTTCTGAATTTAAATATTCTGCAAATACATTAAATGAAGATACTTTAGTTATTTTCATATCTCAATCTGGTGAAACAGCAGACAGTCTTAAAGCACTGGATTTGGCTAACAAAACATCTAAAACTTTAGGTATAGTTAATGTAGCAGGTTCAGCTATTACAAGACGTGCCGATTATGTGATACAAACTCAGGCAGGTCCTGAAATTGGAGTGGCTGCAACCAAGACTTATGTAAGTCAGTTAACTGCCATTTATTTATTTGCAGCATTGATAGCTGATGATGAAAAATTACTTGAAGATGTTTATAAAGTTCCTGATTTCATTGAAGAGTTATTAAAAGAAGTAGATTCAATTAAAGCAATGTCTAAAAAATATAAGTTTGCCCGTGACTTTTTCTTTATTGGAAGAGGTTATTCTTATCCGATAGCTTTGGAAGGAGCCCTAAAACTTAAGGAAATTACTTATATTCATGGTGAAGGTTATGCAGCTGGTGAACTTAAACACGGACCGCTTGCACTTATTGATGAAGGAATTCCAGTTGTTGTAATATTGCCTCCTGGAGAAAACCATAGAAAAACAATGAGTAATTTAGAAGAGGTTAAAGCCCGTGGTGCAGATATTTTAGCTATCGGTTCTAAAGATGATGAAAGATTAAAATTAAAATCTGATGATTTATTTGCTATAAATGATGATGTTAATGAAATTATCGCTCCTTTAGTGTATATTGTACCGTTGCAGTTACTTGCGTATTATGTGGCTGTTGAAAAAGGTTTGGATCCGGATAAACCTAAAAACTTAGCTAAATGTGTAACTGTGGAGTAAAATTCATGATTTCAATTTTTAAACTTGATGGGGAAGAATCCAAAGCCATTTTCGCTTTGGAATTTAATAAAAACCCATATTTATTTTTATATTTTAATCAGGAGTGGGTTAATGAAACAGACCCTGAAGTTAAAGCTTTAAAAGAAGAATATTCCGAATTAATGGATTTAAATAATTTAAAAGAGTTGGAATTAGGGGAAAGTATTGATTTTAACGATGGTGCAATAGTCTGCTTATCTAAATTTGAAAATCCAAAATCCGGAATTAAAGATATTTTATATTCTTATTCAGAACTTATGCTTGTAGATGATTAAAAAATATATTTTTGAAGTAGCTATTGATTATATTAATTAAATAGCTATTATTTTGCTATTTATTGTATTATACTATTATTTTAATTGACTTTCTTTTGGATTATTTTGATAGTTAATTGAAAAGCAATTTTTTCCACAATTATTTTCAAAACTTAGTTTAACTTTTCTGTTTAGCTTAATTAGTTTAAATATTTGATATAATCTAATTTTACATTTTATTTGTCTGTTTTTTATAAATTGCTTTGCAGCAGTATTAAGTCTAATTTAACCATGATGATTTATAGTTTTTTAGCTGATTTTAAATTTAATTTTTACTATATTTTAATTTAGCTAGTTAATTAAGTGTTGATTATTAAAATAGGTGACTAGCTATTGTTGATTATTAAAATAGGTTTTTAAATTAATTTAAATTTATGATTATTTATTTATTTGATTTTCATAGCTTTATTTGACTAAATACCTTGGGAAAACTCTTCAGGGATTTTTAATTATTACTTATTAACAATTTTTAAATACTCACAATTATTCGTATTTTTTTTAAGCTTTAAATTACTTATTTTAGCTATTTTAACTCTATTTATGCTTATTTTGAAATTCAAAAGCTTTTTATAAGAAAAACTAGAAAGTGTATCTACACAAGAAAAAAATATTTCTTGATTCATAAGAGGTTAACTTATGTTTGGTAATAAAATGAAAATATTTTTAATAACGCTTTGTTTCATGTTGTCTGTATCTGCAGTTAATGCAGCTTCAGATGCTGAAAATATAACAGCAGTTGATGATACTGAAACAGGTGATGTGGATATTGATCCTCCATCGGGGATTAATAATACGAATATTGTAACTTATTCCAAATCTTCAGATACTCAAGAACCGATTATTTCCAGCAAAGATTTATCAATGTATTATGGAAATGGAAGCAGGTATGAAGTATCTGTATATAATAATGATGGAATTATAAAATATCAGGACAATGCTAAATCTTTAGTAATTTTTAATATTAATGGTATGAATTACACAAAAGAATTAGTAAACGGTAAAGCTTCTATTGGAATTAATTTAAATCCTGGAAATTACACAATAACTACATTTTATCCTTATGCAGATAAAATAACTACTAAAATTAATAATATTGAAGTATTATCAACTATTCAAGCTAATGATGTTGTTAAATTCTTCAGAAATGGTACTCAGTATTATGCTAAGTTTTTAGATGGTTCAGGTAATCCTTTAGTTAATGGTAATGTTACTTTTAATATTAATGGTGTTTTCTATAAAAAACAAACTAATGCAAGCGGTATAGCTAAATTAAACATTGCATTACTTCCAAATGAATATATATTAACTGCAATTCATCCAAGTGGTTTGATGTATGGAAGCAATATCACTGTATTGTCTACTGTTTTTGGTGAAGATATTGTTAAATTCTTCAGGAATGGTACTCAGTATTATGCTAAGTTTTTAGATGATTTTGGCAATCCTTTAGTTAATGGTAATGTTACTTTTAATATTAATGGAGTGCTTTATGAAAAACAAACAGATTCTGAAGGTATAGCTAAATTAAATATTAATTTGCTTCCGGGAGAGTATATTTTAACTGCTATGCATTTAAATAGTGAAGCAAAATCAAATATTATTAAAGTATTAACTACTATTTCAGCTGAGGATATTTCATTAATTGAAAATAAAACTGGAACATTAGTAATTAAAACTTATGATGGTGCAGCTAATGTATCAGTAATAATTGATGGTGTTAAATATATTGTTAAAACCAATAAAGAAGGTATTGCTACTTTAAATCTTTCTTTATCAAAAGGAGATCATGCTGTATTTTCTAAAAACTTAAATTCAGGAGAAGAAGCATTTAATACAATTCATGTAGAAGAAGACCCTGCTTTAATTAAATACTACAGCAATTATGGTATCTCTCCTGATGGGAAATATGTCATGTCTATTGGAAGGCCTTCAGCTGCTGGAGAATTAAGTAAATATGGTTATAAATTCTATAAATCAGTATTTGAAAGGATATGTCCATGTTGTGGAAGTGACAAACTTTACTGGGGAATATTCTGGGCAGGCAGTGAAACAGCAAATTGGGGAATTTTCCCAGTTACCGGTTTAAAAGAATCCGGAAGTGCAGAAGGCCATATATTCTGTGCTAAATGTGATGCCGATTTCTCAGCTATTGATGGTAAAAATCATGGCGGAGGTTCTAAAAATCTGAAAAAAGTTACTTCAACTATTAGTTCATCTAAAGCTGAAGCATATGTATTAAAAAATGGACAGATGCTTTATTTGGCATTATAATCTCCATTTTTTACTTTTTCTAATTTTTTAATCATATCAAGTATTCTGTTTCTTGAATTGTTTTTTAAATCCTGTTTTTCTTTATAATTTTCTTCACATTCCAAAATATAGAAAGCTTCTTTGGATGTAGTTGATGGAATGTTCATTTTAGCTAAGTTACGTTCAACACGTCTTTTTAATTTTTCATCATCCATTTTTTTAGTTAAAAAGATTGGTGTTTTAACAGCAGAAGATATTTTAGTGTTATGTCGTGCATTATGTCTGACTTCACTTCGTTTATCTAAAATAAAATCACTATTATTGTTTAGATTAGGATCTCTAAATGGGATGCCTACATCTGATAAAGCTATTCTAATTTCATCGTTTTTTGGAAGGGATTTATCTAGAACTTCCGGATTTGGACTGGCTAAGGTTCCACCTTGTTTTCTTCCAAAAATAGGACCTTGTCCAACATGAAATCCTGATTCTATAAAACCTGCTCTAACTGGTGCAGAAGAAGTGTAAGTAGCTATTATGCCGTTGTCTTTAATTACACGTCTGAACTGTCTGAAAAAATCTAGAGAAAACAATTCTGGAGCCATATTTTGACTAAATGGATCTAAAAATATTGCATCGTAATAGTTATCTTCTAAATTTTGAATAGTTTGTCTTGCATCTTCAATATAAACATTAATATCAATATTTTCAGGAATTTCGCATTTTTCATAGCTGATGCTGGCATAATCCTTTTTTATTAATTCATTTTCAATAGCCTTTTTTGTAATGTCATGTTCTGGAATGGGTGAGGGAACTAAAAGACCACATGCAAGAGTAGCTTTTGAAATTTCAACCATATCTATTTGTAAATTAGAATCAGAGCTGTTTTTAATAAAATCAGCTATTGCTGCAGATGAATTATATCCAAGTCCTGCACAAATATCTAAAATAGCTATGTCTTCATTATAATTAAATTTCATAGGTTTAATAAATTTTTCAAATGATTCACTTATTGCACCAGTAGATGTATGTAGGGTTTCAACTTTGTGATTTATCTCTTTTGATTTAATAGAATATGATCCATCATCAGTTAAAACAAAATAATCCTTGTATTCATCAAAAAAATTACATCTTGAATTAATATTTCTGCTATTTCTTTCTTTTTCAAAACAGCTGTTGATTAAATCAAAAATATCATCGTTAATTACTCTAGCATTTTTTTCATAACTCATTTTAATCTATTTAAATAATTAATTTTTGATTAATATAAATCTATTATAAAATATAGGTATTTTATTTAAAAATCATGATTTTTGCCGAATTTCTTTTTATGATAATTTACTTAATTTGATATAATTTAAATTTAAATTACTATAATTTTAAATACTGTTATAATACAATTTATTATATGGTGACTTCTTTTGGAATTTTTTAATTTTAATGTTAGTAAAAATCGCATATATTGGGTTGATTGGTTGAAAACTATTGCAATACTTGCTGTATTGTTATTGCACTGTTCTTCAAAATATTTACTTCCGGAATGTGTGTTTCAGCCAAATTGGTATTGGGGAGTATTTTTTGAATCAATTTCCAGATTTGGTGTTCCTTTATTTATCATGGTTTCAGGATTTCTTATTTTAAGAAAAGACCAACCAATTTCATCTGTTCCTCGAAGAATTAAACGGATTTTAATTCCTTTTATTTTTTGGCTGGTAATTTATGTAATAGCTAAATTTGTAATGATTAACCATTCATTTGATTTATTTCAATTTGGATACTTTTTAATTCAAGCATTTTTAGACCCTACTATTGCTTCAATTGAATTCTGGTTTGTTTACATGATTTTAGGACTCTATGTATTTTCACCAATTATTACTACATGGCTGCATAATGCTGAAATTTATGAAATTGAATATTTTTTAATTGTATGGGCTTTATTTTCCTTTGTAGGATTTTCAAATGTGGATTTTTTATTGTATGATTATTTAAAATATTTCACAGGAAGTATTGGTTATTTTATATTGGGATATTATTTGTATATTAAACAGAAATCTATTTTAAAAAATAGAAATTTCGGACTATTGCTGTTTGTAGCTGGAACTTTAGTGTCATTTTTAGGAACAATATTGTCTTCTATGGCTATTGGGGGACAATCTTTATTATTCTTTAATTTAGGTGATGTAACTCCAAATGCCTGTCTTCAGGCTATTGGTATATTTATAATGGTATCAAACACAGATTGGGAAAAATATTCCAAATCAATTAATAATGCCGCTGTTTGTTTTGGTATTGGAAGTTATGGAGTTTATTTAGCTAATGTTTTATTTATCAATATTTTAGATAAAATTATTTCATTTGATATTATGAGAAATGCTGCATTAACTATAATTTTAGAATGGATTATCGTATTTATAGTATGTAATATTTTCATCAGACTGATGAGTAAAATTCCGGTTTTAGACAAATTTTCCGGAATTTAATATTTTCAATTCAATTTTTATTTTAAAAATGAGGAAAATTTATATAATTTCTAATTTAAATTTTATTTTAACTAATAAAATAAGGTTAATTAAATGTTTGAGATTAAAGCTAAAGATAATAGAGGCAGAGTTGGTGTTTTGAAAACTAACTCTGGTGATGTAAAAACCCCTAATTTAATGCCAGTTATCCATCCTCGTAAACAAACTATTGATGTTAAAAAATATGGGGCAGATATAGTTATTACCAATGCTTATTTAATTTACAAAGATGAGGATTTAAAAAAGAAAGCTGCAGAAATAGGGCTTCATAAGTTAATTAATTTTGACGGTCCGATTATGACGGATTCAGGTTCGTTCCAACTGTCTGTTTACGGGGATGTTGATATTACAAATAAAGAGGTTATTGAGTTTCAGGAATTGATTAAAACAGACATTGGAACTAGTTTGGATATTCCAACAGCACCTTTTGTAACTCGTGAAAAGGCTGAAGCAGATTTGGAAGTTACTTTGGAAAGGGCTAAGGAAGCTGTTGATTACAGAAATTCCCAAAATATGGAAATGAAATTGAATTCTGTAGTTCAGGGTTCAACTTTCCCTGATTTGAGAAGAAAATGTGCAGATGAACTGACTAAATTAGATGCGGATTTGTATCCTATAGGTGCAGTAGTTCCGTTAATGGAATCATATCATTATAAGGAGCTTGTTGATGTTGTAATGAACAGTGTAGCACATCTTCCGGACAGTAAGCCCCGTCACTTGATGGGTGCAGGCCATCCGATGATTTTTGCCTTGGCTGTAGCTATGGGCTGTGATTTATTTGATTCAGCAGCTTATATTTTATATGCTGAAGATGACCGTTTATTATCTGTAAGAGGAACTTACAAACTTGAAAACCTACAGGAAATGCCATGTTCCTGTGAAGTTTGCTGTAACTACACTCCAGATGACTTAAGAGCTATGCCTAAAGAAAAAAGAAGGGATTTAATAGCTCAACATAATTTAAATGTTTCATTTGCCGAGTTAAGATTAATTAGACAGGCAATTTATGAAGGTTCATTAATGGAACTTGTTGAAGAACGCTGCAGAGCACATCCTAATCTGCTGGAAGCTCTTCGCCAGTTAGGTAATTATAGTGATGATTTGGAAAAATATGATCCGAGAAGTAAAAAATCAGCATTTTTCTATACAGGTTCAGAATCATTATACAGAAGTGAAGTTTTAAGACATATTCAAAAGCTAAGGGCGATGCCCAGAAAACGTGATTTGGTAATATTGCCTCCTTCACGTAAACCTTACAGCAAATATGTTTCCGGTAAACTTGGAAAATTCTATATTTATGGAAGTGAACAGGAATTGGATTTGGATAATACTGATTTTATGGTATTGGATATTCCCTTTGGCCTTATTCCGCTTGAAATTGATGAAATATATCCCTTAAGTCAAAATGAATCTCCAAGAACCTGGGATGTAAGCAGCCTGGAATTTATTGAAGATTTCATTTCAGAATTTGTAGAATACTATGATCAGGTATTGATTCATTCTAATGTTATTAAAAAATTAGATATTGGACTATATAATGTTCATTCACAGTCTGATGAAATCAGATATAAAAAAGATGACCTTAAAAAGGTTAAGGCAATAGCTGACTATCAGTTTGGTGTTGGAGCAGGGGATGCTTTATTTAGGGGAAATATAAACATTGAAAAAAGTAAAAAAACAGGTAAGATAAGACATATTTATGATGGAAAAACATTAATTGTAAATATGAGAGCTTCTGACAGCTTTTTAATCCTTTCAAAAGAAGGGGCAAAAAGACTCCATGCAGCTACAAAATATCCTAAAAACAGAGTTGTAGTTAATAAGGACTCAGAACCATTTTCACTTGAAGGAAAAAGTGTCTTTGCCAAATTTGTTATTGAGTGTGATGATGATATAAGAGCTAAAGATGAAGTTCTAATTGTAAATGAAGAGGATAAATTACTTGCTTATGGTAAAGCATTACTTGGAGCCTGTGAAATTATGGATTTCCAAACAGGACAAGCTATTAAAACACGTAAAGGAATGAAAAAATAAGGAGGAATATAAAACATGTCTGATAAAGTAAATACCGGCAATAATGTGGAAGATAAAAAACTTATTAAAAATGCAAGAAAACCTGAAGGAAAATTAGGTCATGAAATACTTGACAGAATGAACAAATCTCATGAAACAATGGCAAGATGGGGTGTCAGTCATTTTAACATTAATGAAGCAGATAAAATCTTAGATATTGGATGTGGTGGTGGAAGAAACCTTGAACGCTTCGCCAAACAGATATGTGATGATGGCTGTGTTGTAGGAATTGATTATTCTGAAGTAAGTGTTGAAAAATCTTCTGATTTAAATAAACAGGCTATAAATGAAGGTAAAGTTAAAGTCTTACAGGGTTCAGTATCTGAAATGCCGTTTGAAGATGAAAGCTTTGATATTGTAACAGGATTTGAAACAATTTATTTCTGGCCGGATTTTATAAATGACTTAAAAGAAGTAAATAGGATTCTTAAAAAAGATGGATTAGTCTTTTTCTGTAATGAAGCAGTTTACAGGGAAGGTGAAATGGATAAATATGAAGATTTAATAGAATTATTGGATATGAAGATTTATTCTGAAGATGTTTTAGAATCAGCTCTTAAAAAAGCAGGTTTTAAAGATTTTCAGGCATTTATCAATGATGAAAATGACTGGATTTGTGTAACTGCAAGAAAAGCTTAATTATTAAAAACAATATAATATCATTTTCCAAATACTTCTAAGGTTAAATTATGAATAAAGTCCGAACAATTTTTGCAAATATGAGCTGGTTAATGGCTTCTCAAATCATTACCAGTGTTTGTGCTTTTATTTGGACCATTTTAACTGCACGTTACTTAGGAGTATCTGATTATGGTATTTTAGGAACAGCAACTTCTTTTTCTGTTATTATAATTGTTGTTGCTGATTTAGGAGTTACTACATATATTACAAGATCAATTTCCGTTGATTATGATGTAGAAGCAGAGTATTTGGGAAATGCTTTGTCTCTTAAATTAATATTATCTGTAATTTATTTGGCATTAGTTATTTTTATTTCATATTTGTTGGGATGGAATAATTTTACTATTTTAATAACTTTTTTATTTGCAATTGAAAGTTTAATTAAATCCTTTTATAATTTGCTTTTTGCTTCATTCCAAGCTCACGAACAAATGAAGTATCAGGCAATTACCAATACATTGCTTAATGTTTTAACTTTAGTATTTATTGTAATAATTTGCTTCACTAATTTTGGTTTACTTGGAATTACATTTGCATATATTATAGCTAATTTAATTGGTTTAATTTATTGTATTGCTGCCTTAACAAAGCACATTATAGTTCCAAAATTATTATTTGATTTGAAATTTTTTAAGAAATTAATAATTGCCGGAATTCCTTTTGCTTTAACTACACTGTTTTATACATTATATTATTCAATTGACATGGTTATGATTACTCAATTTTCAACTACCTATGCAACAGGACTTTATAATTCCACCTACAAGCTAATTAATGTTTTGACATTGTTTTATACAATTTATTCAGCAGTTATCTTTCCGGTTATGAGTAAGCTATTTAAACAAGGACAAGACATGCTGCGTCTTAGTTTTGTTAAATCCATTAAGTATTTATCTATGATTACTATTCCAATAGCTGTAGCTACCTTTTTTTATGCAGGGGATGTGATTTATCTTTGTTATGGTAATCAGTATGCTGATGCAGACAGTGTTTTAAAAATACTGGTGTGGACTGTCTGTTTCCTGTTTATTAATGGTGCATGTTCTATGATTTTAAATGCATCTCATAAAGAAACTTCCGTTACAAAGATTTATTCTTTAGCTGCAGTTTTTAATGCTGGTTTAAATTTATTTTTAATACCTTATTTCTCAGCACATGGGGCTGCATTTGCAACAGTATTAACTGATGTTTTAATTTTAATTTTAGAAATGTATATGGTTGGTAAAATAAATCAGCTTCCTGACAGACATCTGATTTTTGATTTAATTAAAATAATCATTGCATCTGCTGTAATGGGCGGAGTATTTTACTTGGTTCACATGTCATTATGGTTAGCTATTCCAGTTGGTGTTATTGTTTACTTGGTAGTTATTACTCTTATAAAATTCTTTGATAAAGAGGATAAGCTCATAATTAAACAAATTTTAGGTAAAGCTTAATATAGAAAACTGATATATATTAATCCTAGTAATTTGTGAGTTTAATATTATGAGTAGAGTAAGAACTGTTTTTGCAAATATGAGTTGGTTAATGTTTTCTCAAATCATAACAAGTGTCTGTGCTTTTGTTTGGACTATTTTAACTGCTCGTTATTTAGGTGTATCTGATTATGGTCTTTTAGGTACAGCTACTTCTTTTGCAACTATTTTTGGTGTTTGTGCTGATTTAGGAGTTACTACTTATATTGTCAGATCCATTTCTACAGATTTTGACTCTGAAAGGAAATATTTGGGAAATGCTATAGGTATTAAATTAATATTGTCAGTATTTTACTTATCAGTTGTATCACTGGCTTTATTTATATTAGGCTGGGATAATTATACTGTTATAATCTGTTTCCTGTTTGCTGTAGAAAATGTAATTAAGTCATTTCAAACTGCAATGTATTCTTCATTCCAGGCTCATGAAATGATGAAGTATCAGGCTATTACAAATACTTTGCTCAATGTTTTAACATTTATATTTATTGTAGCTGTTACATTTACAGATTATGGATTATGGGGAATTACTTTAGCATATATTGCAGCTAATGTAATAGGTTTAGTTTATGCAACTTTAGCTTTATCTAAAAAGATTATTGTTCCAAAACCTTTATTTGACAGGGCTTTTTGTAAAAAGTTAGTTATCGGAGGTCTTCCTTTTGCATTAACTAGCTTATTTTATATGATTTATTATTCAATTGATATGGTTATGATTACTCAGTTTGCAAATACTTATGCTACAGGTCTTTATAATTCTTCTTATAAGTTAATCAATGTTTTAACTTTGTTTTATACAATTTACACTTCTGTTATTTTCCCGGTTATGAGTAAACTCTTTAAACAGGATGGAAATTTGCTGCAGTTTAGTTTTGTCAAGTCTATTAAGTATCTGTCCATGGTTACTATTCCAATAGCTATTGCTACCTTTTTCTACGGCGGAGATGTAATTTCATTATGTTACGGTAATCAATATGCAGAAGCAGGGGAAGTTTTAAAAATCCTGATCTGGACTGTCTGTTTCCTGTTTATTAACGGTGCCTGTTCCATGATTTTAAATGCATCTCACAGGGAAACTGCAGTTACTAAAATTTATTGTTTAGCTGCTCTGTTTAATGTTGTTTTAAATTTTATTTTAATACCTCATTTTTCAGTTTATGGTGCTTCAGTAGCTACTGTAATTAGTGAGATTTTAATTTTAGTTTTAGAGTTATATACTATCTATAAAATTAATCAGCTTCCTGATAAACATCTGTTATTTGATATTTTAAAAGTTATACTTTGTGCAGGTGTTATGGGTGTTGTTTTACATCTTCTTAATCTTAATTTATGGTTAGCTATTCTTGTAGGTGTTGTGGTTTATTTAATAGCTATTATTCTTACTAAAACATTTGATAATCAGGATAAAATGATTTTTAAACAAATTATTGGAATGTAGATTTACCCAAAACTTTATATACTATCAAAACAAAAGTATAATTGTTGTTTGTTATGCGGTGTTAGTCCAGCCTGGTTAAGACTCTAGCCTGCCACGTTAGAGACCCGGGTTCAAATCCCGGACGCCGCATTTATGCAGTTGTGGTATAGTCTGGTTATTACTTGGGCCTTCCAAGCCTACAACCCGGGTTCGAATCCCGGCAACTGCATTTGTTTTATCTAATTTTCTTATTTTTTTCTGAATTCTTATTATACTGATTAGTTTTTTTAGTTACTTTTATATAATACTTTTTATAAAGATTAAATTACTAAAGTTAGTTTTCTAACTAAATTAAAAATTAAAAAAATCTTGGTGATTCTATGGTAGGAATTGTTGGATATGGGGCGTATGTGCCGTCATATAGAATAAAAGTAGAAGAAATTGCTAAAGTGTGGGGAGATGATCCTGTTGCTTTATCAAGGGGTTTGATTGTAAACGAAAAATCCGTACCTTCTGCTGATGAAGATACTGCTACTATTGCAGTAACTGCTGCTAGATATGCTCTAGCAAGAGCTCAGATTGACCCGCAAAAAATAGGGGCGATTTATGTTGGTTCTGAATCACATCCTTATGCAGTAAAACCGTCTGCAACTATTGTTGCAGAAGCTATAAATGCTACTCCTGTTTTAACTGCTGCGGATTTAGAATTTGCTTGTAAAGCTGGAACTGCTGGAATTCAAATGACTATGGGACTTGTGGATTCCAATATGATTGAGTATGGATTAGCTATTGGTGCTGATACTTCTCAAGGTGCACCTGGAGATGCATTAGAATACACTGCATCTGCTGGAGGTGCAGCATATATTATTGGTAAAGATAACACTCTTGCTGATATTGAAGAAACATACAGTTTTACTACTGATACTCCTGATTTTTATAGAAGGGAAGGACAAGACTATCCATCTCACGGTGGCCGTTTCACTGGAGAACCAGCATACTTTAAACATGTATTAAGTGCTGCAAAAGGTTTATTTGAAAAAACTGATTCAAAACCTGAAGATTATGATTACGCTTGTTTCCACCAACCTAATGGTAAATTTTACTTAAGGGCAGGTAAAAAACTTGGATTTACTAATGAACAAATCCAACAAGGTCTTTTAACTCCAAATATAGGAAACACTTATTCTGGTGCAGTTCCATTAGCTTTATCTAATATTTTAGATGTTGCAGAACCTGGAGATAAAATATTTGTTGTTTCATATGGATCTGGTGCTGGTAGTGACGGATTTACATTAACAGTAAATGAAGAAATTAAAGAAAGAAGAGATTTAGCTCCAAAAACACAAGACATCATTGATAGAAAACAATATGTTGATTATGCTGTTTATGCTAAATTTAAAGGCAAAATTAAAATGTAGGTGTAATTATGAGAGATGTTGCAATTATAGGTGTTTCACAAACTAAATTCGGTGAATTATGGGATTCATCTTTTAGAGATTTAATCGCTGAAGCAGGTGTAAAAGCTGTTATGGATGCTGAAGTTGAAGGAGACGATATTGAAGCAATGTATGTAGGAAATATGTCTTCCGGTTTATTTGTAGACCAGGAACATATTGCTGCACTTATTTCTGATCACATGGGTCTTAATCCAATTCCAACTACAAGAGTAGAAGCAGCATGTGCATCTGGTGGACTTGCTCTAAGACAAGGAATCATGGCAGTTGCATCAGGTTTCCATGATGTTGTAATTTCTGCAGGTGTAGAAAAAATGACTGATGTTGTAGATGCTACTCCAGCTATTGCTACTGCATCTGATCAAGAATGGGAAGCACAACAAGGAGCTACTTTCCCATCATTATATGCGATGATTGCAAAAAGACACATGTATGAATATGGAACTACAAGGGAACAATTAGCTCAATTTTCAGTAGTAAACCATAAAAATGCTAAAAACAACCCTAATGCACAGTTCCCATTTGAAATTAGTGTGGATAAAGTAATTAACTCTACTGTGGTAGCTGATCCTTTAACACTTTTAGACTGTTCTCCAGTTTCTGACGGAGCAGCAGCTGTTGTTATGGTTCCTGCAGAAGATGCTAAAAAATACACTGATACTCCAATTTATGTAAGAGCATCTGCACAGGCTTCCGGAACTATTGCATTACATAACAGGAAAGACTTAACTACTATTGATTCAACTAGAGTAGCTTCCAGAAAAGCATATGAAATGGCAGGAGTTACTACTAAAGACATTGACCTTGCAGAAGTTCACGACTGTTTCTCAATCAACGGTCTTTTAGCTGTAGAAGACTTAGGTTTTGCTGAAAAAGGTAAAGGTGGAATAGCTATTGAAGAAGGTCAAACAGAAATAGACGGTGATTTCCCAATTAACCCATCTGGAGGTTTAAAAGCTCGTGGACACCCTCTTGGAGCAACAGGTATTGCTCAGGCTGCTGAAGTTGTATGGCAACTTAGAGGAGAAGCAGGCAAACGTCAAGTTGATGGTGCAGAAATAGGTATGACTCATAATATCGGTGGTACTGGAGGTACTGCAGCTGTACATATATTTGGAAGAGATCTTGATTAAATAATCATCTTCTCTTTTTAAATACTTTAAAGTATAATATATTAATTAGAAATATTTTTGGAGAGAGTATAAAAATGAAATTTAAAATAACAGCAGTAAATACTAAAAATCCAAGTGAAAAATTCGAATATGAATTAGAAGGAGAATCTGTTGACAGTTTCAAATACTTTGACGAAGCTGAAGGTAAATTCTTCCATCCTAAAGAAGTATTAAATAACAAAATGAGAGAAATTAACAATAATTTAATGTTAAATGACTCACCAATATTCACCATTAAAAAAGTTGGTGAAAAAGCTAATATCAAAGCTATGACTTTTGACATTGAAATTGAATCCATTGAATAGATTTAATTTCACTCTTTTTTTATTTAAAAGAGAATTATTTCTCTTTTATTGATTTTTATGGATATTCCACTTTATTTTTATGCTGCTTTTAAGGATATGGACCGATTGGCTCCGGGAAGTGATAAGTCCACTTTAAAAGCTATTGACTATATTGATTTTAATAATGATTCACAATTAACTATTCTGGATATTGGCTGTGGAGCGGGAGCTTCAACTTTGCTGCTGGCTGATTATTTTAAAAATTCAACAATTGAAGCTATTGATTTATTTCCACATTATTTGAAGGTTTTGGATGAAAAAATAGCTGACAATGATTTGGATAATAGGGTTTACACCTGTCAGATGGACATGAATGATCTGGATTATCCCAACTGCGAATTTGACATTGTTTTTAGTGAAGCTTCAGCATATATCATGGGATTTGCTAAAGCACTTAAAAGTTGGAAACGTGTTTTAAAGCAAGACAGTTATCTGATTATTTCTGAGCTGACATGGATTCAAAAACCTTCAAAAGAATCTAAAAAGTTTTGGAAAACACATTATCCTGAGATTGGCACGATTGAAAATAAAATAGCTAAAATAAAGGATGAAGGTTATGAATTTATAGATTATTTTATTTTACCAAAAAGTGATTTTGAAAGTTATTATAGTAATCTGGAAAGTAATCTTAAAAAATTGGAAGATAATGACTTTAAAAAGGATTTTAAAAAAGAAATTGAAGTTTATGGAAATAATAGTGATGATTACAGCTATGTTTACTATATTATGAAAAAAGAAGTTTATCAATAATTTCCATATCTATATTTTCTTCAACAATTTGTGCTAATTTATTTAATGAATAATCCTTTTGTGTTTCATAAGGATCTTCACCATTTTTGGCTTCAATACCTTTTCTGACTCTTAGATAATTTAAAAATTCACGCCTGAAATTGTAGTTGTGAAATATTCCATGGAAATATGTTCCAAAGACATTTCCACTACATGCTCCGTCAAAGTTACCTTCATCATTATTTCCCTGTCCTTTTTGAACATTTAACAATGGGTTTACTTCTTTACTTGGGTTCAGGTGTGATGTACCCTCATGGATTTCATAACCTGTTACTTTCTCTCCAGCTATCTTTGCAAATATGGCACCGGCTATTCCGGTTAAATCTTCTTTTTCAGGTACGACAGCTTCAGACTGTGTTACGATTTTTTCTGTGCGTTGGAATTTTGATTCAATATCTAATAATTTCAGTCCTTCAATAGTTCCAACATCGGATTCTTTTTTATCATCATCATAAATTATATTTCCGAGAATTTGATATCCTCCGCAGATTCCAACAACAGGAATTTCATGGGATTTGGCTATTATTTTGGCGGCAAGTCCGCTGTCAAAGAGCTCCTTTGCATCTTTAGTTGAATTACGTGTTCCGGGAATGATTATAGCATCAACATCTCCAATTTCATCATTAAGATTAATCATTTTAATTCCGACATCCTCTTCAAACTCAAAGGGGTCAATATCTGTAAAATTGGAGATTTTAGGAAGTCTTATAACTCCAATAATAATGTCCTTGTTTTCATTAAATACATGTGTTGTTAATGATGCTGAATCCTCTTCAGGTAATTTCAGTGTTTCATCATAAGGCAGGACACCTAAAACTGGAGCTTTGGTGATTTCTTCAATTCTGTCAAGTCCCGGTTTTAAAATATCTAAATTTCCTCTAAATTTATTAATAACTGTGGCTTTTAGTCTGGATCTGTCATAATCATCTAAAAGAACATATGTTCCAGCAATAGCTGCAAAAACACCACCCATTTCAATATCAGCTATTAAAATAACATTTGCATCAGCCATATGTGCAATTTCCATATTGGCAAGATCTTCTTTACGCATGTTAATTTCTGCAGGTGATCCTGCTCCTTCAATGATTATAATGTCATAATTTTCTTTTAGGATATTGAAACTTTCTTTAATGGCTTCAAAAGCCCTGTCATGATAGTCATGCTGGTATTGATAGAAATTCATATCTCCGATGGATTTTCCCTGGATAATTACATTGGATGTAAAATCACCTTTTGGTTTTAAAAGAATCGGGTTCATATGTATGCTTGGTTCAATCATTGCAGCTTCTGCTTGTAACATTTGAGCTATTCCTATTTCTCCATTTTCTTTAGTTGTATATGAGTTTAAAGACATATTTTGAGATTTAAAAGGAGCTACTTTATAGCCTCTGTTTCTGTATATTCTGCATAATGCAGCTACAAGCATACTTTTTCCAGCATTTGATGATGTTCCCTGAACCATTAAACATTTAACCATTAAAATCACTTTGTTTTTCTTTTAAAGATATTTTTGTTATTTATATTTTATAAATGTTGATTGGTTAATTTATCTATAATATTATATATTATTTAAACTAAAATTTATAAATATAAAAAAAATTTTATTAAATATAAAATATATTTTAATTTGGTAAAAAGGTTGATTATTTATGAAATTCAATAAACAATTCTTTTTAGGCATTATGCTACTTATTCTCCTTTTAGGAGTTAGTAGTGTAAGTGCGAACGATTTGAATGACGTTAATTCATCTGATATGGGATTGGATGACTCTTCAATGGGAATTATGGAGGATTCTGCTCAAGTTAACAGTAATGTTGATATTCCGGTAGCCAATCCTTCTGATGATGTGATTATTGTAAATAATTGGGGTGAACTAAAAACATACTGTGAAAAAACAGATAAAAACTATGTGCTTCAATTAAAGGAAAATACTAATTTTTATCCGGGCGATGGAGTTGATGAATCTAATCAGATTATTATTCGAAATAATGTAACTATCCTAGGAAATAATGGAGCTTATTTTGGAGATAAATCATCTGATGCATTTACAATTTATTATACTCCGATGAAAACTCCTGAAAATTCAGGAATTAATTTAAAATTAATTAATTTGACATTTAAATGGATGATTCTTTCACAAAAAACATCTTTGGATAGTGGAATGTTTGTAGAGTTGGCTGGTGATTGCACAGGTAATTTGCTTGAAAACTGTACTTTTGATAATATAACTTCTTTATCAAGTCATGCCTGTGTTTACTATATTAAAAGAGGTTATACAACTGTTAAAAATTGTAATTTTACAAATATTAATACCTGTTTTGGTGTTTTAAGTGTTTATGATCCTGATGCTGGTTTAAACTGCAATACTTCACATATGTTAGTTGAAAACTGTTATTTTGAAAATAATTATGCTACAACAGAACCAGGCTGTATTAATAATTGCGGGCAATTGATTGTTAAAAATTCTACATTTTATAAAAACAGTGCATTTTGGTGGGCTGGAGCAATACACACTCACAGCGGAGCAAATACAACAATATATGATTCTAATTTTACAGATAATGTAGCAGGATGGAATGGTGGTGCATTGTATACTTACAGTTATTTGCAGATATACAATACTACTTTTACAAGGAATAACTGTACAACCAACAATGGTGGAGGAGCTATTGGTGCATGTTTCTACGGAACCAACCCACATATTTATATTGAAGACTCATTATTCCAATATAATGTAAACAATTGCTGGTCTCTTACTAATGAATCTACAACAGGTACTGGTCGTGGTGGAGCTATTTCAATAATGGATGCTGGTGATTTAGATGTATACAACACTACTTTCATAACTAATTCAGCATCTATAGGTACTGCAATTTGTGCAAATCAGGCACAGGGTTACGGATCTCCAAATGTTAGATTGGTAGGTAATAAATTTATTAATCATACTAAATCTGGTGATTTATTAGTAATTGATCTTTCCAAATCTGTACTGGAATTGTCTGACAACTATTATTATAACAATTCTTTAGTATTTTCCAAATCTAAAATCAGTGAAGAAGAAAGAATTGGCAATACAACAGTATTAAATATTCAGTTTAATTTAAAAAATAGCAAATATTATGATTCTGATATTTTATCCAAATCAGGTTATTTTGTTTATGTAGATGATGTTTATTTAAAAACAGTTTATAGTGAGTCTTTTAATTTAACTTTTAATGATGGTAAAGAACATAAAGTATATGTACGTTCAGTTGCCGGTGCTACTAACTCAAATAATCTTACTGTAAACGGTATACCTGTTCAGTATGTTTATGTGTCTGTAAACGGTAATGATAACAATAACGGAAGTAAAAATTCACCGGTACGTACAATAGCTAAAGCTATTTCTTTAAATACTAATGGAATTTATATTTTAGAGGGAAATTACAATGAATATGGGTTAAATATTACCAATGATTTAAAAATTGTTGGTGATGGAAAAGCTACTATTGGCGGATCTAATTCAGCTATTCCTATATTTAAAATTTCAAACAATGCAAATGTGTCATTTAATAATTTGAAATTTGCTGATGTATCTAATGGTGAAATTATCAACGGATTAGATGCTGGTGAAGTTGAAATAACTGGCTGTAACTTTTATTCAAACAATCAAAAAGATATTCTTGTTAATGTAGCTAATTTAGTTATTTCAGATTCCAAATTTAGCAATAATAATGTTTTCAAATGTATTTATGCTAATTATTTAGAAATGATTAACTGTGAATTTGTAAATAATACTGCAAATGAGAAAAGAACTTCAGATGTAGGTAATTTAATTTACTTGGACCTTAAAGACCAACAGGGAATAATTTCAGGCACTTCTTTTGAAAATAACAGTGTTTATCAAGGTTGTATTTATGTAAAAAGCAGTAATTTTAATCAGGGATTAGATATTATTGACTCTATTTTTATAAATAACACTGGAGAAGGTAGAGGTGGCTGTTTGGCTGCTGATTCAAGTTCTACTGATAACTATCAGATTAAAATTTCATCTTCAGTATTTATTAATAACTATGCATCTGTGGGAAGTGTTGCTTATGTTATGAAAAAATGTGTACTTACAGCTGTAAATTCAATCTTTTTAGGAAATAAACAAAAACTACCAAGTTTAGGTGATGTATTTTCAACAGTAGGTAATTCCGCATCATTTGTATTAGATAATAACTGGTGGGGAAATACTGCTGAAAATGCAACAGCTGCACCAAGAAAAGAGTTAAACAATTGGTTATTCTTAAATGTAACAAGTAATGTTGATAAATTGAATTTCAGTGAAAATGCAATAATAACTGTTGATTTAGCTAATGTAATTTCTAGTAAAGGTGAAATTAGCAAATATGATGCTGGAGACAAATTGCCATTGGGTACTTTAAATATTACTTCCATTAATGGTATAGCAACTGCTGTTAGTGATAAATTTATTGACGGTAAATTGCAGGTTATATTTACTCCAACTGCTACTGGAGAAGCTTCAGTAACTACTAATCTTTACGGTGTAACCAGCACTTTAAAATTTGATGTAAGTAAAGCATTTACAAATTTAAATATTTATACTAAGGATATTAAGGTAAAAGAAGACCTTGTAATTAAAGTAGCTTTGGAAAGTAGTAGGCCAACAGGTACTGTTACAGTTAAGATTAATAACAAAGATTATACTATTGATTTGGTAAATGGTACTGGAGTTACAACAATATCTGGTTTAACTGGCGGAGAGTATGAAATTACAGCTAAATATAATGGTGATGATAATTACGAAGAAGCTCTTGCTACATCTTCAGTTAAAGTTAATAAAATAGCTTCATCAATGGATATTAAGATTAGTATTGGAAAATATACTACAATTACTGTAAGCCTTCCAGAAGATGCAACTGGAGAAGTAATGTTTACTGTTGATGGCGAAAGTGAAAATGCAACTATTGAAGATGGTAATGCATATATTGTTTTATTTGATCTTGATGATGGACTTCATACTGTTCATGCAGTTTATAATGGAGATAATAACTACTTTGGCTGTGAAGCTACACAACAATTCGCTAAAGTTAAACTTAATTCTACTTTAACTGTAAATGCAAATGATGCTAAAGTAGGTGAAGATGTTGTTATTTCTGTAATTGTCATACCAGCTCCAGGTAGTGACGGATCCAGTGTAAATATTACAATTGGAGATAAATCAACCATTGTAAAAGTTGATAAAGATACTGGTAAAGCTTCCTTAAAAGTATCTGATTTAGCAGCAGGTAATTATACTGTTAAAGTAGTTTATAGTGGTAATGGATTGTATAATGGTTGTGAAAATACAACCGATATTAAAATAATCGGTTATCCTGTTCCTCAATGGGATAATGACGGATTTGACACTAAAAACACTGGAAAAACAAATTACACAGGAAATAGTAATGGTGCAGCTATCTGGAATTATGTTGTAAGCGGAAGCCAAATTAACGGTTCTATGGCTATTGATAATGCAGGAAATATTTATGTGGCTTGTAATGATGGAATTTATTCATTTACTTCAAATGGAACTTTAAGATGGAAATTTGCAGGTTCATTTGGACGTGAAATTTCTTCAGGAATAGCAATTTCCCGTGATATTATTATTGCTCCAAAATCTGGAGATGCAATATACTTTATAAACTCCACTACCGGTAAAAAATATAATTCCAATATTTGGCAAGGTTCAAGTATTTTCTCACCAGTTGTAGATGAAAATGCTAATGTATACATTTCCGGAGAATATCAGTACAGCAGCCAAAGCTACAATTTAGTAATTATTCCATATAATATGTGGAAATCCGGAGGAACTCCTACTATGATTGCTTTAGGATCCCAGCCAGTTAGTGCACCTACATTAATTGGTAATGGATTAGTAGCTGTTAATACAAAAGATGGTCTTAAAATAATCAATGTTACAAGTAAAACTGTAATTGGAAGTTTTGGCGGAATTGGTATTGTAGGACGTCCGGTAATTGACTCTAATGATAATATATATGTATTTGATAAAGATGGAAAAGTTAATGCATTAACCATAAATAATAAATTATGGACTACTAAAATAGCTATAAATGGAAGCACATTAGCTTTAGATGATGAAAATGGTGTATTATACACTGTTGGCAGTGATGGAAATGTCTATAAAATAGATATATTTAACAAAGGTGAAACTTCTGTTTTCTATAACTTTGGAGATAAAGCATCTTCCATAATGATTGATAATAATGGAACTGTTTATATAGGATCAGATAATGGAAAAGTATCAGCTATTGATAGCAATGCTAAATTATTATGGACATTTGCTGCAGATTCTTCAGCTGTAGGACCAATAGTTATGGATAAAAACGGTACTGTCTATGTTTATTCTAATAAAACAGTTTATGCATTAGGTGTAGGTAAAGTCACTCCAGCTATTAATGTAACTGTTGAGGATATTAAAGTAGGTGAAGAAGCTATTATCAATATCGAACTTCCTAGTGATGCTACAGGCAGTGTTGAAGTAGTTATTGGAAATATTACACAAAGTGCAAATATTAAAAATGGTAAAGCTTCAGTATCTATTAATAATTTAAATGTTGGCCAATACACAGCTACCATTCAATATAATGGAGATAATAAATATGGAAGTGCAAAAGCAACAGCTTCATTTAATGTTACTAAACTTGAGTCAAAAGTTGATATTTCTGTAGATAATATTGAAATTGGTGAAAATGCTGTTGTGACTGTTAGTGTTACTTCTGGTGCTACGGGTAATGTTACTGTTGTTATTAATGGTAAATCACAAGTTGTTGAGCTTAAAGACAGTAAAGCTACTGTAACTATTGAAAATTTAACTGCTGAAGATTATAAAATAGAAGCAACCTATAATGGTGATGCTAAGTATTTAACAAGCAGTGCAGTTTATACATTTAATGTAAATAAACTTCCTTCTTCAATTACTGTATCTGCTGGTGATATTAATGTGGGTGAGGATGCTGTTATTGTAGCTAGCGTTATTTCTGGTGCTACTGGTAATGTTACTTTTACTGTTGGTGATAAGACTGAAACTGTTGAGATTAAAGATGGTAAAGCTACTTTAACTGTTAAAGGTTTAGTTAGTGGCGATTATACTGTATCTGCTGTTTATAATGGTGATGATAAGTATTTAACTTCATCTAACAGTACTTCATTTAAAGTTTCTAAAGTTGAGTCAAAAGTTGATATTTCTGTAGATAATATTGAAATTGGTAAAGATGCTGTTGTGACTGTTAGTGTTACTTCTGGTGCTACTGGTAATGTTACTGTTGTTATTAATGGTAAATCACAAGTTGTTGAGCTTAAAGACAGTAAAGCTACTGTAACTATTGAAAATTTAACTGCTGAAGATTATAAAATAGAAGCAACCTATAACGGTGATGCTAAGTATTTAACAAGCAGTGCAGTTTATACATTTAATGTAAATAAACTTCCTTCTTCAATTACTGTATCTGTTGATGATATTAATGTGGGTGAGGATGCTGTTATTGTAGCTAGCGTTATTTCTGGTGCTACTGGTAATGTTACTTTTACTGTTGGTGATAAGACTGAAACTGTTGAGATTAAAGATGGTAAAGCTACTTTAACTGTTAAAGATTTAGCTAGTGGTAATTATAAAATCAATGCTGTTTATAATGGTGATGCTAAATATTTATCTTCAAGTAACAGTACTTCATTTAAAGTTTCTAAAATATCCGGATATGATATTAAAGTTAATGTTAGTGAGGTAAATGAGGGTGAAAATGCTACAGTTACTGTAATTTTACCTAAAGATGCTACTGGTAATGTAACTTTAGTTATGAACAACAGACCTTACTTTGCAAAAGTTATTGATGGTGTAGCTAAAATAATTGTCCCATATATTTCTGCAGGAACTCATGAATTTATTGTAACTTATTATGGTGATAATAAATATGATAAGGCAACTGCAAATGGAACTATAACTGTTAATAAAAAAACATTTACATTAACTGCTGATGATCTTGTAAAATATTACAAAGGTCCTGAAAGCCTTACAGCTAAATTAGTTGATAGTAAGGGTAATCCGATAGCTGGTGCTGATGTAATATTTAATATTAATGGTAAAGATTACATTAGAAAAACCAATAATGAAGGAATAGCTTCTATGGCTATTAATTTAGGTGCCGGAACATATAATGTAGCAGTTAAATATAATGAAAGTTCAGTTAATGTAACAGTAACTGTAAAATCCACTATTGTGGCTGATAATTTAGTTAAAATGTATCAGAATGCTACAAGATTCTATGCCAAATTTTTAGACAGCACAGGAAAAGCATTAGCTAACAGTGAAGTTAAATTTAACATTAATGGAGTATTTTACACTAAAACCACGGATAAAGATGGTGTAGCAGATATGGGAATTAATTTAAGACCTGGAAATTATATCTTAACTGCATATAATCTGGCAAATGGTGAAGAAAAAGGAGTCAACATAACTGTAAAATCATTAATCGTACAAAGTGATTTAACTAAATACTACTTAAATGCTTCTAAGTTCCAAGCAACTGTCTACAACAAAGACGGATCTTTAGCAGTAAACAAAGAAGTAACATTTAACATCAACGGTGTGTTCTATCACAAAAAAACAGATGAAAATGGTGTAGCTAGTTTAGGTATTGCTTTAAGACCTGGGGAATATACTATTACAACTATGTTTGAAGGACTTGATATTGGAAACAAAGTTAATGTCTTGCCAACTTTAGTAACTAAAGATCTCTCCATGAAATACTTGGACGGCAGCAATTTTACTGCTTTAACTTTAGATGGTCAAGGTAAGCCATTAGCTAACCAAAATGTATCATTTAATGTAAATGGTGTCTTCTATCATAAAGTTACTAATAAAGATGGTATCGCAAGCTTAGGAATCAGATTAATGAGTGGTGAGTATATTATTACTTCCTACTGGAATGATTTCCAAACTGGAAACACTATAAAAATTAGTCCTTAAGAGGATTTTTCATAAATTCTCTTAATCTTTTTCTTTTTTTATTATAAATTTTAAAAATAGCTATTTTAATATTTCAAGTATTTTTAATCCTAATTTTGTTGTTTTGTAAAGTCTGCCTTTTTTAGCATTTTCATTAAGACATATTACTAGTTTTTTACTTTTCAAATCATTTAATGCACCAGATACTTGTGTTGGACGCAAATTAGTCTCTTTTGCAATTTCTGAAGGCATCTTATAATCATTGCCAGACAATGACTTTATTGTTTTGTATCGTGAAGGGGATACTTTTATAAACCCAATTATTTCCCAAGTATTTTCTTCACTTTCTTTTTTATTCATGTTATATGTCTTTATATTGCATTAATCACTTTCTTATTTATAACTTTATTCTGTATTATTTAGTTTTAATTGGTATTTATTCTGTTTATTTTGTTTTAGTAACAATTTTATACTACTTATAATATATACAATTATGTAAATTAAATTTGTTTTAATTTACATTTTATAATGGTAGTTTATACTATTGTTGTTAAACATCATTTACTATTAATTTCAATGAAAATGTAGTAAATTTGGAAAATATGGGATAAATTAACTTAAGAATTATACTTATCTATTTAATAAATTAAAATAAAAATTGACACGTTTAGGGGTTTGTGTGATTTTTAAAATAATAACTATCATAAGTATTATGTTTAGTGCATTATTTTTCTAAAAGTAAATATAGGTATAATTCTTGTTAATTTTAATTATCAGTGCTTTTTTTTATATTCATAAATCTTTAAACTTAAAAACATCAATTTATTTTTTTAATATTATTTTACTTACTTAAATTTACTAAAATAGAAAGCTTTTTATATAGCAATTTGCCAATATTTAAATAGTAAATTAACTTAAATTATTTATTGTTGAATTATATTGAACTAAAAAATTATGTTGAGGTAGGTTTCATGAAATTTGAAGAACAAGAATCAATAGATGATTCCTCAAAAGAAACTGTATTAAAGCCTGAAATAGAAGAAAATGAGGCTTTTGAAAAAATTGAACCGATGTTAGATTATGGTAATATTAAAAGTTCAAAAGATATTGAAGTTCCTCCATTATTAATTGATCAAGTTATTGGACATGAAGAGTCCATTGAAACTATTAAAAAAGCAGCAAAACAAAGGAGAAATATTTTACTTATTGGTGATCCAGGTGTTGGAAAATCAATGCTGGCTAAAGGTATGGCTCAAATTTTACCACATGAATCATTAGAAGATATTTTAATTTATCCGAATGTGGAAGATAATAATCATCCTTTAATAAGGTCAGTTCCAGCAGGCGAAGGTAAAAAAATAGTAAAGGCAACTAAAGGGTCTGCTAAAAACCATGAAGAGAAAAAAACACTAATTACAACATTTATCATTGCAGCTATTGTTGTTATTGGATTTATGTACGGCAGAGTACTTGAAGCTATTATTGCAGCAGCATTAATCCTGCTTATTTCTATTCAAATAAAGCCTAAAAACAATAACATGTCTCCAAAATTATTGGTTAACAATGAAGATAAAAGATTCGCACCATTTATGGATGCAACAGGTGCTCATGCAGGAGCATTACTTGGAGATGTTCGTCACGACCCTTATCAATCTGGAGGTCTTGGAACTCCGGCACATGAACGTGTAGAATCTGGAATGATTCATAAAGCTAACAAAGGTGTTTTATACATTGATGAAATTGGTACAATGACTATGAAAACACAACAGGAGCTCTTATCTGCAATGCAGGAGAAAAAATATGCCATTACTGGTCAAAGTGAAAACAGCAGTGGTGCAATGGTAAGATCTCAGGCAGTACCATGTGATTTTGTTCTAGTAGCATCTGGTAATCTTCAGGTTCTTGAAGGAATGCATATAGCTATGAGATCAAGAATCAGAGGATATGGTTATGAAGTTTTCATGAAAGATTCCATGGATGATACTCCGGAAAACAGGAAAAAATTAGTAAGATTTGTAGCTCAGGAAGTTAAAAATGACGGAAGAATTCCTCACTTCGCTCCTGATGCATTAGATGAAATTATTTTAGAAGCTAAACGTCGTTCAGGAAAACAAGATGCTTTAACTCTTAAATTAAGAGATTTAGGTGGACTTGTAAGATCCTCTGGTGATGTAGCTATTGAAAAAGGTGCTGATTTAGTAACTGCAGAACATGTAATTGAAGCTAAAAAATTCTCCAGAACCTTAGAACAGCAAATAGCTGACAGATCCATTAAACAAAGAAAAGAATACAGCATGGTTCATCCTGAAGGTGGAAGAGTTGGTCTTGTAAATGGACTTGCAGTTATTGGAGATAGAAGCGGTATTGTTTCACCTATTGCTGCTGAAGCTGCACCATCCCAATCTAAAGAAGGTGGAAGAATCATAGCTACAGGTAAACTTGGTGAAATAGCTAATGAATCAGTTCAAAACGTAAGTGCATTAATTAAAAAATACACCAACAAAGATGTTTCTGATTATGATATTCATGTTCAGTTTATCCAAACTTATGATGGTGTAGAAGGAGACAGTGCAAGTGTTTCAATAGCTACTGCAGTAATTTCGGCTGTTGAAGATATTCCTATTGATCAGACTGTTGCATTAACCGGATCTTTAAATGTTCGTGGAGATGTAATGCCTATTGGTGGTGCAACAGCTAAAATTGAAGCTGCTGCAGAAGCAGGAATCAAAAAAGTATTAATTCCTAAGTCTAACATGAAAGATGTCATGCTTGAGAAAAAATATGAAGATATGATTGAGATTGTTCCAACTGAAACTTTAAGTGATGTATTAGAAAATATTTTAATTAGCGGTAGTAAAAAAGACCATTTAATTGAAAAAATGAAAAATTTAAGTTCTAAAGTTGTAAGTAAAGTTTCTAACTCTCAAATTGAAAAACCAACTACTAACTAAGTTGGTTTTACTTATTTTTTTTATTTCGCTAACTTGTTAACGGGTTTTTCTCAATAGCTTTGCTGATTTGATTTTATTTATTTTTTAAAATAATATAGTAAATTTAATATGTTAATCTGTACATATTAATAATATTATACAGAATAATGTCATAGGTTGAATTGTGATTAATATGGTTAATAAACTTCGTTTTAATATAGCTAAATTTGGAGCTAAAATAGCTTCTCAGGTATCTAAATTAGGATTTGGAAGTGGTAATAATCTTCCGGGATATGTTTTTTATAAGGTTGCTGGAAAGGAAGCACTAAAAGACTTAGCTCATGAAATGAATGTAGGCCCTATTTTAATCACAGGAACTAACGGAAAAACTACTACAACAACTCTTTTAATTAAATTACTTTCATGTGATACTGAAATCCGGAAAAGTTTTGAAAGCAATACTATTCATGCAATAACTACAGGTATTTTAAAAGGTAGTGGAGATATTGGTGTTTTTGAATATGGAATTAGAAATAAAATTTATGGAATTCCAGATACTGTTCAAAGGCTTATTGATCCTGTGGGAGTTGTTTATACAACAATTTCACGTGAACACTCACAGGTAGCAGGTGTTAAAAATCCATTTGATGAATATGTAGATGCCAAATCTCTGCTTTCACAGGCTATGGCCCGTGGAGTTATTATTTCCAATGTAGATGATCCTGTAACAGCAAACATTGCTTTTAATAAACAGGAAGATGTTCATGTTAATTTTTATGGATTGGCTATTGATGATATTAATGATATTTTTGAATCAGAGAGTCCAGATTGTCCGAAGTGCGGCAAAAAGCTTGAATATTCTCAAAAATTCTTAAATCACAGAGGAATTTATAGTTGTGAGTGTGGTTTTAAACGCCAGGAGCCTAATGTTAAATTAGTTGGTGCCGATTTTAAGCCGGACAATTGGGATTTGACAATTGAAGGAAATTTATACAATTATACAAATAACAGGGATATTTCATTTAAAGTAACTATAAATGTTCCTCCATTTGGATTCCATAATATTTACAACACATTAGCTTCTGTTTGTACATATGCTACTTTCACTCCAAAAATAGCCAATATTGAAAATACTATTAAAGAAGTTTTCAATAATCTGGATATGTCTTTTATTCCTCCTGGAAGATTTGAAGTAGTTAAATTAAAAGATAAATATGTTGGTTTAGGACAGGGGGATAATGGTGATGCAGCTAAAATCAATGCATTATTTATGAATCAATATATTGATGGGCCTTTAGAGTTTATTTATACAACTCCGGATGAACATGAAGAGGAAATCTTTGAAGACCATTTGGATGTTATTAAAAATTTAAATCCGGACCATATAATTGTTGTTCCTGGAAGAAAATCTATTGAAAAAGCTCAGGATTATTGTAGTATAATATCTGAGGAATTTGATAATACTGATTTTTATCCCTTAAGTTATGAAAAAATGGATGAAAGAATTAAAAAATTAGTGGATTTAGCTAAAACTTCAGATTATGGTTATGTAATTATGACTGGTTGCGGTGAAGAGCAGGAAATGTGGGAAAATATAAAACAGAAGTTAATCAATAAATAATATTACTTTCAATTATAGTATTTATTGTTTTATAGAAGTTATCTTCGCTTTTTTTGATTTGTCTAAATGATGAATCAATTTTACATCCACATAAATCACAGCTGCCGATAATAAAGTTATTGCTGTTTTTCTCAATTAAAACTCCAAAGTATTCTTCTTTTAAATCACCATATTTTTGAAATTCTTCACTGCTGAGACTTATAGTTTTATCTTCAATGGAAAAAATATCACATTCATTAAATAGTGGTATAAAAGCAAGCATTCCGAATGTTATAAATATATTTTCATGTTTTAAGACTTTTAAGACTTTTTCAACATAGCTGTCTTCATTTTCAATATCATATTTTTTCAGTTCATCAATATTGTTGGAACCCATTGTGTAATTATCACGGATTATGCAGATAGCTAGTTGGGGATCTATATAATTATCACATTTAGCTATAATATTTTCAATAGTTTTTTCAACATTCATTGATAACACCTTCGTAACTTTCACATAATGAAAGAACCTCTTCAATTTTTGGAATTTGATTGAGCCAATCTATAGGGATGGAATCAAATCCATAATAAATTCCAGAAAGTCCGCCGCAAATAGCTGCAACAGTATCGGTATCCCCACCTAAATTAACAGCTTTCAGTACACTGTCTTTATAACTGTCAGTACTTTCCAAACAATAAATAACACTTTCAAGAGTGTCTATTACATAACCTGAACTGTTGATATTGTCTTTCAGATTATTATTAAAAATTCTCTCAAAATGTTCCAGCTCTTTGGAACCTTTATAGTGTTTCCTGATTTTATCACTGGCTATTTTAACATGTTTCTTTATTGTTAAATTACTTGAAAGCATGGATTTAGCCAGTTCAACATAAAATACACAAGCTATTTTTGATCTTAAATGGCCATGGGTCAAACCGGATACATTTTCAATTGTTTCATAGTCAATATCACAAATGAAAGCCAGAGGCAATATTCTCATCAAGGATCCGTTTCCATTATCTCTTTCGCTAGTTCCACCACAATTTAATGCTTCAAAACCATTTTTAAACCTTAATAATGCTTCATAAGTGGTGTTGCCATAATCAAAAGTTTTTTCATATTGTGTGTATTTGCCGTTAATTAACCATTCTAAAAATTCACTTTGGATATCTTCATAGTCAATAGCTTTTTTATTACAGATACTGCTTATAGTAGCTAGTGTCATTGAAGTATCATCTGAAAAAGTTCCGGGAGGCATATTGTATGTTCCGTAACCTGTCATTGTTTTTACCGGATTTTTTTGAAGTGTTTCACGGGAACTGAACTCAACTGGAACACCTAAAGCATCGCCAACAGCAAATCCGCAAATTCCATCTTTGATTTTCATGAATATAATTATATCTTTAAAGTTGATAAAAATAGCAGTTTTAAATTCACAAATTATAATTAGTACTTTAAATATTATTTAACATAATGATTCTTAAAACACAAAATTTAATTTTAAGACCTTTGGAGATAGATGATGCTGAAGAATTATATCATCATGCTAAAAATCCAAAAATTGGTCCAATTGCGGGATGGTCACCTCATAAAAATGTTGAAAATAGCTTAGAGATAATTCAAAGTGTTTTTGCTCGAGATGAAACTTATGCCGTAACTTTAAATGGTCAGATTATTGGATGTGTAGCTTTGCTTATTCATCCTGACGGAAATTATTATTGGGGAGATAATAATGCAGAACTTGGATATTGGATTGCAGAAGATTTTTGGGGAAATAACTATGCTTATGAAGCATCTGAAAAACTATTGGAGCATGCTTTTGAGGATTTGAAATTAAATAAAATTTTTGCATCATTTAAAAAAAGCAATTATCAATCAAAAAGAGTTCTTGAAAAATTAGGTTTTAAATACTTTGATGAACTACAGAATATTGATTATGCAGGAAAATCTTATTTAGAAATTGTAATGAGTTTAAAAAATAATATGATGAGCTGATAATATGGAAACATTGGAAGCAATTAATAAAAGAAAAAGTGTCCGTGCTTATAAGGATGAACAGATAACGGAAGATGAATTGGATACAATTGTCGGAGTAGCTAATAAGGCTCCAAATGCAGGTCCGTTTCAAGTTAGTGTAATTCAGGATAAAGAATTTTTAAGTGAAATAAATGATAAAACTAAGGAGTTCATGTTAAATTCTGAAGGTTTTATGCGTCAGAGAGCTTCTATTCCAGGTTATGAACCATTATATGGAGCACCAACTTTAATTGTTATTTCTGCACCTGAAGGTCCTTTTACTCAAATAAATGTTTCAGCATCTGCAACAACAATGATTTTAGCAGCTACTGATTTGGGATTGGCTACATGTTATGTTGTATCTCCAATAGCTATTTTAACTCAACTTAAAGATAAATTAAATCTTCCAGAAGATTTCACACCTGTTTCAGGTATTTTAGTTGGTTATGAGGCTCCCTGCAAAATCCCATCTCCTGAACGTGAAATTCCGGACAATATTAATTTTATTGGTTAGATAATTATGGTTAGAATTTGTAAAAATTGCGGATTTGAAAATCAGGACAGTTATGATTTTTGCGCTAAATGCGGAACCCCGTTAGTGGAAGGGCTTCAGTCCAATACATTTTTTGTTTATAGGAATGTGGAACCGAACATTAGCAAGAAATTTATAGTTATTTCTTATATAATTACTATATTTTTTTCATTTGGAGGATTTATCATAGATTTGATAGCTAAACATACTTCAATGGGATTTTTTAGCTTTTTCGGATTTTTCATGCCCTTTTTCTTACTTCAGGCAAGGGATAATAAAATTAAAAAACATGGTTTTATTCAGTTATTTATATCTTTTATTGGATTCGTCCTGTTTATAAGAACATTACCGTTATAAAAAAAGAGTTTTTAAGTATTGTTTTTAAAAAACAATACTTTTTTTTAATTTAAACAAAATGTATTTTCATATCTCCAGTTAATAAACATTCTGGAATTGCCAGATAATTCATATGGTAATCGCTCATTGCTTTATCAGCAGCATCTCCACGATCCATTCCATCACCCCAGTCGTATTGGCGAATATCGGATATGATATCTCCACCAAATATTTTTTCAGATGCATTATTGTTTACTGTTATAATAATATTTGGAGATATATGATAAGTGTATTCCATTATTTCTTTAGCTGCTCCATAAGGATCGTCAGGATCATCTAAGTGAATATTATGCAGAGTTTGGTGCTGTGCATTAAATGAACTTCCTGGGTAAATCCAGGTAAATCCGCTACTTAAATTCCATGTTGCCCCCATGTCAACACCGGGAATACCTCCTTCACTTTCGTCTTCAGCTATTATTAACACACTAGAAGTTGCAGCTATTCCTACTACAACAATGACAGCAAGTATTATAACTGCAAAAATAATTCTTCCAATTTTCATGATTTACAATTGTTTTTAGCATTAATATAGTTAACTTTTTTTATGTTAAAATCAAATATTAATTATTATATTAATTTTTGGTGATAATGTGATTATTGGCGGTTCAGCATCTCAAGATTTAGCTGCTCATGTAGCAGAAGAATTAAATGATGATTTATGTTATGTAGAAACTAAAAAATTTCCAGATGGCGAAAGATATTTACGTGTTGATGGAAATATTGATGAAGAAGTTACGGTTATCCAATCTACAGGATATCCTCAGGATGAAAATTTAATGGAATTGCTGTTTTTAATAGCTAATCTTAAAGACCTTGGGGCAAAAAAAGTTAGGGTTGTTGTTCCGTATATGGGTTATGCAAGACAGGAAAAACGTTTCCATGATGGAGAAGCAGTTTCTGCAAAAATTGTAGCTAATTTAATTCAATCTGCTGGTGCTGATGAATTTATTACATTTAATATTCATGAAAAATGTGTTTTAGACTTTTTTGATATTCCAACTACAAATATTTCTGCTATGGGTGCAATAGCTGAATATATTGATAAAAAAATTGATGAAAAACCTTTAATTGTTGCTCCAGATAAAGGGGCGTATCCTTTTGCTCAGGAAATAGCCGGAATTCTTGAGTGTGAATGCACTTATTTATCTAAAGTTCGTCTTGGACCGGATAATGTGGAAACCAGAATTGTTGATGTTGAGGGCAGTTCTGATGAAACAGTTAATGTAGATTCAGTTAAAGATAAAAAAGCATTTATCATTGATGATATTATAGCTACCGGCGGAACTATTGTTAATGCAGTTAAGATATTAAAAGAATATGGTGCCAAATCAGTTGATGTTTGCTGTGTTCATCCGATTTTGGTAAATGGAGCTACTATGAGAATTTATTCAGCTGGTGCTAATAGTGTAATATCTACCAATAGTTTATCTGCAGACAGTTCTCGTGTTTCTCTTGCAAAAAGTATAGCAAATGTTTTGAGGGATTAAAATGTTTGATAAGGATGCTATTAAAAAAGAAATTATTGAAGGATCTAATATCATTTTAAAGAGATATGATGAAAACGATGTTGTTGAATCTATATCTGTTATGAATACAAAAGGTCATGTTATTTTTTTAGGATCTTTAAGAGTTTATAATGAGATGAATGTTAAAAATATTGAAAAAGCTTTGGAAAACAGTTTTGAGGACTATGGTAGAATTAGCATAAGAAGCAGTAAAGTTACTCCATGCTGTTCTGTACCATATTTCCATGTTAGTTTTCACATAAATGTTGATGAAATAATTTAGAATAATCATGAAAAAATTTAAACTAAACTCACCTTACCAGCCATTAGGTGACCAGCCAAAAGCCATTAATTCATTAGTTGATGGAATAAATAAGGGTGTAAAGGAACAAACTCTTTTAGGAGTTACCGGTTCCGGTAAAACATTTACAATGGCTAATGTCATTGAAAAAGTTCAAAAACCCACCCTTGTTATTTCCCATAACAAAACATTAGCTGCGCAACTTTATGAGGAATTTAAAGAGTTTTTTCCTGATAATGCAGTTGAATATTTTGTCAGTTACTATGATTATTATCAGCCTGAAGCATATGTTCCAAGAACTGATACTTTTATTGATAAGGAATCCTCAGTTAATGAAGAAATAGATATAATGAGACATTCTGCTACTCAATCTTTGTTATCCCGTGATGATGTAATTGTAGTTAGCAGTGTTAGCTGTATTTATGGTGTAGGTTCTCCTGAAGATTACGGTGAATTTGCATTTGGAATAGCTGTAGGAGATAATTATGACCGTTCAGACATTATTCGCAGACTTGTTTTTATGCAATATGAACGAAATGATATTGAATTTGGAAGGGGGCAATTTAGAGTACGTGGAGATGTAATTGAAATAAATCCTGTTCATGGTACTCCACCTGTACGAGTTGAGCTTTTTGGTGATGAAATAGATGCAATCAGTTTAATTGATAAGGTTACAGGTAAAAAAACAGAAAGTTTAAAAAGGTACATGATTTTTCCGGCAAAGCATTTTGTTGTTGGTCAGGATAAGATGGATACTGCAATTAGAAATATTTCTGATGAGTTGGATGAAAGATTAAATGAGTTTAATTTATCAAATAAGCTTCTTGAAGCTCAAAGATTGGAACAAAGAACACGTTTTGATATTGAAATGCTTCAGGAAATGGGTTACTGTCCCGGTGTGGAAAACTATTCTATGCATCTGTCTGGAAGAAAATGGGGTGAAAAACCTTACTCCTTATTGAAATACTTCCCTGAAGATTATCTGACTATTATTGATGAGTCTCATGTTACACTGCCTCAAATTCGCGGAATGTATAATGGAGATAGGGCACGTAAAGAAACTTTAGTGGAGCATGGATTCAGATTACCTTCTGCAAAGGAAAATCGGCCATTGAGATTTGATGAATTTGAGTCATCTATAAATCAAATCATTTATGTTTCAGCTACTCCCGGAGCTTATGAATTATCAAGATCAGGTAATGTTGTTGAGCAGATTATTCGTCCAACAGGTTTGGTTGATCCTGAAATAATTATCCGTCCGGTTAAAGGTCAGGTTGAAGATTTGCTTGGAGAAGTTAAAAAAAGAGCTAAAAAAGATGAAAGGGTATTAGTTACAACTTTAACTAAGAAAATGGCTGAAGATTTAACTGATTACTATGCAAAAATAGGTGTTAAAGTCAGATATATGCACTCTGAAATTGACACTTTAGAGAGAATTGACATTGTAGATGACTTAAGAAGAGGAACATTTGATGTGCTGGTTGGTGTAAATTTACTTAGGGAAGGGCTTGATTTACCTGAAGTTTCTCTGGTAGCTATTTTAGATGCCGATAAAGAAGGATTTTTAAGAAATGAAACTTCATTAATTCAGACTATTGGAAGAGCTGCAAGAAATATTAACGGTCAGGTAATAATGTATGTTGATGAAATGACGGATTCTGTTAAAAATGCAACAGCTATTACGAATAAAAGAAGAAAAATCCAGATTAAGTATAATAAAAAACATGGTATTGTTCCTAAAACTACTAAAAGGGCACTTAAGGATAAAAAAGTAGCTGAGGATTTGGATATTGAAGGAACTGATATTAGTAAAATACCTAAAGATGAATTACGTTTACTTATCAGTGATTTAGAAAATGATATGAAAGAAGCAGCATCTAAACTTGATTTTGAAAGAGCAGCTAGTTTAAGAGATCAAATAGCTACTTTAAAAGGTTTAAAAAAAGATTCTTCATAGAATAATTTAAAATGGGAACTGTCCATTAATTTTAATTTTTGCATTTTATTTAATGGACAGCTAGAACTTATTTTTTTTAGAAAGTTGTTTTTAGTGTTTTTAATATTTCGTCGGAGGTTTTTCCTTCGTTTTCAAGAGTTTTTATTGTGTTTTTCATATTTGTTTTTTCTTCTTGTATACCTTCTTGTTTTCCTTCTTTTATTCCTTCTTTTATTCCTTCTTTTATTCCTTCTTTTATTCCTTCTTGTCTAAGTTCTATTTCTCTGTTGTGTAGTTTTTCGTTTATGCTTTCTCCTTTTAGAATACTCATTGTTCTCACCTTTTCTAATGGTTTGAGATTTTTTTTAGGATTTTTTTTGTTGTTAATCAAAGCAAGTGGGTTTAATATTATTTTATAGAGGGTTCTAAATTTTTTTTGTCTTTTTTTAAAGTATTTTATTATTTTTTTAGAAAGTTGTTTTTAGTGTTTTTAATATTTCGTCGGAGGTTTTTCCTTCGTTTTCAAGAGTTTTTATTGTGTTTTTCATATTTGTTTTTTCTTCTTGTATACCTTCTTGTATACCTTCTTGTTTTCCTTCTTTTATTCCTTCTTTTATTCCTTCTTGTTTTCCTTCTTGTCTAAGTTCTATTTCTCTGTTGTGTAGTTTTTCGTTTATGCTTTCTCCTTTTAGAATACTCATTGTTCTCACCTTTTCTAATGTTTCTGGGTTTTTTATGAATATTTCTGTTGTTAGCCAAAGTCCCCATGTTAATATTTTAGTTTGTTTGGTTGTTATTTTGGTAATTTTGCTAACATAACCGCAGATTTCTTTAACTATTTCTTCAGAATTTTTGGTTGTGTTTAAAAATGGTATGAAAATTAAATCTAATATGTCAAAAGTTGTTAGTTTTTTGTTATTTTCTATTTTGATTTTAACATTCTTTAATCTTTGGTCTCCGGGATATTTTTTTAGAAAAATTATTCTTATTGGCGTATATTTATTTACTTTTCCAATCCAGCATTCTGTTTCTGATTTGTTTGGATTGCCTGTAGATATTATAATCGTATTTATGGGTTTTCCAGTTTCTTCGTGTAATTCCATGTCGTAACGTCCAGTATGGGTAAGATTACCATGAGTTAAGTTACCGCTGTAATGTTCATAATGGATATATGAATCATCAACCATTTCATATACAAAATCCATTAATAAACCCTTAAAATTAGGTGTTATTAATTCTGTAGAATATACCTTTTTAATTTTTGTACAAGGCAATGGTTCATGTATTTCATCTGTTTCTTTTTCTAATGCTTCTAAATAATCAAAGAGGTCTTGACCATAATATTTTGCTAATCCTTTTATTAATTTATCCTGTTTTTGATAAATCATTTTTTCTCTCCTTAATTGTTTAATATTCTATAAATCGATTTGATAAAATACACTAATACTTTGTATTGACCACTATATAAGTTGTTAAGTTGTAAATAACTTAAATAAAACAGTTTTGAGTAAATTTAACACTTTTAAATCAATATTTTAATAGTTTTTATAATGGTGGCGCGGATACAATTCCAAAATATTAAGTGGAAAAATGATTAGATATATTTATATATAAAAACATCTAATATTTGTTTGATACATTACGAATGTTTTATTTTTCAAATGCTCTTAGATTAATATTTAATAATGGAGTATTGGATAATTATTACTAGGAGGTTATTATGACAAAAGACTCTAAAAAACAGATTATTATTAAAGGAGCTAAAGAACATAATTTGCAAAATATAGATTTAGCTATTCCCCGTGATGAATTTATTGTAATAACAGGATTAAGCGGATCGGGTAAGTCTTCACTTGCATTTGATACAATTTATGCTGAAGGACAGCGTAGATATGTTGAATCTCTATCAGCTTATGCAAGGCAATTTTTAGGGCAAATGAAAAAACCTGAAATGGAATATATTGAAGGTTTGTCTCCTGCTATTTCAATAGACCAAAAAACCACAAAAGAAAACCCAAGATCAACAGTAGGAACTATTACTGAAATTTATGACTATCTTAGATTATTATTTGCAAGAATAGGAACTCCCCATTGTCCAAAATGTGGAAAGGAAATATCTCACCAGACATTAGGCCAAATTGGAGATAGTATAATAGAAGAAGGGGAAGGTAAAAAAATACATATTCTGGCTCCTGTTGTTAGAGATAAAAAAGGCCAGCATAAAGATGTTTTAAATGATTTGAGAAATAAAGGTTTTGTAAGGGCAAGAATAGATGATGAAATTAGAGATTTGGAAGAGGATATTGACCTTCCAAAAACCTACAGACACAGCATTGAAGTAGTTGTAGACAGACTTAAAATAAGAAAGGATGTTGACTTTAAAAGAAGATTGGTTGACTCACTTGAAACCGCTTCAGAGTTTGCAGACGGATTAATAAATGTATTGTTCTCAGATGATGATGGAGATTATGAGAAAAAATATTCAGAACATTTTGCCTGTGTAGATTGCGGAATAAACTTTGAGGAGCTTACTCCAAGAATGTTTTCATTTAATGCGCCTCAGGGAGCATGTCCTGAATGTAACGGTATTGGAGTTAAAATGGAAATTGATCCTGATTTGATTATTCCAAATAAAAATCTCTCATTAAATGACGGAGCAGTTACTCCATGGGCAAAATCAAATAAAAGGGAAAATTATTATCATCAGATGCTGGAAGCAGTATCAAAGCATTTTAACTTTAGTATGGATACTCCATTTAATGAATTAACTAAAGAACAGCGGGATATGATATTATATGGCTGTGATGATAAAATACCATTTTCATTTAAACGTAGAAATAAATCTTATCAGGTTAATCGTCAATTTGAAGGAGTTATTCCGAGAATGGAACGTTTATACATTGAAACTAAATCAAATTACAGCAGGAAATACATTTCCAAATTCATGAGTGACAGAAAATGTCATGTATGTCATGGAAAAAGACTTCGTCCTGAGGTACTGGCTGTAACTGTTGGCGGAAAATCAATAGCTGACGTAGTGGAAATGTCAATTAAGGATTCATATCAGTTCTTCTTGAATTTGGAACTTACTGACAGGGAACAGTTCATAGCTAAAGAGGTTTTAAAAGAAATCAGACAAAGACTTAAATTCCTTGTAGATGTTGGACTTGACTATTTATCAATGGCACGTTCATCAGGTACATTATCTGGTGGTGAAGCTCAAAGAATCAGATTAGCTACTCAAATAGGCTCCGGATTAGTTGGTGTTCTATATATTTTAGATGAACCAAGTATTGGTCTTCATCAAAGGGATAATGTAAAACTTATTGAAACACTAAAAAGACTTAAAAACTTGGGAAATACTTTAATTGTTGTAGAACACGATGAAGAAACAATATTGTCTGCAGATTATGTTGTAGATATAGGTCCTGGAGCAGGAGAACACGGTGGAAAAGTAGTTGCTTGCGGAACTCCGGAAGAGATTATGGAGTCTCATGAATCTGTTACAGGTCAGTATATTTCAAGACGTGAAACAATACCAATTCCACAAACACGCAGGTCAGGGAATGGTGAATCACTTATAATCAGAGGAGCTAGACAAAACAATCTTAAAAATATTGATGTTGAAATACCTTTAGGTAAGTTTACATGTGTTACTGGAGTAAGTGGATCTGGTAAAAGTAGTTTAATCAATGAAATTCTATATAAAGGGTTAAGCGGAAAATTAAACAACAAATTCACTTTTGCCGGGGATTATGATAAAATTGAGGGTGTAAGTAACATTGACAAAATCATAGCTATTGACCAAAAACCGATAGGACGTACTCCAAGATCAAATCCTGCAACTTATACTGGAGTTTTCACTGATATTCGTGATTTATTTGCAGAAACTCCTGAAGCTAAAGCCAGAGGATATAAACCTGGTAGATTTAGTTTTAATGTAAAAGGAGGAAGATGCGAAGCATGTTCAGGTGATGGAATTGTACAAATTGAAATGCACTTTTTAGCTGATGTATTTGTTCCATGTGAAGTATGTGGAGGTAAAAGGTACAATGAGGAAACTTTGGATATTCGTTACAAAGGTAAAAATATCTATGAAGTTTTGGAAATGACTGTTGAAGAAGCATTGGAATTTTTTGAGCATATACCTAAAATACATAAGAAACTTAAAACCTTGCTTGATGTAGGTTTAGGATATATGAAAATAGGTCAGCCAGCTACTACTTTATCTGGTGGTGAAGCTCAAAGAATCAAATTAGCTAAAGAGCTTTCAAGGTCAAATACTGGGAATACATTATATATTTTAGATGAACCTACAACAGGTCTTCATTTTGCAGATATTAAAAGATTATTATCAGTACTTGCCAGATTAACTGATGCAGGTAATTCAGTTGTTGTTATTGAACATAATTTGGATGTTATTAAAACAGCTGATTATATTATTGATTTAGGTCCTGAAGGTGGAGATGGTGGTGGAAAAGTAATAGCTACCGGAACTCCTGAAGAAATAGCTAAATCAGGAACATATACTGGTGAGTTCTTACAAAAAATCCTTAGTGAAAACATCACGCCTTATGCCAAACAGCTTGTTAAAGAGAAAATGAGCAAATAAATTTTCTCTTTTCAACAAAGTATTTAATAAAGTTATAACATATTAATTTTAAGTTCACTTTTTTAGAAGTAACTAATATTTAAGGTGAAATATTTTGAAATTTATGGATTTTTTCTCAATTTTTATTCGGGGAATACTTATGGGTTCTGCAGATATTGTTCCGGGAATTTCCGGAGGAACAATTGCATTAATCACAGGTATTTACGAACGTTTGGTACATTCAATCAGTACAATTAATTTTACTTTCATAAAACCATTACTTAAAGGAGATTTACATGGTTTTAAAGAAAGATTATTCTATGAAATCGACTTTAAATTTTTCATACCATTATTATGCGGTATTGGACTTGCAATGTTGACATTAGCTAATGTTATATCCTATTGTATGGACGTATACACTGCTTTAACTTATTCCTTCTTTTTAGGATTAATTATAGCTTCATCATATGTGTTATACAGACAAATGGATGAACTTACTCTTAAACATTTAGTATTTACTATTATTGGAGCTGTTTTGGCATATATTTTTGTAAGTTTAAATCCAATAGCTATGAATCATACTTTGCCGATACTGTTCATGTCAGGTTTAATAGCTATCTGTGCAATGATTTTACCGGGTATTTCAGGATCATTTTTGCTTTTATTGTTAGGTCAGTATGAGTATATGTTAAATGCTTTAAAGACCATGAGTTTAAGTGAAATTGTTGTATTTTGTGCAGGTGCCCTTATTGGTATTTTAGGATTTTCCAAAATCTTAAATTATTTGCTTGAACATCATGAAGGTATTACAATGGCATTTCTTATTGGTGTCATGATCGGTACACTGAAACTTCCTTTTGTAAATATTGTAAATACGACTCCACTTACATTTACTGCATTACTGCCTTGTATTATCCTGGCGGTTATTGGATTTGTTATAATTGTTGTTATGGAAACTAAATTCGATTATATCGAATAAATTTCTACTTTTTTTTAAAGTATTATTAACTTTAACAACATAATATTATATAATGATAATTCTTAAAAAAATAAAAAAACAGTGGAAATTATACCCAATCGGTTCTCCAAAAGGCGCATTAAACAATAAACGAGAACCTGAATATGTTGGAACTGTTAAATTTAAAAAATATGATGATTCAATAGCTATTTCCAGATTTGTAGCTGACTATAATTATTCTGATTCATCTAATTTGTCCGAGAAACTGATTCCACCTCAGGAAGTAATTAAACTTTTAAGGAGTCAGGCTGTTTTTTTAGCAAGTAAGGATGAAGAAGTTGGGAATTATCTTAAATCACTGAATATTAAGGTAAGACACACTAGAGTTTGTGATTTTTGTGCATTTGAAGGAAATATTACAATTGTAAACTCTGAATTTTCATATAAACATAATAATCAGTTAATATGTGAACAGTGCGCATATGAAACAATAAAAAGAGAAATTAAACTTCAGGGTTTTGATAAAAAAATATTCAGAAACCTTAAAGATATTTTAGATAAAACAGGAAACCTGGAAAAAACATTATCTGTCTTATCACCTAAGTTTGATCCCCTTTCTAACAGAAATTTAACATTATTTGACAGGGTAGATACAAAATCCAAGTATAAAATACCTGATGTATCAATGAAAAGGCTTAAAATACCTCATAAGTTCAGGGATATTTTAATTAAAAATGGAAATGAAAAGCTATTGCCTGTTCAGTATCTGGCCATTAAGGAAGGTCTTTTAAAAAATCAGGATTTGCTGGTTGTAAGTGCAACAGGAAGCGGAAAAACTTTAGTTGGTGAGCTTGCAGGAATAACTAAAGCACTGAAAGGCCAAAAATTTATATTCCTGACACCTTTGGTGGCACTGGCTAATCAGAAATACCGTGATTTTAAAAGAAAATATAAAAAATTAGGCTTAAAGGTAGCTATTAAAGTTGGTAGGAATAGAGTTAAAGCTAAAGGTGAATTAAAATTACCTGACAGTGATGTTAAAGATGCAGATATAATTGTTGGAACATATGAAGGTCTGGATTATCTTTTAAGAAACGGGAACTCAGCTTTATTGTCTAATTTAGGTGTAGTTTTAATTGATGAAATTCATATGATTGATGATGAAGACAGGGGAACAAGACTTAACGGATTAATAAAACGTATCAAGCATTTATATCCCAAATCACAAATTATAGGATTATCTGCTACTGTTAAAAATCCTGATTTTTTAGCTGATGAATTTAATATGAAATTAGTTGAATATTCTCAAAGGCCTGTTCCATTGGAGCGTCATTTGGTTTATATCAGATCAGAATCATCAAAACATCATATAATGCAAAAACTGGCTAAAAGGGAATACAATACCAAATCTAAAAAAGGTTACAGAGGACAAACTATAATTTTTACCAATTCAAGGCGAAAAACTCACAAAATAGCTAATTTCCTGCAAAATAAAAAAGTTAATGCAGCTGCTTATCATGCAGGATTGTCATATTATAAAAAGGAAAAAATAGAAAAGGACTTTGACAGGGGAAAAATATCAGTTGTTGTAACTACAGCAGCACTGGCAGCAGGAGTTGATTTTCCAGCATCTCAGGTTATATTTGACTCATTGGTCATGGGAAACAAATGGATTGGCCCAAATGAATTTTCACAAATGCTTGGACGTGCAGGAAGACCAAGCTATCATGACAGAGGAATAGTTTATCTCTTACCTGAAGTAGGGCATGACTTTGACGGTGAAAGTGAAGAGGCAAAAGCCCTGGATTTACTTGAAAGCGACAGCGAAGATGTATTTATAGAATATGATGAGGAAAGCTCATATGAACAGATATTGGCGGATATTTCCTCAAGATCAATAAAAACGATTGACGAGTTAAATAAATTCTATAGAAATATAAATATTCCTGTAGATATTAAAACAGCTATTAATGAAATGGAAGATTTGGGATTAATAGATATTGTAGGAAATAAATTAAACATAACAAAATATGGCCGTGCCGTATCAGTATCATTTTTATCACTTGATGATGCCTGCTATATTAAAAAATCAATTGACGACAAGGGATATTTAAAAATCTATTTAAGAAAATCTCCGTATTATAAGAAAAAAGACAAATTTAATAAATTAAGAGTAAAAATATTAGCTATTGGACTGCAGCTGGAAATGTTTGAAAATGCATATTTATCTTCAGTTGTTCATAATCAGATAGCAAATGCTTTAAAAATTAAATTTTCAACAAGGCTTTTTGCAGAGTCAACACTGGATATTATTTCATCAGGTGAAGCAATCGGCAAGCTGGACAAGAAATTCCAGGATGCTCTAATTAATATTCAATCAGATTTCTTAAAATGCAAATGTGAAGACAGACCATTTTGTGACTGCCTGCAGAAAGGAATATCTGAAGTAATAATAAATGAAAGGCTTAAAGGAAAAGATCCGATTGATATATCAAACAAACTGTTTAGAAAGTATCAGATACAGGTCTATCCCGGAGATATATTTTCATGGTTAGATAGCTATGTTAAAAATTTAGATGCAATAAAAAGAATAGCTAAAGCATTTAACCGTAAAAAAGTTGAAAGAGAGGCACATAAATTAATCAAAGCTATTGAGAACGGATGAAACTTTTAAATTAGCCAATTTTGAGTTTTTAAAATAAATTAAATGGGAGTGGCATTTGCAGTCACTGCAGCCGAAATCAGCTATTGATTCCTCATTTTCAATTATTTTTTTAGCTATTTCACATTCCAGTTTTTCATCAGACTCTTTTGTATACACCTTTTCAATTTTTGAGTTTTCATTTAATAAAAGATAATCAATATGCCAATGCTTTTTCTTGTTATCTGACAAGTGTCTTTTAACTCTGGATTCAAGGCAGTTCATAGCTGAACCGACATAAACATAACATCCTTTTTTAAAGTCAATAAATCCTAATTTTTTACCGATTTTAATTTCAGTATCTTTTTTAATGTTGATTATTAGACAGTAGCTTCCTTTCATGTTTTTCTACACCTTGTAATAATAGTTTATTATATATTTTTTTTATTTTCTTAATGCTTTTTTAAATATATTTCAATTAACTTTATTTATTAATAAAAACATAATTGACTTCATAATAAAGTTATTTTATTATTATATAAAATTATGAGGTGTTTTATGAGGAAAAAATTCTTAACAGTATTTTTTATTTTATTGTTTTTACTATGTTTGTCTGTAGTTTCTGCAACTGATGAAAATACTAATTCCAGCATAGTTGCTCAGGATTATGATGGAAATGAATTTTATGTTGATTTAGGTGGAGATGATAGTAACTCCGGTCAACTTAATAGTCCATTTAATTCAATAAATAAAGCAGTAGAAGTATCTAATCCTCGTGATAATGTTGTTATTCATTTAGGGGAAGGTACATTTGAAGGAAATGGAAATGTAATGATATCAATCAATAAAGCTCATTTAAGCCAAGGTGGTTCAATAACTATTGTTGGTGCAGGAGCTGATAAAACTATAATTAAAGGAAGTAGTGCATATTATGCATTTAATATATATGCTGATTCTGTAGTTACTTTAAGAGATTTATCTATTGTTGATTGTAAAAGTGTTGAAGGTGGTGCAATATGCAATTCCGGTACATTGTTAGTTGATAACTGTATTTTCAGGAATAATTTTGCATTCAATGCCGGGGGAGCTATATCTTCTATAGAAAATGGGGATTGTAAAATTTATAACTCAGTATTTATTAATAATTCAGTTACCTGTAATGATGAATATGGGAATGCTAATGGTGGAGCTGTTTATTCATTAAAAAGTGATTTATTAGTTGATTCCTGCAGATTTGTAGGTAATTTTGCAAAGGGTAACTGTTTAAATGCAATTTCTGGAGGAGCTATTTATGTAGGTGCTTATTTAAATAATGTTCCTTCTGTGAAAAACAGTAATTTTATTAATAATTATGTTGTTTCAACAAGTTTCAGAACAAACTGGGAATATGCCAAAGGCGGATCTATTTATATGATAAACTGTAACTTATTTAATGATTCTTTTATTAATTCTAGTGTTACAGGAAATAATGGAGTAGGTGGATCTTATTATTCTGAACCTAAATACTTAAATAGTATTTCCAATATTTTGAGAATTAACTCAAGTGTTAATGGTGTTTTGGAAAGTAATATTTATCCTGCTGATTATGATGGAAAGTACTCTAATGAAGTTGTAGTGTATGTTTCTGTTAATGGTAATGATGAAAATGGTAACGGGTCTTTTAATAATCCTTATGCTACAATAGCTAATGCAATTGCTAAATCAGCGGGTAATGTATATAACTTGAAAGTGTATTTGTTAGATGGAGTTTATAGTGGAGCAGGCAATACTAATATCAGTTTGCCAAGTAGTATGAATATTCAAATTGCAGGTATTGGTTCTAAAGTCATAATTGATGGAAGTGGTTCTAATTGGTTTGCAGCTAATGAAAGATCAATTTCCGGATTTAAATATGTTTTATCTAATTTAAATTTAATTAATTTTAAAGCTAAAAGCACAGGATATAAAAAAGAAAATAATATTGGGGTTATTTCTAATTATGCAGATTTAACTATTGATAATTGTATTTTTAAAAATATTATAGGTTCTTCAATATCCAATTATGATTTGGCTAATTTAAAGGTTATTAGTTCATCATTTGTAGATTCAAAACACTTGGGATTCTATGGTGGTGTTTTATTTAATTATGATGCTAATGCAAGATTTTATAATTGTATTGTAAATAATTATTCTTCAACAGATATTTTTTATTCTACAGCAGTTAATACAGAAAATGTTTATTTGGAGTTTTTTAATTCAACATTTAAAAATTTAAAAAGCTTTGATTCCAGATGTAAGTTTTTAGGAGCAAGTAATACAAATGTTACTATGAGTTATGTTAATTATGCAGATAATGATTGCAATTTTGCAGTTGCTTATGATAAATCCTTTGTGAAAATAGATAATTCTGTATTTAAAAATAGTAACTGGTTAAGCGGGTCTGTTAATGGAATGATATGGGATGTTTGTAATTCTTCTTTTATAAATATAAACTCTTTAACTTTCAGTTCAATTAATGATTATAAAAGTAATTTTAATGGATGTTTGTTTGATGGAGGAAATGTGGAATTTAGAGGAAATACCATAACTGTTGGAAATTCAAGTTTTTATAATAATAAAGTAATCATTGTTAATAATGATAATCAGAAGGGAAATTTAGATTTTAATTATAATTATTGGAATAATAACAATCCTAAAAATATGATTGATACAACTGCAAATGTTAAATTAAATTATTGGATTGTTAAACATTTATCTGCAGAAAACTTATTTAATGATAGCTATAAAGTAGTTATTTCTTATAAATTATTTGATGGAAGTAATTATAAAAATTATGATGTTAGATATGTTCCGGTAAAACCGGTTAGATTTATTTTAATAACTTCCAAAGGAAGTAATTCTTTAGATTCTGGTACATTGATTAATGATATCTTTGAATTTATTAATACGGCTAATGATGATAGAAATGTAGTGGTTAGCTTTACAGATAATACTAAATTAAATATAACTCTTTATAATCAGCATAAAGTAGATACTAATATAGATTTATCTCAAAAAACAGCTAAAATAGGGGACATAGTTGAAATTAATGTAAATATTAAGGATAATAAAACAGGATTGGCAGTTGATTTCGGTATTGTTGAAATTTATTTAAATAATAAATTAATAAGTTCAAATAATGTTACTGGATTAGCTATCAGTAAATCTATCACAGTTGATGAAAGTAAATCATTTTATAATATTTCAGTTATTTATAAAGGAAATAATAAATATGCAGATTCTTCAAATTCAGCTATATTAAGAATATCTTCAATTCCTCTTGAAACAGTTATTATTTCTAAAGATTTAACTAAATATTATAAAAACGGATCCCAGTTTGATGTTGTCCTTAAAGATGTTTTAGGTAATGTTCTAGTTGGTAAAATAGTTAAAATCACAATTAATGGTGTTACTTATAATAAAATAACTAATGATAAAGGAGAAGCCAGATTGTCTATAAACCTTTTCCCAGGTGTTTATAATATAACTGTTTTATTTGAAGATGATGATAATTATGTTAAATCATTAAATACCAATAAAATAGTTGTTTTATCCAAGATAATTACAAAATTTGTAGATAATAATAAATTTATTGTTAAATTGGTAAATGATGATGGAACTCCAAAAACAAATGCTTCATTAGCTATTATTGCAAATGGTGTTCAATATAATCGTATTACTAATGGTAGTGGTGAAGCTAGACTTAATGTTAGATTAAATCCGAATAATTATATTTTTGCTGTAACTGATGGTCAGGAAGTTGTTTCAAGTTCTGTTAATGTTTTATCAACAATTGAAACTAGTGACATATCCATGTTTTATAAAGATGGAACAAGATTTGCAGCTAAATTATATGATTCTAATGGAAAAATTGTATCTAATAAAGAAGTGGCAATTACAGTTAATGGAGTTACTTATAATAAATTAACAGACTCTAATGGTGTTGCTTATTTAAATATAAATCTTAATCCTGGTGTTTATGGTATTTCAGCAAGTTATGATGGAAAAACTGTTTATAATACCATTTCAATTGCAGCTATGCCTGTTACTATAGTTTCATCTAGTATCCATATTCAACAAGGTACTTTTTATAAGGTTAAATTTTCTGATGCTTTGTCAAATCCAATCATCGGACAAAAAGTTGGAATATTTGTTAATGGAGTAATGTATTATCGTGAAACTGATGATTTAGGTGTTGCATCTCTTAAAATTAATCTTAATCCAGGTCATTATATGATAACTTCTGGTTTATTATCTAATGCATATGAAGCTAAAACTATGAATAATATTATAACAGTTAGTGGAGGTTACTTATGAGGTTTAATAAATGTATATTATTAGTAATATATGCAATTATAGCTATTGTAGTATTCACACCATTATATGCTGAAAATAGTAATAATACTATATTTACTTCACCAAGTGATGATGTTATTGTATGTGATAATGTTTATACTGGTAATATAATTAATATTACTGATGATAATTATGATGATTATTTTGATGTTTATTCAGGTGAGATGAATCCCGAGTCTAATATCAATGATGGAGATAGAATACATATTGGTAATGTTACAGATAAAACATTTGTTATCAATAAACAACTAGAAATCACTACTATGCATAATGGTGATATTATTAAAAATGGTTATGTTAAGCTAGTTAAAGGTAGTGATGGTTCTAGTGTTCATGGATTAACTATTATTAATGATAAAGCACATTATGTTGTTGATGGTATACAAAGTATTGATTTAAATGGTATTGGTTTATTCTATACAAATAACAATTATATCTATAATAACTCAGTTCAATTAGCAGAAGGTAGGGGTGTATTTGCATTACCGATGGGTGCATCATCTAATAATAAAATATATAAAAATAAATTTGTAAGTACAATGAGTACTTGTGTACCTATGAGTGAATGTGATAATAATATATTTGATGGTAATTATTTCCAATCTACTTTAGCTAATGTAATCTACTATAATCCATGGGGTCATGCGGATTATTTTGGTGGTCATGGTGTATGTTATAATAATACATTTAGTAATAATTATATATGTTCTTTAAATAGGAACTCTGAATGGGTTATAGGTATGTCTCTTTTAAGTAATTGTAATGTATATATTATAAATAATACTATTGCTAATGTTTATGATGGTATTAGTGGTTTAGGTTCAAACTCTATAGTAAAAGGGAATACTATAATAGGCATAGAAAGTTTAGGTTTATCTGTTAATAGTGATAATTTAACTGTTGAGAACAATACATTCATAGATATGACTATGGCTATAGCTGTATTGAATGATAATATTGTTGTTAAGAATAATATGATAACAAATTCTTCAATTGGAATTTGGGTATCTGGGGAAAATGCGTCTTTAATATCTAATACTATTAGTTTAGTTGATGGGTATTATGCAGTTAATGTTGAAGGTGAAAATGCAGTAATAGTAAATAATAATATTAAAGTGAGTAATTTTGGTGAAGGGATTAGAGTAGCTAAAACTAATACTAATATATTAAATAATACTATTCAAACAGCTGTTGATTCTGGAATTTATATATTATCTTCTAAAAATATTGTTAGTGGAAATAAAATATCTTCTAATTTGTATGGAGTTTATGTTGATGCAGCATCTGAAGTATATTATTATACTCGTGGTGTATTAAAAGCTTTTTATTATGTAAAAATTAATCAAGGTAGATTAAATTATAATAATATTAGTGATAATGTTATCAATACTAAGTCATATGGGATTTATTTAGTGGGAACTGTTTATAATACTACTATTACATATAATAATATTACTACAAATGCTGCAATTGGTATTGTTGAGAATATTACTGATCCATTTTCAAATGTTGTTAGGGATAATATTGTTAATGGTGTGTTTTTGAATTATAGTGGTATAGTTATTAGTGATGATAATTTCTATGTCTATTTTAATGAGAATGGATATTTTAAATTTGATAATATTAAGTCTATTGTTTTAGTAATTACAAAGCTTTCTAATAAGGATATGGTAATTAATCAGAAAATGACTATATTAAATGGTGGATCAGTTAATATATTATCTAATGTTACTTTATATTTAGTATCTGGAGCAAGTGGAACTTCAATTAAGTCACTAAACTTTAAAAACACAGATAAAAGTGCAATTGTTTTAAATGATGTAAATGATGTGACTTTAGAACAAATTAATATGATGTTAACTTCTAAAATGAAAGATGTTTTTGGAATTTCTATAAATTCATCAAACAACATCAATATTGTATCAAATGATGTATATGTCACAGGTGAAAATAGACTAATTCAGGGTATTTTACTTAGTCATTCAAATAATATCACAATTAATAATAATAGTGTAATTTTAGAAGGAAATAAAACAGCTAAGGGAATTGTTATAAATTCAGTAAATGTATCTAATTTAGTTAACAATACTATTCATATTCAGGGAAATGGAGTATTTGACATTGTTTTAGTTGATAATTCTAATAATTTAAATATCTCATATAACAATTTAATAGCCAGATCTACTAAAGTTGTTTCTCCATTAGAAATAATTAATTCTAATAATTTTATTATGAATAACAATAATATTAGTGCATTTGCTAATTTGGTAAAATCTTTGAATTTCTCAAATAATAGTAATATTTTGTTAAATTCTACTTTCATTAATTTAATTGGAGTATCTAAAAGCAGTGCAACTTTTGTTAATAAAGGTTTAAATAATGTTGAAGTAATAAATTCTATAATTTATTCAAATGCTTTAAAGTTAATTGATGGAAACGTAATTTTAAATGAAAATAAATATGTAATTTATGATGGAAATATTGAAACATTCTTTGATTCACAGGGAATATTTAGTAACTCATTAATAACTCAAAAAGACATTTTACTTTTTGATAATTTAAAATTAAAACATTATAATTTAATTTTTAATCAAGTAGTTACTTTAGATTCTTATTATAAAACTTCAGTAATTGATGCAACTTTAAATTTTAATTCAAAATCAAGTAATTCAACTATTAGAAATTTAAATTTTGATTTAGTTGGGAATACAGCATTTAATTTGAATTTTGCAAGAAACATTACTATTGAAAATGTTAATATTAATTTAATATCTTCTAAGGATGTTTCAGCTATTATAATAACTGGTGAAAGTTTTGACAATTTAATTAATAACAATACTATTAATATGAAAGGTAGTGCTTCATTAACAGGAATTACTATTTATAATTATTATGATGGATATTATGGATTAAGTCCTAAAAACAATATAATTTCAAATAATAATATTATAATTGATTCAACTAAATATGTAATTGGTATTTATGTTGCAATGGCAGATAATACAATTATAATGGATAATAATATAAAATTAACTGCAGGTAATATTGCATATGGTGTTTATAATATTTATTCTCATGATTTCAAAGTATTTATGAGTACTATTTGGACTGCAAATACAAAAATTATTCGTAATTTTATTGATGCAAAAGGTTCAATTGTCTGTTTAATTAACTCAATTGAAGCTAAAAATACCTTAGTTGATAGTAATATATTAATCGCTACAGCTGATGGTGGTTCTTATGGTTACTTTGGATATAAAACATCTGGAGATATAATAAGGTATAATGATTTCACAATAAATGGAACTTTAAATAATAGGCCATTAGCACCTAATGTAGGTCAAACTGGTATTTATTTATCAAGTGGTTCTTCTAATGTATTGATTTTAGAAAATAGTATTATCTCTAATTATACTTCTGGAAATGAATATGCAATTTATGTAGATGCAGATTCTAATAAAATTTCAATTGTTGACAATTATTTAATTAGTGATAATTGGAACAGATACTCTGATAATGCGATATATGCACCATCAGCTAATTTAACTAATAATGAACTTTATTATGTTTATGTATCACCTGATGGTAGTGATGAATTAGGTAATGGATCTATTAACAATCCATTTAGAACAATAAAACATGCTTTAAGTAAGGTAATTAATAAAGGAATAGTTTATGTAATTGCAGGTAAATATATTGAATCTAATATTATTATTTCAAAAGTAGTTAATATTAAGGGATTAGGTGATGTTATTGTTAATTGTGAAGGTAGTCTATTTAATATTACAAAATCTGGTTCATTAAAAGTATATAATATTAAATTTATGAATGCATATTCAGTTTCTGGTTCAACATTTTGCAATTTAGGAAAATTATACTTAGAAAATGTTTCAATAATAAATTCTACAGCTTTAACTTATGGTGGAGCTATTGTAAATTATGGAGAATTAGTTATAGTAAATTCTATATTTTCACTAAATAAAGCGAAAAATGGCGGGGTTATAGCTAATTATAATAAATTAGATATTAAATCATCAAATTTCACTAATAATAGTTGTTATATTAAAGGTTCTGGAGGAGCGATTTATAATTTAGGAAAAGGCACTCTTACTATTGATAACTGTAATTTTGCTGATAATAAAGTTGATGCAGAATATCTTCTTGAAGAAGATGATTTTGGTGTTCGTTTAGGTTCCGGAGGAGCTATCTACAACCGTGGAGATTTATATATTTATAATTCAAATTTCACATCTAATAGAGCATTTAATTGGGGTGGAGCTATTGTAAGTATCACTGATGTTAAAAAACATAATCTTAAAATAATTAACTCCATATTTGATAAAAATACCTGTTTTGCAGGTGGTGGGGGAGCTATATTTATTGCAAATGCTAATGTAAATATTGCTAATTCTTCATTTACATCAAATGAAATTGGAGGTGATAGTGGTGGAGCATTGTATTTCACAAAATCCAATGCTAAAATTTATAATTCCACATTCTTTAAAAACTCTGCAAGTTATAGTGGAGGTGCAATAGACGCCTGGAAATCAAATATAACTATGGATTTATGTAATATAACAGATAATAATGCTGAACATGGTGGAGCTATAGTTTTCTATGGTGAACGTGTTGGAAATCATGTTACTGGTACTTTAAATATTTATAATTCGACAATTCATAATAATAAAGGATTTTATACTGGTGGGGCGTTTTATGTTATGGATTTAAATATGAATGTTAAAAATTCTAATATTTATAATAATTTTGGCGGAGATGGTAAAAATTCCCTTTCAGTTAACATATTTTACCCTATAAAACCAGTTAATAATATAGATTTAAATGGTAATTGGTGGGGTAGTAATAATGGTCCTGGAGAAGATGTATGGTTAAATGCGCAATATTATAGGGAATGGGTTAAAAATAAAATTACTTGGTCTACTATTAGTCATCCAAATCAGGATAATAATCCAAACAATCCTGGAAATAATCCAAGACCTGGTCAATCAACTAATAATCCAATTATTGGTCCGAATACTGGCGGATCATTAACATCAGGTTCAAATTCTGGTGGTTTTGGAACAGGTATAGGTTCTGGTACTGGAAATGGTTTTGGTAATGGTAATGGTAGAGGTTCTGGAAGTGGAAGTTCTAATGGTGGAAGCTCTGGAAATAATGGTGGAATATTAGGTTCAGGAACTGGATTTAATGGAACTGTTTACTCAAACCAAGGTTCACTAGGTGATCTGGGATCTTCTTCCAGTTCCGGTGCTGGTGGAAGTGATGCAGGTTCTGCAGCCCAATCATCAAACATGATGTATGAACTTAATAAAAATGTTAAAAAAGTATTATCTGATGATAATTTTATGTATGGTATTGTAGTTTTAGCAATAATTTTGTTATTAATAATATTTGGATATAAACGTAATTCTAAAAAGGAGGATGAATAAATGAATAAATTTAGACCAATTTTAATCTTATCATTATTCATATTGTTCATGGTTTCATTAGGAGCTATATCTGCTGAAGAATTAAATTCTACAGTTGTAAATGATGCTCCGGCAACTGATTCAATTTATGTTGATTCAAATGCAACAATTGGTGGGAATGGTGCATTAAACAATCCTATGAATAATATTAAAGATGCTGTTAATTCAGTAGATAACAACTCTGTAATTCATATTAAAGGTGGAAATTATTATACTTCGGATAACAGTAGGATAATTATTAATAAAACAATTACTATTGAATCTTATGATGGAACAGCTGTAATTAATGGAAAATATACTGATTATATATTTTATATTACAGATAAAGGTTCTTTAACTTTGAAAAATATTGAATTTCTAAATACCGAATATTCAACTGTTAAAACATATAGTGCTATTGTAAATTATGGTAATCTTAATGTTGAAAATAGTTTCTTTGATAATGCAACTGGTTTAAGAGCAGGTATTATATTGAATTATGGAAATTTAACTGTTAATAATTCTGAATTTAAGAATAATACTGCAAAATATTATGGTGGAGCTATAACCAATTTTGGTTTTGCAAATATTGTTAATTCATTATTTGAATCTAATACTGCTGCAGAAGGTGAAGCTATTTTAAATACATATGATATGTTTATTTCAAATTCCAGATTTATCGATAATAATATTTCATCAAATAAATATCAAAAAGTAGAAAGTTTAATAGATATTTCATCTTCATACTTCACTGAAAATTCTGATATTTTTGTTAAAGATAGTGGTATATATATTAAAGAATCTTATGTAACTTTAATTAATACATCAAACTCTGTTGTAGATATCAGTTATTCATTTATAAATACCTATGATTTTGTTAATTCAAGATTAAGTATTGATAATAATTTCTGGTGTTCTAATGAAAATATCCCTAAACAGGCTAATAGATGGTTGATTATGATTTTCGTAGATAAAAACACTGGAAGTTCTATAATTAAATCTAAATCAGTTGTTGATGTTTTAGTTACTTTTAAGGCATGTAATGGAAAATCTACATATAATTTACCTTCTGATGTTCGTTTACCTTCTGTTTATATTCAACTTGAAGCAGATAATGGCAGATTCAAAGAAAATGGAGGATATTTAATAAATAATGCATTTTTAACTACTTACTTTGATAATTCTAAAAACACATTAATATTTGCAATGTTTGATGATTCTTTTGCTACTTTAACAGTAGGTTCTGGATTTAATAATGGAAAAATATATGTTTCAACTTCAGGTTCTGATGAAAAAGGAGATGGGTCTATTAATAATCCATACAAATCTTTAACTAAAGCAGTTAGTGTAGCTTTAAATGGAGACATTATTTTCATCGGAAAAGGAAGTTATTCTGGATTGTATAATTCCGGACTTTTAATTAATAAAACTTTAACCTTTTCTAGTTATAATGGTGAAGTTAAATTATGTAGGGATGATTTCCATACAATGTTTACTATTAGTCCAAGAGGTGTTCTAACATTAAAAGGATTAACATTATCTGCTATGGATAAATCAAAATTCATTCCACTTGTAAATAACTCTGGAAAAACAGTCATTGATAATTGTATTATTAAAGATGCTAATGGTGGAAATAAATATGTATTTAAAGGTAATGAAGCACAGCATTATCAATATTTCTCTAATCAAAGTATAATTTACACTAGTAATGATTTAATTATCAATAATTCTGTTTTCAGTAATTTAGAAGATATTGTTATTAGATCATACTTTTATACTGGAAGTAATTATTTTAAACACTTTGATGTGACTATTGAAAACTCAGTATTTACTAACTGTAAAGCAATGGAGTGGGGAACTACTTGGGATAGTAAAAATTATATTGATAAAGCAGATGTTGTTAGCCCTTCATTTATAATTAATGTAGGTGCAGAAAATGTCTTAATTGATAATTGTACATTTAAGGATAATACAGCATCTGCTGTTCGTGTAAATGCATCTAAATCATTTTTAGTAGATAATTCAAGATTTATACGTAATCATGGATCTATTTATTCATTAACAACTGGAGTATTAAATAATACATTAATAACTGAAGATTATGGTCCGTCTGTAGGTTTTTCAACAGGATTTTTAATTCCAATAATTAGAAATATGCAATCTATTGTTAATTCAAATTTTACTAAAAATAAAGATGTTATTATAAGTACTTCTTTTGTCCACTATGGTGATAATATTTATTTATATAACTGTTATTTTGGAAATAATACAAATTATTATGCTCAAGACCATAGAAACAGTAGTGGGGAAGGATTAATATTAAATGGCGGAAATATGACTGTAGATTATTGTACTTTTGAAAATAATTCCGTATTTTATGGTGGTGTATTTTATAATGATGGAACAACTGTAAGTCCTGGAAAACTTTATTATTCTAAACTAGATATTACAAATTCTATATTTTATAATAATAATGCAGTATTTGGTAAAGATATTTTCAATAAAGGTGGTGAAGTATTTGTTTCTGATTGCTGGTGGGGATCTAACAGAGGTCCAAATGATGAGAATATTTATAAGGCTGCAGGCACTGTCAATGTTAAAAATTGGGTTATATTAACATTTGATATTGAAGATAATACATTAATTGGTAGTTTAAATAAAGTAACAGATAGTAAAGGTAATATTTATAATATTACTGGTAAACTGCCTTCTAGAATAGCTATATTCGAATCTTCAATGGTTAAAATTAATCCTAATGTTATTCCATTAATTAATAATCAAGCTAAGGTAAATATTTCATTCAATGGTGAGGATATTTCAGCTAGTCTTCGTGTTGATAATCAAACAATTAGTTTAGTATTTTATAATAAAAACACAGTATTTGATTTAAGAGATATTATTGTTTATGGTAAAGGAACTTCTTACTCTTTTATTTTAAAAAGTGTAAACGGTTATGTTGTATCTAATAAAACAGTTACTTTGTTGATTTTAAATGGAACTAATGTTTATCAAAAACACATATTAACAACTAATGCTTTAGGAGTAGCTACTTTAATTATTAATTGCAGTATGGGTAATTATACTTTTAAAGCTAGTTATGATGGAGATAATTATTTTAAACCAACACAAGGGAGTGCTAAATTAGTTGTAATGCCATATTATACATCTATATTTATTAAGGGAGATCAAACATTTTATGGAAATGGTAATTTCATTTATGCTCATGTTTATGATAATTTAGGGGATGCTATGGTTAACCAGATGATTTTATTTACCATAACTTCATCTGATGGAAATATTTATAAGAGATATGCCCTTACTGATTGGAAAGGTCAAGCAGGATTCTACCTTAATTTATCTGGTGGGAATTATAATGTTAATGTAAGTTATTCTGGTGATAATTGGCATTATGGGTCTTCAAGTACTGGTTTATTCAATATATTGTCTATTGGCACTAATGTAATTATTGAACAGTCTTTATTTAATGGTAGAGGCAATACTTTAACAGTATTGCTTAGAGATAATAATTATAGGGTTTTATTTAATGAAACTGTTGAAATAATATTGTCTGATGGTAAAGTTTCCCAAGCATTTAAAGTTACTACTAATGAAAATGGTCGTGCAGGTGTTGTTATTAATTTAGTCCCTGGCAAGTATAATGTTTATGTAAAATATGCTGGAAATAAATTGAATTCTCCATCTTCTGCTGAAGGAGATATGACTATTAATCATGTACCTACTCAAATTTCTGCAAGTTCAGTAATCATTTTTGATAGTACTATGAATAGTTATTTGGTTAAATTAACTGATATTTATGGACGCTTACTTGTTAATGAAACAATTATCATTACAGCAATTAGTCAAGCTACTGGTGTCAAACAGATATTTAAAGTTAAAACAAATGGTGAAGGTATTGCTAATTTAACATGTAAGTTAGATATTGGTAATTATTTATTGAAAATTGATTTTAATGATAATGAATGGTATGATGGCAGTAATTATGCAAGTACTTTGATAGTAGTTGATACAGTTGATGATTTCAATCCATATGCTACTATTTTAGTTGCTAATGATTTAGTTAAGTTCTATAAAAACGGTACTCAATATATTGTCCGTTTGCAGGATATTTATGGCAATCCTATTTCAAATATGGAAGTTGTTATATCTATTAATGGTGTGAAATACACTAGAATAACAAATAGCTCAGGTGAGGCTAAATTAAATATTAATTTGGCTCCTGGTGTCTATCATGTAAATGTCACTTTTGAAGGTTATGGAGATTGGACTGAATCATTTGTTAATAGTTCAGTTACAGTTTTATCTCAAATCATCTCTAAGGATTTAACTAAAATTTTAAGAAATGGAAGTCAATTTATTGTTAAATTTGTGGATAATGCTGGAAATCCTATTGAAGGTAAACTAATTAGTATTTCTATTAATGGAATTGTTTATTCACGTGTTACCAATAGTTCTGGTGAAGCTAAATTATCTATTAATCTTAATCCTGGTAAATATGATGTTGTAACTTCATGTGGTGATTTTGTTAATCATAATGTCATTAATGTATTGTCTAATATTGATAGTGATGATCTTTCAATGTATTATAGGGATGGGTCTAAATTTAAAGTAGTTATCTATGATAGTGAAGGTAAAGTTAAACCTAATGCAACTGTTAAATTCACAGTTAATGGTGTTTCATATACTAGAATTACTGATAAAGATGGTGTAGCAGCTTTAAGCATTAATTTAAATTCAAATATTTATACAATAACAACTGAATATAATGGTATTGTTAATACTAATCAAATTTGGATTTATAATATGGCAGTTAATATGGATGCAGTTAATGAAACGGTTAAAAAAGGTACGGCATTTTATGTAAAATTAATTGATGTTAATGGAAATGCAATATCTGGTGGGCAAGTATCATTTAAAATTAATGGTGTTTCATATATTAGGTCAGTTAATGAAACTGGTTATGCAAAATTAAACATTAATCTTAACCCAGGTGTATATAAAATTATCACAGCATTTTCTATTAGAAATTATGAAGATAAATTACTTTATAATACCTTAAAAGTAACTGATACAAATTAATTTATTCATTTAATGAATAAATTTCTTATTTTTTTTTATCTGATCTGATTTTTAAATTTTAATTTCTGACTTATTTTTTCTTATTTTTTATTAATTCATTTAAAATTCACTGTAATTTAAAGTTTTAAATAATAAAATCTTTATTTTTTAATTATAGTTACAATTCTATGGTAAAAAATTATTTTGGGAGGGGTAATTGCTCAAGTAAGATTAATATTTCATATTTTATTATTAATCAGTATTGTATTTCTTTAGGAACAGTTTTATATCAGTTAATAAAAATATAATATTTGTCAATTTATGTTGACGTAATAATTAATGGAGGATTAATTTTTGAGAAATAAACTCGCAATATTAACTTTATTGATATTATTTATTGTATCTATTTCTTGTGTTAGTGCTGAAGATAGTAATTCTGTCAGTGTTCTAAGTGATTCTAACTCTGATGTTTATGTTAGTCCAACAGGAAATGATAATAATGTAGGTGATGTTAATAATCCTTTTGCTACAATTAATAAAGCAATAGATTCTAATGTAAGTAACATACACTTATCTGAAGGAAAATTTATTGGTACTGGCAATAACGGTTTAACAATTGAAAACAAATCAATAACCATTATAGGAGCTGGCGCGGATAAAACTATAATAGATTTAAACAAAACTCAATTTATGGATATTAAGTCCACTAGTTCTGTAGTTTTAACTAATTTAACCATTATAAATGGTTATACAAAGTATGGTGGAGCTATTTACAACAATGGTAATTTAACTATTCAAAATTGTAACTTTAAAAATAACTCTGCTACTTCTGGTGGAGCTATTTACTCTGGGACCACTGCTAATTTAAACATTTATTCTTCTACCTTTGAAGATAATGTAGTTACAAATAATGGTGGTGCTGTTTTTTCTTATAGCTATGTAGGTATCTATGATTCTACTTTTTTAAGAAATAAAGGTACCGGTACATATTCAACTGGAGGTTCCATTTATATTAATGGAAATAGTAACAAATATTCTGTTTTAAATAGAAATATATTTAAAGATACATCTGTTGCAAGACAAGGTGGTGCACTTTATTTAAGTTATGTAAATGTTACTAATTGTATATTTGAAAATGCATCAACTACTGATACTGGGTCAAGTAATGGTGGTGGAGCTATTTATGGGTCTAGTTTTAACCTTAAAAACAATACTATGACTAATTGTGTATCTAAAAGTGGAAATGGAAACTACATATTTGCATTTTCTGGATTCAATGGAGTAGTCACAATCCTTGAAGGTAAAACTGCAGATGTAACTAGTTCTACTTTTACTCTTAATGCAACTGCAACTGATGATATGGGTCATCCAATTCATGGAGGTTCTTACACATTTTATCTAGATGATATTAGAATAGGTAGTGCAAGCTCTGTAAATGGATTTATAACTGGTACATTTTCTAAATTATTAGATGATGGTAAATATATTGTTACAGTTTCAGGTCCTTTAAATAACAATGCAATCGTTAAAACAACTACTGCAAATGTTAAAATTGACCGTGACTATGTAGATTATTATGTATCACCTAATGGTGATGACGATAACAATGATGGTTCAAAAGATAAACCATTTAAAACCATTAATAAAGCAATAACTGAAGCATTTGCTAAAAATATCTATGTAAACATCTACCTCTTAGAAGGAACTTATTCAGGTACTGGAAATGTTAATTTAGAGTTAACTAAATTATTAGGTTATCTTAATATAATTGGTGTAGATGGTAAAACAATAATTGATGGTAATGGTAAAGATTATGCATTTAACTTTGGCACTACACTAAATGTTAACATTAAAAATATTATATTCACTAATTTATACAGTAAAAAATATGCTGGTTTAATTAAAGGAGGTTCTGGTGATTTCACTGTAAATATTGATAATTGTACATTCGAAAAATGTAATGCAAAAACTTTAATTCAAATTAATGGTAAAGTAAATGATGTTATAATGAGGGAGAATGTTGTTTCTTCTAGTTTTATTACTAATGTTATTAGTATAAACAATCTTTTATTTGAAAATAACTCAGGTAATGGTCATATTAGTGCTGAAAAAGGAATATATAATTCTACATTTATAAATAACAAAATTACCGCTAAATCCACTAATGATTATGGAATAATATATGTTAGTGATGCTAATTTTGTATCTTCTAATAATGTTTTCGAAAACAACACTGTTAAAGGATTATACATTAATAGAGGAAGTGCTAATTTTACAAGTATAAATGATACTTTTGTAAATAATGATGGTGTATCTGGTGGTGCTGTTAAAGGTGGAGGAACATTTATCAATGCTAAATTCATAAATAACAAAGCTACCAAAGGTGGAGCTATTTATCATGATTCAAATGTTTTAACTTTAAAAGACTGTATTTTCGAAAATAACAAAGCAGATGACGGTGATGACATATATGGTTACATAGCTCCAAATGGTATAACTGGTGGTTTATGTTTAAATATGTCTAATACTTTAACTTTAGTATCTACTAATTCTTCTAGTATTAGGTCTGAATTAAAAGCTATTTTTGATTTAGATGGTCTTAAAGTAAGCGGATATAATATTAAATTTTATTTAAATGGTGTTTATAAAGGTTCTGCTCCATTAGTTAATGGTGTAGCTACTTTTGTTGCTGTTGCTAATGATGGAAAATACGAAATTTCAGCTTCTGGAGATTATATTAACAAGACTACTGTTGTTAAAGGTGTGTTAAATGTTGATGCTAATCCTGTGTCTGTTTTTGATGTTTATGTTTCTGGAACAGGTAGTGATGAATCTGGTGATGGTTCATTAGCTAAACCATTTGCAACCATTAAAAAAGCATTTGAATACGGAATGTCACAAAACACATTAAGCTTAACAATCCATATTATCGGTACTTTGAAAGGTGAAGGTAATGTTAATCTTGATTTAGCACCACTTATAGATTTAACTATTGTTGGTGAAAATAAAGAAACCTCAATTATCGATGCAGAAAAAAATAAATACATATTTGACTTTACCCCAGCATACGACAACGTTAAAGTTTACCTAAAAAACTTAACAATTAAAAACGGTGTAACTACTACATATCCTACTCAGGGTGGTGGTAAGACAGTTGATGTTGGTCTTGTTCGTATTGATGGTTATTATTTAAGTGTGGATGATTGTGTATTTAGAAATACTACTGGTCATGGAATTTCTGCAGATAAACTATTCTCAACTCTTATAGTTAACAATACAAAATTCATAGAATCCAGTGGTGGAGTTTATTCAGCTACTAAAGCATTAAATGTAATCGTAGCAAATACTGAGTTTATAAACTGTAATTTAGGTGTAAATAAGAATGGACGTACAGTTTATTTAACTGGTTTAATTGCAGTTAGCGATATTTTTATTTCATCCAGTTCTATTCCTAGGTATAATGTTACACAAGTATTATTGGATAATGTAACTTTTGATGGAAATTATAATGGTACTAAAACTGTAGGTTCTGCTCTTTATTTAGAGGGTACAAATGCTACTGTAATTAATTCTAAATTCATAAACCTAAAAGATATTTCAGCTATTCATGCATTTAGTAGTAGTGGATATAAATGTAATGTAACTATTATGGGTACTTACTTTGAAAACAATACAAGGGATATTGATTATGGTTATGGTCAAACTAATGATTATCGTCCAATATTCTGGTTAATTAACTCAACATTTATTAATAGTGGAGCATTTGCATGTCCTGATATGCGTTATAGAGATGCATGGTGGGTTGTTAATAATACTAAATTTATTAACATGACTAATCAAGTATTATTTAGAGGATCAATATCTTCCACACATAAAGATGATTCATTACCTGATGGTGTTAACAATATTATAACTATTATTAATTCATTATTCTTAAACAATGAAAGAGGTGTTCAGTTTATAGGAGGTAATGTTACTGGATCTAGTTTCTATAACACTGAAGTTACTGCTTCTGGAACTGCATACATAGTTTATTTGGATAATAATTTCTGGAATAGTTCTGAGCCTACTTATGTTTATAGTCCTTCTATTTCTTGTGGTAGTTGGATTGTTCCTGTTTTGGTTGGGGATAATGCTTCTGGTCCTGTTCAGGTTATTAGGCTTGTTTATATGGCTTTTAATGGAACTGATTATTCTTATTATGATGTTTCTAAAGTACCTATTTTGGATGTTAATGCTAGTTTAACAGTTTCTAATGGTGTAATTACTCCAAATAAAGGTGTTCTTAACTCTAATGGTTTAACTGCTAATTATACATATAATGGTGTTGGTAATCAGACTGTAACTGCAACTTTAAGTGATGGAAATATTTTAAAATTAAATGTAACTTTCTACAGAATTGATACATTTACAAATATGACTATTTCAAATAATGCTCCGCAAACTGGAGATTATATTACTGTTAATGTTGTTGTTCGTGATAAGAATGGCAAACTTTTAAATGGTAGTGTGAATGTTTATCTTAATAGTGTTTTAAAAGGAACTATCAGTTTAATAAATGGTATGGGTTCCTTTGATGTGTTAGCAGAAAAAACTGGTCCTTGTGAAATATTTGTTAATTATACTGGAGATTTAGATAATTCTTACTCAAGTAATATGACTATTGTTTCAGTTAAAAATACACAAATGAATGTTTCTGTTTCTGATTCAGATTCTGCAAGCAATGTTACTTTTACTGTGGACTTTGATCATGTAGCTAATGGTTTTGTATTTGTAACTATTGGTGGTGTAACTTACAATGCTACTGTTTCAGGTAAAGAAGCTAAAGTTATTGTACCTCCATTAGCTGTAGGCAAATATGATGCTATTGTTTCATATAATGGTGTTGTTAATAAAACTGTTGCAGTTAACATATCTCCTGATAGAAATCCAGTATTAAACATTTCAGATATTGTAATGATTTACAAAGACGGTACCAGAATGGTTGCTGTTTTAACTGATTATTTAGGTAATCCTATTGCTAATGCTATTGTATACTTTACTATCAATGGTAAAACTTACAATAAAACCACTGATGCTAACGGTACTGCTTCCATGGGATTAAACTTAGCGTCTAATGTGTACAAAGCTACTGTTTCATATAATGGTTCAGATAAGTATAATGCAGTTTCTAAAAACATTACTGTAACTATTAATCCGACTATTATAAGTAAAGATTTAGTTAAAATGTATCAGAACGCTACAAGATTCTATGCTAAGTTTACTGACAGCACTGGAAAAGCAATAGCTAATAAGGAAATCAGATTTAATATTAATGGTGTTTTCTATACTAAAAAGACTGATAAGGATGGTGTAGCTGATTTAGGCATTATGTTAAGACCTGGAAATTACATTTTAACTGCTTACAACCCTGTAACCGGCGAAGAAAAAGGATTTAACATAACCGTAAAATCATTAATCATGCAAAATGACTTAACCAAATATTACTTAAATGCTTCCAGATTTGAAGCAACTGTCTACAATAAAGACGGATCTTTAGCAGTAAACAAAGAAGTAACATTTAACATCAACGGTGTGTTCTATCACAAAAAAACAGATGAAAATGGTGTTGCAAGCTTGGGAATTGCTTTAAGACCTGGAGAATATACTATTACAACAATGTATGATGGTTTGGATATTGGAAACAAAGTCACTGTCATGCCAACTTTAGTAACAAAAGATCTCTCCATGAAGTACCTTGACGGTAGCAATTTCACTGCTTTAACTTTAGATGGTCAAGGTAAGCCATTAGCTAACCAAAACGTATCATTTAACGTAAACGGTGTTTTCTATCATAAAGTTACTAATAAAGACGGTATCGCAAGCTTAGGAATCAGATTAATGAGCGGCGAATACATTATAACTTCCTACTGGAATGACTTCCAAACAGGAAACACAATAAAAATCAGTCCTTAAAGAGAATTCATAATTCTCTTACTTTTTTTCTTTTTTACATGTAGATTTAACTTTATATATTTATTATTTTTTAACATAGCTATTAATTTAATAAAAATAACATTTAATTTTTCAACATGTTAACTAATATATCACTAATATTATGGTACTTATTTTTAATTATATTCAATGAAAATATTTATTAGTTTTACAGTTTAAAATTACAATTATGATTTTTAAAATTAGAACTAAAGGTCACAAAAATGTATCTTCCATGCACAGATCCACTTTTGAAATAACTAAAGATCCAGAAATTGGGCCTGCTGCAGACTGTATTGTTGGAGTGGCTATGGATAATTCCATGAATGATTTTTCAGATGAGTTTAAAGCTAAAATAGCCAATAAAAACACTAAAATAACTGTTATATTAGATACTGAAAACGGCTATGATGAGATTGTCGGCTTTGGTCATGAAGATTTGACTTTAACTCATCCGACAGATATTGTCTGCAGAACCAGTGATTATGTCTGTCCCCGTACTTTAATGGTAAATGCAGACAAAGCCTCCAGAGATCTTGATTTGGATTTAATTGAAGATTTGAAAAATGAAAAAGAAATGGAAGTTACAATTATTCTAGACTGATGTTTTTAAGCTGGTCTTTACTTGCACTTTCAGCTGCTTTAATATAAGCATCACAGACTTTATTTACTTCATCAAAAGCTACAACTTTTCCTTCATTAATCCATAATGCTTTATCACATATGTTTCTGATTTGTTGAATTGAGTGTGATACAAGTAAAACAGTAGTACCTGAGCCCATTAGTGATTTAAGTTTATCATTACTTTTTTTCTGGAATTTAACATCTCCGACAGACAGGATTTCATCAATAATTAAAATATCAGGATTTACAACAGTAGCTATTGAGAAACCAAGTTTTGCAAGCATTCCTGAGGAATAGTTTTTAACAGGAAAGTTAATAAACTCTTCAAGTTCTGAAAATTCAACAATTTCATTATATTTTGATTTTAAAAATTTTTCAGTATATCCTAAAATAGCACCATTTAGAAAGATGTTGTCTTTTCCTGAATAGTTATAATCAAAACCGGCACCTAAAGAAAGTAACGGTGCGATTATTCCGTTAGTAGTTACTTCTCCACTGTCACAGTCATAAACACCAGATACTATTTTAAGTAAAGTACTTTTTCCAGCACCGTTAAAACCGATTACTCCAACTTTTTCTCCCTGGTAGATTTTAAATGAAACATTATCAAGAGCTTTGAATTTTCTGCTTTTTTCTTTGTTTCTTTTAATAGTACGTATTACATATTCCTTTAAATTGTCAATTTTATCATTAGATATTTTAAAACTTAAAGAAACATTTTTAAGTTCAACTGCAACTTTTTCATGATAGTCTGGAATAAATTGTGAAACTAGATTATCAACATCCTGATGTTGTTTTGCAGTTTCTTTTTCTAATATATTATTATGAATTGGTTCTATGTAATCTGGAACTTCATTATTTTTTGATGGCTGCCAACCATTAGGGTGTAGAGATTTAGGCTGTTGCATATCATTTGGGATTCTGTTGTAATCATCTTGCAGGTCAAAGATAACTTCTTTTGGTTGTTTTCTCTGATTAAAATTTCTGTTTTGATTGTTGGAATCACTATTTATATTATTTTTAAATCTTAAATTCTTTTTCATAATAAACAACCTACAATTCTAATGTAATTTTCCTTTGGTATTTTGTAAATATTATAACTCCGGCAACTAATACAATAAGAGCAAATAAACTGGTATTAATAACACTCATGATATTTGGTAATGTATTATACATTATAATGTCTCTGAATTGATCAATTAGTAAATACACAGGATTAAGATATAAATATTGTCTTAATGCTTCTGGAATAATCTCTGCAGGATAAAATATAGCGGATGCATACATCAATAATATTGTAAATATGTTGTAAAGGTATTCAATATCTCTAAAGTATGTACATACGATTGATAATATTAATCCGATTCCCACTACCATAACAAAGAGTATTATCATAGGAATAATAGCTAATACTGACATTAAGGTTAAATGAAGGCCTGTTAAATACATTACGGCAACAAGTATTATTAATGAAATTATGAAATTGATAAACTCTGAACATATTCCTCCAAAAGCAAAGATGTATCTTGGAACGAATATTCTTTTTAAGATACCGCTGTTTCCTTTTATGGAATTCATAGCTATTTTTGTCCCGGCACTAAAAAAATCAAATAAACATCGACCTGCTAAAAAATAAACCGGATAATTTGCAATATTTCCAGAAAATATTGTTGAAAAAATTGCAGTTAATAAAAGCATAGTTAACAATGGGTTTATAAAACTCCATAAGATTCCAAGTATTGAATCTTTGTATTTAGCAGTGAAATTTTTTTTAATTAATTGTTTAAGTAGGAAATGCTCACTTGTATTTCTTTTAATCATTTCTTTAAACATAACTTCCACACAAAAATTTATAAATTAGTATCAATATACTAATATTTAATTTAAATATCATTTATAGGTTACTGAATCATGTCGAAAGTTAAAGTTTCTGTAATAGTTCCGGTTTTTAATGTTGGAGTTTATTTATCAACATCATTAGATAGTATTTTAAACCAGAGTTTAGAAGATATTGAAATTATTTGCATTAATGATGGGTCAACTGATGATTCTTTAAAAATTTTAGAAAATTATGCTAAAAAAGATAACCGAATTAAAATAATCTCTAAAGAAAATGAAGGACAGGGAACTGCACGTAATGTTGGATTGGACAATGCTTGCGGTGAATTTATATCTTTTGTTGATGCAGATGATTTTATAAAAAAAGACATGCTTGAGAAATTGTATAATAAATCAGTTAATGGAAATTTGGATTTGGTAATGTGTAAGGTTTCTTCTTTTGATAATGAAACACATGTAATTGATGATAATTTATGGTATTATTCTCTTAAATGTTTCAGCGGGTTTAAAAAAGAGGTATTTAATAATTTAGATACTAAAGAGTTCACTTCATTAATTTCAGTAACTCCTTACAACAAGTTATATCGAAGGTCTTTTGTTGAAAAAAATAATATCAGATTTCCGGAAAAATATATATTTGAAGATGAAGTCTTTTTTTACAATGTTTATCTTAAAGCTAAAAGGATTTCTTTAATTGATGAAAACTTATATTATTACAGAACAAACAGAAAAGGTTCAACAGTTTCTAAAGGTTTGGATAAAGATTATAGTGATATTATTCATATTTTCAGATTAATTTGTGACTTATTAGTTGAAACTAATTATATAAATGTCTATAAAAAACAGGTTTACAACAGATTCATCCATCTTATTTTATGGAGATTCAGCCAGACAGCTCCAAAATATAGAAAAAATTTCTTTAATCTGATGAAAAAAGAATTTAATGAAATATTAAATGAAAATTCAAAAGATTTTTCATTAAATGTTGATGAACTGGATTTTAAAATAAAATCAAGAACTTTAAAAGTATTGAATTCCAATAATCTTGAAGAATTTGAAAAATTGGATTCATATAAGCCATTTTCAGTTATAATGGCATCTTATAATAATGACAAATATCTTGAAGATGCAGTTGAATCTTTAACAGTTCAAAATTTTGGATTCGAACATAATGTGGAACTTATTATAGTTGATGATGGAAGTAATGATGATTCTTTAAAAATAGCTAAGAAATATCAGAAAAATTATCCTTATAATATTCAGGTAATCTCTAAAGAAAATGGCGGTCAGGCAAGTGCACGTAATTTAGGATTAGAATATGCTAAGGGAGATTATATAAACTTCCTTGACAGTGATGATAAACTGTCTCCAAGTACTTTTAAAGCAGTTTATGATTTTTTAGTGAAAAATCCTGCTGCAGATGTTATATCAATACCTATAACTTTTTTTGACAATCAGAAAGGAGCACATATTCTTAATTATAAATATAAAAACGAAAAAGTAGTTAATCTTTTAGATGAACCTGATTATCCGCAGCTTTCAGCTTCATCAGCTTTTATTAAAAGGGAAGCTATTGGTAATTTAAGATTTAATACAGGTATTGTTAATTCTGAAGATGCATTATTCATTAATAAAATTCTTATTGATAATCCGAAATTAGGTTTGGTTAAAAATGCCAATTACTTATATAGAAAACGCTTTGATGAGTCATCTACAATTGATAATTCTCAAAAAAAGAAAGGATTTTTTACAGACAGGTTAAAATATTACTTTAAGGAACTTATTGATTATTCAGTTAAAAAATATGGTAAAACTCCAAAGTTTATCCAGTATACTTTACTTTATGATCTTCAATGGATGGTAAAAGTTGAAGAAATTGAGAATATTTTAACTAAAGAAGAAATTAATGAATTTTGGGAAGTTTTCTTAGATGTCTTATCTTATATTGATGAAGATATTATTAAAAACTATAAAACTTTAGATAATAATGTTCGCGAGTTTTTATTAACTATCAAACAGTCTGATTTAACTGCCAAAACAATTAATGAATTGCAGCTTAATGACCGTTTAGGTATTCACAGATTTTACATTGATATAGTTAATATAAAAAATGGCTTTTTAAACATATCAGGTCTTTTAATGAGTAATTTTAATCCGGACAATATTGAAATAGTAGCTAAGTGTGAAAATAAGGAATTTATCTCTAAACGATTTGTTTATCCTACAAGGAAACCATTAAAATTTTTATCAGTTGGGTATAAATTTCCTTATGATTTTGATTTGGAAATTCCGGTAGATGAAATTAAAGACAAAAAATTAACTATAAATGTTTTAAGTGGAAATGAATCATTTAATCTTCCAATTACTTTTGAAAAGCATGCAAGATTATCAACTAGCAGCAATTACTTAATTAAAGACAATAATATTGTGGTTTTTAAAGATAATTCTTTTTATATAACATCATATTCATTTATTAAAATGTTAAAATTGGAGTATAAATGTTTAATGAAAATCTATAATGATAAAGGCCCGTATTATACTTCTGCATTGGCTTTTAGATTAATGTATCTTTTTTTATATCCATTTTTAAAAAATAAAAAAATCTGGTTATTTATGGATAGGCGAAATGAGGCTGATGATAATGCTGAACAATTATTTAAGTATGCACTATCCAGAAAAGATCATGTTAAAAAATATTTCACGGTTTCAAAGGATAGTAAAGATTATTCCAGATTAACAAACAAATATAAAAATGTTTTACCATTTTATTCACTAAAACAAAGATTAATCTATTTATTTGCAGATAAAATAATCTCTTCACATCCTGATGAAAACATTTTAAATCCTTTTTATGCCAAAAATGGAGATTTATACAGTGGACTGATTACATCAGAGAAATACTTCTTACAGCATGGAGTTACAAAAGATAATATTTCTAAATGGATTAGAAAATATGATAAGGATTTATCTTTAATTTTAACAGTTTCTCCTTTAGAAAGAAAGTCCTTTTTAGGTGAAGATTATAATTATTCTCCTGAAATTATTCAAACACTTGGATTTCCACGTTTTGATAATTTGGAAAATAATAATCTCAAAAAACAGATATTAATAATGCCTTCCTGGAGAGAATATTTGCAAAAAAGTGAATTTGCTCTTAAAAATTCCAAATACTTTAAAGGATTAAATGATTTATTAAATAATGAAGAGTTAATTGGTTATGCTAAAGATAAAGGTTATAAAATAATTTTTAAACCGCATCCAAATTTGGCAAATTTTATTCATTTGTTTGATTTAGATAAAAACATTATTGTGGATGATAAAAATACTTATCAGGAACTATTTAATGAGTCAAAATTACTTATAACTGATTATTCATCTGTTGCTTTTGATTTTTCATATCTTAAAAAGCCAGTTATATATTATCAATACTCAGATGACTATAACTTTGATTTATCCAAAAGCTATTTTGATTATAAAACAATGGGCTTTGGAGAAGTTATTAAAAAAGATGATGATTTAATAAAGTTAATTAAAGATTATTTGGATAATGATTGTGAAATGAAAGAAGTTTATAAAAAAAGAGTTGACGAGTTCTACAAATACAATGACCAAAATAACTCTAAAAGAGTTTATGACTGGATTTATGAAAATTAATTAACTAACAGGCCAGATTATGACAATTATGAATAATTTATTTGGAAATAAAAAAAAGTTGATTCAGGAAAATAAAGTTCTTAAACAAGAAATAGAAAATTTACATAAAGAGATTGATTCTCTTAACGATAAATATAACAATCTTAGTAAAATTAGAGCTAATGAACATACTGCAGCTAGCTTTTGTAATTGGTCTTATATAAATTATTATTTTAGAGATGATTTTGAGGAAAAATTCAAGAAAATGGTTGAAAATTTACCTAAAGAATCAAAAAACTACTTTAAATGGCTTTTTTTAAGAAGTTTAGCTATTAATTATAACAGAAGAGAAACTTTATTTTTTGATGATGAACTGGAAAAACAAAAACAGTGGACAGATTTTAAAATAAATAATGTATCTGAGGATAAAATAGGAAAATATAACTTTAAAGGCGGATATAATCTTCATGGATTTATAGATTTAAATTTAAGTAAAGAAGATAAGAATTTTCTTGAAAATAAAGATATAATTGATGCAGGAGCATTTACTGGAGATACTGCAATTCCATTATCTGAAGTTACTCATAAAAATGTTTTTGCTTTTGAACCATTTGAAGAGTCTTTTAAATTATTAAAAGAAAATGTTGAAATAAATAATATTTCAAATATAAAACCTGTAAACAAATCTTTAGGAAATATTAATGGTGAGCGAAGTTTATATTTAGCTAATGATAATTTTCAGGGGATTACATCTGATTCTAACTTAAGAAAATATACAGAAGAGCTAAAAGTTCAAGAGGTGACTGTTGATCAATTTGTCAAGGAAAATAACTTGGATGTTGGTTTGATTACTATTGATGTTGAAGGAGCGGAAAAGGATCTTTTAAATGGAGCTATTGAAACAATAAAAAGCCAAAAACCAATGCTGTTTATTAGTATGTATCATAGTGTTGAAGATTTCTTTGAAATAAAACCTTGGATTGAGAATTTAGATCTAGGTTATAAATTTGAGATTATTAAAGAACAGCCCTGGACATTTATTGCGGATACTATTTTAAAATGCAAAATAATTAATGATTGATTAACACTTTTAAAATCAGTATTGATTCGTGTTTATGTTATTAATAAGGAAAATATAAATAGTATAATTTATATAATTATTATTGTTAATAATTTGTTTATTAATTTAAAAGATTAGCATATTTAAATTATAATTCTAGAACTTGATGTTGAAATCATAAATTAGGTGATGATATTTATTTTAAATTAAACAATTTAATGTAACTGACATTTAATGAAATTAATTATGATAATGAACTTAGTAGCGTTTTAGATATTTATGAGATTAATAAATAATTTTGATTTTATTAATAAATGGTTAATAAAGGGGGGGTTTAATTGAAATTAGATTCTGATGATTTTACTAATGATGTGAATTCTATATTTGAGTTATATTTAAAAAAATGTACTATATTTGAGAAGTTTATAGAGTATTATTCGCATAAACAAAATGATTATATGGTAAATTTTAAGAAACTACATAAAGATGTTAATAATTTTAAGAAACACCAAATTTTGATTAATAATAATATTGAATTATCAATTCAAGAATCAATGAAACTTATAAAGGATAATAATAAGTTATTATTGAATTTAATTCAAAAGTTGGATGTGATTGATTATTTTGGTGTTTTTGCGGAGCATCAAAAAATTTCGGATAATGATTTTAATGGAAATGGTGATTCTCGTAGTTTTCAAAAAGAATTTAACAAGGTTTTATTAAGAGAGGATTTATATAAAAAATATTATGAGTATAAAAATTATTTTTTTAAAGGCTATGAAAATTTATTAAAGGAAGTTCTCGATACTGATTTTTTATTTGATTTATGTTATTTTAACAATATTGAATTTTTGGCTTACTCCCCATATGAAAATAGATTATTATTTGAAACCAAAGATGGTATAAAGTTATTAACGAATAATCATATCTGGACATTATATGAAGTTATAGGATTAAATTCATATATTTTTCCTCAATTATATCAGTTTGATGAATTTGTAGTTTTTGATGTGGGGATGAATAGAGGTTATTCCTCTTTAAAATTCGCTAATTTTGAGAACTGTTATAATGTTTTTGGTTTTGAGATTGATGATGAAACTCATAGGTTAGCTTTAGAAAATATTCATATTAATCCTACTTTACAAGACAAAATAACAACTTATAATTTCGGACTTTCTGATGAAGAGGGTAAAGTTGATTTATATTGTTTAGAGGGGTGTGATGGGGTTAATACTATGTTTCCTGACATACCCATTCAAAAAGAGATTAGTACTAAAGAAAATAATAAGTATATAAAAAAGGTTAATGTCAAAAAAGCTAGTAATGTTATTTCAGAGATTATTGATAATCATAATATTACATCCAATATTGTTTTGAAAATAGATACTGAAGGAGCAGAATATAAAATCATTAATGATTTAATTAAATCAAAATTAATAAATAAATTTGATTTAATTGTAGGTGAGGGACATTTTATAGATGGTGAAAATTTTGAGAGTGATTTATTAAAATTTGGATTTAAAAAGATTCTTGTTAATGAATCTCAATTTACATATGATTTTGCATATGTTAAAGAAAAATATTATAATAAATGGCCTTTGTTAGATCGTTAGGGGAGATAGTGGTTTTTTATGATTAAAATTTCTGTTGTAATGCCTGTTTTTAATTCTGAAAGTTATTTAAAAGAATCTATTGGGAGTATTTTAAGTCAATCATTAAAGGATATTGAAATTATTTGTGTTGATGATGGTTCTACAGATGATTCTTTAAATATTTTAAATAAATATGAGAGTAATAATGAAAATATGAAAGTTATATCTCAAATTAATAAGGGTCCAGGTGGTGCAAGAAATACTGGCCTAAAATATGCTAAAGGGGAATATGTATATTTTATAGATTCTGATGATATTTTAAGGTTAGATTCCGCATTGGAAGAATTATATCGTATTTTAAAGAATAATAATTTAGATTTATTGATTTTCCCGTTATTAAATTATGATAATGATACTAATGAAATATTTGAAACAAAATATTTTAAAATGAAAGATTTATATGATTCTGTTGGCGAGTCTATATTCACTTATAAAGATATATCAGATATTTTGTTTTCCACATGCAATTCAACTTGTTGTAAAGTGTATTCTAAAAACTTTCTTTTAGATAATGATATATCTTTCCCTGAAAACCTTATTTTTGAGGATAATGTTTTTCATTTTCATGTTATGTTAGCTGCTAAAAAAATTTATTTTTATAATAAATATCTTTATCTTAGAAGACATAGGGAACATTCTATAATTACAAGTGCTGATGATAGGTATATGGATTGTCTTGTAATTTATGATATTCTTTTTGATTTATTTAAAGATTATAATATTTTTGATAAATTTAAAGTTGAATTATATAATTATATGGTATTTGGTATTAAATCATGGTTTTTAGATATTGGCGAAATTAATAAGGATGATTTTTTTAAAGATATAAAAAAATATCTTAAAAAGTACAATAGTTCTATGGAAGGATTATTATATATGAATAACAGTAATTTTTTAGAGAATGTTTTAAAAGCAAAATCTTATGATGAATATTTAAGTTTAGTTGAGAAAAAATGATTTTTTAGATATATGATGTTTAGATAATATTTTTGGAGGATATTTATGAAAATTTGTATTATTGGACAAGGCTACATCGGATTGCCAACAGCTGCACTTTTTACTAAAAATCATTGCGAAGTTGTTGGAGTAGATGTTAATGAAAAGGTTGTTGAAACTTTAAATCAGGGAAAAATTCATATTGAAGAACCTGGAATTGGTGAAATAATTAAAAAAGCTGTTGAAAAAGGCGTATATTCTGCTTCAACAACACCTGTAAAAGCTGATGCATTTATAATAACTGTGCCAACACCATACATTGCTGAAAATTACACATGTGATTTAAGTTATGTTATCAGTGCATGTGAATCCATACTTCCTTATTTGGAAAAAGGAAATACTGTAATTGTTGAATCTACAATAGCTCCAATGTCTATGGATGATTATGTTAAACCTATTTTTGAAAAAGCCGGTTACACAATAGGAAAAGACTTATACCTTGCCCATTGCCCTGAGAGAGTCCTTCCAGGAAAAATCATGTATGAATTAGTACATAATGATCGTATTGTAGGTGGAATAACCCCTGAATGCTCAATTAAAGCCAGTGAAGTTTATGGTCAGTTTGTTGAAGGTGCATTAATGAAAACAGAAGCAAAAACTGCAGAATTATCCAAATGTATGGAAAATACTTTTAGAGACGTTAACATTGCACTAGCTAATGAACTTACAAAAATATGTACTAAAATAGGAGTAAATGCATTGGATGTAATTGAAATGGCAAATAAACATCCAAGAGTAAACCTGCACTCACCAGGACCTGGAGTTGGAGGACACTGCCTAGCTATTGACCCTTATTTCATTTATTCAAAAGCACCGGAATATGCAAAAATAATAAAACTAGCCAGAGACACCAACAACTCAATGCCCGAATTTGTATATGAAAATGTTAAAAAAATAACACCAAATGGCAAAATAGCAGTTTTAGGAGTTGCATATAAAGGAAACACTGGTGATGACAGGGAAAGTCCGGCATATGAGATAATAGCTAAATTAAAAGAAGACAACTATGAAATAAGCATCTGTGATCCCCATGTAGCCAATGAAGAATATGTTGATTTAAACCAAGCCACCAAAAATGCGAGCCTTGTTTTAATTTTATGCGACCATGATGAGTTTAAAGACCTTGATTACGATTTAATCAAAGAAAACATGAAAAATCCAATTATATTTGACACCAAAAATATAATAAAAGAAGTACCTGAAGATATTAAGCTTTACAATTATGGAAACTTATATAATATTTTTTGATTGAGTTGAAAAAAATGAAATATAAAGTTAGTATTATAATTCCTGTATATAATGTTGAATTGTATTTAGAAAAATGTTTATTTTCTTTATTTGCTCAGTCATTAGGATTTGAAAATTTAGAGATTATATTGGTTGATGATTGTTCTACAGATAGAAGTAAACAGATTATTAGTGCTTATGATAATGTTTATGAAAATATTAAAGGAGTATTTTTGAATAAAAATTCTGGTGTTGCAGGTAAACCACGTAATGTAGGTATGGAATATGCAACATCTGATTATTTAATTTTTTTAGATCCTGATGATGTTCTTAAAGAAGATGCTTGTGAAATTCTTTTTAATAAAATTGAGGATGAAAATGCAGATATTGTTACTGGTGTGCATTCTATAATTGATAATGATGATGAAGTAATTTTTCCAGGTTTATTAATAAACTCTTTTACTAATCCTCTTGATACTTGGAAAGATAGACAACGAGATTTTGATAATGTTTTTAGGGATGAGATGAAATTTTCATCAATTAAAGATATGGAATATTTTTTAGGAAATTTTGGGTTGTCTAGTAAAATTTTTAGAAGGAAATTTATAGAAAAACATACTATTAAGTTTCCAGAATATATTCCTGGTGAAGATTCTGTTTTTTTATTTAATTCATTAATTAATGCTAGGGGTATTGTTTTTTTAAATAAAATTATTTATGTTTATAATAACTCTCGTAATGATGAAAATAATAATTCTTTAAGTTTTCAAAAAGACTTAAAACGAAATCTTGGTCGATTGGATGCTTATTTAATCATGTTAAATATTAGTAAGGAAAAAGATATGTTATATCCTTTTGTTCAATATCTTTTAAAATCTAAATTAGTCTATTTTACAAACAATTTTTTAGTAGGTAATGATTTAAGTTATGATGAGATGCTTGAAATTTTAAAAAAAGCACAGCCTCTTTTTAGTGAATCTTATGATTTTGATGTTAATGTAACTAATTTCAAATTATTATTTGATTTACTAAATATTAAAAAATATGATGAAGCAATTAAATATATTTCTTCAATTAAAAAGAGCGATAATTCTATAAATAATATTTCTAAAGTTAATAAAAGATTAAAACAGAAAAATATTAAGGTTGCTTTAATCATGGATGCTTTCACATATAATTCGTATAAAGATGAATTTATTCCAATTATTTTAGAGCCTCATAATTGGTTAGAATCTTTTGAAAAAAATCAACCAGATATATTTTTCTGTGAATCTGCTTATCATGGATTTTTTAAAGATGAAATGGTTGATGGAATAGCGGTTGAAAGTAAACATGATGGGCCTTGGTTTAAAAAAATCGGTGTTAATTATAATACTAAAAAAGAGTTTAGAAATGAACTTTTTAAAATATTAGATTATTGTAATAAACATAATATTCCTACTGTTTTTTGGAATAAAGAGGACCCTACATCTTTCAATAATCAAGATTATAATTTTATTGATACTGCATTAAGGTTTGATTATATTTTCACAACATCTGAAGAGTGTATTTCTAAATATAATTCTAGGGGACATTATAATGTTTATCCATTGATGTTTGCATCTAATCTAAAATTATTTAATCCGATTCATAATGAAACTAGAAAAGATGATTTGATTGTATTTGCAGGTAGTTGGTATAAGCAATTTGAAGAAAGATGCAATGTAATGGTCGATTTTTTTGATAAAATATTGGAAAGTAATTTTGATTTAAAAATTTATGATAGAGCTTATGGAAAAAATTGGTCTAATAGAATTTTTCCAAGGAAATATACTAACTATATATATCCTGCAGTTCCATTTAATAAAATGTCTGAAGTGTATAAGGAAAGTAAATTTGGGTTAAATATTAATACTGTTGTAGATTCTTATACTATGTTTGCAAGGAGAATATTTGAATTAATGTCATCAAATACCTTTGTTATTTCAAATTTTTCTAAAGGGATTTATGATATTTTTAAAAATAATGTTATTTATTTAGATAAATTGGATAAATTGGATTTTAATAATTTAGATATAGATAATATTATTGAAGATAATTTATATAATGTTTTGGAGAATCATAATTATACTAAACGTTTCCAATATATATTAGATTCAATAAACTTTGATTATCAAAAGGAATATGCCAATGTTACAATCTTTTATAATTTAACAAAGAGTACTAAAATTGAAGATATTAAGAAACATTTTAGTTCAATTCAATATCCATTTAAAAATTTAATTGTTGTAATTGATAATGAAAGAGGTAATAGGAATATTTACAATAAACTTGAAAAAGAAGATATTTTATTTATTCTAAAAAAAGATTTATTAAGTTTAAAAGATGATTTTAATGATAATGATTTTTTTATTTTTGCAGATGTTTCTGTTAATAAGGATTTTATAAAAAAATCATTATTACATTATCAGTATTTATCTAAAAATTTTGGAATTAGGTTTGATGAATATGATAAATTCATGTTTAGTACTACTAATACTTTGGATAATGTTATATTTAATGGTAATTTATTTGAAAATGTAATTGGCCAGTATTTGAATGATGATTTATTGGTTGATATTTATCTTATTTAATAAATATTTGTTGTGTTATGATTATATTTGCTAAAGGTGATTAAAATTAATAAAAATAATATTAAAATTTCAATTGTTATCCCTATTTATGATAATAATAATTATGTTAAAGATTGTCTGCATAGTTTGTTAAATCAAACATTAAAACAAATTGAAATTGTTTGTATAAATTATTGTTCTGATGATTGGCTAAAATATTTTGCTGGTAAAAATGAACATTTTCAAGTATTTTCTAAAAAAAAGTCTGAAAATATAATAAATATTATTAATGGTGAGTATGTAACATTTATTAATCAAGAGGATTTTTTCATGTTTATTACTTTTGATGCATTATATGATTATGTTTGCATTAATAAATGTGATATGCTTTTTTATCCATCAGGAATTATAACTGAAAATAAAGAAATTTTGCACGATGAATATTTTGAGTATTCTTTATTAAATTCACATAAAAATCAAAAAGATTTTATGGATTATTTGTTTTTTAGTTCTCATGAGATTACTAATATTTTATATAATGTTTCTTTTTTAAAAAAGTTGAATTTATCATTTCCAACGGATATAAGTTTTGATAATGTATATTTCTTTTTTAAAACTTTTTTGAGTTCAAATAGTATTGGTTTTTTTGATAGTATAATGGCATTTAAACGAAAAGAAATGCAACCATATTATATTAAAGAAGATATAAAAAAAGAGGAATATCCTATTTTTGGTAACGATTTTTGCAATTATTTTTTTATAAATAATTATGATTTTTCAAAAATTGTATTTAATAAAAGTTATTTTGATACACTTATTAATATTATTAATTTATTTGACAATTTGTTTTTGTTTAATGTTGTTTCAAGAAATTTACTTAATTATATTTGTTGTTTTGTTAAAAAAAGTTATATTTGTGCCGAAAATAAAAATATAATTTTTAATTTAATTAAACATTTTTTTGATGAAATTAATAATAAACATTATATGGATTTTATTCTAAATTTAGATGTGGAAAATCTAATTTTTTATAGAATGATATTAAAATCCCAAACGAATGGAGAATTTATTTTAAATTATAAAATTCGTGAAGTTAAAATGGATAAATATAGTTTGGAAGTATCAAATGGCAATTTGAAAAATAATATTCAAGAGTTATCCTCTGAATTAAATGGTATAAAGCAAGAAGTTGTTCTTCTTAATAATAAATATAATTCTATCAATAAGGAATATAATTCTTTAAATAAGAAGTATGACTCTATAAGTACTGAGTATAATTCTTTAAATAAGAAGTATGACTCTATAAGTACTGAGTATAATTCTTTAAATAAGGAGTATGACTCTATAAGTACTGAGTATAATTTTTTAAATAAGGAGTATAATTCTATCAAAAAAGATTTAATTGCTTTAAGAGGTAGGAACAGATATTTATCCTTAAAAAATAAAAAGTTATTTGAAGAAAATAAAGAATTGGAAGAAGAGATAAAATTGAAGATAACTAATTCAAAAAGTTCTTGGAAAAAGTTGATTAATAAATTTAAGAGTTAATTAGTTATCTGTAATTTTTAATATTTTTTAATGAAAATTGTTTTGGAGGATAATTTTTTGCATAAAAGTTCATTTCAATCAATGGAAAAATTTAAGAATGATTATTTAAACCCAGAAAAACCCTTAAATATTTTGGACATCGGATCTTATGATGCTAGTGATACTTCTTATAATTACGGCAGATTTTTAAGAGAAGATAACTGGAAATATCAGGGTATGGATATTCAGAAAGGTCCTAACATAGACATTGTTGTTTCAGATATTTATAATTGGATTGAAATTGAAGATAATTCTTTTGATGTTGTTGTTTCTGGTCAGGCTTTTGAACATATGGAATTCTTTTGGAAAGCTATAAAAGAAATTGAAAGAATCTTAAAACCTGGAGGATTATGTTGTATTATTGCTCCTAGTGCAGGGCCGGTTCACAAAAATCCTTATGACTGTTTCAGATTCACTGATGATGGTATGAAACAGGTAGCTAATTATGTAGGATTGCAAATATTGGAATGCTATGTTAATGATGATGAAATTTCTTATCCGTGGTATGATTGTGTTTTAATAGCTAGAAAACAGTATGGTGTTAATAATAATCTAGAAAAAAGAATGGATAATCTTGAAAATAAATTAGATTTAATTTTAAAAAAAATTAATGAATAAGTTAATTTTCTTTCATTGTTAGTTAATTAAGGAGGTTTCTTTTTGGTTTTTACAGTTGGTGTTTTTGGATCATGTGTGTCAAGGGATTTATTTAATTCACAAATTGTTCCAAATTATAAAACTTTTTTTCAAATAATTTCTTATTCACAAAGAACATCTATCATTAGTTTGATGCAAAATAACATAAAATTTGATGAAAAGGACATAATATTTGAAAATGATTACAATGATTCTATTAGGTATGATTTAAGTAAATGTTGGCTTTCTGAAATAGCAAATAATCCTCCAGATTATATTATTATGGATGTTATTTATGAATTGATTTTTGGAATTTTAATTTTAGATGATGGAAATATTATTACAAATAATTATTGGGATTTACCAAAAACTAAGTTTTATGAAACTATCAAAGACAAATCAACTGCATTGACAATAATTGAGGATTCAAAAACTTATTTCAAATTATATGAAGAAAGTATAGATTTATTTTTTAATTTTTTAAAAAATAATTGTCAATCTTCAAAGATTATTTTGAATTCTGCAAGATATGCAACAAAAATATTAAAAAAAGACAAGACAATTGTTGATGAAAGTGGAAATAGTTATTTGTTAAATGTTAATAGTTATATTGAAGATTTGGAGTTATACATAGAAAATAATTATGATGTTGAAATTATGTATTTTGGTAGAGATTATTTAGCTGATGAATCTCATATTTGGGGTTCTGGTAGAACACATTATGAAAAGTCTTATTATTCAGATAAATTTAATCAGCTTAAACATATTGTTGAATTTGATAATATTTCAAAAAATTATCAATTTTTGGCAGATAAGAATTTAAATTATGAAAAAGAAATTGAGCATTTACTTTTCCAACAGAAAATTTTAAAAGAAAAATTAATTAAAATACATGATCAAAAAAAGTTTTATTGTAAAAATAATGGTGTTTTAAGAAAAGAAAATATGTTTTTAAAGAAAAAATTAGAAGAAAACTTATAATTTTAATATTTTTTAATGTAATTAGATAATGTTTTTATAGCTAAAAAACAAAATAATTGTAATAGATATAATTTATATCAAAGGTCGAATAAAATTGGTATAATTTAGTCTTAATTTTAGAGAGAATTAATTGGTGATAACATGCATAAGTCTAGTCATGATAAAATGAGTTGGTTTAAAAATACTTATCTTAATGATAATGATTTTTTAGATATATTGGATGTTGGTTCTTTAGATACAAGTGGTACTAATTATAATTATAAATCTATTTTTAATAGTTCTAATTGGACTTATCAGGGTTTAGATTTTGAAAAAGGGGCTAATGTGGATATTGTTGTTGATGATATTTACAATTGGTATGAAGTTGAAGACAATAGCTATGATGTTGTTGTTTCAGGTCAATTTTTTGAACATTTAGGTTTCTTCTGGCTTACAATGGCTGAAATTGACAGAGTTTTAAGGCCTGGTGGTTTTTGCTGTATTATTGCTCCTAGTGGAGGACCTAAACATGGTGATGCAGATACTGACTGCTATCGTTTTTATGAAGATGGTATGAGGGCATTAGCTAAATATGTTGATTTTGAAGTTATTCATGTTTCTACAAATGCTGATGCTAAACCTTGGTGTGATACATGTCTTGTTGCTAAAAAAACAGGTTCTTTAGTAAATAGTGGAGATAATTTAGAAAGAAGAATGAATAATCTTGAAAATAAATTAGATGCGATTCTAAATTCAATTAAAAAATAATTATTGTGGTTTTTATGGAGTCAGTTAGTAATATTGATCAAATTGGGAATTTAAAGCAAAATAATTTTATTGGTAGACCAGAATTTGTTAATTCCAATGTTACTTTTAGAGGTAAAGGTAATTTATTTTATTGTGAACGTGAGGTTAAGTTAGTTAATGCAAATATACGTTTTGAAGGTAATAATTCGTTAGTTTATTTATCTTCCACTCCTAATTCACAATATCCTTTGAATTTACAGGTTTATCATGATTCAGTTGTCTTTTTTGGTCGTGATAATAATATGACTGCTCCTTTAAACATCAATGTTCAGGAACATCAGAATTTAGTTATTGGTGATGATTGTAATATTGGTAGTGGTACAAATATTAGAACTTCTTTTGCTTATCCGATATATTTATCCAAAACTAAAGAAAGGATTAATTTTCCGGGTTCTGTTCTTATTGGGGATCATGTGTGGTTAGGTCATTTGGCTTATATATCTTCAGGAGTTGTTTTAGGTTCTGGTTCTATTGTAGATAATAATGCATTTGTCCCTCCTAACTGTAAAGGATTGTCTAATTCTTTTTTGAGCGGTAATCCTGTACAAATTATTCAAGAAAATGTTTTTTTTACTAAAGATTATTTAGGTGCTTTCAGTGAATCAGAGTCTGAAAGTGTTAATAGTTATGTAAGTGATGTTTTTATTTATAATGTCATTCCAAATGAATCACTTTACTTTCCTAAAATTGACGAAACATTAAAATGTTTGAATGTTGATGATTCTCTGGATTTTATTCAGAAATTATTTGTCCAAAATAAAAGAAAAAATAGATTTGCAATAAAATAAGGATTTGAAGGTTATTTTTAACCTATATATCCTTGATTTGCAGGTCTTAGGCTTGTAATAATTTCAGCAGCTATTTTTGAAGAATAATCATTTTTATTATCATAGTTCAGTATCCACATACGATAATTTGTATTATCTTTTTCAAAGAATAATTGTGTTGAATTAGTATAATTTGTTTCACGATAGGTTACATATACATTAATATCATCTATTTTTTGAGTTTCATTGCCTACTGTAAAATTATCTTTTAGAGCTTTTTGGAAATAGGTTTTAATTGAAACATTGTCATTTAAATGAGTTATATTTATAGTTATATTGTTACTTTTATCGTAGAGGCTTATTGTATTTTTACTTTCATTAGTAATATTGAAATTGTCAGGCAAATCAAACTTGGCACCTTCGAATTCTATTTTGTTTGAATTAAAATCAAAACCATTGTAATTGTATAAATTGACCTCTACCATTAATAAAATCAGTATAATTAATAATAAATATAGTTTTTTCATAATTCTCACCATCAAAAGCTTTATTATCTTTGGTAGATATATTATTATATTAATGGTTATATCTGATATATTTTTGGGATTATTTTTTAAAATAGTGGGGGGCTATAAAAATTCATGATAAATTTTTATTTTCTGTTATAATTGCAGCACATAACTCTGATTTGTATTTAAAAAAAGCATTTGATTCTGTTATTAGTCAAAGTTTGGATTTTGAAAAAAATATTCAAATTATTGTAGTTAATGATGGAAGTACGGATAATACAGAAGAAATGTGTTTGAAATATAGGGTTAGATATCCTCAAAATATTAAGTATATATCAACTAAAGATTGTTTTGGCCCAGCACATGCTAGAAATCAGGGATTAAAAGAAGCACAAGGAAAATATATTAATTTTTTAGACAGTGATGATTATATAAGCCATAATACATTTAAAGATGTTTATAATTTCTTTGAAAAACATTATTCAGAAATTGATGTTGTTTCAATTCCAATATATTATTTTGGATCACAAAAAGGTAATCACCCTTTAAATTTTAAATTTAAAAAAACAGAAGTTGTTGATTTATTGAAACAACCGGAATTTATTCAATTATCCGGACCTTCTTCATTTTTTAAAGCAGAAGCTATTGAAAATATTAAATTTAATGATAAATTACAAACTGCTGAAGATGCATTTTTTGTTAATCAGGTTCTTTTAAATAAACTAAAATTAGGGCTTGTTAAAAGCGGATCTTATTTTTATAGAAAATTTGAAGCTAAAAATTCTCTTCTTGATTATTCAAGTAAAACTAAAGAGTACTATATTTCTAGAATTAAACAGTTTCATTTTAAATTAATTGAATGTTCTAAAAGAGATTATGGTGAAGTTTTAAAGTTTATTCAATATGTATTGATGTATGATTTGCAATGGCTTTTCAAAATTAAAAAAATTGACCATATTTTAAGTTATGATGAAATTTATGAACTTTACATCAATCTGATTTTTATTTTGCAAAATATTGATGATGATGTGATATATAATCAAAAAAATATTCAAAATCAGCTTAAAACACATATATTCTTTTTAAAATATTTAGGTAATGATTATTTAGCTAATTGTGATTGTAAATATAGAAAACAAGTTTATAATGATATTCTTGATAAGTTATCATTAAATCAGGTGTTCATTGATATTTTTGAGATACAAAATAATGTTATTTATGTTTCAGGATTTATTACTACATTTTTCAATAAAAAAGATAAGGTTTTTGCCTTTGTTAATGATAAGATTTTTGAAACTAAAGAGTTGAAATATCCACAAAGAGATAGGTTTTCTCTAAATTTTGAATATGCCTACAATAATGATTTTGAGCTTTTTATTCCAATTACTTCAAAAAATCTTAAAATCCAATTTAAAACGGATGTTAATGATTTTAAAGATCTTGAAATAAAATTTAATAGGCCTTGCAGACTTTCAAATACCTCTAAATATTCACTTTCAAAAAATCACATTGCTAAGGTTAAAGGAAGTGTAATAACTGTCAAACCAAAAAATTGGGTAAGAATATTGAAAAATGAGATTTCAACTATTTACACAATGTTGCATGAAACTAATCAGGGCTGGAGAACTGGTGTGATATTTAGAATTGTTTATTTTATTTTATATCCGTTTTTATCATCTAGAAGAATTTGGATTTTTATGGATTTGCCTTATTTGGCTGATGATAATGGTATTAATCTTTTTAAATATGCTGTTGGTATAAATGATGGTATTGAAAAGGTTTTTGTTTTAAATAAAGATAATTTTGCATTTGATGAAGTTTCTCAAATTGGAAAAACCATTGAATACGGTTCTATTAAACATAGGATATATGCTTTATTTGCAGAAAAGGTCATATCCTCCCATCCGGATAATGGTTTAGTATATCCATTTTGGGGTAATTATCCTTTTTTATCAGGTCTTGTTAAATTTAGGCTTGTATTTTTACAGCATGGTATTACAAAGGATAATATTTCAATGTGGCTTAATAAAGCGGATAAAAACATTTCATTAATTGTAACGGCATCAAAACTGGAATTGCAATCATTTTTTAAGTATCCTTATAACTATCATAAAGATGTTCCTCAGTTATTGGGGTTTCCTAGATATGATGCTCTTGAAAAAAAGGAAGATTATAAAGAAATTGTAATTATGCCTTCCTGGAGGAGGCATTTCCATCATTCAACTAAAGAAAAAATATTAAAATCAAATTACTTCAAAATATACAATACTTTAATTAATGATTCTCGTTTAATTGATTTTTGTAGAGAACATGGTTATAAATTGATTTTTAAACCGCATCCAAATGTTTACAGATTCATTGAATTATTTGAAACTAATGATTATGTAACAATTGATTCAACTTCCAATAGTTATAATAATATTTTCACACATGCTTCTTTAGTAATAACAGATTATTCTTCAATAGCTTTTGATTTTGCTTATTTAAAAAAGCCAGTTATTTATTATCATTATGCTCAGGATTATCATTTTGATATTGAAGAGAGCTATTTTGATTATAAAACAATGGGTTTTGGAGAAGTTGTTGATAATCATGAAGAATTAATTGATTTGATAATGGAATATATTGAAAATGAATGTGAAATGAAAAATCAGTATATTAAAAGAGTCGATGATTTCTTTGAGTTTAGTGATAAAAATAATTGTAAAAGAGTCTATGAGGCTATTAAAAAGATGGATTATGAGTAACTGGATAATGAAATTAAAAAATCAGTTTTTACTGTTTATATTAAAATCGTTAACTTTATATACTTTAAAAAACACATTTTTTAATAACTACTTTTGTTATGTGTGATGCGGGGGTGGTCGAGTGGTCAAAGGCGATAGGTTGAGGGCCTATTGGGTTAGTCCCTTCGCGGGTTCAAGTCCCGTCTCCCGCACTTTAATTAATAAACTATTTTTCTGATTATTATGTCTAATAAATACTTAAATGCAATTTCTTCATTAGATAATAATGTTTTTATAGATATTGAGGTTTCTCCAAATTCCAATAAATTTCAAATTTCAGGATTTAACGAATGGAGAAACAGATTTGAAATACGTATTAAGCAAGTTCCTCAAAAAGGCAAGGCCAATAAGGAAATTGTAAAAGAATTATCTAAAATATTTAATTGTGATGTTAGTATTTCAAAAGGTGAGAAATCTTCTCAAAAAACAATTGTCTGTTATAATGTCAGTATTGATGATATATTGGAAAAATTAAGTGAAATTTTATAAATGTAAAAAATAATTAACTATTTAACCAATTAAAACATAAGTTATTATTAATTAAATTAAGAGGGTGATAATTAGATGAAAGCAGTAATTCCGGCAGCTGGTTTTGGGACTAGGTTTTTGCCAGCTACTAAAGCACAACCTAAAGAAATGTTGCCTGTTTTTGATAAACCTACTATTCAGTATGTTATTGAGGAAGCTGTAGCTTCAGGTATTGATGATATTTTAATTGTAACTGGTAAAAATAAACGTTCTATTGAAGATCATTTTGATAAATCATTTGAATTGGAGTATACTTTAAAGCAGGCTGGTAAGACTAAATATTTAAAACAGGTTCAGGATATCACTGATTTGGCCGATATTTGTTATATTCGTCAAAAAGAGCAAAAAGGATTAGGTGATGCAATTTATTGTGCCAAAAAACATGTGGGAGAGGAACCTTTTGCAGTAATGCTTGGAGATACAATAACGAAAGGAAAAACTCCATGTACAAAACAGTTAATAGATATTTACAACAAATACGAAGCATCAGCTATTTCTCTTGAAAAGGTACCTCAGGAAAAAGTGGAAAGATACGGTATAATTAAAGGAGAAGAAATAGAAACAGATGTTTATCAGATTGATGAACTTGTTGAAAAACCACCAGTTGATCAGGCACCGTCTAACTTAGCTATTATGGGAAGATATGTACTCACTCCAGACATTTTCGATAAAATCAAAGAAACCGGAGCTGGAGTTGGAGGAGAAATTCAGCTTACTGATGCGCTGGCTAAATTAGATAAAATTTATGGAAATACCTTTGAAGGAAAAACCTATGATATAGGAAATCGTTTAGAATGGTTGAAAACATCTATAGAATTTGCAATGGATGATGAAGAATCTAAAAACGATTTAATCAGTTATATGAAAGATATTATAGCTTCAAATTAAATATTTCCTATAACTTCTTTTTTTTAAACTTAATTTTACCACAACATTTATATATTTTTGTGTATAAATTATGCTTTATATGTAAATATAATATATTTAGTATGAGTTGATTTATATGCTTAAAAAAATGGATAAAATGGGTTATGGTGAAGATATGAATTATCAGATAGTGAATGCTATCAAAAAAATGAAGAGTCATAATGATAAATTATTTTATGAACAGTTATATCTCAGAAAAGATCCAGTAAAATACAATGAATTTAAGGATTGGTGTATTGAAAGAGGATATTTGAAAGATTTGTATAAAAAAGAGTAATGAATGTCTTGAAGTGGCTACAGATTGTAGCCAGTTGAAAATGCCTGCACCTGATGGTAAATTAAGATTAGCTATCGAACAGTTACTTTGTATTGGTTATAGGGAATTAGAAATAAGAAAAATATTAGGGTTTCATCATTAAATCCATAATGCTGAAAGCTTCATTTTCTTTTTTAACACTTGGTCCGTTTAATCCGCCTAATGCATTTTTTGCAAATTCTTTGTTAAGTCTTTTAGAAACTTCACCAAAAATCATTTTATAAGCTACACATTGTGGATCAACAGCTTTTGGAGTTTTACTGGCTACAATGGCATTATATGGACATCCGCCTTCACAATATTTGACATATCTGCATTTAGCACAGTTTTCATCAACATATTCTCTAAATTCCTGAAGTTTTGCCCATGCATCAGACTCTTTTAGCTTATCAAAACTTGGATTTTCTTTGACATTGCCTAAAATATATTCATCCATTCCTACAAATCTGTAGCATGGATAAATTGAACCATCTGCACCAACAGCTAATGTTGTACCTATACAATCTGCAAAGGTACATAATGTTCCTCTTCTTCTGAATGTACTTTTAGCAATATGATCCAAATCCATTACACTGAATTTATCTAAATCGTAAAGATACTTATCCAGCCAGTTAATTAAAAGTTTTCCATGTTCTTCCTGATCAAGAGCCCATGGATCAGCATTATCTCCACGTAGTGACGGAAGTGCTGCATGTATTTTTAAATTCATCCCATTTGATTTGAAAAAGTCATATAACTCATCACTATAGTCTTTAGAATATTGAGTTACTGTTAAAACAAAGTTAATGTTTAATCCTTTTTCTTTTGCTCTTTCATATCCTGACATGGTTTTTTCAAAATAACCTTCTGCTCTTTGATAATCATTAATTTCTTCAGGTCCGTCAATACTGGTACTTACAACAACATTGTACTTTAAAAATAAATCAATTAACTCATCTGAAAGTAACCAAATATTACTTTGAAGGGAAAAGCCTTCTACATTATCTATTTTGGATAATTTTTCTAAAGCTTGTGCATAGAAATCATAGCCTGCAAGAAGGGGTTCTCCTCCATGGAATGTAAAATGAACTTTATCATCTCTAAAATCCTTTAACCAGGTGATAATATCATCAATTACACTAATGTCCATTATTTCTTTTGTTGATTCGGAACCCCAACAGTATTTGCAGTTACATTGGCAACCTAAAGTAGGGATTATCATTACATGAAAAGTCATTTTATCCGTAGTATTTGTTTAATTCTTTTAAAAGTTCTTTTTTCTCATCTTCATCCATACTGTCATTTACAAAGAAAATATATCCGCAATCTTCACATTTTACAGTGTCTAACTCTGCATGTGCTCTGTGATTGTCTAACATTTTTCTATGTATATGTTTATCTTTTGAACCGCATTTTGGGCATGGAGCCAATATTTCTTCGAGTTTCATATTTATCACTTTTTATTTTATTATTTAAAAAAATTTCTGATATATTTTCATACCGATAGTTTTTACAAATAACACTTTAAATCCAAAGAAATGACCTTCAAATTCTTTTTTAACTTTGTCAAGTTCTTTTGGAATATCCAGGTGTTGGGGACATTTTCTTAAACATTTTCCGCATCCGTTACATAAACCGGCATTTGATTTGTTTATCATAATCCCTCCTACAGTCAAATAATAGTCGATTAAGCTTTGATTTAAAAGGCTTTTCTGATTAAACAAATATTTTTCATTATATATTTTCATACATTCAGGAATATTTACTCCCTTGGGGCATGGCAGGCAATATCCGCAGCTTGTACAGTTAATCTGAAGCAGTTCCTTTAATGCTCTTTTTGCATAATCAATTGTTTCCAATTCTTCCAGAGTCATGGAATGAGGTTCAGCACGGTTTCCGACAGCTATATTTTCATCAATTTGAGATAATGTATTCATTCCTGAAAATACACAGGTTATTTCAGGATGATTTAAAATCCAGGATAAGCTCCACTCAGCATTTGTTTTAGAGGGGTTAGCTTTTTTGAATATGTCTTCAACTTCAGCAGGCATTTTTCCAGCTAAAATTCCACCTTTTAAAGGTTCCATTACAAAAATTCCCATTCCTTTTGATGCTGCATGGTGAATGCCTTCAATATCTGCCTGTACATTATTATCAAAGTAGTTGTACTGAATCATTACAATATCCCAGTCATATGCATCAAGCAATAATGGAAATTCTTCAGTAGTGCCGTGATATGAAAAACCGACATATTTTATTTTGCCTTCCTGCTTTGCTTTTGACAGGAATTTTAAAACATCTTTTTTAAGTAAACGGTTCATAGCTTTTAAATCAACATTGTGGAGGAAGTAATAGTCAATGCAATCAGTTTGCAGTCTTTCCAGCTGTTCATTTAATATTTTTTCCATATCTTCGTATTTTTTAATGTTTATTGCAGGTAATTTTGTAGAAATTTTAACTTTATTTCTGTATTCTCCTTTTAGAGCTTTTCCAAGGACTTTTTCACTTTCTCCATTATTATAGATTGCTGCAGTATCAATAATGTTTATTCCATTGTCTATTGCATGGTGTATTAACTTTTCAGATTCTGCATAGTTGATTTTACCGTTTTTTGAAGGTAATCTCATAGCTCCAAGTCCTATTGGTGAGAGTTTTTCCCCGGTTTTTTTGATAATCCTCTTTTCCATAATTAATTATTAATAAACTTTAAATTATTTAAATGATATATATAAATTGTATGAAACTGACAATTATTGGAACCGGCTATGTAGGTCTTGTTACCGGAACCTGTTTTGCAGAAATGGGAAATAATGTTTACTGTGTTGATAATAATCTGGAAAAAATAGCTAATTTAAAAAATAATATATTGCCGATTTATGAACCTAATTTAGCATCATTAGTTAAATCTAATCAGGAAAAGGGAGATTTGATTTTTACTGGTGATTTAAAAGAGGCTTTAGACAGTTCCAATGTTATTTTTATAGCTGTTGGAACTCCTGAAAAAGAGGACGGCAGTGTTAACTTAGATTATGTTTATAATGTAGCTTTAGAAATAGCTGAAGTTATTAGTCATGATTCATTAATTGTTATTAAATCCACTGTTCCTGTAGGTACTGCTTTTAAGGTTAAGGAGTTAATTGAATCTAATTTGGATAAAGACATTAAAATTGACATAGCCAGCAATCCTGAATTTTTAAAGGAAGGTGTAGCTATTGATGATTGCATGCATCCTGACCGTGTTATTATTGGAGCTCAAAATGATGAAGTTTTTGATACTTTAAAAGAGTTATATTCATCATTTATTGTTAATAGTGACAGATTTGTTTTAATGGATGTTAAAAGTGCTGAAATGAGCAAATATGTAGCTAATGCTCTTCTCGCCACTAAAATATCTTTCATGAATGAAATAGCTAATATCTGCGAGAAAGTTGGTGCAAATGTTAAGAATGTTCGTTTAGGTATTGGCAGCGATAAAAGAATTGGTTATGACTTTATTTATGCAGGATGCGGTTATGGGGGAAGCTGTTTTCCTAAAGATGTAAAAGGATTAATTAACACTGCTGCTGATAATGGTTATGAACCTAAGATTTTGGCTAATGTTGATGAGGTCAATGAAAATCAAAAGCTTGTTTTAGTAAATAAGATTGTTGACAAGTTTGGAGAGGATTTATCAGGTCTTACTTTTGCTATTTGGGGGCTTTCCTTTAAACCTCAAACTGATGATGTAAGGTGTGCACCTTCTTTAGTAATAGCTTCTGAAATTATTGAAAGGGGCGGAAAAATACAGGCATATGATCCGAAAGCTATTGATAATTTCCAACAGAACTTTGATTCTGAAAATATTGTTTATGAAAACTCCAAATATGATGTTTTAAATGATGCTGATGCTCTTGTTTTAATTACTGAGTGGAAAGAATTCAGAGCTCTTGATTTAGATGAATTAGCTAAAAGATTAAATCAGAAGATTATTTTTGACGGCAGGAATATTTATTCACCTAAAATTAGAAAAGCTGGTTTTGAGTTATATCAGATCGGCTGCTGAAATAATTTTGAAAACTTTTATTAATATTGTTGTCCATAACTAATAAGTAATACTGAGTATTTAAATAAAATCCAAAAAAGTAATACTTTTCTATTTTTTTAAATTATTTTTTCATGAAAAGTAATTCTTCATTGAATGTTAGTAATACTCAATATATAAATAAAACTAAAAAAAGTAATACTTCAGGTGAGAAAACATGTTAATAAAAATAATGGATATCCTTGCAGGACTTAAAATGACAATAGTTTCAGGTGTTTTTCTTTTATGTGCTATTATTTGTATGGTATCTGGAATTGAAAGTCCTATAGATCCGGCATGGGGAGCTGTAATAATTAGCGGAATCCCTTTATTTTATCTGGGTTTAGATAGGTTAATATTTGAAAAATGGGTTTCATCAGCATTATTAATTACAATAGCTATGATAGCTTCACTGGCTATTGGAGAAATATTTGCAGCTGCAGAAGTAGCATGGATAATGGCACTGGGAGCACTTCTTGAAGACTGGACAGTTGAGAGAGCTAAAAAAGGTTTAAAAAACTTAATAGAACTTACTCCTCAAACAGGCAGATTAATTTATGAGAAAAACGGAAAAAAACAGGAAAAAATAATTTCAGTTGATGAAATTAAAATTGATGATGTTTTAAGAGTACTTCCTGGTGAAAAAATTCCGGTTGATGGAGTAGTAATTGATGGAGACAGTTCTATTGACCAATCTGTAATAACTGGTGAATCTCTGCCTGTTGATAAATCAGATGGTGATGAAGTCTTCTGCGGTACTTTAAATATGTATGGTGTACTTGATATTAAAACAACAAGTTTAGGTGAAAATTCATCACTTCAAAAATTAATTGATTTAGTAAAACAGGCTGATGAAAAGCAGGCACCAACTCAAAGAATAGCTGATAAATGGGCAACATGGCTGGTTCCGGTTGCTTTAATAATAGCCGCAGCAGCATGGGTTGCTACAGGAAATATTGAAAGAGGAGTTACAGTTTTAGTCGTATTTTGTCCATGTGCTTTAATATTAGCTACACCAACTGCAGTTATGGCAGCTATTGGCCAGGCTACAAAACATGGAATACTGATTAAATCAGGTGAAGCTCTGGAAAATTTAGGAGAATTAAGTACTATAACTTTTGACAAAACAGGAACATTAACTTATGGTGATTTAAAAGTATCTGATATAATTCCAACAGGTGATTTTACTGAAAATGAAGTTTTAGCTATTGCTTCGGCTGTGGAAAATTTAAGTGAACATCCATTAGCTAAAGCTATTGCAGATAAAGCCAATGATGAACATATTGCAGTTGAAAAAGTAAGTAATTTTAAAATGTATCCAGGCAGAGGAGTTTTTGGAATAAATTCAAAAGGAAAAATTTATGCAGGTAATTTAAATTACATTAAAGAAAACTTTGAAATTTCAGATAAAACTAACACCTACTTGGATAATTTAAACAGTGAAGGTAAAGCAATTATCATTGTAGGATTAAATAATCAGGTTATTGGAATAATTGCATTATCAGATAGTATTCGTGAAGACTCACAGTCTGTGGTTGAAAATTTACATGAGTTAGGTGTTAAAACAGTTCTTTTAACTGGGGATAATGTTAAAACAGCTAATTACTTTGCAAAACAGGTAGGAATTTCAGAAGTTCATGGAAATTTACTGCCTAATGAAAAGCTTCAGTGGGTTGAAAAATTTAAAAAATCAGGAAATAAAGTTTGTATGGTTGGTGATGGTGTTAATGATGCTCCTGCACTTAAGATAGCTAATGTAAGTGTAGCTATGGGTTCAATTGGTAGTGATATAGCTATTGATGCAGCAGATATTGCACTTTTAGGTGATGATATAGAAAAAATACCCTATCTTAAAAGGTTATCTAATTCTACATTATTTACAATTAAGTTTAATATAGTTTTATCAATGATGATTAATGCTATTGCTATTATCTGTTCTGTATTGGGACTGTTAAATCCGGTAACTGGGGCTATTGTTCATAATGCAGGGTCATGTTTAGTTGTTTTAAATGCAGCATTATTATATGACAGAAACTTTGATAAAAATAGGATTCATAGTCACTACCATTATCATGATGACGGTAAACATGCACATTCTCATGAAAATGTAGAAATACTTGGTGAAATTCATACATCTGAAGGTGTTAAACATATTCATTCTCACAGACATTCTTTAAAATTAAAATCTCATTGTTCAAAATTATGACTTTTTAATTTTTGTTTTTCACCTTTTATTTTTTTATTTAACTGTTATTTTAAAATTATTTCATTTTTAAATTATATTTTTTGAATGGTTTTTAATTTTGGATTTGTTATGATAAATCATTATATTTATAAACATTATTTTACAGATATAATATTAATTTTTATAATAATATTTAGGTGTTTTCATGTTAACCTCAGTACAAAAAGAAATTTTACAAACATTGATTAATTTGTACCAATCTGCTAATGGTAAATCTATTAAGGGGGAAGACATTGCTGAAATTATGAGTAGAAATCCGGGAACAATTCGTAATCAGATGCAGTCTCTTAGAAGTTTAGGTTTAGTTAAAGGAGTACCAGGACCTCGTGGTGGTTATAAACCTACTGTTGAAGCATATCATTCTTTAAACATTTCAGTTACTGATAAGGATTTTAATGTACCTATTTATAAAGGTGGAGAAAAATTAAAAGATATTTCCGTTGCTAAAATTGAATTTACCAGTATTCCACAGCCTGGTGAATGTGAGGCAGCTATTAAAGTTTTAGGAAACATTAAGGATTTAAATTTAGGAGATACTATCAGAATAGGTCCTACACCAGTTAATAATTTAGGAGTAATGGGCAAAATTGTAGGCAGGGATGATATGGACAATATTTTACTTGTAGATACCACTACAATCAGAAGCATTCCTAAAAATACTGTAGGTGATATAGCTAGTCGCAATGTTGTATCTTTAAAAGTCAATTCTACTTTAAAAGAAGCTGCAAAAGTTTTTGCTTTTAATGATATTAAAGGAGCTCCTGTAATGAAAGATGGTAAAGCAATAGGAGTATTTACTGTAACTGACTTTGTTCGAGCAATAGCTGATGATAAAGAGGATTTGCTTGTTGGAGATTTGATGACTACAAATATTGTAATTGTTAATGAAGACATGAGAATAGCTAATGCTATTGAAATAATGCTTAAAAAAGCAATTAGTAGGGTGCTTATTGCTGATAAAGATAATAATTTACTTGGAATTGTTACAAGAACAGATTTAATTAATTCTATAACTAATTTAAGTCAATTCCCTATTATTACCCAATAATTATTTTTTTACAAGTGATTTAATGAAAGTAAATCAAATAGATATTTCCAAAGATATGAAAGTAAGTGATTTAATAGCTCAATTTGAAGCATCTGATGTTTTAGGTGCTGGCAGAGTTGCAAGAGCTACTGATATTCTAGCTAATATGATTAAAGATGAAGATACAAATGTGTTTATGAGCCTTGGAGGTCCATTAATTCCAGGTGGAATGAGAAATATTGTTTCTCAAATGATAAGGGAAGGTCATGTAGATTTGATTGTATCAAGTGGAGCTAATCTTACTCATGATTTACTTGAAGCATTTGGTGGTGCTCATTACAGAGATGAAGGAAAAGATGATGAGGAACTTAATGCTGAAGGAATTGGTAGGATAGCTGATATTAATGTAGGATCTAATGATTTTGAAGTCTTTGAAAAAGAAATAATTAAATTATTTGAAATAATATCTGCTAAAAAACCGGTAATATCTATTCAGGAATTGATTTATGAAATTGGAATGTTAATTGATGATGAAAATTCTTTTATAGCTACTGCAGCTAGAAACAATGTTCCGATTTTTGCTCCGGGTATTATTGATTGTATGATTGGTCTGCAGCTATGGATTTTTTCACAGGACCATGATTTTACAATAAGTGCTGCAGGAGACATGCCTTATTTATCAGATATTGTATTTGGCAGCAAAAAAGTAGGTGGAATCTTACTTGGAGGGGGCCTTACAAAACACTATACTTTAGCTTCAAACATTTTAAATGGTGGTCTTGATTGTGCAATTCAAATAACAATGGATAGACCGGAAGCAGGTAGTTTAGGTGGAGCTCCACTAGAAGAAGCTAAATCCTGGTCAAAAGCAAAATGCGGATCTAATTTAGCTACTGTTGTTGGGGATGTTACAATTATATTTCCATTAATCTATGCAGCAGCATTAGATAAAATTTAATTTTCTTTTTTGGTGATTTTAAGTGAGTTATGTTATTTTAGCTGTTTTATTTTTCTTAAGCGGATTTTTCATGAAACTGTCAGATGATGCCTGTGATATAGGTGAGGATAAGTCATTAGCTATTGCACTGGGCATATTATGTGCAATAACTTCTGCATTTGCAACAGTATCAAGTGCATCTGCAGCATGTATATTTATTGGAATTTTAATTGGTAATTTACTTGCCTTGAAAGTAGACGGGATTCATCATATTATAACTTTAATACTCTTTGTGCTGATTTCACTGATTATGGGTATTCCTGAGCTAAATTTAGTTATTTTATTAATATGTATATTTTCAGCACTTTTAGATGAAGTAGGCCATGAATTAATAAGTAAATTAACTGAAAATAAATTTTTAAATTGTTTTTTTGAGTATAGATTTGCAATGAAAGTAGCAATATTTTTACTGGCTCTTTGCGGCATATTTAATATATGGTTCTTTGTACTGTTTATATTATTTGAGTTTGCATACTTGATTGCAGGTTCAATATCTGAAAATGGTTTATTTAAAAAAAGTAGAATTTAAAAAGGATTTTTAATCCGTTATTATTTTTTCACAAGCTAGTGCAGGATTATCAGATTCATAAATGCTTCTTCCAACGATAATTGCACTTGCAAATTCAAGAGTTTTTTTAGCATCTCCTCCCTGTTTTCCAACACCTGGAGAAATAATACAGGCATCATCACCTGCAATGTCTCTTATTTTACTTAATCTGTCTAATCGGGTAGCCGGTGCAACATAATTGGTAATTCCCATGTCGACTCCCATTTTAGCTATGGCTTCAGCATCTTTTTGTAAAAACATTTTAGCTCCGGGATGTGACATTTCAGTAAGTAAAAATATTTCTTTTCCATGGTCATTTGCACTGTCCAGACAGGCCCGAACACTGTCGGATCCTACAAAACCATGGCAGATTATTGCATCTGCTCCAGCATCAAATGTTAAATCGCAGATTTTGGAATTGGTAGCATCAATATCAGCAACTTTATAATCGCAGATAATATTTGCATTAAATTCATCTTTTATAATTTTAATGATTTTTAATCCTTCAGCTAATGTTAACGGATATCCTATTTTTATTGTGTTGATATAAGGTTTTACCTGTTTACATATTTCAAGTGCTTTGTCTTTATTGGTTACATCAAGTGCTAATATTAAGTTATTTTTAATATTCATTTGGAATCGCCTTTATTGATTTATAGTTACTTTATATTTATTGTCTTTTAATGGTTATATAAATTAGGAATTGTTTTTTGCAGTACATAACTTTATTAATACTTTTTATACAATTTTTGTGTAGTTTAAATTTTATTTTTAAGTTTGTTATATTTTTTTTATTTTTTTTATTAAATTTTTATATTTAGTTCATCTATTCAGGCAAAGTTTATATATTATAATATTAAAATAGAGTAATACCAATTTGATTTTTTATTGAATTGGATAGAGAGTATGAGTATGTTTTTGGCTTATTTTGGAGGAATATAAGTATGCATATTATGGAAGGTTTTTTACCTGCAGAATGGTGTGCTGTTTGGTTTATTATATCAATACCAATAGTACTCTATGGTGTATATCAGATAAAGAAGATTACAGAAACTACTCCCGAATCTAAAGCTTTAATTGCTGTAAGCGGAGCGTTTATGTTTATTTTATCTTCATTGAAATTACCTTCTGTTACTGGAAGTTGTTCACATCCGACCGGTAATGGATTTGGTGCAGTATTATTTGGACCTGCAGTTACTGCAGTGTTAGCTTCAATAGTTTTAATTTTTCAAGCATTATTACTTGCACATGGTGGAATTACAACTTTAGGAGCAAATATATTTTCAATGGGTATTGTAGGCCCATTTGTAGCATGGATTGTTTATAAATCTTTAATAAAATCTGATGTTTCATCAACTATTGCAGTTTTCTTTGCAGCATTTTTAGGAGATTTATTGACTTATGTAGCTACATCATTCCAGTTAGCTCTTGCTTTCCCACTTCCTACTTTTGGAGCAGCATTATACAAATTTTTAATAATATTTGCTGTTACTCAAATACCGTTGGCAATTGGTGAAGGTATTTTGACTGTGATTATTTGGGATAGATTGAAAGTATATAAACCAAAATTGTTGAAAAAACTTGATGTATTAAGTGCTAAGGAAAATTAGGTGATTATTATGAAAAAATCAACATTAATTATTTTATTAGCAGTTGTAATTATTTTGTTTATTGCACCATTAGTAATGTATAATGGATATGGTGAAGACGAAGGCTACTTTGGTGGAGCTGACGGTCAGGCTGGAGAAGCTATTGAAGAAACCGGTTATGAACCATGGTTTTCTTCTATCTGGGAACCTCCAAGTGGTGAAATTGAAAGTTTGCTTTTTGCACTTCAGGCAGCTATCGGGGCATTGATAATCGGATATGCATTTGGTTATTGGAAAGGTCAGTCTAAAAAAGAGGATTAATTTCCTCATTTTTTATTTTTTTTAGTGATTTTTATGAAATTTGACATGGACTACATTGCTCATCATAATAGATTAACTTTAATGAATTCCTATTATAAAATAGCTATTGCTATTGGATTAATGATAATTACATTATTTTTAGATAATCTATACTTTGATGTTATTATATTTACTTTAATGTTAATTTTAATAGTGGGAGTAGCCAGAATCTCATTTAAATCATATTTGAAGTTCATTTCTATTCCAGCAGTATTTACAATAATAACCTGTGTATTCTTATTGTTTTTCTTTGGAACGGGAAATATTGTTTGGGACAGCCATTTTTATGGAATTGCAATAAGAAAAGATGCCGTTAATCTGGCAATTTATACCTTTTTTAGAATTTTCGCATGTTTTTCATGTTTAGGATTTTTAGGTTTAACTACTCCAATAGCCGAGGTTTTACATTCCTTGGAAGTTATAAAAGTACCTAAAATAGTAATAGAAATTGCATTGCTTATGTATAATACAATTTTCATATTTTTAAATGAACTTGATGTAATGAAAAAAGCACAGGAAACAAGATTAGGTTATAATGGATATAAAACTTCATTTAAATCTGTAGCAATGCTGGGAAGCAATATATTTTTAAGATCTATGGATAAAGCAGAATCATTACAACATTCTCTGGATTCCAGAGGATATGATGGTGAAATTCCAATTTACAAACCTCAAAATAGAAGGTGATTATTAGTGTTAGAAGCAAGGAATATTAGTTATTCTTATGATAATGATTCACAAGCTCTAAAAAATGTGAGTTTAAAAATAGATGATGGTGAAATGGTAGCAATACTTGGTAAAAACGGAGCAGGCAAATCAACATTATTCCTGCATTTCAATGGAATTTACGAACCTGATGATGGTGAAATTTTAATTGATGGTGAAAAATTAAAGTATAACAAAAAAGCATTACTTAAATGCAGACAAAAAGTAGGAATAGTTTTTCAAAATCCGGATAATCAAATATTTGCTCCAAGTGTAGAGGAAGACGTGGCATTTGGACCGCTGAATTTAAAATTACCTATGGATGAAGTTCAGCATAGAGTAGAAGAAGCTTTAAAAAGAGTAGGAATGGAAGGATTTGAGAAAAAAGCACCACATCATTTAAGCGGCGGGCAGAAAAAAAGAATAGCCATTGCAGGAATATTGGCTATGAAACCTGAAATAATGATTTTAGATGAACCTACTGCAGGTTTGGATCCTCAGGGAGCATTAAAAATCATGAATTTATTATCTGAGCTTAACAAAGAAGGAATTACAATTGTAATTTCAACACATGATGTTGATTTGATTTCCCAGTATGTAAATAAAATATTTGTTATGGCTGACGGTGAAATTATAGGTGACGGAACTCCTAATGAAATATTTTCCAATGAAGATTTAATTAAAAAAGCTAATCTGAAGCTTCCAATAATATCTGAACTTTTTAAAGTACTGAATATTAAAAATAAAGTAAGTATTGAAAATAATGATTATCCTTTGACAATTAATGAAGCAGTAGATAAAATTTCAGAACTGATAAAAAATTAATAAAAAGTTATATATTAAAAATAACAGATTTTAGCTTAAGGTGAACTTATGAGGATTGGAATTTGTGATACAACTTTTGCTCGTTTTGATATGGGAGCTGCAGCTATTGATGAATTAAAGAATAATGCTACAGATTTAACTATTATTCGCCAGACAGTTCCTGGAGTTAAAGATTTGCCTGTTACAGCTAAAATTCTAATTGAAGAGGAAAATTGTGATATTGTAATGGCACTTGGAATGCCGGGACCTATGGAAAAAGATAAAGTATGTGCTCATGAAGCATCTACAGGTCTTATTAATGCACAATTGATGACTAATAAACATATTTTGGAAGTATTTGTCCATGAAGATGAAGAGGATAATCCTGAAGACCTTAAGGTATTGGCTGAAAACAGAGCACGTGAACATGCACAAAATCTTATTAAAATGATGTATCATCCAAAAGCTATGAGAAAAGAAGCCGGAACTGGAGTCCGTGAAGGAAAGCCTAATGTAGGACCATTATAAAAAGTGTATTTATATGACTGTTGAAAATGAATTTAAAGTATCGATGGAAGACAGAAAACAGACTTATGTTATTATTCCAGCTTATAATGAAGAAACAAGAGTCAGACCGGTAATTGAAGCTATAGCTGATATGGGGTTTAAGATAATTCTGGTTAATGACGGATCAACTGACGGTACTTTAGATATTCTAAAGGATGTTCAAAGGAAATATCCTGAAAATATTTTTATTTATTCTCATGTTATTAATCGTGGTGTCGGATTAGCTATGCAGACAGGTTTTGAAGCTGTTTTAAAACATAATCCGAAATATATTGTAAATATTGATGCTGACGGGCAACACTCTGTAGATGATTTGGAAAGTGTCCTTGAACCGTTAGTTACAGGTAGGGCTGAAGCGGTTATTGGTGTACGTTCTTTAAAAGATATGCCTACATCTAAAAATTTTGGAAATTCTGTAATGAATATATTGACACATATTTTTTATGGTGTTGAGGTTTCTGACTCTCAGACAGGATTTAGGGCATTAACTAAAAGTGCATTAAATAAAATATCTATTAATGCTCAGGGTTATTTAATTTCTTCAGAATTTATACGAGAAATCAATGATAATAATATTCCTTTTGAAGAAGTGACAATTGAGACTATTTACACTCCTGAAACACAGGCAAAAGGAACCAATTACAAAGTCGGAATTAAAATATTGTTTACAATGATTAGACATAAATTATTCGATTAAAAAGGTGATTTTAATGTTTTTTTATTCTTTAGTATTTCCTATAATTGCAGTATTGGCTATTTTATGGTTTGTTGTACGTGTTAGAAATGGAAAAAATACAATTAGTACATTAGTGCTGTGGATTATATTATGGGTTTTCTTAGTGCTCTTTGCACTGGCTCCGGATGTCAGTATGGTCTTTGCTAATTTATTTGGAATAACAAGGGGACTTGATTTTATTTTTATTGTAGTATTTGCTGTAATGGCTTATATTATATTCAAATTATATTACAAGTTGGATAAATTGGAAAATGACATCAACAAAATGGTTAAAGAAATCGCATTGGATAATGAAATTTCATTATCTGATGATGAAGATTAATCAGCTTATTTTTTTTATTTTAACTTTATTTAATTCTTATTTTTCTAAAATAATACTTTCAGATTAGCTTTTAAAATCCATCATATATATTTAGTAATAACATCATAAGTAATAATTACAATGTTATATTTTAGAGGATGTACTGCAAGAGAAAAAGAAACAGGTATTGCTGAGGCTACAGAAAAGCTATTGGGATTGGCTAATGTGGATTATCATATATTGGATGATGAGAAATGTTGCGGTTCAGTTTTACTTCGAACAGGTTTTGAAGATGAGGCTAAAAAGCAAATAGCTAAAAATACTGAAGTTTTTGGTGATGAAACAATACTGACTTCATGTGCGGGATGTTATAAGACTTTACTTCAGGATTATGAAGGGCTGGATGTTATTCATATTTCGGAACTGCTGGCTATTTTAATTGATGAAGGCAGGTTAAAGTTCAATAAAAAAGATCTGGATGTTACATATCATGATTCATGTCATTTGGGAAGGCATTGTAAAGTATTTGATGAACCGAGGGAAGCTATTGAATCAGTAGCTAATTTAATTGAAATGGAAAATATTAAAGAAAATAGTTTATGCTGTGGAGCTGGAGGTGGAGTAAAGTCAGCTTATCCTCAAATTGCATCAGAACTTGCAGAAGCCAGAATCAGTCAGGCTAAGGATACTAATTGTGATATACTGATTACACCATGTCCTTTTTGTAAACTTAATTTAAAAGATTATGGTTTAGAGGTTTTGGATTTAACAGAATTTTTAATTAAATATGGGGGAGAATAATGAAGGAAAGTGAACTTAAAACAATGAGGAAGTCATTTAAAACAGTTAAAGACAGATCTTCCAAAATTAAAAATTCCTCTTCCATTAAACGATTGGAAAAAAGAGTTAAGGAAATTGAAAAAGAGTCAATTGCTCATAAAGAGGAACTGATGGAAGTGGCTGTTGAATCATTTAAGCGAAATGGTATTGATGTTGAATATGCCAAAACCAAGGACGATGCGTTGGATATTATTTATGATTTGTTAGATGATAACGGTTCTAATGTAATCGCTAAAGCCAAATCCAATACTTTAGGTGAAATTGAACTTAAAAGTAATTTGGCTGCTAAAGGTTATGATGTTGTTGAAACTGACTTGGGAGATAGGATTTTACAACTTAAAAAAGAAGATAACAAACCAGTGCATCCAACAGGTCCGGCATCTCATTTAAATGTAGATGAAATAGCCAGTATTGTTAATGAATCCATGAAAACTAATGTGGGAAGGGTTCCCCGTGAAATTATGGAAGTTGTAAGGGCAGATGTATTAAAACGTCTTGAAAATTCAACTGTAGGTATAAGTGGAGCTAATGTTGTAGCGGCTGAAGAGGGATCTATTGTTTTAGTTCATAATGAGGGCAATATTTCATTAGTTTCTCTAAAAGATTTGCATATTATTGTAGCAGGAATTGATAAATTTGTACCTGCTCTGGAAGATGCAATGTCTGTTGCAAAACTTGAAACAGTTTATGCAACTGGAAATTATGTAACTTCATATATTAATGTAATTTCAGGACCGTCAAAAACAGCAGATATTGAGAAAAAACTTCTTAAAAATATGTATGGTGCTGAAAAGGTAGTTGTTATATTGCTTGACAATGGAAGAAGTGAAGCTAGAGAAGAATGCCTCTGGTGTATTGGCTGTGGAAACTGTATAGTTAACTGTCCGGTATATAATGCTGTTGGAAACGAATTCGGATTCAACAATTATTTAGGCGGTCGTGGAGTAGCTATGAGTAAATTCATTGAAGATGATGAAAAATGTTTTGAATCAGGATTGTATAAATGTACTTTATGCGGGTTATGTACTGTTAATTGTCCCGTATCTATTCCTACAAATGACATAATTGAAAAAATGAGAAAATCTTCACAGCTTCATCCAAAAGCTCATGAAAAAATAAGTAAATCTGTTATAGAAAAAGATTCTCCATATTAATCTTTTTCTTTTATAATATAAATCGGTCTTTTTTTACTTTCCAGATAAATTTTAGCTAAATATTCTCCAATTATTCCTGCAGCAAATAGCTGAATTCCGCTTAAAAACAGAATAATTGAAACAGTTGAAGGCCAACCTTCTACATGCTCTCCAAATAAAAGAGTTTTTATAACAATAACTATAATAGCTAAAAATGCAATAATTGAAAAGAAAATCCCTGTAATGGTAGCTATATGAAGAGGAGCTGTTGTAAAAGAAACAATTCCTTCAATGGAGTATTTGAACAGTTCCCAAAATGACCAGCTACTTTCTCCTTTTTGTCTTTCAATATTTTCATATTCCAGCCATTTTGTTTCAAATCCGACCCATTGGAAAATTCCTTTTGAAAAACGGTTATACTCTTTCAAATCAAGGATTGCATTTACAACTTCTCTTTTCATTAATCTAAAGTCTCTTGCACCGTCAACAAGTTCTATTTTAGTTATTTTATTAGCTATTTTATAGAATAATCTTGCAAAAAATGATCTTATAAAAGGTTCTCCTTTTCTTGTGACTCTGCGTGTTCCTACAATATCATATTCTTTGATATATTCCATCATTTTAGGAATTAAAGATGGGGGGTCTTGCAGATCAGCATCCATTAGTACAACATAATCTTCAGTGGAATAGTCTAATCCTGCATATATTGCAGATTCCTTACCGAAGTTTCTTGAAAATGAGATGTATTTAACATTATCATAGCTGTTTTCAAGTTCTTTGATAACTTCTAAAGTGTTGTCATTTGATCCGTCATTTACAAAAATAACATTCCATTTTATGTTTTTCAGATTATCTGAAACTTCTTTGTAGAATATTTGAAGCATTTCTTCTTCATTATAACATGGAACAACTATGTCTAATGTTTTCATATTAAAGTATTTTTTAAATTAGTGTTTAAATAATTTATTATCATTTTTTAATTTTTTGCCAGTAAAAATAATAAATATTTATAAGTAAGGTTATACTATATTTAATTATTATATTTAAAATGTAAAAACGGAGGAAATACATGCTTCTATTAATAAGTCCTATAAATCATGAAGAAGCTCTCGAATCTATTAAAGGCGGAGCAGATATTGTCGATGTGAAAAATCCTAAAGAAGGATCTTTAGGTGCTAATTTCCCTTGGGTTATTAGGGATATTAGGGAGATAACTCCTGAAGACAAATTAGTTAGTGCAACTTTAGGTGATGTACCGTATAAGCCAGGTACTGTTTCTCTTGCGGCGATGGGAGCTCATGTTTCTGGAGCAGATTATATTAAAGTAGGATTATATGGAACAAAAGATTATGATGAAGCAGTTGAAGTTATGGAAAATGTAGCTAAAACAATTAAAGATGTTGATAATGACACTATTGTTGTAGCTGCAGGTTATGCAGATGCACACCGTGTTGGTGCAGTTGACCCTATGGAAATTCCAAAAGTAGCTAAAGATGCTGGATGTGATTTAGCTATGCTTGATACTGCTGTTAAAGACGGTCATACATTATTTGATTATTTAAGTATTGAAGATTTAGAAAAATTTGTTAATGAAGCTCATAGTTATGGTTTGAAAACAGCTCTTGCAGGTTCTGTTAAAAAAGAACAGTTAAAACCTTTAAATGACATTGGTTGTGATGTTGTAGGTATTAGGGGAGCTGCTTGTGTAGGTGGTGATCGTAACACTGGTAAAATACATCATAGTGCTGTAGCTGAGCTTAAAGAATTATGTGATTCATTTTAAATAAGGTGATTTTTAAATGTTTTCAAAAAAAGTTCAAGAAGCAAAGGTAGCTTATACTTTTGATGATTTTTTATTAACTCCTAATGCAAGTTATGTGGAACCAAAGGATATTGATACTAGAATTAAATTAGGAAAAGGTATTAAGTTAAATATACCAATTTTAAGTGCTGCTATGGACACTGTTACTGAAGCAGATTTGGCAATAGCTATGGCACAGGAAGGTGGTATTGGAGTAATTCACAGAAATATTACTCAGGAAAAACAAGTGGAAGAAGTTAAAAAAGTCAAGTCAGCTGAAGATTTAACAATACGTGATGTTATAACTATTACTCCGGATTCTACAATTGCCGATGTTCAGGCAAAAATGAATGATGAATTAATCAGCGGTCTTCCAGTTGTAGATAATGATGAAATTATTGGTATAATCTCTAAAAGAGATATCAGACCTGTATTGAAAAAAGGTGTTGATAAAACTGTAAAGGACATCATGACATCTGATGTTGTAACTGTTGAAGAACCAATTACTGCAGAAGAAGCTTTAAACATTGCTTATGAAAATAAAGTTGAAAGACTTCCTGTTCTTCGTGACGGTAAACTGGTTGGAATCATTACTATTAAGGATATTTTAAATCAGGCTCAATATCCTAATGCTGCTCGTGATAAAGACGGCAACTATTTAGTGGCAGCTGCATCTGGTCCTTTTGATTTAGATAGGGCTATGGCTTTAGATCAGGCTGGTGCAGATATTATTTCTATTGACTGTGCTCATGCTCATAATATGAATGTAGTTAAGTTTACTGAAACTATTAAAGATAATATTGATGCTGATTTATGTGTAGGTAATATAGCTACTGCAGAAGCTGCTGAAGACTTAGCATCTATGGGTGTAGACGGTCTTAAAGTAGGTATTGGACCAGGTTCAATGTGTACTACTCGTATTGTAGCTGGTGTTGGTGTACCACAGCTTACAGCTATTTCAGAAGTTGCTGATGTAGCTCGTGAATATGATATTCCGGTAATAGCTGACGGTGGAATCAGATACTCTGGAGATATTGCAAAAGCTATTGGTGCAGGTGCAGATGCAGTAATGCTTGGTAATTTACTTGCAGCATCCTATGAAGCTCCTGGTGAAGTTGTTGTTATGAATGGTAAACAATACAAAAAATACCGTGGAATGGGTTCCATGGGAGCAATGACCAGTGAGTATGATGGTGGAGCAGACAGATACTTCCAAGGATCTAAAAGTAAAATGAATCATACCAAATATGTTCCTGAAGGAATTGAAGGAGCTGTGCCTTACAGAGGAACTGTTAATGAGATTTTATTCCAACTTGTTGGAGGTTTAAAATCTTCCATGGGATATTGCGGCGCTAAAGATATTGCAGCTATGCAGGAAAAAGCAAAATTCGTTAGAATCACAAGCAGTGGTATTAAAGAATCCCATCCTCATGATTTATTAATTACTAACGAAAGTCCTAATTATCCAACTCTTGATTAGTTGGCAGTAATTTAATTCGCAAAAATGATTGAATTTTTTCTCATTTTTGTGTTATAATCCTTTTTTAAGTTAAAATACCATTAACTTTAAATATTAGTATCTATAATATTATTATATTAGATAATTTTAAGATTATTTTATAATCTGTGTAAATAATTTTGAATATTTACATTATTACATATTTATTTTGATGTGGAGAGAATTTAAATGGCAAGAACAAAAAAAGTGGGTATTACAGGTAGGTTCGGTGCAAGATACGGAAGAAAAGCAAAAAGATCTGTAAAAATGATCGAAGAAAACATGAAAAAAAATCATGTTTGTCCTAGATGTGATAGACCTTATGTAAAAAGACAAGCTGCTGGAATTTGGAAATGTAGAAAATGTGGTGCAGTATTTACTGGAGGAGCATATGTACCAGAAACTCCTATGGCAAAATCTGCAGCACGTAACATAAGAAATGTTAATGTGGAGGAATAATCCTTGTATAGATGTCCACATTGTGGAACTGAAGTAGATCACAAAAGCTACATGGAAAATAAATGTCCTAAATGCAGATATAGGATTTTATTTAAAAATGTTCCAGAAGTAACAAGAATTATAAAAGCAAGATAATCATTTTGCTTTTATCTAATATTTTTTAAAACTATTTTTTATGATTTAAAATGTTAATTTCAACTTCTAGAAAACCTTCTCAAAAAACAAGAAAGTTTTGTAAAAATCTTGCTCATGCAACTGGTTCTACTAGTGTAAATAGGGGAAAAAGTAATATGCGTGAGTTACTTTTAAAAGCTCTTGAATTAGAGGAGCATAATTTGGCTATTGTTAATGAGATTAAGGGTAATCCTAGTAGAGTAACTTTTTATTCAAATAAAGGGGAAGTTTTGCTTATAATATTGATTGGTGTTAATACTTCTAATGAAAGATGCCATATTCTGCCTAAAAATTTGAAAATAGTTTCTAAAGTTGAAGAACTTAATGTTTTAAGTGAAATTTTAGGTTTTGAATTAGTAGATAAAGCTGGTGAAAATTATATTCTTATTTCTAAGGAAGAAGATTTAATAGCTAAAATTAATTTTGTAAATAAATTTGGAGATAAAACTGATTTGCAAATTAATGTTAAAAAGATTTTAGATGGGGAATTATGAACTTTGACAGTCCTCTTGAATCGGTTAAAAGTGATATAGCTATTGAATTTGAAAATCAAAAGCAGGCTAAAATAATTTATGATGCTATTGTTTTAGAATTTGAAACTGCTCCTGATTACAGATCATCTATGAATCTGACTTTAGATGAATCCATGATTCTAATTAGAATAAATGCAGAAGATTCTACTTCTTTTAGAGCTTCTGTTAATTCTGCTATTAAATGGATTAAATTGTCTTTAGAGATTAATAATTTAACTATTTAATACAATATTTTTAAATATTATAAAAAACAACTTTTAGTTATTAAAACGTAATAGGTGGTAAAATGGAAATTCCAGAAAATATACAACATCAATTAAATCAATTTCAACAATTACAACAACAAGCTCAAGCTGTAACTATGCAAATTCAAAATGTTGAAGTTCAAATTCAGGAAAGTGAAACTGCTCTTGAAGAACTTAACAAAACTGATGAAAATGCTGAAGTTTTCAAACAAGCTGGAAACTTACTTATTAAAGTTGATTATGCACAAGCAGTTGAAGATATGAATGAAAAATTAGAAACTCTTAAGTTAAGAAAACAAACTATGGCTCGTCAGGAAGAAAGAGTCATGAAAAAACTTGAAGAAATGCAAACCAACATTCAAGCTGCTATGCAAGGTTTACAAGGAGAATAATTCTCCTATAAAATTCTTTTTTTTATAGATTATTATGTCTAAACTTAAAAAATTATCATCTGCTGATTTAGCTACTATTTCTGATGATTTTGGTGAAATTTTAGAAGTTGAAGTTTCAAAGGCTATTTCTACTAAGGAATTAGATGATTTGGATTTGGATATTGTCATTAGCTATGAGGATAATCAGTTAGATGTTGATGTTGATGTGGGAGTTACTTTTGATAAACTTTCAGAGATTACTCAAGATCAGATAGCCGGTGCTATTGATGAAGCTTATTTAAAATTTGATTCATATATTGATGAGAATTATAGGCAGTAATTTTATTTTTTAATTTTTATTAATACTTTTTTTATTTTTTATATTAATGAAGTAATACTTTTTTATAAAAAAGTATTTATACTATGGAAGTTGATGTATAATATACAGTTTGGAGTAATGTTTTATATTATTCATTAAGTCATCCTATTTAAGATACATAATGTATTGTCTTTCAGTTCTCCTCTTTTATACATTACTTCAAGCTATTTTTTACCAATATTTTACTTAGGATGCACTGTTGATTGTTATGTATTAAAAAATATCTTTAATTTTTCTTTTCAAGCTTAATTTAGCATATCTTGGATTTTTCTTTTATCAGAAATTGCATTTATTCAAATTTTTATTAAATTTCATATTTCTGTTTAATTTAAAAATTAGATATTCTAATTTTATTTAATATTTAGCCTGCTTTATTGTATAATTTAGTTATCAATTATACTTTAATTTTTATAAAATAAAGTAAAGTTTATATACTACGAAGTTAAATCTATGTGTAAGGTTCATAACATATTTTTTGTTAAACCCTTATAATTGATCATTATTTTTTTTATTTGGAAATTAGGTGTTCTTACCTAATTTCACCTCCTTATATATCAACAACTTTTTTTCAAAAATATTAATAGTTAGACATTATCAAATATTTAATCATGATTAAAAAAGTTCCGGTTTTAGATTTAAAAGATAATGTTGCTGTTAGTGGAAAATCTGGATTAAGGGATACATATACTCCATTGCAAACAGTTTTCGCCTCATCAGCCAATCCTATTGATATAGCTAATGGATTATCAATTAATGGAGCAGATGAGTTATATATTGCGGATTTGGATTTAATTGAAAGTAAAGGCCATAATATTCATGATATTAAAATGGTAAATACAATTATACCTGTCATGCTGGATGCGGGTGTTAAAGATTTTGAATCATTTACTTTCTTTTTAGACTATGCATATAAGATAATTGTTCCGACAGAAACTATAAAAAGCATTGATGAGATTAAAAAGATTTTTGAAAAGTATCCTAAAGAAAGGATTGTTGTAAGTGTAGATGTTAAAGACAATGAATTATATTCCAGGAATTTAGACATTTCATTAGCTGAATTTAAAGAAATTTTGAAAGAATTGGATCCTGATGAAATAATTCTTTTGGATATTACAAGTGTTGGAACACAAAAAGGTTATAATCAGGAATTATTGAATGATTTTGAAGATTTGAAAGATAAACTGATTATAGCAGGTGGTTTAAATAACAAAGCAGTTAGTGAACTTGAAAATATTGGTATAAAAAAGGTTTTAGTAGGAACTGCTTTGCACTCTGGTGAAATGAAATTACTTGACTGATTAAAAATTATAAATGGAGGAAGATATTGTGGTTAATAAAGATACTTTAATTATTGTACTGGTTATTATCTGTTTAAGTGTTGTAATCTGTGGAGCAATACTTGTCTTTGGAAATACTCAGGAAACATATAATAGCACAACAATTAATAATACGAATAATACTAATGTGTCTGTAGATAATGTAACTTCAGATTCTGATTCATCATCCGGATCTAAAAGTAGCGGTTCATCATCTAAATCTGCAGATGATGGTTATGAAAGACCTACAAGAATTTATGGTGGTGAAGAATATTTAACTGCCCATGAATCTGATGTTTTAGATAGTGGATGGGATCCAAAACAACATGAAGTTTCCCGTAGTGACCTTGGAAACGGATATCATAGAATTAATTATGACGACGGTTACTTCAGAGTCTGTGATGACCGCGGTTATGTTGTAACTTACGGTTATTGATAATTCTTATCCATCTTTTTTTTAAAATTATGGTGTCTGCTAAAATTGATTTTTGATTTTTTGTCAAAAAATTTTTAGCTTAATTTTTTATTATTTTTATATTATTCAATCTACATTTCATTAATTTTTATTTTTAATTAATTTTAACAATTATTTTATATAAATAGTGTTGTTAAATATTTATTTTTTGTTTTAAATGATTTTTAGATAGTTGAAAAGCTGTCTGTTAAATCACTACAGTTCATTCAAATGGAAAAAGAAAACGTAGCATTAAAATCAGAAGTAAGGGATATTAGAAATGAACTTGAGGAGAGGGGAAGTTTAAAAAAAAAGAATAGGTATCATAAATAAGGTTAGTGAGGGGTCATAATAGTGATATAAAAATTAAGTGATAGTATTGGGCGTGTTTTAGTATCCTGTTGATGCTATCAGAATATATAATAATTTTAATAATTATAGATAATCTAAACCAATTAAACTAATTTTATTGAAATTTTTGAATTGTTGATTAAAGCTGACCAATTCAGTAATGTTTGATTCTTTCATGGTTAAGATAATGCTTGAATCGGTGAAACTTAGTTTTGTCTTTTTACTGTTGTCTCCAACAATTTTTTTGAAGATATCAAATGTTTTAGCTGTGTAGTTTAAAATCGTGTATTCATTTAATATTTCAAAGCTGTCAACCAGACTGTAATATATTTCTTCAGCAGCATCTATGTTCATTTTTCTGCCTGTTAATGTTAAAACTTCGTTTAGCACGTTATTATTAATGTATACATTCTGTGAGAGAATGTTTTCAGCTTCTTCTAGTTTTAAAGCGTTTTCATGCAAGTCATCATTTGAATTGATATAGGCTAAGATGAAAGATGTATCTAGGAATATTTTTCTCATTCGTACAAACCCCTTTTCAATTCTACAGCATTGGTTTTTTCATCAGTTTTAAAAGCACCAGCTAGATTTTTAAAGTTTCTTTTCTTTCTAAAATTTATTTCAGGATTTCCATTTTTATTTATAAACCATTCTACAACAGTTTCATTGTCAATGTCATAATTTTTTCTTATTTCTTTTGGTATTGTGGTTTGGTAATTGCTTTGAATTTTACTTGTAGCTAATATCAGCATTTTTTTCACCTCTTGGTTTTTAGTATCTATGATATTATCTCTTTCTAATATGATATAATATACTGGGAAATCTTCGAAGAAGGATTTCTAAATTTTTGGAGTCTGTAAAATTTTATAGGTTTATTGATTTTAATGTGTCTTTCGGTCTAATTTTGCATTTGATAGTCTAAAAATATTAGAATTCCATTGATAATAGTCAGAATATTCAAATTTTTCATTGCTGATGTTTTCTTCGTGATTTTTGCCGGAATCAGTTCTTGATTGTTTGATGAGATATTATGATTCCAAGGAATATTTCAAAGTATTTACTTATTTTACGAGGTGATTGATACCATATTTTCATTATTCCTGAAATTTTATCCATTATTTCTTGTAAGAATTGTTTATTTTTACCAATTAAAGGATTATTGTATATTTTAGAATTTTTTTCCACATTTTTTGCATTGATATTGCTGTTCTTTTATTGTGCCTTTTTTGATTATTTTGTGGCTTTTACAAACTGGACAAATAGGATCATCATATTTTAAAGTATTATTTTCATCTAAAAATAGTTTTATGATTAGTATTTTCAAAATCAGGTGTTTTATTCAGTCTTTTTGAAAATGATTTTTTTCTTGATCAATTTTTTCATCAGAAAAATCATGAAGTTTATATTACTATTGAGGACAGATTTGTTTTGTTTGATCGTAAACATTATTTGTCCTCATTTATTAAAGTATTTACTATTTTTAAATCATTTATATTGAAATTAAAGAAAAATTAGAATGAAAGTTCATTTGTAAAAAATTCAAAATCAAATAAGCCTATAAAATTTTACAGACTCAAAATTGTAAAAAGAGTAAAATGTTATTTTATAATAACAAAAATCTTAAAATTATATATGGTAATATAGCCGCTAAGACAAATAATACTATTCCAATACTGAATTTGTATTTATTTTCATCTAATGTTCCGGATATTAATAATAAAACTCCAAAGAACCCGAATATTACCGGTAAAATATGTGAAAATAAAGTAATTCCTGCAAAAGCCATTTTTTATCACTATTATACATATTGTCTATTTAATTATATAAAGATATTTGTGGTGTTATCATAACCTTTTTTAATTTAATCAAACTTATAATAGTGTATGAAAATAGAACACAATCATGAACATCATGAAAAAGCTACAGGTAATCTCCTTTTTGTTTTCATTTTAAATATTATTTTTAATGTGGTAGTTATCTTCGGAGGATTAATTACAAATAGTGTAGCTATTCTTGCTGATTGTTTACATGATTTATCAGATACTATATCTGTTGGATTGGCTTGGGTATTAGAGCATATATCTCAAAAAAATCCAAATGAAAGCTATACTTATGGTTATCAGAGGTTTTCTATTTTAGGAGCAGTCATAACTTCAATTTTTGTAATTATTGTTTCAGTTGTTGTAGTTTATGAATCAGTTTCACGTTTATTAAATCCTGTAGCACCGGAAGCAGGATGGATGCTTTTAGTAGCTATTGTCGGGATTATATTTAAAGGTGTTTCTGTTTTTAAACTTCATAAAGGAGAAACCATTAATGAAAAAGTTATTCTATTTCATCTTTTAGGAGATGTATTCGGATGGGTAGCTATTTTAATTATTAGTGTAATATTAATGTTTTGGAATGTATCATTTTTAGATCCGTTACTTTCATTAATAATTAGCTTATGGTTATTATATAATATGGGTAAAGCATTACATGAGTCTGTCTGTGTTTTACTTCAAAAATCACCTAAAAATATTGATGTTAGTGAAGTCAAATCCCAAATAGAAAGTTTAAATCATGTTGATAATATTTCAGATATGCACTTATGGTCTTTAGACGGTATTGATTCTATTTTAACATTAAAAATAATCATTGATGATGTTAATAATGGTGATGAAGTTAAAAACGAGATTCAGACTATTGCTTCTAAATATCATATAATAGACACGACAGTTGAATTTATGTAAACAATTATAAGTTATGAAAAATATATAAAGTGTTATATTTTTATAAATTAGTTATGGAGAATCTTTTCATGGAAAAAGGAACAGATGTTTTAAAAGAAGGCTTCGCTAAAATGACAAAAGGCGGAGTTATTATGGATGTTGTAAATGCAGAACAAGCAGGAATTGCTGAAGATGCTGGTGCAGTAGCTGTTATGGCTTTAGAAAAAGTACCTGCTGATATTCGTGCTGCTGGAGGAGTAGCTAGGATGGCTGATCCTACTATTGTTGAAGAAGTTGTAGATGCAGTTTCAATTCCTGTTATGGCTAAAGCTAGAATTGGTCATATTGCAGAAGCACAAATTTTAGAAACATTAGGTGTAGATATGATTGATGAAAGTGAAGTACTTACGCCTGCTGATGAAGAATATCATTTAAACAAAAAAGAATTCACTATTCCTTTTGTATGTGGTGCACGTAACTTAGGGGAAGCTTTAAGGAGAATTGATGAAGGTGCTGCAATGATTCGTACCAAAGGTGAACCAGGTACAGGAAATATTGTTGAAGCAGTTCGCCATATGAGGATGGTTTTAGGAGAAATCAGAACTATTCAAGGTTTAGATGAAGAAGAATTATGGAAATATGCAAGAAAAATAGAAGCTCCAATTGATCTTGTTAAAGAAACTGCACAACTTGGTAAATTACCTGTAGTTAACTTTGCAGCTGGAGGTATTGCTACTCCTGCAGATGCTTCTTTAATGATGCAGTTAGGTTCTGACGGTATTTTTGTAGGTTCTGGAATCTTCAAATCCAATAATCCGGAAGCATTTGCTAAAGCTATTGTTGAAGCAACTGCAAATTATGATAAACCTGAAGTATTAGCTGAAGTTTCAAAAGGACTTGGGGAAGCTATGAAAGGTTTAGAAATGTCTACATTATCTGAAGCTGACAGAATGCAAGACAGAGGAATTTAAATTCCTTATTTTTACTTTTTTTATGACAATTGTGGTTATTGGTCCGCTAACACAAGACCAAATCATTACTTCAAATTCAAAAACATCTGCTGCTGGAGGAGCCAGTTATTTTCAATCATTTGTTTTTGAAGAGTTTAATATGGATTATGTTGCAGTTGCAAACTTTAATAATCTAGATTTAATTAAGGACTTTCCAAATTTAGGTAATTTAATTCCTATTGTTGGAGACGATACTCATTATTTTATTAATGAATATCCTGAAGGGGATAATTCGGATATTAGAAAACAGTACAGTAATTTTGCAGATATTCCGCTTTTAAAAAATCAGCTGGAGTTTGTTTTAGATGATATTTTTGAAATTGATGCATTTATTTTAAATCCTCTAAATAGAAATGATTTTCCTGTTGAAACAGTTGATTATCTAAAAACTTTCAATGTGCCAATTTATTTATCTGTTCAGGGTTTTTTACGTCTTCCAGATGAAAAAATTGATGATAAAAATTATTCAATTAAATTAGAAATGTATAATGATTTAGAGGATATTTTAAATGGAGTTACAGGTATATTTTTAGATGAAAGCGAAGCTAAAATTGTATTTGATGACGGTAATTATAATAAGTATGATATTGATGAAATTGTAATTACAAATGGCAGTGATGGTTCCAGAATTATTGTTGAGAGTGATGAAATTAAAATTGAGGCTGTAGAAGTTGATAATATAATGGATGCTACTGGCTGTGGAGATACATATATGGCAGCTTATATTCTAAAGAGATTGCTTTTAGATTCACCAAAAGAAGCTGGAGAATTCGCTTCATTAATAGCTAGTGAAAAATTAATGTCATTTGGACCGTACAAATCTTTAATATAACTTTAATTTACTTGTATTATGATTATATATATTTATAATAATATTATCTGTTTTTTTAAGCTTTTATTTAAATTTTATTTAATTAGAAAACTTTATTAATTAATGAAAAAATAATTATATATGATTTCTGAATTTTTTTAGTTTATATAATAA